>CANNIA010000008.1 GCA_947504705.1 Paracoccaceae bacterium
AGCCTTCCGCGCCAGACTGCAAGCCACAGGAAAACCCCTAAAGCTCGTCCTAACAGCCTGCGCAAGAAAGCTCCTCACCATCCTCAATGCAATGCTCCGGGACGGACGAGATTATGCAAAACGACCAGCGTGAAAGACAGTTGCTACGCGTTATGCTGGTCTCCTAACGCTTCGCTCGTGGCCTAGAATATCGTTGGTCGAGTAGTTCTTTGTGCTCCTTGCACCACTCTGAGTCCCGTTGGTGATGGTCAAGCATTGCTATTGTACGACGCTTGTCGTCTCGCCACCAAAGCCAAACGTACACTCCCTGGAAAGCGAGAAGCGCACAAATGAGAAGCAACTTTTCTGATATTTGGAAGGATGGTTCGTCGACAACAAAGTCAATGCCGCAGAGAAGGGTCGCGATGTGCAATAGGGCAAATGGCGCCCAAAAGATCGTGCGCGAAGGTATGATCGCAATCGAACCCGCAATCACGAGCGTCAAGAATTCGACAGCGAGACCAAAAGAAACCGCGTCGCTCACGATAGTAGCTACCTATTGTAAGTTTGCTGCAAACGATTGTAGCGCAGGATAATCGACATCTGAAGGCGAAAACAAGTAAGCCGGGGTGAACCCCGGCCTACGAAGATCACGATCCGTCAGCCTCAGATCAGCCGCGGCCCTTCCGGCCACCCCGACGCCCAGCAGCGGCTTGGCTCGCGGCGGCGGAGGCTTCGGCGAAGGTGGCTCCGGCTTCGACGGCCTCCAGCACCTTGGCGAAGCGGATCCATTCGCCGCCGTTCGGGTCGTGGTTCATCAGGAAGTTGGCGGCGCGGATGGCTTCCATTTCCTGCAGGCGGACCGGGTTCATGATCGCCGAGGTCATGCCCGCGCCAATGGCCATGGGCAGGAAGGCGGCGTTGATGCCGTGGCGATGCGGCAGGCCGAAGCTGATGTTCGAGGCACCGCAGGTGGTGTTCACCCCAAGCTCATCGCGCAGGCGGCGGACGAGGGTGAAGACCTGCTGACCGGCGCTGCCCATCGCGCCGACCGGCATGACCAGCGGGTCGACGACGATGTCATGCGCGGGGATGCCGAAATCGGCGGCGCGTTCGACAATTTTCTTGGCGACGGCAAAGCGGACATCGGGGTCCTCAGAGATGCCGGTGTCGTCGTTCGAAATCGCCACGACCGGGACGTTGTATTTCTTGACCAAGGGCAGGACGAGTTCGAGGCGATGCTCTTCCCCGGTGACCGAGTTCAGGAGCGGGCGGCCTTCGCAGGCCATCAGACCGGATTCAAGCGCACCGGGGACCGAGCTGTCGATGCACAAAGGCACGTCGACGGTCTGCTGGATGATCTCGATCAGCGCCTTCATCAGCGGCGGTTCGGTGAAGTTGTTGTCGGCGTAGCGCGGGTCCAGCGCCATCATGTTGGTGAAGACGGCCCCGGAGTTCACGTCAAGGATGGTGGCCCCGCAGGCGACCTGTTCAAGCGCATCGCGGATGACGGTTTCGAAATTGCCCTGTTCCAGTTCGGCGGCAAGCTTTTTGCGGCCGGTGGGGTTGATGCGTTCGCCGATGACGGCAAAGGGTTCATCAAAGCCGATGATGACGGTTTTCGTTTTGGATTCAACGACAGTACGGGTCATGTCTAACCTTTGTTCAGGCGGTTGCGGTGGCCGGAACGCCCGAGGCGCCGCCGTGTTCGGTGACCCACTGGGCATTGGTCTTGATGCCCCCCAGCGGGAAGAAATGGACCTGCTCGATGCCGAAACCGGGGTTCGCGGCCTTGTGGGCGGCAAGGCCTGCAAGGACTTCGGTCGGCTCGTAGGGCAGGAGCAGCTTGGTGACATCCATCGCGCGCTTTTGCAAGACGCGGAGGGAGGGGCCGACGCCGCAAGCGATGGCGAATTTGATCAGGGTTTGCAGCTTGGCCGGGCCCGCGATGCCGATATGGACCGGAAGCTTGATGCCTTCGGCCTGGAGGCGATTGACCCAGGCGATGACGGGACCCGCTTCAAAGCAGAACTGGGTGGCCATGGCCATCTGCGCGTCGGTGCGTTCGGTGAAGGCTGATTTCCAGCGGGCGGCTTCCATCACGGCGCGGTCGGAGCCATCGGGGTCGATGTCCTTGTTGCCCTCGGGGTGGCCCGCGACGTGGAGGCGGTCAAAGCCGGTGAAGGCCTCGGATTCCAGCAGCTGCATCGAGGAGTGGAAATCGCCGTGCGGGGTGGTGACGCCACCGGCGAGGAGGAGTGCTTGATTGACGCCGACGTCTTTGTACCGGGCGACCCAGTCGGCAAGCGTGGCCTTGTCCTTGATGATGCGCGCAGGGAAATGCGGCATGACGGGGTAACCTTCGTCGCCGATCCGCTTGGCGGTGGCGACCATGTCTTCAATCGGCGTGCCCTCGATATGGGCAACATAGACGCGGGTGCCCAAGGGCAGGATCGCGCGGAAGTTTTCGATCTTTTCGGCGGTACGGGGCATCACCTCGATGGAATAGCCCTGAAGGAAGCCTTCGAGCGAGTGCGGCTCGGGCGCGGCTTTCTTGCGGCCGAAGTTGAAAAGCGCCATGGGATGCTCCTGCTATCTTTAAGCGGTTAGGCCTTGGCCCAGCCGTCTGCGTCGATCAACTGCTTGATCCGCGCGGTGTCGAATTCTGCTTCCAGCTTGGCGGCATAGTCGGCAGCGATGGTGTCGGGTTCGCCTTCGAGGTCGGCCACGACAGCCTTGCGCCATTCGGCAAGGTAGCTGTCAGCGTCGCGCGAGCCGATCTTCATGGCGCAGCGGTCGATGGCTTGCTCGAAACGCTCGGGCAGCTGGACCTTGGACCCGCGCCGACCCTTGCCGACGATGACCTGGGCCGGGATGTCGCGCCAGTAGACGACGGTAACTTCGGCCATGATCTTGTGATTCCTTCGGGGCTGGTGGTGCCCCTGAATAGACGTCGCCCAGCGACAAGCGGTGTCGGATTTCGACATGGGGAGGCAAGGAAACGACCTCGGTCAAGAGATCGGGCGCGGCCAGACCTTAGCCAGGTGGGCAGGTTCAGGCCAGCATGCGGAAGCGGAACAATTTTCATGCGCGTGATGAAGCGATTTTTTTGCAAAAGGAAACCCGGCCTCTGCATCAGAGGCCGGGTCGCATATTCAGCCGGGTAGTCTTACCAGTGGTAGTTTACCCCAAACTGCACCAGGCCGAAGCTGACATCGGTGGAGCAATAGGAATTGCAAATGTTAGGCAGCTCCAACCGACCAAGGTCGGTATGCAGATACTCTGCCGATAGGGTGGTTTTCTGGCTGATAAAGCGCTCGACACCAATTCCGGCGGTCCATCCGGTAAGGCTGTCTTTGCCTGCTGTGAAGTTGCTGAATGTGCCGATGGCATCGGCGCGGGCAGCACCGGCGCTGGCAAAGAACAATGTCTTGCCTGATGACAGTCCGATGCGGCCCCGTAGCGTGATAAGCTTGTCGACAGTGGTTTCGCAACCTTCGCAGAGGAAGGTTTCGCTGTATGTCGGCGAGGCGTCGATTCCGTTGCCGGAAACGGCCAGCGTCAGACCGTAGATCAGCCGGCCGCGCTGCCAGTCATAGCCTGCAGACAGTGAGGTCATCGTACCCGACCAGTCGCCGGGCGTGGATTCGGCGCCAACGCCGGGCGCGGCCCAGAAGTTGTCGCCGGTGGGCCGTCCGGCGGCTATGCCGAAATGCAGTCCCTGCCAGTCTGCAACAGTGACTGCGGGAGCCATCGCCTCGGTCAGCGGGGTTTCTTCAACGACGACAGTCGGGCCCACCGGCAAGGGCAGGGGCTGTAAGGCTGGTGATGGAAAGAACGGCGCCACCGAGCAGTGCGAAAAGCGAGCGGGCAAGCATCGTGAAAGCATTCCTTATTTGAGGCGATTCCAAGGTTCCATTCAAAATTTACCACCCGTCAAGCACGACATTTCCGAAAGCTGCGGGAACACCGAAGTCTGTTGCCCGTTCACCACGAATGACCCCGGTCTTGCAACGACCCCTTCAACCAAGCCGCCAGCGGACCTTGCAGCGGAAACCCGGCCAGTTACGATGGCCGGGCCTGTGGGATTGATGGCTGGCTTACCAGCGGAAGTTCAGGCCAAGCTTGATCTGGTCGAACTTCACTTCGGTGTGGCATTCGAAGCCGCAAGCAGCGCCGAAGTCCAGGGTGCCAAGGTCGGTCTGCAGGTACTCCAGCGAGACCGACATGCGTTTGCCAATCGCTTGTTCAAGCCCGACGCCGAAGGTCGTGCCGTTCAGGGTGTCGGAGACGTCGGTCACAAATCCGTCGGAGGTGCCATGCGCATCCGCACTGCTGGCTCCGGCAACCGCGTAGATCAGGGTTCTGTTCATCGCCAGGCCAACGCGGGCGTATAGGGTCTTGAGCCCGTCAATGTCGGTATTGCAGCCGGTACCGCAGTTGATGGTGTTGGTGGTGCCGGTGGCGTCAAAGTTGCCGCTGGTCACCGCAAGGCCAAGGCCAAGGACGAGATGACCGCGCTGCCAGTCATAGCCAAGCTCGACGCCCGGAAGGGTGCCGGACCAGTCGCCCGGATTTGCCGTAGACGGGGAGTTGTCTACCCAGGTGTTGGTGCCGCTCACGCTCGTGCCGAAGAGGCCGACGTAGACCCCGGTCCAGTCATAGGCTTCGGCTATCATGGGCGCGGCGGGCACGGGTTCGACTGGAACGATAACCGGGCCACCGGCGATTGCGGGCGTGGCGAGAAGGCCAGCGACAAGGGCTAGGGTGCGGGCTGAGCGCGACGGGACTGCAAATGCCATGGGGATTCTCCTTTGATGAATGGCGAAAGCTTATATCAGTCATATGCAATGTCAAAGTCATGGGCTTCTTACCCGATGCGTGCGTTCTTGACTGTTGACGCCAGTTGCGCGGCCATCGCTCTGCCGAAATTGGCCTTTGCTAATGCTTGTCAGTCTGACCAAAGCCCACTACCTTGTGGATAACCACAGTTGGAGGGCGATTATGACGCCCGAGCGTCCCCTGAGGGCGGACGCGACAGACGCAGAGGTCGAGGTGCCGAAAGGCGTTTCCCCTGCGGATGAACCGTCTGCCCTTACCGACCCCGGGCCAGTTCCGGAGTCAGCACCGCTTTATGCGGCGCTTGATCTTGGCACGAACTCATGTCGCATGCTGATTGCCCAGCCGCAGGGCAGCCAGTTTCTTATCATCGACAGTTTCTCGAAATCGGTGCAGCTTGGCGCGGGGCTTGAGGCGACCGGGCGGTTGAGCCGGGCCTCGATGGGGCGCACGATCCAGGCCCTCCGGATTTGCGAAAAGAAGCTTGAATCGCACAAAGTCGGCCGGATGCGGCTGGTCGCGACCGAGGCTTGCAGGCGGGCGCGCAACTCGAATGACTTTCTGCGTCAGGTGCGCCGCGAAACCGGGTTGAAGATCGAGATCATTGCCGCCGAAGAAGAAGCGCGGCTTGCGGTCATTTCCTGTGCGCCACTGGTCAGCCCGTCGACCGAGCAGCTTTTGGTGGTGGATATTGGCGGCGGCTCGACCGAGCTGGTCTGGATTGACCTATCCGCCGTGGCCCCGGTTGATCGGCCGCGCGCGATCATGCGGCTGCACATGGGGTTCAATGCCCAAGGTGAAGGTGCGGTGGCGCGGGTGGTCGACTGGATCTCGGTGCCGCTGGGGGTGGCGACCCTGAAGGATCAGTTCATCGATGTCGATGACGACGCGGCGCGGTTCGCTCTGATGAGCTGGTATTTTGAGGAACATCTGGCGAAGTTCAGCCCCTATAACGCGGTCACGGCACGGCAGGGGTTCCAGATTATCGGGACCAGCGGCACGGTGACGACGGTGGCGGCCAGCTTCCTTGGGCTGCGGCGCTATGACCGGACCAAGGTTGACGGGCTGGAGATGTCGAGCGCGCAGATCGACGAGGTGATCCGCGAGTATCTGTCGCTGGGGCCTGAAGGGCGGCGCAATGACCCAAGGATCGGGCGTGACCGGCAGTCCTTGATCATGTCGGGGGCCTCGATCCTGCAAGCCTTGATGCGGATATGGCCGACTGACCGCTTGTCGGTGGCCGACCGGGGCCTTAGGGAGGGTCTTCTTTACGCGCAGATGAGTGCGGATGGCGTGCTTGGGGATGGGCCTTACAAATGACGGAGAAACCAAGTTCGGGAAAGCCGACCTCGGGGCGCGGTCAGCGCGAGCTGCGGGTCAGGGTCAAGACGGCGAAGGGCCGCAAGCTGTCCTCGACGCTGTGGCTGGAGCGGCAGCTGAATGACCCCTATGTCATCCAGGCCCGAAAAGAGGGTTATCGGGGGCGGGCCGCCTATAAGATCCTTGAACTGGATGATCGCTATGGGTTTCTGAAGCCGGGGGCGCGGGTGGTTGATCTGGGTTGTGCGCCGGGCGGCTGGTGCCAAGTGGCGGTGGTACGGGTCAATGCCTTGGGCTCGATGCCGAAAAAGCCGGTTGGCCGCGTGCTTGGGGTTGATTTGCAGGAAGTGGAGCCGATTTCGGGTGCCGAGATCCACTTGCTGGATTTTCTGGCGGACGATGCGGACGAAAAGGTCAAGGGTTGGCTGGGCGGGCGGGCCGATGTGGTGATGTCGGATATGGCGGCCTCGGCCTCTGGTCACAAGGGGACGGATCACTTGCGGATCGTCGCCTTGATCGAGGCTGCACTGGCCTTTGCCTTCGATGTGCTGGAGGACGGCGGCACCTTTGTCACCAAGGTTCTGGCGGGGGGCGCCGAGAACGAGATGCAGGTCATGCTGAAGAAGAATTTCCGCAAGGTGGCGAATGTGAAGCCTCCGGCCAGCCGGGCCGACAGTTCCGAGAAATTCGTCGTGGCGCAGGGCTATCGCGGTCGCGAGGTCGTGGGCGGGGCGGGCTTGGCGTCACCTCAATCTGAATGAAAAAGGCGCCCGAAGGCTCCCGTTTTCAGCAGTTAGAGCGTTTCAGCCGCCCCAGGTGCGGACCGTGCCGCAATCCATATGGACGAAGTTCGACCGGGGATATTTGCCGACGCCACCCGCCTCGCAGGCAAGGGCGGCCTTGGCCATCTGGCTTACGGTACGCGATTGCAGGCGCACATCGGCGGCCTGGCCCTTCATGTGCAACGAGTTCCGCGCAACGCCCTTCGACTTTGAGCGCAGCATCGCGTTGGTTTCGGGCGAGCGGTAGCCCGACAGCAGCATGTAGGGTTCCGACACATCCATCAGGCGATGAGCCGCGGACAGAATGTCAAGGTTGCGAAGGTCCATCTCGACAACGCCATCGGTGCGCCAGTCGCGCATGAAGTTGTTCATTTCGGTGGCAACTTCCGGGATGTATTCGCCGTCGATCCAGTAGATCGTATCGACAGCCTCACCCGTGCGCCCCGAGTACATCCGGATCCGGCGAATGTCGCCGGCACCTTTCAGAAGCCCGAACGCGTTGGAGAAGGTCGGGGCAGCAACCACCGCTGTGGCGGCAAAGACGCCCAGTAGTCCGCGCCGCGTAAACCGTGAGGTCGCTTGGTCTGCCATTCTGACTGTCCCCATACTTCCCTGCGTTGCCGCAGTTTTGCAACTTCTTCCCCAAGTGCAGGGGCTTTATTGCACAGGCCGATTCGAAGCCCAAGCAAAGATTGAGCGCGATTGGTAAGCCAAAGCTGAATCGGCAAGATTCTGCTGAAAGGTCATGAATTCCGCCGGTTGTGGCCGCAAAGCCGCAGTTTCGTGCCGGAATGTCACACCTTTGGCGGAAGTTCGGGGCCATGGCGTGGCTGCTTGGGTTTCTTCATGGACAAGGCCCGGATTTCTTGGCCAAACTTAGAAAAAGCGCCTGATTTAGGGTGCGTGAGCTATGGTGAGGATGTAATGCGCGTGTTTTCGCGGAAATCTCTTGGGTCATTGTGCGTTTCAGCAGCCCTTTTGGCGCTGATCCCGGTGGGGTCTGCTTTGGCCGAGGCCCCTTCGAATGCATTTGTTCAATCGCTGGCGACGGCAGCGGCGGATGATCCGGCGATTGCGGAATGGTACCGGACGACGGGCTATGAGCCGTTGTGGACCGATGCTGATGATGCGGACCGGCGCTCGGCGTTCTTGACGGCAATTCTGGCAGCCCCTGACCACGGCCTGCCGGTAGCGCGCTATGATGCGACAGCCCTGACCGATGCCCTGCTTGCGGCTGAATCCGAGGGCGACCGGGGGCGGGCCGAGTTGATGATGACGCGGGCCTATCTGGCCTGGGCGCATGACCTGACTTCGGGCGTGCTGACGCCGTCGACGGTGGACAAGGGGATCGTGCGGGACATTCCAGTGATTGATCCGGGCACGCTGCTCAAACGGATTTCGGCGGGCAACCCCGAGGCAGTGCTGGATTGGCTGCTGCCAGAAAGCCAGGCCTATCTGAACCTGATGAAGGCCAAGATCGGGCTTGAGGCGCGGATTGCGGCTGGAGGCTGGGGTGTGCCGGTTGAGGTTGGTCGGCTGGAACCGGGGGCCACGGGACCCGAGGTTGTGGCGCTGCGCGACCGGCTGGTTCGGATGGGCTATCTGGGCGCAACCTCGACCGCCACCTATGACAAGGCGATCGAGGCGGCAGTTGTGGTCTTTCAGGCGGACCATGGGCTGACGGCGGATGGCATCTTTGCCGAAGCCACGCAGCAAGAGCTGAACGTTCCGGCCGAAGACCGGCTGAAATCGGTACTGGTCGCGATGGAGCGGGAGCGGTGGTTGCACTTTGACCGCTCGGCCGAGATGGTCTGGGTGAACCTGCCGGATTTCCACGCCAAGATTCTGGACAAGGGCCGGGTGGTCTTTGATACGCGGGTCGTGATCGGCAAGGCCAGTGGCGATACGCAAAGCCCCGAGTTTTCCGACATGATGGAGCATATGGTGGTGAACCCGTCCTGGGGGGTGCCGCGGTCGATCATTGTGGGGGAATACCTGCCGCAGTTGCAGCAAGACCCCAATGCCGCCGGGCATCTGCGGATCATCGATTCCCGTGGCCGGGTCGTGGATCGCGCGGCGGTGGATTTCACCGCCTATAATGCGTCGAACTTCCCCTTTGACATGATGCAACCGCCTTCGGACGGGAACGCCTTGGGCAAGGTGAAGTTCATGTTCCCGAACCCCTATAACATCTATCTGCATGACACGCCGTCGAAGTCCTTGTTCGACAAGGAAGTGCGGGCCTTTAGCCATGGCTGCATCCGGGTCGCGCGGCCGTTTGATCTGGCCTATTTCCTGCTTGGTCGGCAAAGCGTGGACCCAGAGGGCGAGTTCCAGGGTTATATTGACACGGGCAAGGAAACGACCGTGCCGCTGGAGACGCCTCTGCCGGTGCATTTGGTCTATTTCACTGCCTATCCCGATGCGAAGGGCAAGATCACCTATCGCCGCGACATCTATGGCCGCGACGCCAAGCTTTACGAGGCGTTGGTTGAGGCCGGGGTGGTCATGCCGGGGCTTCAGGGGTAAGTCTTTCGCATAGGAAGCTGCCCGAGGCCCGACATGCCCTTCACGATCCGCGATATAGCCATGGCTCTGGGCGCCGAGGCCGAGGGCGATCTTTCACTTGAGGTCGTTCGGGCTTCGGAACCGCAAAGTGCGGGGCCGGATGCCTTGGCGTTGGCGATGGACCCGCGCTATGCCGATGGCATCGCCAAGGGGCAGGCGCAGGCGGCAATGTTGTGGCCGGGGGCGGATTGGCGCAGGATGGGGCTGAAGGCCGCGATCTTTGCCCCGCGCGGGCGGCTGGCGATGTCAGGGCTGACGCGGCTGATGGATCCCGGCCCGGATCTAGCGCCCGGTATCCATCCGATGACGGTCATTCATGCGAGTGCGCGGATTGGTGCGGGGGCGGCGATTGGCCCCTTTGTCACCATCGGCGCGAATGTTGTGATCGGGCCGAATGCGCGGATCGCCTCGCATGTGTCGATTGCCGAGGGCGCGCGGATCGGGGCGGATGCACTGATCCTGCAGGGAGCGCGGATCGGGGCGCGGGTCACGATTGGCGACCGGTTCATCTGCCAGCCGGGCGCGGTGATTGGGGCGGATGGGTTTTCATTTGTCACGCCGGAAAAGTCGGGCGTGGAGGAAGTGCGCGAAACGCTGGGCGCGCGGGCTGAGATCAAGGCGCAAAGCTGGACGCGGATACATTCTCTTGGGGCCGTAAGCATTGGGAATGATGTGGAGATTGGTGGGAACTGCTCCATTGACCGGGGCACGATCAGGGATACGGTCATTGGCGACGGGACCAAGCTGGATAATCTTGTCCATATCGGCCACAACGTGCAGATCGGGCGGGATTGTCTGCTGTGCGGGCAGGTCGGAATCGCCGGTTCGGCGCGGCTTGGTGACCGGGTGGTGATGGCCGGGCAATGCGGCGTTTCCGACAATATCTTCGTTGGCAATGATGTGGTGGCCGGGGGCGCGACCAAGATTTTCACCAATGCGCCTGCCGGGCGGGTGCTGCTTGGCTCGCCTGCGGTGAAGATGGAAACGCATGTCGAGATCCAGAAAGCGCTGCGGCGGTTGCCCCGGTTGGCGGCGCGGGTGGCGGCGCTGGAGGCTCGGGGCGGGGCCGTGACTGCCGAAGACGAGGCGGGTTGAGCCATGGCAAGCCGGGCCGAGATTGAAGAGGCGGTGATCGCGATATTGGCGAAGCAGTTGCTGCTGGCACCTGCTGAGGTTGCGCCGGATGCGGGGATCGAGGATTTGGGCCTGGACAGTCTTGGCAAGGTCGAGGCGATCTTTGCTTTGGAAGAACGGTTTGGAATTTCGATCCCCTTCAACGCCAATGAACCCGACCAGCATGATTTCGGCTTTGCCTCGGTGCCCGAGATCGTCGCGGGCGTGGCCAGGCTGATGGCCGGGCAGGGATGAGACGGGTCGTCATCACCGGCATCGGCACGGTGAACGCTCTGGCCCATGACGTGCCGGGAACCTTTGCAGCACTCGTGGCGGGGCGGTCGGGGATCGGGCCTTTGGGGTTTCGCGATGCCGACCGGCTGTCGATCCGGATTGGGGCGGAAGTGCGGGATTGGGATCCTGTCGTCCATCTGCCAGCGTCGAAGCTGCCGCTTTACGACCGGGTGACGCAGTATGCGCTGGTGGCCGGGGCTGAGGCCATGGCGATGGCGGGGTTGCCTGCGGGTTTGGGGTCTCGGGGTGGGGTGATCCTAGGCACCGCGGCGGGCGGGATTTCCACTTGGGAGGACAGCTATCGCGCCGTCTTTGCCCAAGGGAAGAACCGGGTTTCGCCGCTGACGGTGCCGCGGTTGATGCACAATGCCGCTGCATCACATCTGTCGATTGAGTGGGGACTTACGGGGCCGGTGTTCTCGGTATCATCCGCCTGTGCCAGTGCGAACCATGCGATGGGGCTGGCTTTGCAACAGATCCGGGTCGGGGCGGCGGATGTGATGCTGGCGGGTGGGGCCGAGGCGATGCTGTGTTTTGGCGGGGTCAAGGCCTGGGAGGGTCTGCGCGTTCTGGCACCGGATGCGTGTCGTCCTTTTTCCTTGGGGCGCAAGGGCATGGTGATCGGCGACGGGGCCGGGGTGCTGGCCTTTGAGGCGGAAGATCATGCACGCGCGCGGGGGGCGGTGATCCTGGCCGAAGTTGGGGGATTCGCGATGTCGGCGGATGCGGGGGATATCGTGGCCCCGGACCCCGTGGGCGCGGCGGCGGCGATGCGGTCGGCGCTGGCGGATGCGGGGATGGTGGCAGGAGATATCGGCTATATCAACGCGCATGGCACCGGGACGCTGTCGAATGACCGCAGTGAAGCGGCGGCGATTCGGATGGTTTTTGGCGGCAATGCTCCACCGGTATCATCAACCAAGGCGGCGCATGGGCACGGCATCGGGGCGACGGGCGCGTTCGAGGCGATCTCCTCGGTCCTGGCGCTGACCAAAGGGTTGTTGCCGCCGAACCTGGGGTTTGATGCGGCTGACCCCGATTGCGCGCTGGATTTGGTGCTTGGGGCGGCGAGGCCAGCGCAGGTGCGGGCAGTGATGAGCAACGCCTTCGCCTTTGGTGGGCTGAACGCAGTGTTGGTTTTGGCCAACGCCTGATTCAAAAAGCCGGCCCCTGAGGACCGGCCTTGAAGAGTGCTGCTTGACAGAAGATCAGGGCGTGGTGGTCGTCGTCGTGGCGCCGCCTTCGGCAGCCCTCGCCGTCGCTGCAGCATCGGCCGCTGCATTGGCGATATTGACGGCTTCAAGCCCGGCAGTGAAGCCCTTGAGCGACACTTTCAGAGCGACTTTCTGGTCCGGCGCGATAAATGGCACCAGCATGAAGGTCACTTCTCCGCCGTTTTTCATTGCCTCGACCTCTTCAGCCGTGAAGCCCATGCGAGCGAGGCAGCCAGCTTGCGAGCAAACCGAGAAGGGATAGCCTTTCGGATCCTGCTCATCGATCTGCATCGAAATCCCAGCCGGAAGCAGGGATTCGAGCGGAGCCATGAAGCTTGCACCCGCGACAGCCGGGCCATCACTGCCTCCCGGCAGGCCATACATCGAGAATTCGGCAACGGCAGCGCCCTGATCATCTTTGAGAAGCATGTAAAGCTCGCAAGGATCAGCGCCAAGATCGGTGTGCATGCAGCGCTGCTCGAAGGCTTCGAACTGGGCCAGGATATAGGGCTTGCCGATGCCTTCGCCATCTGCCGGAACGCCCATGGAAAGACCGCTGTCGGTGGTCGTGCCGTCAGCAGTTGTTGCGTCTGCAGGCGGATCGGTTTCCTGCGCGAGAAGCGGCGAGGAAAGCGCGAAAAGCAGGGCAAGCGCGGTGATCTTGATCTTGGCCATCAGGGACGGTTCCTTTGAACGGATGGTATTGTCGCCGGGTCATTAACACGGCCTCTGGCAACTGTCAGGCAGGAAAGTAACGCTTCGGCAGTCTTCCGCAGTGGCAAAAGAAAAGGGCCGGAGAACCCGGCCCTGTTCGAATGCATTTATTGCTCCCTGTCGGACTGGCCGACTTTATGGAGACGGACGCTAAGAGGGATTCGCAAAGGCGTCAACGGGAATTTCGAGGCCGGTTGCGAAGGGTTCCAAAAGAAGACCGCGCCTTTTTGAGGAGCGCGGCCAGTCAACAGGGAGGAAGCCACAGCCAGACCTGGAAATGGTCAGGAACCGGCAGGTTCAGGCTGGCACAAAGAGGTTAAGAATGTATCCTTGTCCAGTCCGGTTCGGTTGACCGGGGTGGCGGTGGCCCTGAAATGGCGTGAGGTGCAAGGTGGTTGAGGCAGCGACGGATCGGATATTTGTTGGCGGTGGCGGGGCAGAATATGCTGTGCCTAAGTCACTTTTACTGGGTTATGGCAACCGCCATGGGCTGATTGCTGGGGCCACGGGCACGGGCAAGACAGTGACGCTGCAGATTCTGGCGGAAGGGTTCTCGGCCGCTGGGGTGCCGGTCTTCATGGCGGATGTGAAGGGCGACCTTGCGGGGATCGCTGCACCGGGGTCGGCCAGTCACAAGCTGCACGACGCCTTCATCAAGCGTGCGGCGACCATCGGGCTTGACCTGCAGTATCGGGGTTTTCCGGTGATCTTCTGGGACATGTTCGGCCAGCAGGGCCATCCGGTTCGGGCCACGGTGACCGAGATGGGTCCGTTGTTGCTTTCACGCCTGCTGGAGCTTTCTGATCCGCAGGAGGGTGTTTTGAACGTGGCTTTCCGGCTTTCCGATGACGAGGAGCTGCCGCTTCTTGACCTGAAGGACTTGCAGGCGCTGCTGACCTATATCGCCGAGAATGCCGAAGAGATTTCCGGGCGCTATGGGTTGGTGGCCAAAGAGTCGGTGGGGGCGATCCAGCGGCGGCTTTTGGTGATGGAGAACGAAGGCGGGGCTGGGTTGTTCGGCGAACCGGCGCTGGAACTGGCTGACCTGATGCTGACGGATTCGAACGGCTTTGGCCGGATCAGCATTCTGGCGGCCGACAAGCTGATGAACGCGCCTCGGATGTACGCGACCTTCCTTCTGTGGTTGCTCTCGGAACTCTTCGAAAGCCTTCCGGAGGTTGGTGACCTCGAAAAACCGAAGCTCGTGTTCTTCTTTGATGAAGCGCATCTTCTGTTCAAGGATGCCCCGAAAGCGCTGGTGTCGCGGGTGGAGCAGGTGGCGCGGCTGATCCGATCCAAGGGGGTTGGGGTCTATTTCATCACCCAGAACCCGGCGGATGTGCCCGATGACATTCTTGGCCAATTGGGCAATCGGGTGCAGCATGCCCTGCGGGCCTTTACGGCGAAGGACCAGAAGGACTTGGCGAAGGCGGCCGAGACCTATCGTCCGAACCCGGCATTCAAGATTGATGAGGCGATCCGGGATGTGGGGACGGGCGAGGCGGTGACCTCGTTCCTTGAGGCAAAGGGCATACCCGGGATTGCCGAAAGGACGCTGATCCGCCCACCGTCCAGCCAGCTTGGGCCGATCGACGCGGCGGTTCGGGCCGAGGTGATGCGGGCCTCTCCGGTGGCGGGAAAGTACGACACGGTTGTTGACCGCGACAGCGCCTGGGAGAGGCTGCGGGCGCGGGCTGGCAAGTCGGGCGGATCGGCGGCGGAACCGCAGGGCGAACGCGAGTTTGGCCATGCTAAGCGTTGGAACGGGGGGCAAGAGGAGGCCGAGGCGAGACCGGAGCCGAAGCCGGAAAAGACCCATGCCAGCCGGTCGGATTCGATCCTGACCACCTTTACCAAGAGCTTCGTGCGTCAACTTGGCACCCGGACAGGACAGAAGGTCGTGCGTGGGGTCTTGGGGACGATCTTTGGCAGGTGACGGGATATGCACAGCGATAAACCGGACGGGGCATTCCGGCAACCGGATGCCTGGGACAAAAGTGAGAGAAAGATGAAACGATCCCGCATCAACGACATCATGCGCGCGGCAGATGATCTGATCCGCAGCCACGGCTTTGTCCTGCCGCCCTTTGCCTATTGGTCGCCCGAGGCGTTCAAGACCCGCAAGGATGCCCGGGCGATCGTCGAGGCCCGGATGGGCTGGGACATCA
The DNA here is from genome assembly GCA_947504705.1 of Paracoccaceae bacterium. GTDB lineage: Bacteria > Pseudomonadota > Alphaproteobacteria > Rhodobacterales > Rhodobacteraceae > Tabrizicola. The sequence continues at coordinate 14,992 of CANNIA010000008.1, forward strand.
CCGATTACGGGCAGGGTCGGTTCGATGCGATGGGGCTGTTCCTGTTTACCTTGCGCAACGGTCGGCTGGCCGATCTGCAGCGCGGCGGGGGGATGTGCTATGCCGAGAAGCTGCTGATTTCGCAGCAGGGTCAGCTTTCACCGATGCATACCCATGTGATCAAGGCCGAGGACATCATCAACCGTGGCGGGGCGACGCTGGTGGTCGAGCTATATGGCTCGGACGGGCAGGGCGGTTTCGCCGGGGATAGGGGTGGCGTGGTGGCCTGTGACGGGATCACGCGACCTTATGGGCCAGGGGAAAAGCTGAAGCTGGCACCGGGCGAAAGCGTCACGCTGATGCCGGGGGATTGGCATGCGTTCTGGGGTGAAGGCGGTGATGTGCTGATCGGCGAGGTTTCGACGGTCAATGATGATCTGACCGACAACGTCTTTCGCGAACCCATCGGGCGGTTCGCCGAAATCGAGGAAGATGAAGCACCGCTGCATCTTCTGGTCAGTGACTACGATACCTGGCTGTAAACGGCAGTCGGAAAAGCACAGGGGCCCGCAAGTGAATTGCGGGCCCCTTTGTCATTTCCGGCTAGATCAGTTCTCGACCTGATCAGGCGGGCAAACCCCGTCAACCAACGCAACCTTGCACTTCGGGACTTCGGTTGCCGCCGGAGCAGTGGTTGCAGCCGGGGCAACTGCAGCTGCTGCCGTGGCCGTGCCAGTGGCAATCGACGGTGGCGGCAGGACGGCAAGGGTCGGGATCGCACCCGCCGGGATTTCCGGCACGGGCTTCTTCGGAGCAATGGTCGGCGGGATGTAAAGACCCGTCGGCATCTCACCCGTCGAAGTCAGCACGATCACCTTTTCCCCACCCTGTACGCGGCTGTAAAGGTCGATCACATCCTGGTTGATCATCCGGATGCAGCCAGACGAAGCGTTATGGCCAATCGACTCCCACTCCGGGGTGCCGTGGATGCGGTAGCCATAGTCTCGGCCGTTCGAGTTAAGATAGATCGCGCGCGCGCCAAGCGGATTGGTCGGGCCGCCGGGCTGGCCGACTTCGTCGAATTTAGCCAGTTCGGGGCGACGGGCGATCATTTCCTTGGGCGGAATCCAGGTTGGCCATTCCTTTTTCTCGGCCACATTCGCCTCGCCCGACCATTCAAAGCCGGCGCGGCCAACGGCGATGCCATAGCGGATCGCCTTGTTGTGGCCGAGGACATAAAAAAGGTGCTTGGTCTTCGGGTTGATGATGATCGTGCCTGGCGCCTGATCCGTCTCGTAATCGACGACCTGGCGGCGGTGGCTTTCGGGGATCTCTTCAACCGGCAGGGCCGGAATCTGGATGCCCGCATCCATCGACGCGATATAGACGTTCTCGCCGGGCTTCGGCAGCGCCGAGCGGTTTGCTGACCCAGCGGTCACCGAAGGATCAACGCAGGCCGCAACGAATATCAGAGCAAGGGTTGCAGGCAGCGCTGCGGTCTTGCGGAAAAGGGCACCATTTAGACGCATTGCTTCGCTCATATGCTTTAGCCCCGCAGGTGGGTTACCTCGGGTGACCTGTGGATAAGTAACGCAGTCGTGAGGAGGCGTCAAACAATGCAGGTGCCAAAACTCGATCACAGAGCTGTGATTTTGCAGATATTTATCGCCCGAGGCCCGGTATTCGGGCCTCGGGCGGGTCTTGTGTCTAAAGCCCGGTGCGCAGCGCCCAAAGTTCGGGGAAAAGCTGGACCTCAAGCATGCGGCGCAGATAGGCCACGCCCGAAGTGCCGCCGGTGCCACGTTTGAAGCCGATCACGCGTTCGACCGTGGTCACATGGTTGAACCGCCAGCGGCGGAAATAGTCTTCGAAATCCACCAGCTTCTCGGCCAGTTCATAGGCTTGCCAATGCGCCTGCGGGTCGCGGTAGACCGTCTCCCACACCGCCTGCACGGCATCGTCCTGAGCCCAGGGTTGCCGCAGGTCGCGTGTAAGGACGTGTCCGGGAACCGGAAGGCCCTGCCGGGCCAGAAGCCGAAGTGCTTCGTCATAAAGTGTGGGGCGGGCGAGTTCGGCTTCCAGCTTTGCGGTGATGTCGGCGCGGTGGGCATGGGGCGCGAGCATCGCCGCGTTGCGGTTGCCAACCGCGAATTCTATCAGCCGGTATTGCCAGGACTGGAAGCCCGAGGATTGACCCAGCGCCACACGAAACGTCGTGTAATCGGCGGGGGTCATGGTGCGCAGGACGTCCCAGGCGGAATTGAGCTGTTCGAAGATGCGGCTGACACGGGCGAGCATCTTGAACGCCTCACGCGGGGCATCTTCGGCAATCTTGCGGCGGATCGCGTCCATTTCGTGCAGCGCGAGGCGCATCCAGAGTTCAGAGGTCTGATGCTGGATGATGAACAGAAGTTCGTCATGTGCAGCGGAAATCGGGGATTGCGCGGTCAGGATCTGGTCGATCTTGAGATAATCGCCATAGGACATCCGGCCGTCAAAGGCCATCTGCGCGCCGTCGTTTGCGGGGTTTTCGGGTGTATCTGTCATATCTCTCTCCATTCAATCACAGGTTCAGGGAAAGAGAGGGGCCTTTCTGTTCAAGACCGAAAGATTGCCGATGCGGCGCCACTGCGCGACCCAGCCCGAGGGGCGGCAGAGGGGGGGGAGTCCCGGCCTCATGCCTTTGGTCCCGGATCGGCAAGCGAAAGGGACATGTGGTTCAGTTCGCAGTCCGGGCCGTCGTCGGTCACGGCTTCGACCCGTTCATGTTGCCAGCCCCGGCGGGACAGGAAGCGTCGCGAATATTCGCTGGCCTTCACGGTAAGGACCGGGTGCCCCACTGTCCGGGCATGGGCCAGAAGCTGGTCATAAAGCCGGGCGGCATGACCTTGACCCATGACTTCGGGCAGGACAAAGGCCATATCAAGGTGGCCATCTTGCATCAGAGACATGAAGCCGGTGATCTGTCCCCCGTCTTCGCTGACCCAGCAGGCCTGATCAAGAAGCTTGTCCGGGTGGTCGTCGGCTGGGGCGACTTCCGGGGCCCAGTGCGCCAGCATTTCGGCATCATAGAAGCCCGACGCGCCTTCGCGAACTGCGCGAAAATACACCTGATCACAGGTTGCGCGATCCTCGGGGCGGTAGGGGTGGATGGTGATCATGTGACGCGGGAGCGTTGCTTGAATTCGGGTTTGTCCCAGCTGCCGTATTCCATGATCTTGCCGATCACGCTGACGGCGCGGGCGACATCGTCTTCATCGATGTAAAGCGGGGTGAAGCCAAAACGCAGGTTGTCAGGGGCGCGGAAGTCGCCGATCACGCCTTCGGCAATGATTGCCTGCATGATCGCATAGCCTTCGGGGTGCCGATAGCTGACCTGGCTGCCGCGCATGAGGTGCGAGCGGGGGGTGTTGAGCTGGAGCATGGGCGCGCGGGTTTCCAGGCCCTTGATGAACTGGTCCTGCAGGCGGAGAGACTGGCGGTGAACTTCGGCAAGATCCACGCCCTCCCAGACATCAAGAGCAGCATCGAGGGCTGCGATTTGCAGGACGGGAGGGGTGCCGACGCGCATCCGCTCGATCCCGCGGCCGGGGCGGTAGCCAAGGTCGAAGTCGAAGGGGGATTCGTGGCCAAGCCAGCCGGAGAGCGCAGGGCAGGCAACCTCGGCATGGCGGGGGGCGACATAGATGAAGGCCGGGCCGCCGGGGCCGGAGTTGAGGTATTTGTAGGTGCAGCCGACAGCGAAATCGGCCTTGGCGGCGGTCAGGTTCACCGGGATTGCACCGGCGCTGTGGGCCAGGTCCCAGACGGTCAGAGCGCCCATCTCATGCGCGCGCTTGGTGATATCGGTCATGTCATGGCGGCGACCGGTGCGGTAGTCGACCTCGGTGATCAGGGTCACGGCAACGCTGTCGTCGATGGCGGACATCACCTCTTCCGGGGCGACGGTCTTCAGGCGATACTGACCGCCCAGCGTGCGGCAGAGGCCTTCGGCCATATAAAGGTCAGACGGGAAGTTGCCGGTGTCCGACAGAATTACGCGGCGCTTGGGGTTCATCTCCAGCGCCGAGGCGAGGGCTTGATAGACCTTGATCGACAGGGTGTCACCAAGGACCACAGTCCCCGCAGGCGCGCCGATCAGTTTAGCGATCCGGTCGCCGATCTGCGCGGGTTGTGCCATCCAGCCGGCCTTGTTCCAGCCACGGATCAGAAGGTCCTGCCATTCATGCAAGGCTTGGGTCATCCGCGCGGGGGCAGTTTTGACCATGGGGCCAAGCGAGTTGCCATCAAGGTAGATCACACCTTCCGGCAGGTCAAAGAGGGCCTTGGTGGCAGCGAAATCGATGGGCATCGTCGGGTCCTTCGTCCTTTGGGGCAGGTATGTGCGAGGGCAACAGAAATTTCAAGCTTGAAATGATTGCTTCCTGGGCAGCGGGGCGTTCAATGCGCAAATGCCGCGTGGATTTGTACGATTGCAGGGTAGGAATGCGGGCGGTCCGATGGTAAACGCGAGCCAACACTGCGTGACACGCAGGTTTTGAAGCGAGGGCCAGGCGTGAAAATCGGAGCACTGACGGAAGTATTCCCGGGTGAAAACCGGGTAGCGATGACGCCGGATTCGGCGATTCAACTGGCGAAGCTGGGGCACCAGGCTTGCATTCAGGCGGGTGCTGGCGCGAAGGCAGGGTTTGCTGACGCGGCTTATGCGGCGGCTGGGGTTGTGGTCCTGAAGGATGCGGCTGCGGTCATCAAGGCTTCGGACGTGATCGTCAAGGTGCGGGGCCCAGAGGCGGCTGAGCTTGGGTCATTGAGCGACGGGCAAACATTGATCTCGTTCTTCTGGCCGGCGCAGAATCCTGATCTTCTGGAGCAGGCAGCCAAGAAACATCTTTCCGTTATCGCTATGGACATGGTGCCGCGGATTTCCCGCGCGCAGAAAATGGATGCGCTGTCGTCGATGGCGAACATCGCGGGTTACCGGGCGGTTATCGAGGCGGGCGCGAATTTCGGGCGCTTCTTTACCGGTCAGGTGACGGCAGCCGGGAAGGTGCCGCCCGCCAAGGTTCTGATCGTCGGGGCGGGTGTCGCGGGTCTGGCAGCGACGGGTACCAGCGTTTCGCTTGGGGCCATCGTCCACGCTTTTGACGTGCGCCCCGAAGTGGCCGAGCAGGTCGAATCGATGGGGGCGAGTTTCGTCTTCCTCGACTTTGCCGAGAAGGCTCAGGATGGTGCTGCGACGGGTGGCTATGCGGCGCCGTCGTCGCCCGAATTCCGCGAAGCGCAGCTGAAGAAGTTCCGTGAGCTTGCGCCCGAGATGGACATTGTCATCACCACCGCCCTTATCCCCGGCCGTCCGGCACCGAAGCTTTGGACCGAGGACATGGTGCGGATGATGAAGGCCGGATCGGTCATCATCGACCTTGCGGCCGAACGCGGCGGCAACTGCGATCTTACGGTGCCTGACCAGAAGATTGTCACGGATACCGGGGTTACAATCGTCGGCTATACTGATTTCCCCAGCCGGATGGCCGCCCAGGCCAGCACACTTTATTCGACCAACATCCGCCACATGGTGACAGACCTTACACCGAAGAAGGACGGCGTGATCCTGCACAATATGGAGGATGACGTGATCCGGGGCGCTACCGTGGCACATGTGGGGGCAGTGACCTATCCGCCGCCACCGCCGAAGATCGCGGCGATTGCGGCACAGAAGCCGAAAGAAAAGGCCAAGGAACTGACGCCGGAAGAACGCCGGGCGCAGGAGGTGGCGGCCTTCAAGGCGCAGACCCGCAGTCAGGTGACGCTTTTGGCGGTTGGCGGCGCGCTGATGCTGCTGGCCGGGCTTTACACCCCCGCAAGCTTCATGAGCCACTTCATCGTCTTCGTGCTGTCGGTGTTCATCGGCTTCCAGGTGATCTGGAACGTCAGCCACAGCTTGCACACGCCGTTGATGGCGGTGACGAACGCGATTTCGTCGATCATCATCCTGGGCGCGCTGATGCAGATCGGATCGGGGTCGGTCCTGGTGATCATCCTCGCGGCCTTGGCGGTCTTCATGGCCGGGATCAACATCTTCGGTGGCTTCATGGTCACAAGGCGCATGCTTGCCATGTTCCAGAAGTCGTAAGGGGAAAGCAGCCATGGCATACGGATTCACCACGGCGGCTTATGTCGTTGCAGCAGTTCTTTTCATCCTGTCGCTGGGGGGGCTTTCAGGACAGGAAAGCGCCAAGCGCGCGGTCTGGTACGGGATCACCGGCATGGCGCTGGCGGTTGCCGCCACGCTGTACGGCCCCGGCTTTGGCCTTTGGTGGCTGTCGGTCGCACTGATCGCGGGCGGTGGGGCCATCGGCTGGATCGTCGCGCAGCGAGTGCAGATGACGGAAATGCCGCAGCTTGTGGCGGCGATGCACAGCCTTGTCGGTCTGGCGGCGGTTTTCATCGGCTTTAACACCCATATCGAGATGGTCCGCGTTGTCGGAATGGACGAGGCCGCGCGCGCCGCTCTGGACGGGTTCGCCGCCGTGGTCGCCCACAAGACCGGGGTGGAAATCACCATCCTGCGGGTCGAGACCTTCATTGGCATCTTCATCGGTGCGGTCACATTTACCGGGTCGGTCATTGCCTTCGGCAAACTGGCGGGCAAGGTCGACGGCAAGGCGAAAAAGCTGCCGGGCGGGCACCTTTTGAATGCAGGAGCCGCACTGATTACGGTGGCGCTGTTGGTGGTCTATATCCAGACGGGAAGCACGTTGGCACTGTTGGGGATGACGGCGGCAGCGCTGTTCATCGGCTATCACCTGATCATGGGGATCGGCGGCGCGGACATGCCGGTCGTGGTGTCGATGCTGAACAGCTATTCCGGCTGGGCGGCGGCGGCGATTGGTTTCTCGCTGTCGAACGACCTTCTGATCGTCGTGGGCGCGCTGGTCGGCTCTTCCGGGGCGATCCTGAGCTACATCATGTGCAAGGCGATGAACCGGTCGTTCATTTCGGTGATCCTTGGTGGCTTCGGCAATACGACAGGGCCGCAGATGGAAGTAACGGGTGAGCAGATCGCGATTGACGCCGAAGGTGTGGCTGCGGCGCTGAACGACGCGGATTCAATCATCATCATCCCGGGCTATGGCATGGCAGTGGCACAGGCCCAGCAATCGGTTTCCGAGCTGACGCGGAAGCTGCGGGCCAAGGGCAAGATTGTGCGCTTTGCCATTCACCCTGTTGCGGGGCGTCTGCCGGGCCACATGAACGTGCTTCTGGCCGAGGCAAAGGTGCCTTACGACATCGTGCTGGAAATGGACGAGATCAACGATGACTTCCCGAACACGGATGTGGCTATCGTCATCGGCTCAAACGACATCGTGAACCCCGCTGCACAGGAAGACCCGAACTCGCCCATCGCGGGGATGCCGGTGCTGGAATGCTGGAAGGCGAAACAGGTGTTTGTTTCGAAGCGCGGACAGGGGACTGGGTATTCCGGGATCGAGAACCCATTGTTCTACAAGGAAAACACCCGGATGTTTTATGGCGACGCAAAGAAGAGCCTTGATGCCCTGCTGCCGATGATCGACTGAATGCTTCGTAGGGTGGGCAATATTGCCCACCTTACGTTCTGTCGCGCAAGGTCGGGCCAGAGCTGGTTTTCCGTCCGCCTGCTGTATGCGATGGCATGCCGATAAAGCTATGGAATTCCACGATAATTCCGGCTAATCGCTGTTCGGGGCCAGTTTGGCCACAGGACGAGACCCATGCCGATTGCCGATCATCCCCTGCGCTATGCCACTGTGAACGAGTTGCACGCGCGCCCCTTTCCCGCGCTGGAGGTGCCATCGACGGCGCACTATGTGGCGATCAAGGAACCGGTGCAGGCGCATAACCGCGACCGGGACGCTGACTTGCGTCATCTGCTGGCGCTGCTTGACCGGCACGGCAGCCCGCATCCGCAACCCGGTGCCACGCATTTTCAGGGGCCAATTGGCCGGGCCGAGTTGAAATGGGAAAGTCATACCGAATTCGTGACCTATTCGGCCTTTACCAAGGGCCTGTCGGCGCGGGCTTTTGATCCAGCGGATGCCGAGGTTCTGCCCGATGACTGGTTGGCTGACTCTCCTGGAAAGCGGATGGTGTCGCTTCTGATCCGGGTCGAGGTGATGCCGGAAAGCGAAGCGGCGCTGTTGGCGCGGGTCGAGGATTGGTTCGTTCCCGAAAGCCTGGCAATTGCTCGGGTGGTAGATGGGGCAGCCGTGGTCGCCGGGGATTTCCGGATCGACCCGGCGGGGCATATGCGGTTTGCGGTCTTTGTCCAGCCGGGCACTGGCCCGCGAAGGGTGGGGCGGATCGTGCAGCGCTTGTGCGAGATCGAGACCTATCGCGCGATGTCGATGCTGGGGCTGATGCGCTGCCGGACGCTGGGGACGCGGTTGAATGCACTTGACCCGAAGCTTGCGGCGCTGGTGTCGGGGCTGGATCATGCGGAACCGGCGTCCGAGGCGGCGCTGCATGAGCTTCTTAGCATTTCGGCCGAACTGGAAAGTCTGGCGGTGCAGTATTCCTTCCGCTTCGGTGCAACGGCGGCCTATGAGGCGATTGTCACCCAACGGATCGAGGCGCTGCGCGAGCAGCGGATCGGCGGGCGGCAAAGCTTTGGCGAGTTCATGACCCGCCGCTATGACCCGGCGATGCGGACTGTTCGATCAACCGAAGGCCGGCTGAAAGCGATGGCCGAACGGGCGGAGCGGGCGGCGGAATTATTGCGCACGCGGGTGGATGTTGAACGCTCGGCACAGAACCAGCGGCTTTTGGAAAGCATGGACCGGCGGGCTGACCTTGCACTGAGGCTTCAGCACACGGTTGAAGGCCTGTCTGTGGTGGCGATCAGCTATTATGCCGTCAGTCTGGCGGCCTATCTTGCGGCACCTTTGGCCCATGCCGCAGGGATCGCCAAGGAAGGGCTGTTGGCCATGCTGGTTTTGCCGGTCATTGGGCTGGTCTGGCTGATGATCCGGCGGCTCCGAAATGATCTGCATTGACGGGGCTTAGCGACCCCGGATGCGGGGATCCAAAGCGTCGCGCAGCCCGTCGCCGATGTAGTTCACGCTAAGCACGGTCAACGAGATCGCAAGGCCGGGCCAGATGATGCGCTCGGGGTAGATCTGCATGTATTGCAGCCCGTCGTTCAAAAGCCGGCCCCAGGTAGGGAAATCGGGCGGGAATCCTAGGCCAAGGAATGAGAGCACGGATTCGGTGATGATCGCATCTGCCACGCCAAGGGTTGCGGCGACCATGACGGGCGACACCACGTTCGGCAGGATATGGCGCAGGATGATGCGGTTCGGGCGCGCGCCGATGGAACGGGCGGCAAGGACGTACTCACGTTCCTTCAACGTCAGAACCTCGCCCCGGACGATCCGGGCAGTGGCCATCCATGAGGTAATGCCGATGGCAAAGACGATCAGCAGGAAGGCCCCAAGTTCCGGGCCAATAATCGCGGCAACCTTGTCGCGGAAGAGCATGACCATAACGAGCAGCAGCGGGATCAGTGGCAGAGCGAGGAACATGTCGGTCAGCCGCATCAACGGGCCTTCCATGCGGCGGAAATAGCCAGCGACGATGCCGATGAAGGTGCCGAACACGATTGCGATGACCATGGCGACAAAGCCCACAGCCAGCGACACGCGCCCGGCCAGAAGGACACGCGACAGCATGTCCCGGCCAAGTTGGTCAGTGCCAAGCGGGAAGCGTAAACTTGGTCCCTGGTTCTTGATCTTCATTTCTTGCGCGACGGTCAGGTCGTCGGGGATCCAGAGATAGGGGCCGATCAGTACAGCAAGGACCAGAATGCTAAGCGTGATCAGCCCGAACAGGGCCCCTTTATGGGTCCGGAATTGCTGCCAGATGTCCCGCAGCTGGCTGGCCGGTTTCGGCGGGGTCGTGCTTGCATCAGTCATAGCGGATCCGGGGGTCAAGGAAGCCGTACAGCACATCGGCGATCAGGTTGAAAAGCACGATCAGCACGGCAAAGATAAAGGCGAGGGTCTGGACCATCGGAATGTCGCTGGCCTGGATAGCCCCGATCAGCGCGGCGCCGATTCCGTTCACACCAAAAAGGTTTTCGGTGATGATGGCACCGCCGAAGATCGACGGGATGCCAAGGGCGATGACGGTCACCACCGGGATCAGCGAATTGCGCAACACGTGCTTTAGAACCACGACCCGCTCGCTCAGCCCCTTGGCGCGGGCAGTGCGGACATAATCCATGCCCATGTTGTCCAGCATCGAAGACCGCATGTAGCGGCTGATCGAGGCGGCGTTAGCCAGACCCAAAGTCATGACGGGCAAGATCATCTGCTTGATCTGCTCAAGGAAGCTGGCCCAGTCTATCACCTGAAGCGTGGTGTCATACTTGGTCGGCAACCAGCCAAGCCAGACCGAGAAGATGATGATGAAGAGCGTGCCGGAAAAGAAGGTCGGCACGGAAAAGCCGATCATCGCAAATAGCGTCCCGATCTGATCGAACAGCGAATACTGGCGATAGGCGGAATAGATGCCGATGGGCAGCGCGATCAGGATGCCGACCAGATAGGCGGTGCCGATCACGATCAGGGTTTGCGGAATGCGTTCGCCGATGATCGAGAAGACGGGGCTGCGCGATTGCCAGGATAGGATGCGTTGTTCACCCTCGACAATGTGGGTGCCGAACCAGCCGTCGAACAGGTTCATTGGTTCGACCCAGAAAAACTGCCGCAGCCACAGGACATAGCGGAACATCACCGGCTGATCGGCACCCAGCGCCTCGATCATCTTCTGGCGGACATCGGGGGGAACGGTCAGCGGAATTTGCGACAAGGGTGATCCCGGCGCGAGATCGACCAGAAGGAAGATCACGAGCGAGATGACCAGCAAGGTCGGAATGGCCAAGAGAAGCCTGCGAAGCGTAAAGGTGAGCATTCAGCTGATCGCCCGGCGTGAAAGGAAAGAAGATGCGGGGCCGGATAACCGGCCCCGCAGGTGGTGGATTACTTCACGCGGAACCAGTCCGCGACGTTCCACAGTTCCGAGTCCCAAGCGTTGATCTGGACACCGCCCAGCGCGTTCGAATGCGCCGAGAGCGTGCCACGGTGGACCAGAGGAACAACGATCATGCTGTCCTTGGTCACCATGTCGTTCAGCTTGATGGCAATCTCTTGCCGCTTGGCCATGTCAGTGGTGGTGCCGAGTTCGGTGATCAGGGCGTCATAGGCCGGATCGCAGAAACGGTTGATGTTTTCACCCTGCCACTGGCTTTCCGGGGTCGGAGCCTTGGAACACATGTACTGGCTCAGATAGCTCTCCGGGTCCGGCATTTCCGAGTTGTTGGCATACATCTCGACGTCGGCATAGAACTTCTGGAAGGTGTCGGGCGAGCCCGCGTCACCGCCAAAGAAGACGCCCGGATCGATCGACTTGAGTTCGACTTCAACGCCGATTTCAGTCCACCAATCCTTGATCAGCGCCTGGAAGTCCTGGCGGATCGGGTTGACGGTGGTCTGGTACAGGATGTGCAGTTTCTTGCCATCCTTGTCACGGATGCCGTCACCGTCGCTGTCGGTCCAGCCTGCTTCTTCCAGAAGCGCCTTGGCGCCTTCAAGGTCCTGGGTCAGGCAAGCGGTGTTGTCCGATGCCCAGCCTTCCGGCCCCGGGATGACGTTGCAGGTCGGTTTGCCGCCAGCGCCGTAGCCGACTTCAACCAGGATCGAGCGGTCGATCGCCATGGAAAGCGCGGTCCGCACCTTGATGTCCGACAGGAACGGGTGGGGATGCTTGGCGGTCGCACGTTCGCCTTCCGGCAGATCGGCCGACGGGTCGGTGGTGTTCATCTCGATCCGCTCAACCAGCGTGCCGAAGGCCACCACAAACTCGCCCTTGCCAGCTGCGGCCATAGCAGCCTGGCTGTCCGGAGGGATCTGGGTGTTCCAGGCGTAATCGAATTCGCCGGTTTCCATGACCGCGCGGGCCGAGCTTTCCGCATCGCCGCCGCCCTTGATCATGGCGGTCGCGAAGGCCGGTTTCGCCGGGTCGCGGTAGTTCGGGTTCATCGCCATCGACACGGTGTCGTTGACGGTGAAGCCGGTGACCATGAACGGGCCAGTGCCGATCGGCATGTTGTTTGCATCCGTGCAGGTCGGAGCAGCAGCGCCGATGCAGGCTTCAAACTGGGCTTTCTGGATGATTGGGGCCAGAGCCGAGACGAAAGCGGTGTAGGGGTTTGCTTTCGGGCCGTCGAAGGTCACCTTGATCGTGGCGTCATCGACTGCTTCGACCGAAGCGACGCCTTCGTATTTGGTGGCTTGGCTGCAGCCGCCTTCCGGATGGGTGCAGTACTGCCAGGTGAAGACAGCATCAGCTGCGGTGACCGCGCTGCCATCGGACCACAGAAGGCCCGGCTGCAGTTTCCAGGTGATCGAGGTCATGTCGGCAGAGACGCCGCCATTTTCCAGCGTCGGGATTTCGGCAGCCAGTTTTGGCACCAGCGTGCCCTCGGGCGTCAGGCCGGCCAGCGGCTCAAGCACCATCGAGGAGGCGTAGATGTCCTTGGTGCCGCCCGAAAGGTAGGGGTTCATGATCGACACGGCTTGCGGGAAGGTCAGTTTGACCTCGCCATCCGTGCCGCGATCGGCAAATGCGGCGGGCGACAGGCCCATGACCGCGACTGCGCCCAGAAGGGCAGTTCTTAGTTTCATTGGTTCACTCCTTGTTGTTTACGCTCGATGGCCTCGGTTCCGCCGGTTGATCCGGTGGCAGATTGAATCCCGTAAAGATGGCAGGCGACCTGACGGCCGGGCTCTACCTCGACCAGATCGGGTTTGACCGACCGGCAAATGTCCATGACTTTGGGGCAGCGGGTGCAGAAGTTGCAGCCCTTGGGCGGGTTGGCGGGCGAGGGCACATCACCCTTCAGGATGATCCGGTTGCGGCGGGCCGCAAGTTCCGGGTCGGGTTCGTTGACCGCTGACAAGAGCGCCTCGGCGTAAGGATGCAGCGGCCGGGCGTAAAGGTCCTTGGAAGGCGACAGCTCGGCAATCCGGCCAAGATACATCACGGCCACCCGTTGGGCGAGGTGGCGCACCATCGAAAGGTCATGGCTGATGAACAGATAGGTGAGGCCAAGCTTGGCCTGCAGATCCTCCAGCAAGTTCACCACCTGCGCCTGGATCGACACATCAAGGGCTGCAATCGGTTCATCACAGACAATGAATTGCGGTTTCAGCGCCAAGGCGCGGGCAATTCCGATGCGCTGGCGCTGGCCGCCGGAAAATTCATGCGGGAAGCGATTGACGAAGCGGCGGTTCAGGCCGACCTGGTCCATCAACTCGTAGACGCGCTCCAACTTTTTGTCGCGGCTCCAGTCAGTGTGTTCGTCCAGAGGTTCGCTGACGATTTCCTCCAGCGTCATCCGGGGGTTAAGGCATGCTTGCGGGTCCTGGAAGACCATCTGCATCGACGGGCGCTTCTTGCGCAGCGCTTCGGGAGACAGCTTGGCCACATCTTCGCCGTCGATCACGACGCGGCCTGCGGTCGGCTCATAAAGCCGCAGCATTGCCCGACCGACGGTGGACTTGCCACAACCGGATTCGCCAACAAGGCCAAGGGTCTGGCCTGCCATGATCTGGAATGAAACGCCATCCACGGCCTTCACGTCGCCGGTGTGCTTGCGGAAAAGCCCGGTGTAGATCGGGAAATGCATCTTCAGGTCTTCGACTTGGACCAATGGAGCCGGGTTGGCGTCAAGCATTCGCCATCTCCACCTTTGCCAGGGCATACCAATGGCACGCGACATCATGGCCTTCGCCGACCGCTTGCCCATCAATGGCACGGCGAGGCGGATTCGTCGCATCACAAGCATCGTGGCGATATTCGCAGCGCGCCCGGAAGGGGCAGGCGGTCAGCGGGCCGGTCAGGATCGGTGGCTGGCCTTCGATGACTTTCAGACGCTCCGACCGCTCGCCCGAGATGCGCGGGATCGTCTGCAAAAGCGCGCGGGTATAGGGATGTTGTGGATTGGCAAACAATTCCTTGACCGGGGCCTGTTCGACGACCTGACCGCCATACATGACAATGACACGATCGGCGATGCCTGCGATGACGCCAAGGTCATGGGTGATCCAGATGATCGCCATGCCCAGCTTTTGCCGAAGTTCCTTCACCAATTCCAGGATCTGAGCCTGGATCGTGACGTCCAGCGCAGTCGTGGGTTCATCCGCAATTAGCACATCGGGGTCGCAGGCGAGCGCTATGGCAATCATCACCCGCTGCCGCATGCCGCCGGAAAACTGGTGGGGATATTGATACAGCCTGCGGCGCGCATCGGGGATGCCGACAAGCTCCAGAAGCTCGACCGCACGGGTTTCGGCCTGACGCTTGGTCATGCCCTTATGCTTGATCAACGGCTCCATGATCTGGTTGCCCAGCGTGAAGACCGGGTTAAGCGAGGTCATCGGGTCCTGGAAGACAAAGCCGACGCGGGCACCACGGGTGGCGCGCAATTCGGCATCGGTCATGGCCAGAAGGTCGCGGCCATTGAGCTTGGCTGTGCCACTACGAATGTCGGCGGGCGGGGCCGGCAAGAGCCGCAGAAGCGACATCATCGTCACGGACTTTCCCGAGCCACTTTCTCCGACAACCCCCAGAAGTTCGCCGGGGTGAAGGGTAAAGCTGACGTCGTTGACGGCATGGATTTCCCCGCCGCGGGTGCGGAAAACCGTCTTAAGGCCCCTGACTTCAAGGACTGGCGCGGCCCCATCGGCCATACATAACTCCCCGTGTCGCGTCTTGTTATTGTTATTGTTAGTGTTTTGCTTCGGTTCTGGCTAAAGGGCTGCCCCGCTTGACGCTAACTCTTCACGATTCCGTCTTTTCTATCAATCCCGAAATGCTGCGGCATTCCAGCGAACACCGATGGCAGAATGACCGAGAGGCCCGGCATAATGCCAGATGTTGACAGGACGCGGCCCACCGGTGACCTTGGCCCCAACATCTGGGAGAAAGAATTGTGACCGACAGTGATATCCTGACCCCGCGTCAACTTCTTGATCGGCTGGTAAAGTTTCCAACCGTGAGCCGCGAATCGAATCTGGCGCTGGTCGATTGGCTTGAAGGCTATCTAACCGGTCATGGGGTGAAATGCTTTCGTCATTGGAATGAGGACCGGCAAAAGGCTGCGCTGATTGCCCATGCAGGGCCATGGATTGAGGGGGCCGTAGTGTTGTCGGGCCATTCCGACGTTGTGCCGGTTGAAGGGCAGGCGTGGACTACAGACCCCTGGACTGTGACAGAGCGTGACGGGCGGCTTTACGGGCGCGGGACCTGCGACATGAAGGGTTATGTCGCTCTGGCGGTCTGGGCCTTGGTTCAGGCCGCGCAGCGGGGCGTGACGCGACCCCTGCAACTGGCGCTGTCCTATGATGAGGAACTGGGCTGCACTGGCGCACCTCCGATGATCGCGACGATGCAGGCGGTGGTGCCGAAAGGATCGGCGGCGCTGATTGGCGAGCCTTCGGGGATGAAGATTGTCACCGGGCACAAGGGCGGCACTGGGTACGACGTGCATGTGAAGGGGTTCGAGGTGCATTCCTCGCTGCTGCCCGAAGGCGTGTCGGCGATCATGGAAGGCGCGCGGCTGATCCAGTGGGTAAATGACAAGAACGCCGAGATCATGGCGCTGACGCCCGGGCCAGTGGCGGCCCGGTTCCGCCCGCCTTTCACGACGCTGCATGTGGGACAAATTCAGGGCGGTACGGCGGACAATATCACTGCTGCTGATTGCCGGTTTTCGGTCGAGATGCGTTGCGTTCCGGGCGAAGACCCGGAGGGACGGGCCGGCGAGTTCCGCGCGGCGGCAATGCAGCTTGACGCCGCCTTGAAGGCCAAGCGACCCGAGGCAGGGGTGCATCTGCGGAAATTCTTCGACGTGCCGCCCCTGCGCCCCGAGGAGCAGGGCGAGGCTGAGGCTTTGGCGCGGGCTTTGACTGGCGAGAATGCGTCGGGTGTCGTCTCTTACGGCACTGAAGCCGGGCAGTTTCAGGACGCGGGCTATTCGGCTGTCGTCTGCGGGCCGGGTGACATTGCGCAGGCGCATCAACCCGATGAGTTTCTGGAACTGTCGGAGTTTCTGACCGGGCAACGCTTCATGGAAAGGCTGCTGGAGCGACTGACATGAGTTTTCCAATTTCAGTGGCCAGCCCGGTGCGTTTTGCGGGACCTTTGCCTCAGCGGGTGGATGTCGTCATCATCGGTGGCGGCATCATCGGTGTGATGGCAGCCTGGTTCCTGCGGGCGAAAGGGTTGTCGGTCCTAGTCTGCGAAAAGGGTCGAATCGCAGCAGAGCAATCCAGTCGCAACTGGGGTTGGATCCGCCAGCAGGGCCGCGACCCCGGCGAATTGCCGATCATGGTGGAAAGTCTATCGATCTGGCGCAACCTTGCGGCTGAGCTGGGCGATCAGCTTGGGTTCCGGCAGTCCGGTGTCCTCTATATTGCAAAGACCGACAGGGAGATGGCGGAGTTTGAGGCCTGGACCGCCCATGCCAAGGCACATGGGGTCGAGACCCGGATGCAGACCTCGGCAGAGGTTGATTCGCGCCTGAAGGGAGCAGTGGCCCCGTGGAAAGGCGGTCTTTGGACCGGGTCGGATGCGATGGCCGAGCCTTGGACAGCGGTTCCCACGCTGGCCGCAGCGGCTGCGGCGCGGGGTGTGATGTTGCGCGAGGCTTGTGCGGTCCGGGCGCTGGACATCGCCGGGGGCAGGGTCGTGGGGGTAGTGACCGAAGCCGGTCGTGTGGCCACTGATCATGTGATCGTGGCCGCCGGGGCATGGTCTCGGCTGTTCCTGCAACAGCATGGGGTCAGGATCCCGCAGCTTTCGACACGGGCAACTGTTGCAGCGACGGCTCCGATGCCGGAAATCTTTCCGGGCTGCGCGGCGGACGATGACATCGGCTTCCGTCGCCGCGCGGATGGGGGCTATACGCTGGCCTCTGGCGGCTCGGAGGACGATTTCTTCATCGGGCCGGACGCGTTCCATTCGTTTTTTTCCTACTTGCCGATCCTGCGGCAGGACCGACGGCTCAGCCGTTTTCGTCCGTTTGCGCCAAAGGGCTTTCCCGATGCCTGGGGCACCCCGCGCCGGTGGGGAGCCGATGAGATCAGCCCCTTTGAGCGGCAGCGGATCCTGAATCCACCCCCAAACCTGAAAACCCTCGCGCGGGCACAGTCTGCCTTTGCCAAGGCCTTCCCCGCGCTTGGGAAGCCAGAGCTGCGCACGGTTTGGGCCGGGATGATCGACACAATGCCCGATGTCGTGCCGGTGGTGGACCACGCACCGATCCCCGGCCTGACAATCGCTACAGGGATGAGTGGGCACGGCTTTGGCATCGGGCCGGGAATGGGCCGGGTGCTGGCCGATCTGGTGACCGTGGGCAGGGTGGGGCACGATCTGACCCGGTTCCGATTTGGCCGGTTTACCGATGGCAGCAAGATCGAGCCCGCGATGGGTCTTTGATCCCTCTTGCCGTCTTGACCCGAAAGGCTCACCCTTGGGTCAAAGGAGACCACCATGCCCGTGAAAAACCGCTTTGCCGAGCTTTTGCCCGAAATAACCGCCTGGCGGCGCGATTTTCATGAAAACCCCGAGCTTCTGTTCGAAGTGCATCGCACCGCCGCCCGCGTGGCCGAGCTTTGCCGCAGCTTTGGTTGCGATGAAGTGACCGAAGGTATCGGGCGCACGGGCGTTGTTGCAGTGATCAAGGGGCGGACGAATAGCAAGGGCCGCGTCATCGGATTGCGCGCCGACATGGACGCGCTGCCGATCAGGGAACAGACGGGGGTGCCCTATGCCTCGAAAACGCCGGGCATGATGCATGCCTGCGGCCATGACGGGCACACGGCGATGCTGCTGGGCGCGGCAAAGTATCTGGCCGAGACGCGGAATTTTGACGGCAAGGTCGTCTGCATCTTTCAGCCTGCCGAAGAAGGCGGTGGTGGCGGGCGCGAGATGGTGATGGACGGGCTGATAACTCATTGGAAAATCGACGAAGTCTACGGGATGCACAATATGCCCGGCATCCCCGTTGGCCAGTTCGCCATTCGCTCCGGTGCGATGATGGCCGCTGCGGATCAGTTTGAAATCGTGGTGACCGGCAAGGGTGGCCATGCCGCGAAGCCGCATGACTGCATCGACACCACGGTCGTTGCCGCCCATATCATCGTCGCGATCCAGACTATCGTCAGCCGCAACACCGACCCGATGAAGCAGCTAGTGATCTCGGTCTGCACGGTAGAAACCGACAGCCCGGCGCACAATGTGATCCCGCAGGAAGTGAAGATGAAGGGTACGGTCCGCACGCTGGACGGCAAGCTGCAGGACTTTGTCGAAAAACGGCTGGCTGAAGTGGTCGAGGGCACGGCGCTGGCACTGGGTGCGCGGGCGGAAATAGATTATCAGCGCGGCTATCCGGTGACGGTGAATGCCGAAGACAACACCGAATTCGCAGCCGAAGTGGCGCGTCAAGTCTCGGGGAATTGCGACACCAACACCCCGCCGCTGATGGGGGCCGAGGATTTCAGCTATATGCTGAACGAACGGCCCGGCGCCTATATCTTCGTCGGCAACGGTGACACGGCGATGGTGCATCACCCGGCCTACAATTTTGACGACCAGGTGATTCCGTTTGGCTCAAGCTGGTATGCCGGCATGGCCGAGGCCCGGATGCCCGTGGCATGATCGGCTCGGCGCTGGTCCTAGTCGTGGCAGCTATCCACCTGTGGGTTCTGGTGATGGAGATGCTTCTTTGGCGGACAGAGCTTGTCCGCCGCATTTTCGGGACCACGCCTGAATTCGCCGAGGCGAGCCGTGTCCTTGCCGCGAACCAGGGGCTTTACAACGGGTTTCTTGCTGCGGGCCTTGGTCTTGCCCTGCATCAGGGGATTTCAGGTGCCGGGCAGGGGTTGGCGCTATTCAATCTGGCCTGTGTGGCAACCGCCGGAATTTTTGGGGCGATAACGGTCTCGCGACGGATCCTTTACGTGCAGACGGCGCCGGCATTGGCTGCCGCACTTGTTGTTTTTCTGGGGATCTAGCAGGTTGGAATTGGCTTTGACTTGTGACACGGGCCTGATCAGTCTGCCCGGTAAGGCCGCGAGGCGCGCGAGGCGTCGAATCTGGTGAAGCACCGATGACATCCCCGATCAATCCGATTGACCGCGCCCTTGCCTTGCCGATCTGGTCGGGCAAGGCCACAGCCGTTCCATTGGGCGGCGGGATCACCAACCTTAACGTTTTGGTCACGGATGAAAACCGCCGCGCCGTGGTGCGGATCGGTGATGATATCCCCGTGCATCAGATCATGAGGTTCAACGAGTTGGCGGCCAGCCACGCGGCGCATGCGGCGGGCGTTTCGCCCGCGGTTCTATACCACGAGCCGGGGGCCTTAGTGATCGAGTTCATCGAAGCCCGCACCATGACCGCCGAAGATTTGCGAGAACCCGCAAATCTTGACCTTGCACTCGCCTTGGTCAAGCAGACCCATCGCGAAATTCCTCGGCACTTGCGGGGCCCCGCGCTAACATTCTGGGTCTTCCAAGTGCTGCGTGACTATGCCGGGACCTTGCGCGACGGAGCCTCGGAACACCTTCCGGTGGTACATGGGCTTCTGAATGAAGCGGCCGAGCTTGAAGCGGCGGTAGGGCGGATCGAGCTGGTTTTCGGCCACAACGACCTTTTGCCCGCCAACTTCCTGCATGATGGCAGCCGGATGTGGCTGATCGACTGGGATTATGCCGGTTGGGGGTCTCCCCTCTTTGACCTTGGAGGCCTTGCGGCGAACAATGGGCTGGACGCCACGCAAGAGGATTGGCTTTTGGCCACCTACTATGGCGTTAAGCCCGATGGTGACCTGTGGTCCCGCTACCGGGCCATGAAAGCTGCAGCGGCGTTGCGTGAGGCGATGTGGTCGATGGTGCAGGAAATCCATTCCAAACTTGATTTCGACTATTCAGCCTATACGGCCAGCTATCTTGAAACCTATCGCGCGGCGTTCGCGACCTACAGGACCTTGAAATGACAAACCTTCCCAGCACCGCCCGCGTTGTCATCATAGGCGGCGGCATCGTCGGCACGTCGGTTGCCTATCACATGGGCAAGCTTGGGTGGACCGACACTGTCTTGCTTGAGCGCAAGAAGCTGACTTCAGGGACGACCTTCCACGCTGCCGGTCTCGTGGGGCAGTTGCGCACGTCCGCCAACATCACCCAGCTTCTGGGCCATTCGGTGGCGCTTTACAAATCCTTGGAAGCCGAGACGGGCCTGCAAACCGGCTGGAAGATGAACGGCGGCCTGCGCCTGGCCTGCAACGCCGAACGCTGGACCGAGGTGAAGCGGCAGGCGACCACGGCGCATAGCTTCGGACTGGAGATGCATCTTCTGACCCCGAAAGAGGCGCAGGATCTTTGGCCCCTGATGACCATCGATGACCTGGTCGGCGCGGCCTTTCTGCCGACTGACGGGCAGGCGAACCCCTCGGACATCACCCAAAGCCTTGCCAAAGGCGCTCGGATGGCCGGGGTGAAGATTTTCGAAGATACCCCGGTCACCCGGATCATCGTCGAAGAGGGCCGCATTCGCGGGGTGGAAACCCCCTTCGGTACCATCGAATGCGAAAAGGTCGTCTGTTGCGCGGGGCAATGGACGCGCACTTTGGCGGCGACGGTGGGGGTCAACGTGCCGCTCGTTTCGGTCGAACACCAATACATGGTTACCGAAAGGATCCCCGGCGTGGCGCCAACGCTGCCGACCCTGCGCGATCCCGATCGGCTAACCTATTGGAAGGAAGACGTTGGTGGGTTGGTCTGGGGCGGCTATGAGCCGAACCCGAAACCATGGGCTGAAAACGGCATTCCCGAGGGCTTTCACTTCGAGCTTCTGAACAGCGACTACGACCACTACGGCCAGTTCATGGAGGATGCGATTGCCCGTGTCCCCGCGCTGGCCAACGCTGGAGTCAAGCAACTGATCAACGGGCCGGAAAGCTTTACCCCCGATGGGAATTTCATTCTGGGCGAGGCCCCCGAGCTGCGGAACTTCTTCGTCGGCGCGGGCTTCAACGCCTTTGGCATCGCGTCTGGCGGCGGGGCGGGCATGGCGCTGGCAGAATGGGTGGCGACTGGTACCGCGCCCTATGACCTCTGGCCCGTCGACATCCGCCGCTTTGGCCCGATGCACCGATCGACCGACTATGTCCGCACCCGCACGACAGAAGCCTATGCCAAGCATTACACCATCGCCTGGCCGTCCGAAGAAATGAAGTCGGCAAGGCCTTCGCGCCGCTCACCCCTTTACGCGCATCTGAAGGTGGCAGGGGCATCATTCGGGGAAAAGCTTGGCTGGGAGCGTCCGAACTGGTTTGCGGGACCGGGAGAGGAACCGGTTGACCGCTATTCCTATCAGCGCCCCGGATGGTTCGATGCCGTGGGCCGTGAACACAAGGCGGCGCGGGAAGGCGCTATCCTGATCGACCAGACCTCGTTTGCGAAATTCGCGGTCAAGGGCCCGGATGCCGCCAAGGCGCTGAACTGGATCGCCGCCGGAAATGTAGATCGCCCGGTTGGGAGCTTGGTCTACACCCAGATGCTGAACCACAAGGGCGGGATCGAATGCGATGTGACAGTGGTCAGGAAGGCGCGTGACGAATTCTACATCGTCACCGGAACCGGTTTTGCGACGCATGATTTCGACTGGATAAACAGAAACTTGTGCGGCGACGTTCAGATCTTGGATGTCACCTCCGGCTTTACTGCGCTGTCGCTGATGGGTCCACGGTCACGCGAGATCCTGCAGGGACTGACCCGCGATGATCTGTCGAACGCCGCCTTCCCCTTCGCCACCGCGCGCGAGATCTCCATTGCAGGCTGTCCGGTCTGGGCCTTGCGGGTGACCTATGTCGGCGAGCTTGGGTGGGAGCTTCACATGCCGACCGAAGTCGCCGTCACCGTCTATGAGGCGCTGATGGCGGCGGGCGGGGTCACCAATGCGGGCTACCGGGTGATCGAGACGCTGCGGTTGGAAAAGGGCTATCGCGCCTGGGGGGCTGATATCGGGCCTGACCATACGCCGGTCGAGGCAGGCTTGGCATGGGCGATGAAGGTGAAATCCGGGATCCCATTCCTTGGTCGCGATGCCGTCGCTGCCCAGCTTGCAGGGGGCGTGAAGAAGCGGCTTGCCACCTTTACCGCTGCGCCCGACGTGGTGCTGCTGGGTCGAGAGACGATCTACCGGAATGGGGAAAGGGTGGGTTGGCTGTCGTCGGGCGGCTATGGCCATACTATCGGCAAATCGATCGGCATGGGTTACGTGCGCCAGCCGGGCGGGGTGACCGAAGATTTCGTGCTGTCAGGCACTTACGAGCTTGAGGTCGCCTCGGAACGGGTCCCTGCGCAGGTGTCGCTCGAACCGCTCTATGATCCGAAGAACTTGAAGGTGAAGGCTTAAGGCGAAACCGCGCGGGCAAGGGTGCAGAAGGCCTCAAGCCCGATTTCCTCGGCTCGCGCGGTGGGGGGGATGCCGACACTTTCTAGGATCGTCTCGATCCCCGGTGTCAGGCCTTTCAGGCTGGCGCGCAGCATCTTGCGGCGCTGGTTGAAAGCCATGGCAGTTATGCGCTGCAACACCTTGAAGTCGCAAGGAAAACGTGGGCCGGGCAGGGCGGTCAGGTGGACGACCGCCGAATGCACCTTGGGGGCAGGGGTAAAGGCCTCGGGTGGCAGGGTCATCACGACCTTGGCGTCACACCGATACTGCGCCAGCAGGGCCAGACGCCCATAGTGGTCGGTTCTGGGTTTGGCCACGATCCGCTCGGCCACTTCCTTCTGGAACATCAGCGTCAGCGAAGACCACAGGGGCGGCCATTCAGCGGGGGTCAGCCACCGGATCAGAAGTTCGGTGCCGACATTGTAAGGCAAGTTCGCCACGATCTTGAACGGTGCAGTCAAGTGCGCGCCAAGGTCCAGTTCAAGTGCATCGCCATGCAGCACGGTCAGACGGCCCGGATAGGCGGCGGCAATCTCTTCCAGCGCAGGCAGGCAGCGCGCGTCCTTTTCCACCGCCACAACCCGCCGCGCGCCTTCGACCAGAAGCCCGCGTGTCAAGCCGCCGGGGCCAGGGCCAACCTCAAGGACATCGCACCCGCTCAGATCGCCCGCTGATCGCGCGATCTTCGAGGTCAGGTTCAAGTCGAGAAGGAAGTTCTGCCCAAGCTGTTTTTTCGCGATCAATTCATGCGCCCGGATCACGTCACGCAGCGGTGGCAGGCCGTCAATCGTTCCCACGACTATGCCCCGCGCGCCGTCGCCATCTCGCGCGCCATCCGCAAAGCCGCGATCAGGCTGGACGGGTCGGCAATCCCCTGACCGGCGATGTCATAGGCGGTGCCGTGGTCGGGAGAGGTGCGCACGAAGGGCAGGCCCAGCGTCACGTTCACCCCGCCGGCGAAATCGAGGGTCTTGATCGGGATCAACGCCTGATCGTGATAGGTGCAGATTGCAGCGTCATAGGTCTTGCGGGCGGCGGCATGGAACATCGTATCTGCCGACATTGGCCCCCGGATTGCCATGCCTTCGGCGGCCAGCCGCGTCACAAGGGGGCGGATCATGCGTTCCTCCTCCCAGCCCATCGCGCCGCCTTCGCCCGCATGGGGGTTCAGCCCGGCGACCACCAGACGGGGGGCCGGAATTCCGAAGTCGCGGATCAGGCCAGCGTGGGTGATGCGGATTGTTTCCTCAAGCAGCGCTTCGGTCAGGGCTGCGGGAACCTCGGCCAGCGCGATATGGATCGTTGCCGGCACGACCCGCAACTCTGAGCAGGCGAGCATCATCACCACTCGGGCAACCCCGGCCAGATGGGCCAGAAACTCGGTATGGCCGGGAAATGCGAACCCTGCACCGTCCTTCAGCGCCTTCTTGTGGATTGGTGCGGTGCAAATGCCCGAGGCTTTGGCCCCCATGACCAGACCAACCGCCCGCTCGATCACTTCGATCACCCCCCGGGCGTTTGCCGGGTCGGGGGTTCCGGGCCGGGCAATGGCCGCAAAGTCGTGCCGCAGGATTGGCAGCGGACCGGGTGCCAGCGGGACAGAGAGATCCAGAACCTCGCGCCAAAGAGTGCCCGGCGGTAACTGGCGCGGATCGCCAAGCCAGATGAAGCGCTCTCCGCTGTTCCAGGCCTTGATCGCGATTTCCGGGCCAATTCCGGAAGGATCGCCCGAGGTCAGAAGAATGGGGCCTTGGCTCACGGTTCGCGGATGACGGCTGCTGCGCGCAGCTCTTCCATATAACCCTCGGCCATCGCCTCGATCCTCTGGTTCGTCAGCCCTGCCCGAACGGAATCGCGGCTGATCGGTTCTTCCAGCGTGGGTTCACGGCTGCACAGCATGATAAAGCGGCGATAGCCGTCGCGGGTCAGCGCCACCGTGTTTTCACCTGGGTCAAGGCGCGCCAGTTCCATGCCAACATCCGACGGAACCTCGGAAGCAAGTTCTGTCGTCATCGTCAGCCGATCTTCCGGCAAACCGCTGGCCTGACCGTTCAGATCATAACAAGTATCCACGTCGGCCCGGATGCGCGCAATTTCGGCAGCGTCATCGGCAACCAAGAAGTCTGCCCATTTGACAGTGACCACAACCGGCTTGGCGCTTTTGTCGACAGCGACATCACGCAGCATGAACAGCACGACCGCGCCCTGAACCACAACGGGATCGGAAACCTCCCCCGGTGAAAGCGAAAGGATCTTGGCACCAAGCTCTCCGGGAAGGTTCGAGAGTGGCATCCAGTCAAGGCGGCCGCCGTTCGAAGCGGTGGGGGACTTGGAGTATTTCTTGGCCGCAGCAGAGAAAGAACCTTCGCCCGAAAGGTTTGCCGACAGCTGCCGCGCAAGATCAAGCGCCGCCGCCTTTTCGTCGTCACTTTGGACAGGGATGACCAGTTCCGACACCAGAATCTGCAGTGCCTGTTCGCGCGCTGCCGAGGCCAGAGCCTGATCTATTTCGCTTTCGCTGACAGAGATGAGGCCAGCATATTTCGCTTGGATCACCTTGCGCCAAACAACCCCTGCCGCCACAAAATCACGATAGGTTTCGGCCGAGATGTCAACTTTTTCAAGTTCGACGACCAAGGCTTCAGTGGTCAAGTTCGCCCGGGCGGAAAATTCGTCCATCCCTGCCAGGACCTCTTCGTCGCTTGCAGTCATCTGCAGACGTTCAGCCTCGGTCTGACGCAGGCGATCCTCGATCAGTGCCTTCAGCGCTTCCTCCTCGGGGTCGCCGGGGGCGCCGAGAATTTCAAGGAACTTGGCACGCTGGGCCACTTCGTAATCGGTAACGACCCGATCGTTAACAAAGATCCGTGGTGCAAAGAGATTTTCGGCCTGGGCCACACCCGAGAGCGCAAGCCCGGCAATCAGCGCTGCCGCCTGAAGTTTCAGAAAGGAGAGTGTCATTACCTCAGCCGCTCTTTCCTTGATCCCGCGGGTCTGTGCCCGCCGTTTCCGCACCCGATCCGTCATTGCCTGCACGTCCGTGCCGGCCCCCCGGTTACTCCACTGCCGAACCCGATCAGATCCAGGGACAGGGTGAAATCCGTCGTCGGCGACACACTAGTCGAGGATGTGAACCGACGCGAGAGGGAAACGCCAAAGCGCACGCATTCGTTCAGGTATTCAAGCCCGAGGGCCGCGACTGTTCCTTGGTCGGCCGCGAAATCATAGCGACCGGTAAGCCTTCCGGCCCAGTTTGGCCCGATCTTGCGAAGCGCGTCGAAAGTGATTTCCTCGGTCGGATCATAGCGGTTTTCGGTTGGATCCGCGACGGCCCAGATCAGCGAGCTTTGCAAAGTCAGCTTTGGACGGGTCAGAGTTAGCCGTGCTTCGCCCTTGGTCAAAGAAAAATCGTCGTCGAACACGGCGCGTGCGGTCAGGGCATAGGCCTCGGGCATGGTCAGGGTCACGGCAGCGAGCCAATCGGACCTGTGACCTGCCAGCCCCGAACCTGGCCCGAACTGACCAAGATCTTCCGCACGGAAGACCCTTCCAACTGTCACGCCCATGCTCCAGCCATTTGGGTCATAGCGAGTCCAGCTAAGGCCAAGGTTGCTTCTGGGCCCGCGCTCCACGGCATCAGAACCGGGGAAGCGATCAAGCAGGAAAAGGCTTCCTTCATCAAACTCGACAAGGACAGAATCTTCGTTGGGAAGCGCTTCAAGGTTCGACGGCGACCAGATGAACTGAGCGACGGGTTCTATGACCTGAGTGACACCGCCTTCGCTGGTCTTTACCCAAGGCCAGCGCAATTCGACCCCAGCGCTACCGTGGCTGCGGGTGGTGCGGCCGGCAAAAGCGGCATCTTCCGAAATGCGATAGGCGTCCGCGGTGGCTTCACCAAGCAGCACGCCTTCGATGCCGCCGGGCAGGAAGAAACTGCGCCGCCAGTTGAAACGCGCCGACATCCGGGCAAGGTCGCGCCCATCGGCGATAATGTCGCTGTCGGCCCCATCAAACGGGTTGGTCGACGAGCGGACATGGTTATGGGTCTGGAACCTAAGGCCACCTTCGCCACCAAGGAGCCCAAGAGCAAAGCGGCGATGGAAGGTCAGGTCCGAAATGATCGACGGGATGGTCGTGTTGTCCTCGCTGTCGCGAAGGGTCTGAAAGCTGATGATCCTGGCCGAGATATACTCGTTCCGGCGGGTTCGGCTTGCTTCGATCCGGCTGTCTAGCCGGTCAAGGTTGGCGATGCCATAATCCAGAAGATAAGCCGGGTCGGTGACGGTTTGGCCCTTGATGGTAAGCCCGAAGCTCATAGGCAGCTTGAAAGTGCCATCGATGAAAAGATAGCCGCGGGTTTTGCCTGGCAGGACCTGGTCATCGGTCAGCGCCCCACTCACCGTCAGATCTCCATTTGCGAAGACCCTGCGATAGCGAAGCTCCACCGTATGGCTGCCGCCGGTCGTGAAGTAGGGCGTCAAGGTCACGTCGGCCGAGCGTCCAAGCGTGATGAAATAGGGCAGCTTTAGCCCGGTCCCGATCTTTGATGTGGTCCGGATCGAGGGCATCAGGAACCCCGTAGCCCGGTCCTGGGTCGGGTCGGGCATCCGAAGCCTTGGGATATAGAAGACCGGCACACCTGCCAGGCGAAGCTGGGCGTTGTCAAAGGTCAGTTGGCGCAGTTCTTCATCATGGATCACGCGGCTGGCCCGAAGCTCCCACAGCGGTGTCGGGTTGCCCTTGCAGACTTTGCAAGACGAGGCCGAGACGGTTTCAAGCGTCGTGCGCCCCTTGCCGGTGCGCATCAACCGTTCGGCCGCAATCGTCAATTGCTGGTTCAGGACCATGCGCGCGCTTGTCAGGATGCCTTCGCCAAGGTCGGCATCCAGTTCCGCCTGCGACGCAAGGATGACAATCTTTCCGCTGGCTTCTGTCAGGGTGATCGGCCCGGTGATTTCCAGCCGCCCCGTCGCCTGGTCATAGACAATGCGCGATGCCTGAAGTTTGCGGCCCTGGTAGAACACCTCGACGTTGCCGTCTGCGATCAATTGGGTGTCGCCAGTGATTTCGAGCCGGTCGGAAACCAGCGTTGCTAGGTCTTGCGCTCGGGCAGGTGCCACGAGCGAAATCAGAAGGGCAAGCAGGGTGAGGATTCGGGTCATCAGCCATCCTCAAGATGCAAAAGAAAGCCAAGCGACATCAAAAGCGCAATAAGTGGAGGGCTCCAAGCCGCAAGGGCGACGGGAATCTGGCTGGTGTCGCCCATGGCTTGCGCGAAGTTGCGCAGGAAGAAGATGCCGAAACCGGAAAGCATCGCGTAAAGCACCATCTTGCCGGTGCCGCCAAACCGGGCATGGCGCATAGTGAAACCGGCCGCAATCAGAACCATGGCCGTCAGCAGCAGGGGTTGGGCAAGTTCCATCTGGAACCATATCCGGTGGGTCAGTGAAGAAAACCCGGCGCGCTCAAGCTCGGCAATATAACCGGGCAAGGCCCAGAAGGCAATTTCGGTCGGGCTGCCGAAACTGTCCCGAATCCGGTCGGCCGTCAGCTCAGACGCGAGTGTGACCGGGCCCGGTTCGATCTTGGCCGACAGCTCGGGGTTCGGATCGTTCAGGTTCCAGGTCTTGACGCCGGTCAGGGTCCAGCCACCTGGGGCAAGACGTGCGTTCTCGGCTTCGATTCGGGTCAAAGGTCTCCCATCGCGACCAAAGGTCAGGAAGGTCGCGCCAAAAAGTTCGGTCCCGTCGGGGCCTGATTTTGCCGCTTGAACGACGGTCTGTCCTTCATCCTCTCCCTGTCGCAGCCAGAGGCCGGAATCTGACACCGACAGAACCGAGCCGCCGCCCTTGCTTAGCGCGGCGCGTTCCGCATCGTAACGTTTGGTTGTGGCGGCAACGAGCGGGTTGAAAAGTGAAATCGCCAGAAGCCCAAGCACGAGGGCGACCGCGACCGGGGTCACAAGAAACCGCAGCCCCGACCGGCCCGAAGCGCGCAAAGCCACCAGCTCGGATGATCGCGCAAGGCTAAGAAAGTTCGCAATCGCGCCCATGACCACGATCAATGGCAGGATGCGATAGAGCGTATCGGGAACTGCAAACAATGCCAACCGACCCGCGTCGGACAAGCCGATGCCAGCATCCGAAAACCGCCGAAGCTGTTCAACCGTTTCAATAAGCAGGAGAATGCCGAAGAAGATCAGAAAGATCTGGGTCACGCTCCACAGGAACCGTCGGGCGAAATAGAAGGTCAAGATCATGCCGTAACCCTTGCAAGCCGTCGCGGCCTTTGTCCATGCCAAAGCAGGACAACCGCGGTTGCAATGCCCGCTACAGGTGCCAGATAGACCACTGGCCAGGTCCCTTCGCGATTGATCGCGACACTGCTGCTCCAAGTCCAGATGAGCTGCGTCAAGATCAAAAGTCCTACGGCAAGCCCCATCTGTCGCCAAAGGCCAAAGCGCGAAAACCCGCCAAGCATCAGCGCCGCAAAGGCAATAAGCGGTGCGGCAAGCGCCATGAGCGGAGAGGCAAGCCGGGTGTGCCCCTCCTCCTGCATTTCAGCGACGGTCGCCCCAACCTCGGCCATGGCCTGCGGATCGGCGATCAGCAAGCTTGATGTCGGCAGCGCGGCAATCGAGCTGCGCTTCTTGTCAGACGGCCGAGTGATACTGCCAAGGTCGAGGGTGAAATCGGCAAACCGGGTCAGCGCCAACCGGCCATCTTTCCGGTTAAGGCTTTGGGTTGATCCATCAAGCATCACCAGCTTTGGCGCATCTTCTCCGCGCACCAGAAAGGCCTTGCGTGCGGAATAGGTCACCCGGTCGGTCGCGCTGCGGCCATCGGCCAGGAAAAGCCCGTTCAGCTCTCCCGTCGGGCTGATCGTGTTGATGAAAAGCGTGATTCCCTCGGAAGGGTGCATGAATTGCCCCGCATTCAGGAAACGGGCCGTCACATTCTGCGAAATTTCCGCATTGCGGGCCGCCAGCATGCTTTGGCTTGCGGGAACCAGCACGTTTGACAGGACAAGTTGCATAAGCAGGACGGCAAAGCCGAAATAGACAACCGGCCGGGCGAGGCGAAAGGCGGAAAAGCCGGTGGCTTGGACGACGACCATCTCACTTTCCTGCATCAGGCGGTTGACCACATAGGCTGCCGCGGCAAAACCGGCGATTGGCAGAACCAAACGGATCGCGTTCGGCAGGCTGAGAAGCGAGAATTCCAGAAAGACCAGTGCCGACTGGCCATCGCCGATCAACTGGTCAAACAGGCCGACAGCCCGGTTCACCCAGTATACGGCAACCAGCACAAGGGCAAAAAACCCAAACAACTGCAAGAGTTGCGACAGCAGATATCTGTCGAATCTGGACACGGCAGCTCTTGCCCCCACAAGATGTTGCCCGGACCCTAACGGAATTCATCGGCGGCGAAAACTCATATCTGGCCAATTCGACGGGTGGATTGTAGCCTGCGAGCAATTGGCCGCCGAGCCACGGTATGCCTCAGTCAGCGAAGGTTCCCATGACTCAACCCCTGCACATTCAGTACCAGGCGACAGCGCTTGAAACTCTTGCCAACGTGACTGGCCGCATCGCCATACTTGCAGACAGCGACCGCCTGAAAAGCCCCGGGTTCAGGCGTCTTGACCGGCTAACCCGCAGCGCCTTGACCCGCGCGACCGAGTCGGAGGCTTTTGGCAAGCTCAAGGCGGGCGAGGCAATTGAACTCGCCTTCCCGGCTGGACTTGCTGCCGAAACCCTGCAGATTGTCCGCCTGCCCAAGAAGGCCGACCAAGCGCAGGCGCGCAAAGCGGGCTCGGCGATTGCCAAGGCGCATGGGGCAGGGGCCACGCTGGTTCTGGCCGAAGGCCATGCCCGCGCTGCCGACATCGCCTTTGGCCTGGCCATGCGCGCCTATGACTTCGACGCCCACAAGACCGGTGAGAAGACGAGCAAGGGGCCGCTGCACCTGATGGTAACCCATCCCGAAATCGTTGCCCGCGCAGCGGCCCCGGCGATGGCGGTGGCCGAGGGGGTTTTCTTTACCCGCGATCTGGTGAACGAACCGGCCAACGTACTGACCACGCATGACTTTGCCGTGCGGCTGGCAGCAATGCGTGAGCTTGGTCTTGAGGTCGAAGTGCTGGAAGAAGATCAGCTGACCAAACTTGGCATGGGCGCGCTTTTGGGCGTGGGGCAGGGGTCAGAAAGCCCCTCGAAGGTTGTGGTCATGCAATGGCACGGCGGCACGAAAGGCGAAGCACCCTTCGCCCTGATCGGAAAGGGCGTCGTCTTTGACACCGGCGGCATCTCGATCAAGCCTGCGGGCGGCATGGAAGACATGACGATGGATATGGGCGGCGCGGGAGTCGTCGCTGGCGTCATGCGGACGCTTGCCTTGCGCAAGGCCAAGGCGAATGTCGTCGGCCTGGTCGGTCTGGTCGAGAACATGCCGGACGGCAAGGCTCAGCGTCCCGGCGATGTGGTCACATCGATGAAGGGCGACACGATCGAGGTCATAAACACCGATGCCGAAGGCCGGCTGGTGCTGGCCGACGTGCTTTGGTACGCGCAGGAACGCTTCAAGCCAACGGGGATGATCAATCTTGCCACTCTGACCGGGGCGATCATCATTGCTTTGGGCCACGAGAATACCGGCGTATTTTCCAACAACGACGACCTCTGCAACGCCTTCCTCACTGCGGCCAAGGCCGAAGGCGAGGGCGCCTGGCGAATGCCAATGGGCGATGCCTATGACCAGAAGCTGAAATCCCGGATCGCTGACATGATGAACGTCGGTGGCAGGGATGGCGGCGCGATCACCGCAGCACAGTTCCTTGCTCGGTTCGTCAAGCCGGACGTTCCGTGGTGCCACCTCGACATCGCCGGGACCGCGCTTTTGAAGTCGGACACGGTGCTTGCTCCGAAAGGGGCGACCGGCTGGGGGGTCATGGCGCTGAACCGGATGATCAAGGATCGGTACGAGAAGGGGTAATCGTGGGCATGGGGCCGCTCGTCTCTACGTTGCGGGCGGTCTCGCCGTGTCAGCACAAAGCTGTCGTTTGAATGTGGCGGAGGGCGCATGGGTACTGTGATGTTCTATCATCTGACGCGCTCTAACGCTGCCGACATGCTGGCGGTGAACGCCCCCCGCGCGCTGGCGCAGGGTTGGCGAGTGATGGTCCGGGGCACTGAAGAGGCCGCGCTTGATCGGCTGGACAGCGATCTTTGGCTTGCGGGCGGGGACGAGGGGTTCTTGCCGCATGGGCGTGAAGCCGGGCCGCTAGACGCCGATCAACCAGTGCTGCTGGGGCGCGGGGCGGGGACGAATGAAGCCAAGGTTCTGGCCCTGATCGACGGTGCCACTTCGACAGATGCCGAAACCAAGGTGATGGAGCGTGTCTGGGTGCTGTTTGACGGCGGGGACCCGGAGCGGGTGCAAGCCGCGCGTGAGCAGTGGAAGGCCATGACAGCCGCAGGCCATGCGGCGCAATACTGGTCTGACGACAGCGGTCGCTGGGAGAAAAAGGCCGAAAGCCCCGTGAAATAGGGCACCGCCCTGCCATCCCGCGCCAAATTTCTTAAGGAAGAAATTTGCAAGATACTTCCTTGAGGGTCTTGGACCGGGCGGATGCCGCTCAGCGCTGCAGGATCATCCGGTCGCCCTCAAGTTCGATCCGGAATGTTCCCAGATAGTCCATGCCGAGAAGCGATCCCGAAAGCTCACCCTCATTGACATAGGCGCGGAAGTCTTCGTCCCGGAAGGGTCCAAGCACGACAAGGGGCAGGGTCACCATCGCGGTCCTGACCCGCCCATTCGCGGTATCCGCAGTGCCGAGAAAGGCAAGTGACGCCGGATCCAGACCTAGCCGTTTGGCGTCCTCCAGGGTCAGGACCATGCCTGTGGCCCCGGTATCGACCACAAAAGTGACATCCGTGCCGTTGATCTGCAGCGTCACATAATAATGCCCGTCCTGCATCCGCGCGAGTTCAACCTGATTGCCTTCTCCCGGCGACATAGCAAGGGCATCGCGGCGGATATTCTGCCAAAGCCCATAACCGCCAGCAGTGGCAAGGAAGATCAGCCCCCAGGCGATGGCCATACGCAGCGTGGGCCCGGTACGCTGGCGAAACTCAACCAGGACCCAACCGGCAAGGGACGCGGCGATGAGGCCAAGATAAATCAGGCGCAGAAGGCTATCGCTGTCCATCAAGACCTCGGGGATGGATGCAGGGGCGGAGAGCGTTCACCAAGGTTCAGCCGATCAAACCGGTGCCCTTGACACCGTCGATCACGAACTGGACCGAAAGTGCCGCAAGCAACATGCCCAGAAGCCGGGTGATCACGATGGTTCCCGTGCGCCCAAGCATGCGCTCCAGCGGCGGCGAGGCCAGAAGGAAGGCATAGGTCACCACCATCATCACGACCAAAAGGCCAAGCACCGCCATCGTGCCGGGCCAAGTGTTCCCACTTTGGCCGACCAGAAGGATCATCGTAGCAATCGCCCCCGGCCCGGCAATCAGCGGCGTGGCAAGCGGGAAGACCGAGGGATCATGATCCGGGTCAACCTGCTGACCTTCACGACGTTGGGTGCGACGCTCGAAGAGCATATCGAGCGCGGTCAGGTAAAGCAGCATCCCTCCGGCGATCCGGAAAGCGGGCATCGAAATGCCGATGAATGTCAGGATTGCTTCTCCCGCCAGACCGAAAAGCAAGAGAAGGCAGGTCGCGATGATGCAAGCGCGCAGTGCCATTGCCTTGCGCCGTTCGGCATCCATGCCACGGGTCAGGGCGATAAACAGCGGCACCAGACCCGGTGGGTCGATCACCACGAAAAGCGTGGCGAAGGCGGTGATCAAGAAAGCAGTTTCGGGCATGGGATCCTCGGTGTACGAGGGGCAGGGTAGCCCGGTCGGCTGGCCTTTGGAAAGTGGAACCTGCGCGAGCGGGGTCCCGGCCCCGAAGCTCGGGGCATATTTGAAGAAAAACTGCATATGCCAGCAGGACGGACCTACCGCCCTGCTTCAGACTTCACAAACATGAAGGGCATACCTAACCTTCCAACTGGGCCAGGGCCCGGAGATACTTGTTCAGACGTTTGGCGTCCTTTTCAGTCACCGCTGGCAGGCGCGTAACGTCAAGATTGTCGAGAAAGTCCGCGCGTTTTACGCCTTTGCCAATTGAGTTCGTGGCGCAGCGCGCGATGAAACTGACGTAGTCCTCATCTTCGGAAAGCTTTGTCACTGATGCCAATGCTGCGAGGACAGTGTCTGAAAAACCTTCGGCACGAAGGCGGTTCATTGGCCAGTCTGGGCAATCCTCGACGACGTCATGCAAGACCCCGACGATCCGCTCATCCTCGCTTGTAAGAGAATGCATCACACGTAGCGGATGCAGGATGTAAGGCGCACCAACTTTGTCGGTCTGTCCCGCATGGGCTGCTACGGCGATCTCGATGGCGCGGGCGAGGGTAGTCAAACTACTTGCTCCAGCTTCTCCTGAGCAGTCAGCCACATTGCCTCGGCCTTGTCGAGCGCTTGTCGCACTTCTGCATACTTCGCATTCCATGTTGCCAACTCGCCTTTGCGGCTGTCTTCATAAAGCGCTGGATCGGCCAGCTTTTTCGCCAGCTTTTCGCCCATGTCGTTCAGCTTGGCGAGCCGGTCTTCGCATTTGCGAACCTCGGCCTTGAGTGCTAGCACTTCGTCGCGGCTGGCTTTTGGTTTCTTTTCCACGGGCTTTGGCGCGGGTTTCGCGTCATCTTCCCCGGCCAGAAGCTGGCGGCGATAGGCCTCCAGATCCTCGGTATAGGGGGTGACCGCGCCGCCCTTCACCAGCCACAACCTGTCTGCGACGAGGCCCAGAAGGTGCATGTCGTGACTGACGAGGATCACCGCGCCGGGATATTCGGTCAGCGCGTCAACAAGTGCCTCGCGCGATTCGATGTCGAGGTGGTTGGTCGGTTCGTCGAGGATCAGAAGATGCGGGGCGTCGATGGTCGCCAGCAACAGCGAAAGCCGCGCCTTTTGCCCGCCCGAGAGCCGCGCGACGACCGTATCCGCCTGATCGGCCATCAGGCCAAACCCTGCAAGACGCGCGCGAAGTCTGGCCTGCATTTCGGCCGGGCGCTGGCGCTGAATAAGCTGGAGCGGGGTCTCGTCCAGGTGCAGTTCGTCCACCTGATGCTGCGCGAAATAGCCGATCCGAAGCTTGGAGGACCGGGCCATCTTGCCTTCACAAGCTTGAAGCTTACCGGCCAACAGCTTGGAAAGCGTAGATTTTCCTTCGCCATTCCGACCCAAAAGCGCGATCCGGTCATCTTGGTCGATGCGCAGGTTTAGCTTCTTCAGGACCGGGGGGCCACCATAGCCCACCGCCGCGCCATCAAGGTTGATGATCGGCGGGGCCAGTTCCTCGGGCTTCGGGAAGGTGAAGACAACCTTCTTGGCATCCTCGGGCGCGGTGATCGGCGTCAGCTTCTCCAGCATCTTTACGCGGGATTGCGCCTGCACGGCCTTCGACGCCTTGGCCTTGAAGCGGTCGACGAACGATTGCAGATGGGCGCGGCGGGCGTCGATCTTCTTGGCTTCAGCCTGCAACACGGCGCGGCGTTCGGACATCTGGCGGGCGAACTGGTCGTACCCGCCTTGCCAATAGGTCAGCTTTCGGTTGTCGAGATGCAGGATACCCTGAACGGCGCGGTTCAGAAGCTCGCGGTCATGGCTGATGATCAACACGGTATGGGGGTATTTCTGCAGGTAGCTTTCCAGCCACAAAGCGCCTTCGAGGTCCAGATAGTTGGTCGGTTCGTCCAAAAGCAGATAATCGGGCTGGGCAAACAGCACCCCCGCCAGTGCCACCCGCATCCGCCAGCCGCCGGAAAAGGCCGAGCAGGGCATCAACTGCTGGTCGGCATCAAAACCGAGCCCCTTGAGGATCGCCGAGGCGCGACCTTCGGCGGACCAGGCGTCGATATCGGCCAGACGTGCCTGAATTTCGGCGATGCGGTGCGCATCGTGGGCAGTTTCCGCCTCGGCCATCAGGCTGGCGCGTTCGGTATCGGCGGCAAGCACGGTGTCCAGAAGCGAGGTGTCCGACGAAGGCACCTCCTGCGCCACGCCGCCAATGCGGGCGCGCTGGGGCAGGGTGATCGCACCGCCCTCCAGCGCCAGTTCACCCCGGATCAGCCGGAACAGCGTGGTCTTGCCCGCACCATTGCGCCCGACAAGGCCCACCTTGTGGCCGGTAGGAATGGTGGCCGACGCGCCCTCGAACAGGGGGCGGCCTTCGACGTTGTAAGTGATGTCTTCGATTTTCAGCATAGGGCGCGAAGTGCCTGATCAGGCGCGGAAGGTCAATGCCGCAGGACCTTTCCAATCGGGGCAGGGCATGCTAGCAGCCCGCCCATCCGCAAAGGGCCACGCTGGCCCCAAATCATGGAGAGCCCGATGGCCAATGAACGCACCCTGTCGATCATCAAACCCGATGCCACCAAGCGCAACCTGACCGGCAAGATCGTTGCCAAGTTCGAAGACGCCGGCCTGCGCGTTGTCGCTTCCAAGCGTATTCACCTTTCCACCGCGACCGCTGGCGCCTTCTATGCCGAACATTCCGAGCGTGGCTTCTATGGTGAGCTTGTCGCTTACATGGCGTCCGAACCGGTCGTCGTGCAGGTCCTGGAAGGCGAGGGCGCCATTGCCAAAAACCGCGAAGTGATGGGCGCGACCGATCCGGCCGCCGCTGCCGCTGGCACGATCCGCAAGGAATTCGCGCTCTCCAAGGGCGAAAACTCGGTCCACGGGTCGGACTCTGAGGCTTCGGCCGCGCGCGAAATCGCGTTCTTCTTCTCTGGCCTTGAACTGGTCGGCTGATTTTCAGCAAGGGAATGACGAAACGGCCCGGTCGAAGGATCGGGCCGTTTTCATGCGGGCAGGGTGAACGCTCGCTAAGGTTGAGCCGGACGCTTACATCGAGAATAGAGTCAGGCCAAGACCTCCGACTATTCCAAACCAAAGCACTGACAAGATTAAAAGTCGAACCAAGCGCGCCAGCTTCTCAACTTCGGATTTTTCGTTTTGATCCATATATGTATCTCAATAAAGTTGCCCACCTAGACCTTAGTTTGCAATGATCACCATGCCAAGGGATTGGAGCACCCAAACAGCTTCTCCTCTAGAATTCGACGAAGCAAAGACGGGCCTTGGACTTTACGACCTTAGCCTTGCG
The DNA here is from genome assembly GCA_947504705.1 of Paracoccaceae bacterium. Taxonomy (GTDB): domain Bacteria; phylum Pseudomonadota; class Alphaproteobacteria; order Rhodobacterales; family Rhodobacteraceae; genus Tabrizicola. Next base: position 51,759 of record CANNIA010000008.1, read on the forward strand.
CCTTCCGGGTCGATGTAAGGCTTCCTAGTGACGATAGCCGACCTGTCAAGAACCGTTACCACCTGACCTTCAACCGCAAAACCCCGCTCAACATGAGCCGTGGCCAGAACCTTGCCCACCGAATAGCAGTGATCAGAATAGGTTATTTGGCCGATCTGTCGACCATCCACCATGACCGGGGTCAGGTCTGGGGCAGGGGTGTCGCCCGCCAGCGTCAGCCCAACCCATGCCGTCGGCGCGCCACTATCGCGCAGTTGCAACAGGGCGTCGCGTCCAATGAAATCACCCTTGTCGAATTTGATGAAGGCATCCGTGCCGACGTGGAAGGGCGTGATCGTCTCGTCCATGTCAGTGCCATGCGCGGGATACAGCTTTTCCAACCCCAGAGTGAACATGGCCTTGACGCCATAGGGTTTCAGGCCAAAGGCACCCCCGGCGGCAAAAAGCGCGTTCCAGACCCCTGCAGCCTCATCTGCGGGGACGAAAAGCTCGAACCCCAATTCGCCAGTCACGCCCGTGCGCGAAATCATCACCCGGGTGCCGTCCATCGTACCAAAGGTGAAATTCCAGCGTTTCAAGGCAGTTAGGTCAACATCTTCGATCAATGCCTGAAGCAGGGCGCGCGAATTTGGCCCCTGAATAGTGGGAAAGGCAATCGCGGCAGTCAGATCGGTCACATAGGCGCGACGACCTGAGGCATGAGCAAAAAACCAGTCCCGCATCTTGATCCGGTTGCGTGAGCCGGAGACGACAAGGAAGTGCTCGTCGCCCAGACGAAAAACCGTCAGATCGTCCATGATGCCACCATCCGGCGTACAGACACTGGCATAGCGTGCTTGGCCCGGTGCCATCGCGGCGGCGTTGTTAACGATCAGATGATTGACCAGCGCCTCAGCCTCTGGGCCCTTGATGTCGATTTTTCCCATTGTGGACAGGTCTTGGACACCAACCTTTGCGCGGGTGTTCAAATGCTCGCCACCCACGTCGCCGTAGCTGTGTACGTTCAGAAACCCGCCGCCGACAGGCCCCATCTGGGCACCCATGGCCGAGGCCAAGGCGTGAAACGGTGTGCGGCGAAGGGTCATCGGTTTCTCCTTAGTTTGTGTGCCAGATTGCCTTGTTCGTTGCGGTCTGCATTACAGGGCACGACATTCTATGTCGGGGGCAGGCCAGTAGGACCCGTCTCTGCTCATACGGTAGTATCGCATAAGCAGTAAAGCGTCATGTTGCACTTTTCACTCCCAGAGATTGAAAGAGGCACAAGCCGCAGCGGGGAAGACCCCGAAAACCCCTAACAGGAGGCATTAGCCCTTGACATTAACGAAACAGCGCGCGCGAGCGAAGGGAAGACCCTGCTATCTGTAATCTATCATTACGGGCGGAATTGCCCCCCCAGCATGTCAGAGGCTTGCAGCCCCCGAACCCCCGGCCCCTGTCGTTTCCCGCCTACAGCCCACCATGAAGGGAGCGGCGGGCAACGACATATTAGCCCTAATGCTTACGGTCGCACCAAGGCACGAACCGCCGCCCGCCCCCACCGCCATTCTTAGGCGTAGGGTCCGGCACCTCCTTGCAAGTCATGCGCTCATCGCGCAACGGAGTTTCGGGCTTTTTCTCTTCCAAAGAACGCGAGGCGCGCTTGCTTGGAAGACTTTTCGGAGCAGTAAGGATTGACCCCACCGGCACGGTCAGCTTGGTCGTTGCCAATCTGCGAGAGGGGGACGCCTGCGAGGCTTTCATATCCCCAATCACCCGCTTCGCTCTCGACTCGGACAAGACCGAGCGAATTGAGGATTCCTGCCGAAAGGCTATTGCAACATTCTGGGCACGGGACACGCCGCCCACACTTGCGCCGACGCTCAGTGAGCGCGAACTCACGCCCGGAGGCGGCAGCGCGCTGTTTAAGGGCAGCGAAGGCGTCACGCTCTGCTTGCGCTTTTTCGTACCAGATTTTGCCATCAAGAATTCTCCTATCGAATTCGTTTTCCTCACATGACCGCACGAGCGCGGACCATTGCGGCGCATCTTTCCCGGTTTTCCAAAGGACCGCCTTATTCAAGGCGACCAAGGACCAGAGCAGACGCTTGCGCCATTCACCCGAAGGTTCCCAAGGGACTTTTCGCCCTGGCACCATCAGTTGAAGATTAGGGAGGACGGCCCCGGCCTCGTGGAGCCGTTCCATCTTCGCTTGGAACCAAGCTTCCCCAATAGAAGGTTTTTTCGACATGCGAAAAAGACCTGTTGCGAAGTTTTCAGCCTTCGCCTCACGCATAGTCCCTTCGGACTTTTCATGCGTGAATTGATCTTTCAGACAATACGACAGAACATAAGCCATGCCGCCTTGGTCCGCTTCCTGAAAGGAAACGAACCCGCGACCCCAGAGCGACCAATGCAAGCGCACCTTGTTTGCTTTCTTGCCAATCCCGGACATCATCTTCTCTTTATCGGTCACTAAGTTTCCGAAGTAAGTCACGCGCCCGAGGTCGCGCAGATCGATATTGCTGAACAGGATCAAATGCCAGTGGCACCGATCCGTACGGGAGCCTTGCTCCCCAGCACACAGGAACCGGATTTTCGGGACAAGCCCACCGGCCTTCTTCCATTCATAACGCGCCGCTGAAAGCAGACGCTTAAGGAAAGCCCGGACGTCATCATAGCAGAATAACCGCGCCGCATCACGATTAGCGCCGGTTTCTTCATCATAGGTCAAAGCAAGACAGAGCGTGAAAGGCGTGACCGCCTTTTCCGCCATAGCGCGGGAAACCCATTGGTGTTTCCGCTTAACGAGACAGTCATTACAGGACCGGCAAGCGAAAGCTTGCACAACGCCCGTTTCGGGATCAATTCTCTCTTGAGGGTCAGAGCACATGCTTCTTTTCTGTCGTTAAATGCATAAGGAACGAGAGGGATGCACACGGCCCGCCCCTCTTACGAGGGGCGGGCCTATTGTCAGGATGCAACAGCACCAGACAGAAGGCGGTCAAGTGGCGACTTGGCCGGTAGCCAGTCCGCCGACTTGACCTTGAAGCCGGGACAGAGTTTCGGAGCGTAATCATTATGACCCGAAACCTTATTTATACCCGGCACGGAACCGATCTTGGCCTTAAGGGACCGTTCCTGAGCCACCGTGAACCAGTCGGAGAACTCACCGACACGGTCAATCTTTTGGCTTTCAATCAGGAGAAGCCCGATTGTGCCCACGTTATGGCCAATGGTCTGAGCGCCAATCATATCCCAAGGCCGACCGGGAAAATAAGCCCCGTTGGGCATGAACAGCCCGTGATAGCCGAAGCCATGCTTAAAGCCCCGTTCCGTATGCCACCGATTGACGCAGGAAAAGACTTGCCAAGGCGACATCCCGTCGAACTGGCCCGTCTGAATAGCGGCACAATGAAGAATAACCTCGGTAACGGCGACCCTGCCCCGATGAACTGACTGATGGTAGTGCATCACTTTCCTTCTTCTCTAAAGGTGCCTCTATCGGTCACCACATAAGGCCGCAAAAGCCGGACAATGCCGCCCTCCGCTTCTATTTCAACACGATAAGTACGCGCCACAATGCGGCAAGCAATCTCGACCGCATTCCAATAGGCCGCATCAGCTTGAGCGCCGCCCTGAACGTGATCGATGATAAACCCAAGCGGCATAAATTCCGCAGGTCGCCACTTAGACGGCCAACCATGTTTGATAAGCGCCTTGCAAATGAGCGTAGCGAGATAGGCGGGCGCCCCTTTATCTTTAGGCACCCGCCATATTCGCTTGACGTAACCCCTACTCGACGACTGGGGAGGCATCAGCCACCACAGGAGCGGTAGGGATCACTTCGACACTAGCGAGCGCAGCAGCGCGCGCGGCAGCGACAGCTTGGGAATTGAGATACCTCATTTCGCCAAGCATCCGCTGCATTTCAAGCGCCTGTCTCGTCGCCGACGTGGGCACGAAATCAGGGTTAGCGGCACTGTCAGTAAGACCGACAGGAACCGCGATACCCGACCACGAGCGCGGAGTAATCACCGTGCAGGACGGAGACACCCGGAGAGTATCGCCCGGTGCAAGCAAATCGAAGTATTGTGCCAAATCGACAAGAACCCCAACCGGCAAAGCCAATTCGCCGAAGACTTCCCCACCGCTAGACATGAACTCAAGCACATTTCCCTTGTGAGGCAAAAGCTTGTCACGACGTTGAACGTTTTGCATCAAGGCACCTCATTGAACAGGTCTTGACCGGCGATCAAAGCGAGCGTTTCGACCGGAGTCGGCCCGAAAATCATCGGAGACACGAGATTGACATTATTAACGACAGTGAAGGTCACGACCTCCGCGTTTTGGTCGGCGAAGGGATATTGTAGAACCGCATCAGGATAGAGAATGTTGTCCGGTGTCACCGACAGCGGAATTGGATACGTCCAAACCGCTGTTTTATGTTCAACCGTCAGAGGATCCAGCGCCGGAGAAAGACCGTAGCAGGAGTAATACCGCTTCAACTCATTCAGCCCGGTATAAAAGGCAACCGTCGCCTCAGAACCGGCCGCAACATCAGAGAAGAGTTGACGCATAGTAACCGGTTGCGGGTCAAGCATCAACTCATCCGAAAGGAAATTGTCAATTCCCCACGGTTCCGACAGGATAGGGTGCGGCTGACGAAGCACCGTTTCATCAGGTTTCACCTGAATAAACGTAATAATCACCCCGCCCAATTCCGTCTTAGGCACTGGCACCTGAAACGCCATAGTCAGCGTCAAATCCGAACGCATAGTTTCGGCAGTAACGCCCGCAGTATCCATAGCGGGAACAATGTCCCGCCCGAACATCTGACGACGCTCGGCAATGACGAAGGGAACCTTATCGTTTGCAAGGTCAAGACCATGCGCCCAACGCAGCACGTTTTCTTCGCCATACTCAGGGTCATCATCAACCATCTTGCGCATGATACGCGTGAATTGATCCATCTTTTCGGCGTTATAGAAGTCATCCAGAGAGACACCACCAGCCGCCGCGCCACTAAAGAGCGCATAGATAGGGTCAACAGTCCCCGCAGTTGCGGATTCCTTGGCGTGCATGGCCCTCGTAGTACTGGCAACCGCAGTGCCGAGCAACCCGGTATCACCAACAGGCTTTTCCGTGAAAGCCCCGGAGTTTTGCGCGACATGAAGGTTTTTAACAGGAAGGTTCATCGTCGGGAGCGACAGCGAAACCTTGCCGTTGATGTGGTCATCGGGATCAAGCACCCCGTTAAACCGCTGCAACACCGTAGACGACAGCAGCGCCGGAGTAACCGCCGTGTTGGAATGCAGGATTTGCGCGGCTTTCTCATAGAGACGCCGACGCAAGAAATTCACGGCCACATTGTGAGCGATCCGCACTATTTCGTTCGTCTTTTTGACGCCCGCAATCGACACCGGGTTGACCTGACACCGCTTGGTAATCTCCCCCTCGGTTTCGAGGTTGAAGAGCGGCGCGCCAGTCAACAGCTTTGTGCGCAAGACCTCGGTCATACCGGCATAAGCCGCCGCCGGGTCTTTCAGCGCGTCAATCGCTTGGACCGGCACAAAGACCGAAATAAACTCAGCCCACAGAGGCGTGATCATCCGGCCCGCGATAGGGTCCAATTCCATAGTGATGGATTGGCCCACCATACCGGCCTCAGAAGGCCGCACCGGCACACACATAACCGGATTCAATTTGCAGGTTTTCGTACGGCCCACATAGACCGGGGCCTCGCGCCGCGTAGCACGGCCCTCTTGGTAGCGGCTCATTTGCGCTTTCCCTTGCTGATGACCCTTACGGCGTCACGTTTCCAGACACGAAGCGGCTTGCTTCCAATAGGAGGCAATGCCACCGCAGCACCACCACCGGGACGCACACCGCGAGGCACAGCCCCCGGCGCGCCGATGGTTTGATTATCACGAGACATTCGACTTTCCTTTCACAGTTTGAACAAGTTTAAGCGCCGCCCTTTTCAGGGCTTCACGACGTTTCGCACAGGCAGAGCAGGGCTTTTTCATGGCCGCGCCCTCAATAGGGCGTTGGAAACGGACCGGTGGAATCCTTCCACCAATCTACGGGAACCAAATGGTTCCCCTTAAATTCCGCATCCTTCCGTTTCATCCATTGAAACGGTCGCACAGCGTTATGCACCAAAAGATGCGTGCCATAGAACGCAGAAGCGCCCCACTTAGCAACCGAGCGCACCGCATCATAATACGGTTGCTCAAAATTATTAGGGATAAGACCGGCCTCTTTAGCATCGTTAACGCCTTCCAAAACAAGGCCGGACACAATATCTTCGCCGTCCGCGCCCTGCGGCGTTTCAGTCGTAGCCGTACCGCCAACATTCCGAAATACCGCGCGCGTCAATGACGCCGGAATATCCTCCTGACTAGCGCCACCCACGCTAGAAGAGCCAGTGCGACCACCGCCGCCAGCGGATGAACCAACACCAACACCGCCAGAAGAAAATACACCATTGCCCACCCCCGAGAAGATACCCCCAACATGGGGACGCAAGGTCATAGCGTCAACCTTAGCTTGAAGCTTGCCGTTTTCGGTCCCGAGCCGGTCAAGCAGACCTTTCTTGGCCCCGTTTTTAGCCATGCCGTCAGCGAGCAGAGCGCCCGCGTCAGCAATGGCGTTACCCATGTAGTTTTGCGGCGTACCGCCACCCATGGGAGAAACAGCCCCGAGCAAAGTAAGGGGATTAAACCCGAACTTGTCGGAGGCTTTCATGATGCCCTTCACATGAGAAAAGGCATTCTGACCAGCCGTGGGAGGGTCTTTAGCGAAAAGCCCACCCAGAAGCGAAGCACCGGCAGCGATGATTGAAGGGTCCATATCAGACCCCCATAACGCGCGCCGCGACGATCACGTCGCGACGGACAGACTTATCAGCGCGCCAGAAAATATCAGCGACCATTTCAACCGCAACATCATAACCAGCATCCGGCAGACTATCGTCAAACCGAAGACAGACCAACCGCCGCACCGCCTCCTCATACGACGAGACAGGCAGGCGGTCATGTTGCTGCAAGCTAGGCTTGCGATACACGCGGCCGGTCATTTCGACGGCCACATTTTGCGCGACACGAGGTCAACGCAGAGAAGCAGAACGACCGTAACGGCGTTTGCTACAGAAGCCTCACTTTGAGCGGCAAGGCCGACGCCGACAAGCGCCCCGGCCAGAACAGAACCCGCGCGAAGCGCGAGAGGATGGAAAACTTGTTCAAGAACCAGTTTCTTCATAGAGACACCTCACAGGGTTGCAGATGCCCCACCCTATACAGATATCGTATAATCAGTATTATGTAATATAATGCTTGCTGGAAAGGCGGCCATTGCCGATATATGACGCCCGCAAGCCCTTTGGAGCCTGCCCCATGTTCGACCGTTCCATCAAGATCGCCCCATCCATCCTTGCCGCCGATTTCGCAAATATTGGCGCTGAATGCCGTGCCATCGAAGCACAAGGCGCGGATTGGGTGCATGTCGATGTGATGGATGGCCATTTTGTGCCGAACCTGACCTTCGGCCCGGCGATGTGTGCCGCCATTCGCCCGCATATCAAGGGTGTGATGGACGTTCACCTGATGATCTCGCCCGTGGATGTCTATCTTGACGCCTATGCCAAGGCCGGTGCCGATGTGATCACTGCGCATGTCGAAGCTGGCCCGCACATTCACAGAACGCTGCAAGCCATTCGTTCTCTTGGGAAAAAGTCTGGCGTTGCCCTCAACCCCGGCACGCCGGTCGAGGCTGTGGCAGAGCTGATGGACATGGTCGATCTCGTCTGCGTGATGACGGTGAACCCCGGTTTCGGCGGCCAGAGCTTCATCGAAAGCCAGGTGACCAAGATCCTGCGCCTGCGCCAGATGATTGGGGACCGTCCAATACACATCGAAATCGATGGCGGCATCACGGTAACGACGGCTCCGATGGTTGCAAAAGCCGGGGCCGATGTGCTCGTGGCGGGTTCTGCGGCCTTCAAGGGCGGCTCGGTCGACAGCCCCGCCCCCTATGGCGTGAACATCCAGGCAATCCGGGCGGCAGCCGAGGCAGCAAGAGCCTGACCGCCCTCCCCTGCCTTAACAATGGCAAGTCAGGGAATCCTTACCCAAAGCCTCGACAGGATCGAAAACCGACCCTATCACTGCACTTGGCCAAGAAGTTAGCGGTCGCGCGCGTCATGGCTGGTGAGAAGGACCCCGGGGGTAACATGAGTGACAAGACTTTGCTTGTTCTGCTGAACAGGATCGCGGCTTCGGTCAGCATTGATGAGGCTTGGGGGCTGGCCACCGACCATTTTGCCAGCCTGGGCTTCAAGCGCGCGAACTATGGATATACGCGGTTTCGCCACCTGAAAACCATCGGCGACCCGGATGATGCGCTGTTCCTGACAACCTGCGACGCCGAATTCGTGCGGCGGTATTTCCAGGGTGGTTTCTTTGCCAAAACCCCAATTTTCCGCTGGTGCGAACGTAACTCTGGCTCTTGCACCTGGACATGGGTCAAAGAAGCCTTTGAAAAAGGACAGCTTGCGCCCGAGGAGGCAGAGGCGGTCAAGCAAAACGCCATGACCGGCGTGACTGCTGGCATGTCGATCAGCTTTCCTGATGCTTCCTCGCGGTCCAAGGGGGCGTTGGGGCTGATTGCCGATCCCGGGATCAGCCAGGCTGATGTCGACGCGATCTACGCTGAAAAGCGCGAAGAGATCGTGGCCGTGGCCAACATGATGCATTTGGCCATCGTTCACCTGCCCCAACTGTCCCGCCGCCGGGCCCTGAGCCCGCGTCAGCGCGAGTCGTTGGAGTGGGTGGCCGACGGCAAGACCACGCAGGACGTGGCGCTTTTGATGGGTGTTTCGGCGGCGATGGTGGAAAAACATCTGCGGCTGGCGCGGGAGGCTCTGGCTGTGGAAACCACTGCTCAAGCCGTCGCCAAGGGGGCCTTGCTGAACATGATCTTTCAGCGCATGCCTGAAATGGCCCAGGCTGCCCGCTAGGGTCTGTCCACGGTGGACAGGTTTCTCTTAGCGCATGATTGCAACGCCTTAGCTGCGGGCGTTAACGAATTCGCAAGAGTTTTAGCGCTGCTGCGCGTGGGCTGGATGGGCGGGCCCGAGGGTCGGGTATTCCCGACTATCCTGACCCTACGTCATCTGCGAAAAGATCTGTGTTGCCAAGGCGCAAGCCAAGGCAACGGCGGATCGGCAGTATGTTGGCTGACACCGCATTCTTGATGCAAGGCCGGAATTTCAGGCGGCCAGATTTCACCTTGCCCTTCCCTCCCCCTTCCCCTGGGGCCTTGGGCGAGTGATGACGGCGCGGTCCCCTCCCCGGATCGCGCCGTTTCCATTCTGCACCTTTGGTAACGAGTGAAAAGGTAAGGGCCGGTGCATCACTGCACCGGCCCCCGTACATTTTCGCGATCAGATCAGATCAGCCTTGAAGCGCCTTGGCGACTTCGGCGGCAAAATCTTCCTGCTTCTTCTCGATGCCTTCGCCGACAGCGACGCGGGCATAGCCGGTGATTTCGACGCCCGCTTCCTTGGCCGCGGCTTCCACGGTCAGGTCGGGGTTGATCACGAAGGCCTGACCCAGCAGCGTGTTTTCCGCAAGGAAACGCTTCATCCGGCCCGGGATGATGTTGTTGTGGATCACGGCATCGGGCTTTGGCTTGGCCGAGGCTGCGTTCTCTTCCAGCGCCTTGGCGGTCTGGACGGCCAGTTCCCGCTCCAGCACTGCCGGATCAAGGCTGGCTTCCGACAGCGACAGCGGCGAGGTCGCAGCGATATGCATTGCGAACTGCTTGCCGATGGCTTGCGCCTTGTCGGCCGGGCCATTCAGCGCGACGAGAACGCCGATCTTGCCCATGCCATCCGCAGCGGCGTTGTGGACATACGAGACCACGGTCGAGCCTTCCAGCACATGCATGCGGCGGAAGGTCATGTTCTCGCCGATGCGGGAAATGGCTTCCTGCACCACGGTGTCCACGGTCTTGCCGTTCAGCTGCGCGGCTTTCACCACTTCGACGGACTCGCCAACCGTCAGGGCAACATTGGCCACATCGCGCACCAGCGCCTGGAAATCGGCGTTCTTGGCGACAAAGTCGGTTTCCGAGTTGATCTCGACCGCGACACCGCGACCGTTCGACACGGCCACGCCGATCAGGCCTTCGGCAGCGACGCGGTCAGCCTTCTTGGCGGCCTTGGCAAGGCCCTTGGTGCGCAGCCAGTCGACAGCGGCTTCCATGTCGCCGTTGACCTCGGTCAGGGCTTTCTTGACATCCATCATGCCTGCGCCGGTCGAATCGCGCAGTTCCTTCACCATCTGGGCGGTGATCGTCATGTTTCCCACTCCTTGGAAATGCTGGTCCCGGCGGGGGTAGGCCCGCCGGGTGACAGTGTTGTGACGCAAAAGCCGATCAGGCTTCGACGGCAGCTTCGGCGACGGCCTCTTCCACGGGTGCCGCTTCCAGCGCGCCAAGGTCGACACCCGCCGCACCCATCTGGGCCGACATGCCGTCAAGGGCAGCGCGGGCGATCAGGTCGCAATAAAGCGCGATGGCGCGGGCCGCATCGTCGTTGCCGGGGATCACGTGGGTGACGCCCTTGGGCGAGCAGTTGGTATCCACGACGCCGACAACCGGGATGCCCAGCTTCTGCGCTTCGAGGATGGCGAGGTCTTCCTTACCAACGTCGATGATGAAGATCAGGTCCGGGGTGCCGCCCATTTCACGGATCCCGCCAAGGCTGGCCTGCAGCTTGGCCTGGTCACGTTCCATGCCAAGGCGTTCCTTCTTGGTCAGGCCTTCGGCACCCGCACCCAGAACTTCGTCAAGATGCTTCAGGCGCTGGATCGAGGCGCTGATGGTCTTCCAGTTGGTCAGCGTGCCGCCAAGCCAACGATGGTTCATGTAGAACTGCGCGCACTTCTCGGCGGCTTCGGCGACGGGCTTTTGCGCCTGACGCTTGGTGCCAACAAAAAGAATGCGGCCGTTCTTGGCAACCGTGTCGCGCACGATCTTCAGAGCCGCGTCCAGAAGGGGAACGGTCTGGGTCAGGTCGAGAATGTGAATGCCGTTGCGGTCACCATAGATATACTCGCCCATCTTGGGGTTCCAGCGAGCGGTCTGGTGGCCATAGTGAACGCCAGCTTCCAACAGCTGACGCATGGTGAACTCGGGAAGAGCCATGCCTTATCCTTTTCCGGTTTGAACCTTGATGAGGCCGTCTTCACCCCCGAATGGGAGCAACCGGCGGACCGCACGGGATTTCTCCCCGCAACGGACCAAGCCTCACCTGTGAAGTGGCGCGCGTATAGGGGGTTTCATTTGCGTGCGCAAGAGCTGGCAGTCAGCCAAGCAGCCAGTCCATCACACCAAGATGCGCCCGGGTGATCGCGGCAAGCTTGTCCGGGGCTGCAGGTGTGAACAGCCAATCCGGCGGTGGCAAGTTGGTCTGCGTCCGCACGATCAGGCTTTTGCGTCTTAGAAGATGGTCCCAATCCGGTGCGGCAGCGTAGCCCTTGGGGATCCGGACAAGTTCTGGCGGGTCCAGCGTGCTCTGCACCGCCTCCGCCGCCTCCAACGCCTGCATCAGCCGCGCCCTGTCTTTTGGATCGCAGATCCGCTGCCGCATCCGGTCCAACGCTGCCGGTTCCAGCCCGTACTGCCCTGCCCCATATCCCAATCCGCCCGCCGTCAGCACCAGATGCATGCCAGGCACCTTGTTGAAGGCCGGGCCGGTTGACAGGATGACATGTAGCCACGGTTGATAGGGACCTTTGTCCACCGAAAACCGGGTATCCCGGTGAATCCGGCGCAGCGATTGATTCAGCTTTGGCACCGCAAGCAGCCTTGGGCTCATGGCTTCACAATGCGGTCCAAGGGCGGCGATCAGATCGAGACCGGCAGCAAGCCATTGCGCCTTGTATTCAGCGCGACGGCTTTCGAACCAGTCGCGGTTATTGTGGTCGCGAAGATCGCGCAGAAACTGGAAGGTCGCGCGCGGCAGTCCGGCATAACTCATGGTCCGCTCCTTTGCAGGGGACTGTGCCATGTGGCAGGACCGGCGCAAAGGGGGTGGTTGACCCCGGACTTGGGAACCACGATGAAGGCACCATGACACCTGACATCCTTTGCATCGGCTCGATCCTTTGGGACATCATCGGCCGCTCGCCCACCTCGATGCGGCTTGGGTCGGATGTGCCGGGCCGTATCACGCGGCTGCCCGGTGGTGTTGCGATGAACATCGCGATGACGCTGCGCCGCTTCGGGCTGAACCCGGCGATCCTGACCACCATCGGGCGCGATCCGGAAGGTGACGAGCTTATCGCCGCCTGCGACCGGATGGGTCTGGTCACCGCCCATGTCTACCGCTCCGACGATCTGCCGACCGACCGCTACATGGCCGTCGAAGGGGCCAATGGCCTTATCGCCGCGATTGCGGACGCCCATTCGCTGGAGGCGGCGGGCGACAAGATCCTTCGGCCTCTTGCCGACGGCACCCTTGGCAGCGCCGATCACCCCTGGACCGGCCTCATCGCGCTTGACGGCAACCTGACCGAAGGCCTTTTGTCCGACATCGCCGCCTCTTCCCTTTTTGTCGCCGCCGACCTGCGCGTGGCCCCGGCCTCGCCCGGCAAAGCCAAACGCCTTCTGCCGCTGATCGCGCATCCCACGGCCACGCTTTACGTCAACCTCGAAGAGGCCAATATTCTCGCCCGGTCCGAACATTCCACCGCTGCCACGGCGGCAGAGGCGCTGCTGGCGCGGGGTGCCGGTCATGTTCTGGTCACCGACGGCGGCAAACTCGCAGCCGAAGGTCGCCGGGGTGCAGGTGTGATCGAAGGCCAACCACCGCATGTGCTGGTCACCCGTGTCACTGGCGCCGGCGATACCTTCATGGCCGCGCATCTGGTCGCGGAACGGCGCGGAGCATCGCGTCAGGAAGCACTGGACGAAGCCCTTCGCGCTGCCGCCACCTATGTCTCGGGAGAGATCGGAACATGACCTTGCCCCTTCACTATTCGCCCGAAGTTGCCAAGGCGCGGGTCAAGGGTCTACCGATCGTCGCCTTGGAAAGCACGATCATCACCCACGGCATGCCCTTTCCGCAGAACGTCGAAACCGCCCGTCTGGTCGACGCCGAAGTGCGTGCCAATGGTGCTGTGCCCGCGACAATCGCGATCATGGACCACAAAATCCACATTGGCCTGACTTCGAACGAACTGGATCAACTCGGGCAAGCCAAAGGCGTGGCCAAGCTTTCCCGCGCCGACCTTGCCGCTTGCCTCGTTTCGGGAGGAACCGGGGCCACAACCGTCGCCGCAACGATGATCTGCGCCCGGCTGGCCGGGATTTCAGTCTTCGCCACCGGCGGCATCGGCGGTGTGCATCGCGGGGCGGAAACCAGCTTCGACATCTCAGCCGACCTGCGTGAACTCGCGGAAACCCACGTCACGGTCGTCGCTGCCGGGGCCAAGGCGATCCTTGATCTCCCAAAGACGTTGGAAGTGCTGGAAACCCTTGGCGTCCCCGTCATCACTTTTGGCCAAGACGATTTCCCCGCCTTCTGGTCGCGCTCGTCGGGGCTGAAGGCCCCGCTGCGGATGGACAGCGCTTCCGCTATCGCCGCCGCCCACCTGATGCGCGGCACCCTTGGCCTGCCCGGCGGCCAGCTCGTCGCCAATCCGATTCCCCCCGTCGCCGAAATCCCGCGCGAAGAAATCCTGCCCCATATCGAGGCCGCCCTGGCCGAGGCTTCCGCCCAAGGGATCGCCGCCAAATCGGTTACCCCATTCCTTCTGCAGCGCATCTTTGAATTGACCAAAGGCCGCTCGCTGGCTTCAAACATCGCGCTCGTCCTTAACAATGCGCGATTAGCCGCCGAAATCGCCCGCGAAATCACCGGCCGGGCCAAATGAGCCCGTCCGTCCCCTTTGCAAGTGACGGACGGTTTCATAGATTGCGATACGCCCCATTCCTTTCGAGGCCAGAATGACCGAACTCCACCCCATCCCACGCCGCGGCTTTCTTGCAGGTCTTCGCGCAAGCTTCCTGACGGGACTGGTGGTTGTCCTGCCAATCGGGCTCACGATCTATTTCGTCTGGGCCGTGATCGGCTGGATCGATGGTTGGATTCTGCCGCTGATCCCAGCAAGCTATCAGCCGAACGCGCTTATCGCCTGGATGCTTGGGCCGGACTACGAATTCCCGGTCCGGGGCGTCGGCGTCCTTGTGTTCCTGTTTGGCACGATCCTGGTCGGTTGGATGGCCAAGGGCCTGATCGGTCGCTCGGTCATTCGCTCGGGTGAGGATATGGTCAATCGTATGCCTGTCGTCCGCTCGGTCTATGGTGCGATTAAGCAGGTGGCGGAAACCTTCTTCGACAAGAAAGAGAAAAGCTTCGACAAGGTCGTGCTGGTCGAATTCCCTGGCGCCGGTAGCTGGGCACTTGGCTTTGTCTCGACCCGCCCGAAAGGGGAACTGGCCGAGAGGCTGGCCGCGCTTGGGCCGGACATGTCTGCGGTCTTTGTCGGTCTGACGCCCTTTACCTCTGGGATGCTTTTGTTCGTGCCGACCAAGGATCTGATCATCATGGACATGGGCGTTGATGACGCGGCCAAGCTGATCGTTTCCGGCGGGCTGGTCTATCCCCAACCCAAGGATCAAGACTAATCAGCCCCCAGCACTTCATGCAGGTCAAGCCCAGCCTCAGCGCCGATCTTCTTCGCACCATGGCTTAAGAACCGCTCAGCGGCCGAGCGACCTGCTGCTTTCAACCGCTGCAAAAGGTCCGGCGAAGGCGCAAGTTTTGTCGCCGCCGACAACTCGTTCATCAGCTTGTCATCCGCGATCATATGGACACGGATGTCCTTCATCCGACCCCGCTCTACCTTGCCCTCGGCAATCAGGCGGCGCACAAAGTTGATCGCGCGCAATTCGCCCAAGAGGCTGGCGTTGAAACTGATCTCGTTGATCCGGTTCTGGATTTCAATCGGCGTGTCGGGGACTTCGTTCCTGCGCAGAGGATTGATCGAAACGACCAAGATGTCTTCCGGCAAGTCCGTCTCATACAGCGGGAAAAGGGCCGGGTTCCCGGCATAGCCGCCGTCCCAATAGCTTTCTCCGTCAATTTCCACCGCCTGAAACACCGTCGGCACACAGGCCGAGGCCAAAAGCGCCTCGGGCGTGATGTCATCGCCGGTGAAGACCTTGATCTTGCCGGTCCGCACATTCGTCGCACTGACGTACAACTTGGGGCCAGCCTTGGCGCAGACATGGCTGAAGTCCAGATCGCGGACCATCGGCTCCAACGGATTGCTCCAGCTGTCCCCCCAAGCATAGGGCGAATACAGTTGTGCAGCCACAGCCTCGGGTGAAATCGGCATAAAGGCCTGCGCCGCATCCTGCCAAAAACGCAGCATCGGCAAGAACGGGTTCAGCCAAGGGTTCAGCCGAAAATCCCCGACCGCGCCCACCTTGTCCCAAAGCCTGTCCAACCGCTTGCGCGCCCCTTCACGACCCCCGTCCAGAAGCCCGGCCTTCAGCGCCGCCCCGTTCAACGCCCCGGCAGAGGTGCCGGAAATCCCAGCAATCTCGATGTCGTCCTCTTGCAACAGCCGGTCCAGCACCCCCCAAGTAAAGGCGCCATGCGCCCCGCCGCCCTGCAGGGCCAGGTTGACCCGCCTCACAGCGCCGTCCAGCCGCCGTCGATCGAAATCGTCGTGCCGGTGACCTGATCCGCGGAAGGCGAGCAGAGATAGACCGTCGTTCCGCCAATCTGTTCCACCGTTGCGAACTGGCGTGAGGGTTGACGTTCCAGCATCACCTCGCGGATCACCGTCTCGCGGTCCATGTTGTGAACCTTCATCTGCTCGGGGATCTGCGCTTCTACCAAGGGTGTCAGTACATAGCCGGGGCAGATCGCGTTACATGTGATGCCCTTCCCCGCCGCTTCCAGCGCCACGGTCTTGGTCAACCCGACAATGCCATGCTTGGCCGCCACATAGGCCGACTTGAAGGGCGATGCGGTGAGGCCATGCGCCGAGGCGATGTTGACCACCCTGCCCCAACCCTTGGCCCGCATCCCCGGCAAAGCTGCGGCGGTGGTGTGGAAGGCTGATGAAAGGTTAATGGCAATGATCGAATCCCATTTCTCGACCGGGAAATCCTCGATCGGCGAGACGAACTGGATGCCCGCATTGTTCACCAGGATATCGCAGCTTCCGGCCTTCTCGATCAGCGCCCGGCAATCGGCACCTTTCGACATGTCGGCCGCAATATAGCGTGCGGTCACGCCATGGCGCTTGCCCAGATCGGCCGCCAATGCGTGATCCTCGGGCCGGTCGGTGAAACTGTTCAAAATCACCTCAGCCCCTGCCGCGGCCAATGCCTCGGCCACGCCCAGACCAATCCCAGAATTCGACCCGGTGATGATCGCCCGTTTTCCAGCCAGTGTCATGTGATGCTCCAAATGCTGCAACTGCGAAAGCATCGCATGCTTGCGGCGATAACGGAAGTCACGCTACCGACACGAAAAAAACGCCGGCACAAGGCCGACGTTCAGTTATTGAGGCAGGTTTCATACAGGCAAGAAACCTATCGAGCAGTGACTCCTGTATAGTCGTCTCTCCGCCTGTGGCCAAGCTAAAAGTTTGAATTGTCACGCCGACCGACATAATCTGGGCAGGCACTGAAAAACCTACGGAGCGCCCGATTCGATGACCATCTCACGCAACCGTTACCGTCTGCGAGTGGGCTTGATCCTGTCGCTCCTGCTCCCCGCGCTGTCGTCTCAGGCAGAGCCCATGCATGGCATAGCTATGTATGGCACCCCAGCGCTCCCCCCGGATCTTGTGTCGCTCCCCCAGGTCAACCCCGATGCCCCCAAGGGCGGCAGCTTCCGCTGGGGCGAGATTGGCAGCTTTGACAGCTTCAACCCCTACGTGACCAAGGGCCGCGCTGCGACCGGCATCTCGACCCTGACGGTCGAAACCCTGATGGGCCGAAATTATGACGAGGCCTTCTCGCTGTACGGGCTTCTGGCCGAATCGATTGATACGGATGAGGGTCGAACCTACGTCGAATTCACCCTTCGCCCCGAGGCCCGATTCTCGGATGGCTCGCCCGTGACGGTCGAAGACGTGATGTGGTCGATGGAAACTTTGGGCATTTCTGGCGCTGCGCGATATCAAGGCGCTTGGAAGAAGATCGCCTCGATGGAACAGACAGGCGAGCGGTCGGTCAAGTTCACGTTCAACACCGAAGACCGCGAATTGCCGCTGATCCTCGGCCTGCGCCCGATTCTGAAAAAGGCGCAGTGGGAGGGCAAGGATTTCGCCGAAGCCACACAGGAGTTGCCGATAGGGTCGGGTCCCTATGTGCTGGACACGTCGGACCTGGGCGTTTTCGCCAGCTACAAGCGCAACCCCGATTGGTGGGGCAAGGATCTGCCCTTCAACAAGGGCCAGTGGAACTTTGACGAGATCCGCTATGACTATTATGCCACGGACGCCGCCGCGTTCGAAGCATTCAAGGCCGGTGAGGTTTCGGCCTATCGCGAAGGCAGCGCCGCCAAATGGCTGACGGGTTATGATTTCCCCGCCGTGACCAATGGCGAAGTGATCAAGGCGGAAATCCCGCACGGCCGCCCCTCGGGGATCGAAGGGCTGGTCTTCAACACCCGCCGTCTGATGTTTGCCGACTGGCGTGTACGCGAGGCGTTGATCCTCGCTTTCAACTTCGAATTCATCAACCAGCAACTGAACGGTGGCCTCCTGCCCCGGATCCCCTCCTATTTCGGCAATTCCGACCTTGGTATGGACCCGGGCACCCCCGCCACCGGGCGGGAACTTGAACTTCTCCAACCCCTTGCCACCGATCTGCCGCCCGGCGCGATCGAGGGCTATGCGCTGCCCGTCTCAGAGGGCGACCAGACCAACCGCAAGAATATCCGCAAGGCCATCGCTTTGCTGGAAGAGGCTGGCTGGACCGTTGGCGACGACGGCGTCTTGAAGAACGCCGCAGGGGAACCCTTCGCCTTCGAAATCCTGCTTCAGACCGGCGACGATGCCATGGCCTCGATTTCCGAGATCTATATCGAGGCGCTGAAACCCCTTGGCATCTCTGCAACGCTGAACCGGATCGACGATGCGCAATACAAGGAACGGACCAACGCCTATGACTTCGACATGGCGCATTATGTCCGCTCGCTATCGCTGTCGCCGGGCAACGAGCAGAACCTTTACTGGGGCTCGGCAGGGGCAACCGAACCCGGCACGCGGAACTGGATGGGCGCGAATTCTACTGCCATCGACGCCCTGATCGCCGACATGGTCAAGGCCCCGACTGTCGAGGAGTTCAGCTCGGCTACCCGCGCACTGGACCGGGCGCTGACGGCTGGGCGTTATGTGATCCCGATCTGGTATTCCGACCTGTCGCGGCTGGCCTATCGGTCCGATCTGAAATATTCTGAAACGCTGCCGCTTTATGGTGACTGGTCAGGGTTCCTGCCAGATACTTGGTGGTACGAAGCTGACAACTGACGAAAGAGGAAAAGCATGAAGAAACTGGTTCTGATGACGGCACTTTTGGCGGCCCTTGCGGGCTGCAACACCATTGCGGGCGTCGGTGAAGACGTCAGTGCGGGCGCGCATACCGTCGCGGACATGATGTAACCGGCCCGCAGTGGGGCTGAAATCGCCCTACTGCACCCGGATCACTGCACCCGGATCACTGTGACCGAGCAATGCGCCTCGGCCACCACTTGGGCCGACACCGACCCCAGATAGCGCCGCGTGGTCGAATGACCACGCGCGCCCATCAGGATATGGTCAACCTTGTTGGTCGTCGCATAGTCGATGATAGCTTGGCCTGGGTCCGGCCCTTCCAGCACCGCACAGGTCAACCGATGATCGGGCAGATCAATCGCCTCAGCCCAGGCCTTCAGTGCCACCAAACGCGCCACATGCAGGTTGTTGCCCTGATCGTCAGTGGTCTGATCAATCCCGATCCGCGCTGTCTTCAGGATGTTCACGCAGGCAATCCGGGCTTCCGGTTCGGTCACCAGCATCCGTTTGATCGCATTGCGAAGCGCGTCAGCGAGCCGCTCGCCCTCGGGCGAAAGATCGACCGCAGTGACGATGACGGGAACTGCGGCCATCTGAGCGGCCATCGACTTAGGGGCCTCGAACTTGCGCAGTTTCCGCATAACCCGCCATCGGTCAAAGACCTGCAGCCATCCGTCCTGCTTCATCTTGTGGGCGCGGTCGGTCAGCTTGACCTGCTGGGGATGCCCAAGGTCAAAGGCCATCTGCGCCGCCGTCTGATAGCGCCGCATCGGGTCCACGACCAGGGCGCGCAGAATGATTTCCTGCAGCCATTCCGGGATCTCCGGCCGGATCGCCCGGGGCGGAACCGGATCGCGCCAAAGCCGCTTTCTCACCCCGCGCAGGGTCTCGGGTGTGCCCCAAGGCATCTTGCCCGTGGCAAGCACATAAAGCATCGCCCCAAGAGCAAAGAGGTCTGACCTCGGGTCATCGCGGCAGCGCAGGTATTGTTCCGGCGCGATATAGGGGAATGTCCCCATCGGGATCTTGAATTCCTCGGCCAGAAGGTCCGGCAAAAGATCATGCCGCGACAGGCCGTAATCAACCAGCACCATCTCGCCAGTCTTCCGCTGCAGGAAATTCTCGGGCTTCAGGTCCAGATGTATCACATGCTGCCGGTGCAGATCGGCCACTGCATGCACCATCCGCGCGGCAATCTCGATCACATCCGACAGCGGCAAGGGGGCCTTCTGGAACACCTGCAGGAAACTGCCGCCGTCGATCTTTTCGACCACGATATAGGGCATCACCTCGAACCCGCCCGACCCAAGGACCCTTGGAACATGGGGCCCAGAAAGGCGCGGCATGATCATCTGTTCGACTTCAAATCCCACGATGGTCGGGCCGTCATAGCCGTCAAGGATCGTCGGAACCTTCATCACCATGGGCAGATCGTGATCGGGATGGGTCACATCCCAGATCGTTGCAAAGCCGCCGGTGTGCAGCTTTTCGCCCAAGGGAAAACCGTCGATCTTAAGCCCGGTATGGGGTCGCAACTGCATCTCTCAGGTCCCTGTCAAAAGCCGCGTCGCGAGCATTTCCGGCAGACCCGCCGCCCGGATCCGGCTTGCCGCTCCGGCGACGTCATAGGAGGTGCGGCGAAAGGTGATCTCGCCTTTGCCGGTATCCACCAGCGCCCAAGCAGCCTGCGCCACCCCATCGCGCGGCTGGCCGACCGAGCCTACCACCGCCAACCAGCGGCGGCTTGGCAACAAGGGAATCGCCAGACCGGGGCGAAACACCTGGGCGCGCACGACCCCGCCGACATCGCAACTGGCCAAAAGGGGCACATGCACATGCCCGCACAGGATCAACCGCGCCTTGGTCGCCCGAAACGACGGAGCCGCGCGGGTGTCCGAGGTAACATAGGACCAAGCCCCCGGATCATTGGCCGAGGCATGGACGAAAAGCACCTGCTCCTCCTCATGGCTTAAGGGAAGCCCAGCCAGAAACGCCCTCTGCCCCGAATCCAGCCGGTCCTTGGTCCACTCGATTGCTGCACGGGCCAGCGCCGACATCGCCTCCGGCGCTCCGGCGGCAGCATTGTCATGGTTGCCACGAATGCAAAGCGCGCCCTCGGCTACCAGCCGCGCCGCCCTATCGCAGCACCATTCAGGATCGCCGCCATAGCCGACGATATCCCCCAGAAGCGCCACCCGGTCGACCCCATGCCCCGCGACATCGGCAAGCACCGCCGCAAAGGCCTCGCGGTTGCCATGGATATCCGTCAGGACAGCAATCCTCATCCTGCCCCCTCCCCGGGTCGGTCATGCGACCCTGCCTAACGGCCCGGATGCCCCCCGACCATGAGCCAGATCAAGCCTTCACGCCAGGGAGGTCACCCAAAGGACCGTCGCATCCTCGTCCGACAGGCCAATCAGGTTATGCCCCGTCGCGGCATCGTAATAGGCACTGTCACCCCAGCGCAATTCGACCGGCTCATAGAATTCGGTGAAAAGCCGAACCACGCCGGTCAGGACATACAGGAATTCCTCGCCGTCATGGCGCACCCAGCTGTCGAACTCCTCAAGCGCGCGCCCGGATCGTGGCGTGATAGTGCAGCATCTGCTTGCGGGTCAGCGCCCCGATCAAAATTTCATGCTCGTTGTTCGCCGTGGCCTGTGCCTGCCCCTCGCCCATCTTCGTCACCGCCATCCGCCCCATCACCTGCGGCTTTGAGGGCGGAGTGAACAGCTGCGACACCGAAATCGCCATCCCACCGGCCAGTTTCTTCAATGCGTCATAAGTCGGGCTCATCTGCCTGTTCTCGATCTTTGACAGGGTAGACCGCGCCAACCCCGCCCGAACCGCCGCCTCTTCCAGCGTTCAGCCTCGGCTGCGGCGCAACTCGCGCACCCGAACGCCAAGGTTCAACGGCTCGGCCTTCGCTGCGTCTCCGGCTTCGCGCGCGATGCGGATCATGGTTTTCGGATCAGTTGCCTGCAATGCGTCGGGATAGTCGACCTACCCGCCCCTTGCAACCGCCGCGCGGGCTTTCTACGCCTGTGCCATGCGTTCCATCATCGACACCCGCCCCTTTCCCGCCGCCCCGCCGCGGTTCAACCTTGCCGGACACGTCCTTCGGCGCGCGCTAGATGGGCCAGAGAAGCCCGCACTGGTGCTGCTGCATCCGGATCACGACCAGATGATCAGCACCCGCGACCTCGTCGCCATGGCCCAAGGCACCGCCGCAGCCCTTCTCGACCAAGGCCTGACACCCGGCGACCGTATCCTGATGCGCCTTGGCAACGGCCTCGCCTTTCACCTCGTCTTCCTCGGCGCAATCTGGGCCGGTCTCGTGCCGGTGCCCACCTCGGCGGCACTTACCGGGGCCGAGATCACCAAGCTTTCCGCCCTCGTCGCCCCGCGCCTGATCCTTGCCGAACCGGGCATAGCGCTTCCCGAAACCGATACGCCCGTTCTTGCCCCTGACCTTCAGAATTGGGCACTCAAGCCCCCAGCCCCCCTTCACCTCGGGGATTCCAATCGCGAGGCCTATGTCATCTTCACCTCCGGCACCTCGGGCACTCCGATGGCCGTTTCCCACGCCCACCGCGTCATCCTCGCCCGCGCCGCGATGCATCAGGGTTGGGAAGGCCTTCGTCCGACCGACCGCCTGATGCATGCCGGGGCGCTGAACTGGACCTTCACCCTCGGTGCCGGCCTGCTTGACCCCTGGACCGTGGGAGCAACTGCCCTGATCCCAGTTGCAGGCACCCTGCCCCCGGCTCTGCCTCACCTTCTGAAACGGGCCAAAGCCTCCATCTTCGCCGCCGGCCCCGGCATCTTTCGCCAGATGTTGCGCCAAGACATGCCTCCGCTTCCGCACCTCCGCCACGGCCTCTCGGCCGGTGAAGGCCTGCCCGATGCTCTTCGCCAACACTGGCTCCGCGCCACCGGCACTGACCTGCACGAAGCGCTTGGCATGTCCGAAATTTCAACCTTCATCTCCGGTTCCCCCACCCGTCCCGCCCCGCCCGGAACCACCGGTTACGTCCAGCCCGGTCGCCACGTCGCCGTTCTGGACCCCGAAGGCCAGGCAGTCGCACGCGGGGAACCGGGAGAGCTTGCCGTCGCCACCACCGACCCCGGCCTGATGCGCGGCTACCTCTGCCAGCCCGCCCCGCAAGGCCCATGGTTTCGCACCGGCGACGTCGTCCAGATGGCCGCAGATGGCACAATCACCCATCTGGGCCGCAAGGATGACCTTCTGAATGCTGGCGGCTTTCGCGTCTCTCCGACCGAAGTTGAAGCGGCCTTCCACAACCTTCCAGGCATTCTCACCTCAGCCGCCACCGAGGTTGAGGTCACCCCCGGCACCAGGATCGTCGCGCTCTTCTACGAATCTTCGTGCGACATCGACGCCGAAGCCCTGCACCAATGCGCTGAAAAGACCCTTGCCCGCTGGAAGCAACCACGGCACTACCAACGCCTTGACGCCCTGCCCCGCACGGCAAACGGCAAGATCACCCGGCGCGCATTGGCCGCAAGCTTCAGGAAGGATGAAACATGATCCGCCTCGACATCTTCTCCGACCCGGTCTGCCCCTGGTGCTATGTCGGCAAGTCAAACCTTGACCGCGCCTTGGCCGACACTCCCGATCACCCCTTTGCGATCCTCTGGCACCCGTTCCAGCTGAACCCTGACATGCCACGCGAAGGTGTGCCAAAGCGCGCCTATCTTGAAGCAAAGCTTGGCGGAAAGGCCCGTGTCGATGCGATCCACGAACGGCTGCGGGAAGTGGCCCGCGCTGCCGGGGTCGAAATTTTTCCCGACAAAGCCCCTATAGTCCCGAATACGCTCGATGCGCACCGCCTGATCCACTGGGCCGGGATCGAAGCCCGGCAATCCCCCGTCGTCCACGCCCTGATGCGCGCCTATTGGGTCGACGGTCGCGATATCGGTGACGCCGAAACCCTTGCCGACATCGCCGCCGACGAAGGCATGGGCCGGACCGAGACCCTGCGCCTTCTGGCCTCGGACGCTGATGCCGACGATATCCGTGCCCGTGACGAAGACGCGCGCCGCAAGGGGGTCAACTCGGCCCCGACCTTCCTGATCGCGCAGAAATATGTCGTCACCGGCGCGCAGCCGTCCGAAACCTGGGGCAAGATCATCGCCGAAATCACCGACGGGCAGGAAAAGGCGTGACCAAATCCCGCACCTTCGAATTCGTTGCCCTGATCGCGGCCCTGTTCGCCACCATCGCCATATCCATCGACGGCATGCTCCCGGCGCTGCCCGAGATTGCCGCCACCCTCTCCCCCGACGCGCCCAATGCAGCCCAACTGGTCGTCACCAGCTTTGTCTTCGGCATGGGGATCGGCACCCTTTTCGCCGGGCCACTGTCCGACGCCTTCGGGCGCAAACGCGTGATTCTGATCGGTGGCGGCTTCTATGCGCTTGCCGCCCTCGCCTGCTATTTCGCCCCCTCGCTTGAGGTGCTTCTGGTCGCCCGTGTGCTTCAAGGCCTTGCCGCCTCGGCCCCCCGAGCGGTGTCCATCGCCATGGTCCGTGACCTCTTTTCCGGCCGCGACATGGCCCGGATCATGAGCTTCGTGATGATGGTCTTCACCCTTGTCCCGGCCATGGCCCCGCTGATGGGCTCGGGCATCATGTCGCTTGGCGGCTGGCATGCGATCTTTCTTGCCTATATCGCCTTTTCCGGGCTGACCATGCTCTGGCTTGGCCTCCGCCAACCCGAAACCTTGGCGGTTGACCGCCGCCGCCCATTGCGCGTGACAACCCTTCTCGCCGCCCTGCGTGAGGTTCTAAGCTATCGTGTGATTCTCGTCGGAACCGTGATCCAGGCCCTGACCCTTGCAGCCCTGTTCGCCACGCTGTCGTCGATACAAAGCATCTTCGAACAGCAGTTCCATCGTGGGGCCAGCTTCCCCCTCTGGTTCGCCTTTATCGCTCTGATGGCCATGTCTGGCAGCATGCTGAACAGCCGGATCGTGATGACCCTCGGCATGCATCGCGTCGTGACCCGGACCTATGCCGGTGTGGTGGGGCTAAGCCTCGCAGCCCTGACCCTGATCTCCTCTGGCCTCCTGCCAGAGAGCATCAGCTTTTCCGTTCAAGTTCTTTGGTGCATTGGTCTTTTCGCGATGATGGGCCTGACGATGGGCAACCTTAACGCCCTCGCGATGGAGCCTGTCGGCCATATCGCCGGAATGGCTGCCTCGGTCATTTCTGCCATGGCGACCGTCGGCTCAGTGCTCCTGGCCATCCCCGTCGGCCTCGCCTTCAACGGCACCTCGACGCCGCTTCTTGCCGGAGTTGCCGTGCTGTCTGGTCTGGCACTGCTCCTCAGCCGCTTCGGCCTTGCCACGCGACCGAAGACCTAGGCCTTTTTCGCGGCCTTCACGATCTCGGCCAGATCGCGTGCGATGTTGAAAGCACCCTTGATCCGGTCGGCCTCGGACTTCATCTCGCCCTGCAGCACGATCTTGTTGCCGTTCACCCGCACCGCCGCGCCTTGCGCCTTGATGAAATCGACCAGACCGGCCGGATTGGCGAACTTGTCGTTGTGAAAGCTGATCGTTGCCCCCTTTGGTCCCGCATCCAGCTTTGAAATCCCCGCCCGCTTGCACATCGCCTTGATCCGCACGATCAGCATCAGCGTGTTGACCTCTTTCGGCAGCGCCCCGAACCGGTCGATCAGTTCCGCGGCGAAACCCTCAAGCTCCACCTTCGTCGTCAGAGAAGACAGACGCCGGTAAAGCCCCAGCCGGATATCCAGATCAGCGATATAGCTTTCCGGGATCATCACCGGCACGCCAAGGTTCAACTGCGGCGACCAACCGTCATCGATGTTGGCCAGCCCCTGCAACTCACCCGATTTGATCTTGGCAATCGTGTCTTCCAGCATTTGCTGGTAAAGCTCGTAGCCGACTTCGGTGATATGCCCTGACTGCTCTTCGCCCAAAAGGTTGCCCGCGCCCCGCAGGTCAAGGTCATGGGAGGCCAAGTTGAACCCCGCCCCCAACGCATCCAGACTGCCCAGAAGTCGCAGACGCTTTGTCGCCCGAGGCGTCAGGGGCGCGCGGGGTTTCGTCGTCAGATAGCAATAGGCCCGGGTCTTCGACCGCCCCACCCTGCCCCGTATCTGGTAAAGCTGCGCCAGACCAAACATGTCGGCGCGGTGGATGATCATCGTGTTCGCGGTCGGGATGTCCAAACCGCTTTCGACGATCGAGGTCGCGACCAGCACATCCTGCTTGCCGTCGTAGAACTGGTTCATCCGGTCATCCAGCTCTCCCGCCGCCAACTGCCCATGAGCGATGACATAGCTGGCTTCGGGGACATGAGTGCGCAGGAAATCCTCGACAAATGGCAGATCGGAAATCCTTGGAACGACATAGAAACTTTGCCCACCTCGGAACCGTTCGCGCAGGATCGCCTCGCGGATGGTAATGGTGTCGAACTCGGCGACATAGGTGCGGATCGCCAGCCGGTCGACCGGAGGCGTCGCGATGATCGACAGATCGCGCACTCCGGTCAGCGACAGCTGCAACGTCCGGGGAATCGGCGTCGCGGTCAGGGTCAGGACGTGAACCTCACTCCGCATTTCCTTTAGCCGTTCCTTGTGGGTGACGCCAAAGTGCTGTTCCTCGTCGATCACCAAAAGCCCAAGCTTCTTGAAGCTGACCGACTTGGCCAACAGCGCATGGGTACCGATGACGATGTCGACGCTGCCATCTGCCATCGCGGCGCGGGTTGCATTCGCATCCTTCGCGCTAACAAAGCGCGACAGGGGTTTGATGGATATGGGAAATCCGCGAAAGCGTTCGACAAAACTGCGATAGTGCTGCCGCGCCAGAAGCGTGGTCGGGCAAACCACTGCCACCTGCATACCTGACAGCGCCGCAACGAATGCCGCGCGCATCGCGACTTCGGTCTTGCCAAACCCGACATCGCCCACGATGAGGCGATCCATTGGCGAGCCCTTCTCCAGATCCGCCACAACATCGGCAATCGCCGCCAACTGGTCGTCCGTCTCCTGATAGGGGAACCGCGCCGCAAAAGTCTCCCAGATCGAATGCGGAGCCTCCAGCACCGGCGCATGGCGCAACGCGCGTTCGGCGGCAACCCGCATCAGCCGCTCGGCAATCTCGCGGATGCGTTCCTTAAGTTTTGCTTTCTTCGCCTGCCATGCCCCGCCGCCAAGGCGGTCAAGCAATCCCTCTTCATGGCCATAGCGGCTGAGCAGTTCGATGTTCTCGACCGGCAGGTAAAGTTTTGCGTTTTCTGCATATTCCAGCATGACGCAGGCATGCGGCGCCCCCAGCGCCGTGATCGTCTCGATCCCCAGATAGCGGCCCACGCCATGTTCGACATGCACCACCAGATCGCCGGGGCTTAAGGTGTCAACTTCACGAAGGAAGTTCTCCGCCTTTCGCTTCCGCCGCGGTTTTGCCACAAGCCGGTCGCCCAGAACATCCTGTTCAGAAATGACGGCCAAACCCTTGGCAACAAATCCAGATTCCAAGGGCCAGACCGCAAGGAACAACCCACCTTTACCCTCGGGCAAGTCGCGGAAATCGGCGATTTCTCGCGCCCCGGTCAGACCATTGTCGGCCAACAGCCCCTTCAACCGTTCGCGTGCACCCTCGGACCAGCTGGCAATCACCACCTGCCCCGTCTTTGCCAAAACGCGAATATGATCGGCCAAGGCTCCGAAAAGATTCAGCTTTTCCTGCTGCCGCTCGGGCGCGAAACTCCTCCCCGCCCGCGCGCCTGCATCCAGAACCCCCGGCCCCGGACTTTGCGGCAGGGGCGAAAGCTGCACTACCCGATGAGAGGCCACCGCCGCCTCCCAAGCCGCATCGTTCAGATACAATTCCCCCGCCGGAACCGGCTTGTAGACCGTATCCATCCGGCCCTTGGCACCCATCGCCTCATGGCGGGCGTCATAGCTGTCGTCGATCCCCTCCCACCGCGACAGGCGCGCGGCAGTGACCTGATCATCCAGCAAGACCGTCGTATCTGGCAGATAGTCGAACAGCGTCTCCAGTCGCGTATGAAAGAACGGCAGCCAATGCTCCATCCCCTGATGCTTGCGGCCCGCGCTGACCGCTTCATACAAGGGATCGTCCGTCCCTGCCGCGCCGAAGCTGATTCGGTAGTTCTGCCGGAACCGCGCAATCGCCGCCTCGTCCAGCACGATCTCGGAGACAGCCGCGAATTCCACCCGCTTCAGCTTTTCAATCGTGCGCTGGGTCTCCGGGTCGAACCGCCGCGCGCCGTCCAGCACGTCGCCAAAGAAATCCAGCCGGATCGGCCCGCCCGGCCCCGGCGGATAGATATCGACGATGCCCCCGCGCAAGGCAAAATCGCCTGGTTCCGCCACGGTAGAAACCGGCGAAAAGCCCATCCGGGCCAGAAAGCCCTTCAGCCGCGCCTCATCCACCCGCTCACCGACCGTGGCGCGGAACGAGGCCCCCCGCACCACCTCACGCGACGGCAGCCGCTGGGCCGCAGCATTCAGCGTCGTCACCAGCACGAAAGGAGCAGACAGCCCATCAACCAAGGCCGACAAGGTCGCCATTCGCCGCGCCGAAATCTCGGGGTTGGGGCTGACCCTGTCGTAAGGCAGACAATCCCAGGCTGGGAAATCCAGGACCGCAACGCCGGGAGCCATCACCGCCAGCGCCGCCCGCATCGCTTCGGCCCGCTTGTCGTCGCGGGCGATATGCAGGACCGGACGACCCCGCTCCAATTCGCGCAGCACGATCCTGGCGTCAAAGCCTTCGGGGGCACCGCCCATCAAGATGCGTTCGGCCGTCATCGCGGGGTGATCCTAGTTCAAAACGGTCGAATGGAAATTTTGCCACATGCCATAAATCGCCGTGACCGTGATCGCGATCATTCCGACCAACTGAGTCACGCGCCGGTGCCAGAGCAGGCTTTGGAAAAGGGTCTCTGCAGCGCCTTCGGAACCGATCACGATCCTTGCGGTTCGAATGCTGTGCCAGATGACGATTGTCATCGGTCCCATCATCAGGAACAGCGCCTGCGCAAACTCGACATCGTAGACAAAGGCCAAGGTCCCAAGAACCGTGAACCAGAAACAGGCGAAGCCGATCACCAAGGGCAGCCCGGTATCGATCACATCAAGGATTCGTGTGGCATAGACCCGGGCCAGATCCTGCACATCCTTCTCGGCCTGGCCGCCCAACCTTCGGGCGCGGTAGATCATGTCATGCGGAACGCCCATGACCCAGTGACTGGCCGATGACCAAAGCACGGCCAACGCGATCCAGAACCACAGGTTCGAGAAGGAACGCAGGTCAATCACTTCCGAAGCGATGCCGAAGGCGTCCATCTTGCGGCTTTCCTTTCCGGGCCATCCCCAAGGCGTTTCGTCCAAGGTCTCTTGAGGCCTTTGCGTTTCCATGGCAGGCAGAAGGCTGGACCGCAAGCCCCAGACACAGAGCCAAGGCCTGCGTTGCGCCAAGGAGACTCCGATGCATCCCATTCACGCCCCGTTTCCCCAAGGACGCTTTCGTCGGACGCGCCGCACTGCGGCCTTGCGTGATCTGACCCAGGAAACGCGACTCTCCCCGCAAGACCTGATCTGGCCGCTGTTTCTGCGCGAAGGCGAAGCCCTGCGTGAGCCCATCGCCTCGATGCCCGGCGTCAACCGCCTATCGCTAGATCTCGTGGTAAAGGCCGCAGCCGAAGCGCGCGATCTTGGCATTCCGGCGATTTGCCTGTTTCCCTACACCGACCCGTCGCTGAAGACTGAAGACTGCCGCGAGGCTTGGAACCCCGACAACCTGACCAACCGGGCAATCCGGGCGATCAAGGCGGCGGTCCCCGAAATTGCGGTGATGACTGACGTGGCGCTTGATCCTTACAATTCGCTTGGCCATGACGGTCTGGTGCGGGATGGGGTGATCCTGAACGATGAAACCCTTGCGGCGCTGGTGCGTCAGGCGCTGGTCCAGGCCGAAGCGGGGGCGGATATCATTGGCCCCTCCGACATGATGGACGGCCGCATCGGCGCAATCCGTGCGGCGCTTGAATCCGCTGGCCACAAGGACGTGGCGATCCTCAGCTACGCCGCGAAATATGCGTCGGCCTTCTATGGCCCGTTCCGCGATGCGGTCGGTGCTTCTGGGGCGCTCAAGGGTGACAAGAAAACCTACCAGATGAACCCCGGCAACCGGGATGAGGCGCTGCGGCTTGTCGCCCGCGATCTGGCTGAAGGCGCGGATATGGTCATGGTGAAACCCGGCATGCCCTATCTCGACATCTGCCGCCGGGTGAAAGACACCTTCGGCGCGCCGACCTTCGCCTATCAAGTCTCGGGTGAATACGCGATGATCAAGGGGGCCGCGCTGAACGGCTGGATCGACGGCGAAAAGGCGATGCTGGAAAGCCTGCTCTGCTTTAAACGCGCGGGCTGCGACGGCATCCTGACCTATTTTGCCCCCGACGCCGCGCGTGCACTGCAGGGCCTGTAGGATCAGTCAAACTGCCCCTGCACCGTGTTCGTCAGATCGTTCAGCGAAAACGGCTTGGGCAGGAAGACCGCATTAGGAATGTCACCCTGATCGTTGTTCAGGAAATCCTCGGCATAGCCCGACACGAAAATCACCCGCGCATTGGGGCGCGTGATCAGCGCCTGGCGCACCCAGGTCGGGCCGTCCATGCCCGGCATCATCACATCGGTCACAAAAACATCGACCTCCAGCGCGGGATCCTCAAGCGTCTTCAGCGCCTCTTCGGCACTCTCTGCCTCCAGCACGGTATAGCCCCGCAGCCGCAACGCCCGCCCGGCAAAGGCACGCACTGGCGCCTCGTCTTCGACCAAAAGCACAACGCCCGCTCCATGCCGGGTTGACCGGCGCCGGGATTCGGGGGCCGGTTCAGTCTTTTCGACCGGATCATGCACCGGGAAGTAAAGCGCGAAGGTCGAGCCTTCCCCGGGCGTCGAATCCGCAAAAATGAAGCCTCCCGACTGCTTGACGATCCCATAGGCCATCGAAAGGCCAAGACCCGTCCCCTCGCCCGTGCGCTTGGTGGTGAAGAAGGGTTCAAAAATCTTCTTCCGGTTCTCCGGCGAAATCCCGACCCCCTGATCCACCACCCGGATGACCGAGTAATCCCCCGCCGGCACCACTGCCCGGTCGCGGTGCATATCCTCGACCAGCGTCACCGGTTCGGTCTCGACCACAACCTCGCCCCCCGCAGGCATCGCATCGCGGGCGTTGATCACCAGATTGACCACGACCTGCTCCAACTGCCGCCGATCCGCCCGGATCGGACGCAAGGCGCGGGCCAGTGCCTGCCCCAGATGCGCCTGCCGCAAGCCCACCCGTTCCCCGATCAAGCGGTTCAGAAGGTGGGTCAGGTCCGAGAGCAGCTCCTCCAGATCCAGAAGTTCCGGCTGCAACGTCTGCTTGCGCGAAAACGCCAGCAATTGCCTCACCAAAGCCGCCGCCCGGTTCGCATTCTGCCGGATCTGCTCCAGATCGGCGTAATCGGCGTCCTCTTTGCCGTGGCGCAGGAACAAAAGGTCGCAATGGCCGGAGATCGCGGTCAGCAAGTTGTTGAAATCATGCGCAATGCCGCCCGCTAACTGGCCAATGGCTTGCATCTTCTGGCTTTGCACCACTTGGGCCTCAAGCGACTTCATCCGCGTCACGTCCTGGATGACCGCAATCGCCCCCACCCGTCCGCCCTCTTCGTGCCGGTGCAGCGTCACCTGCATGAACACATCTTCCTCGGCCCGCCGGGCCCGCAAGACCTCGGTCCCGCCGGGAAGCCGCCCGCTGACCACATCGGCCAGCCAATCCGAAACCGGCCGCCCCAACCCGTCGAACAGCTCATGAAATACCGTGGTCTGCGCGCCGCTGCGCAACATCAGGTCGCGCGCCATCCGGTTGGCTTGACGCAGCACCCCGTCACGGCCAAAGACCATCAGCGACACCGGCACCGACTCGAATTCGCCCGTCTCTGGCGCGGGAATAAGGTCCGGCAAAGCCTCACGCGAGCTACCGGCTGCAGGGAAAGCCTCAACCCGCCAGAGAAACCGGTCCGGCCCGGCCCGCTGAGCCGTGATCCGCAGCATCCCGTCCCTCGTGGCAAGGTCGTGGCACGCCGACCCATCCAGCGATGCCGCTTTCTGCAGGCGCAGGAACAGATGCGAGGGGTCAAGCACATGCCGCCCAAAGGCCGCAATGATTGACGCCGCACCCGTACCAAAGCGCGCCTCTGCCACCGGGTTGCGCAGAAGCACATGGCCATTCGGGTCTGTGCTGAACCAGGCCGCAGGGTCTTCGGCCACAGAAGCGAACGCACGGATGTCCGCCGCGCCAAGGCGGATGAAGCTGGTGCCAAGCACAGCAAGGATCACGACGGCCAGAAAGGCCAGACTAAGGCCGCTCACCCCCGCTGTGGGGTTGCTCCCAAGCCAACCCAAAAGCCAAAGCCCGAAAAATCCGCAACCCGCAAACCCCATGGCCATCGTGCCGAAGACAAGCCTTCCGCCTCTTGGCCGCTTGAGTGTTTCAAATCCCGACCAGGCCACAATGCCCTCGCACGTTCCCCGGGCAACCATGGCCGGAAAAAAGTTAACTGATGCTTAACCAGAACCACGATACCCGCAATAGTTGCAGCCAGTGAACTAGGATCGCCTGACGAGGGCAAGAAAAAACCCATCCCCATGACTTAGCGGGGTCAAGGAAAGGCTCTTCTTCAGCACCCAGTCGGGATGTCGGCCAAGGAATGCCGCCGCTTGCGCTTGATTCTCGGCCTGAAGAAAGGAACAGGTTGCATAAGCCAACCAGCCACCCGCCGCGACCATCGGCGCAACGCGGTCCAGAATTTCCGCCTGAATGCAGGTCAATTCCGCCAGCCGCTCAGGGGTCAGTTGCCACTTCCCATCGGGGTCGCGCCGCCAACTTCCGGACCCGGAACAGGGCGCATCGACCATCACCAGATCATAGGGCGCGCTGGCTTCGGGTCGCTCGGTCAGGGCCACCTTGACGCCCGCCCGCGCCGCACGGGCCGGAAGGTCGGCCATCCGCCGGGGTGCGATGTCATGGGCGAACAGCTTCAGCCGCGCCTGCCCCGCCATGGCCAGCGTCTTGCCGCCCCCGCCGGCGCAATGGTCCAGAACGCGCATTCCGTCCTGCAAGGGCAGCGCTGCGACAATGGCTTGCGACGACAGGTCCTGCAATTCGACCAGACCCGAGGCAAAGGCCTTGCTCGCCTTGATCTTCCGCTCGCCACCGGTGACTTCCAATGCAAGCGGGGTTTGGGTGCACAGCTTTGCAGTGATGCCCTCACCCGCCAGAAGCTCGATGGCTTCGACACGGAGGGCTTTGGCCGGATTGATCCGAAGATAGACCGGGGCACGGTCCTTCATCGCCTGCATAACCGGGTCGAAATCCGCCCCCAGACTTTGCCGCAAAGGCTCTTCCAGCCAATCGGGAATGTCGTGACCCTCGGCCCCTATCGGTGCGCGTCCCACCTCGTCCACCGGGTCGGGTGCTGCCGGATCATGCGGACCACCGCCAAAAAAGGCCGGGCGCTGATCCTCGGGCAAGCTACCCACAAAGCCCAGAACCAACCCCCGCCCCGTAAGGCCACCGCCCAAAGCCGCATAAGAAGACCGGCAACGCAGGCACTGAAACACGATATCACGAATCTCGGCCCTGTCACTGGATCCCGCATAGCGCGCACCCCGCGCCCAGGTGGTCAAAACCTGCTCGACCGCAGCGCCTGCCAGCACCTTGTCCAGCACCTCGATGGCCGCCGAAGCCCGCGCCCCGGGGGTCATGCCGCTCTGGCCTCCCAGCCAATGCCGAGGGCCGACAGCCGCAGAAACCCCGCCCCCGTCTCGGCCTCCTCCTGCCCGGCCAGCCGCATATGCCCGCCACAGACGACCATGCCCCGCTCCGCGATCCGCGCAAGCGCCGCCTTGCGCGTCACCGTGGCCAAGCCCGCATCCGTGTCAAACCGTGTCGCAAGGTCCGGGTCCGCAAGCTGCAAATCCGCCCGGTGCAGGATATCCCCCACCACCGCGATCTGATCGTCGATCACCAACCCGATATGGCCGGGAGTATGCCCCGGCAAAGCCCAGACCCGCAGCCCCGGTTCCACCTCGTCACCATCCTCCAAAAGCTGAACCCGGTCCCCGGCAACTTCCAGCACAGCCCGCGCTGGATGGTCCTGACCGCCCCAAAACTCAGCCTCGGCCCGCGACAGGCACACCCGCGCCGCCTCATAGCCCCCGGCCAGATAGCCGCCACGATGATCACCATGCAGATGGGTAAAGACCACCGTCCCGACCTCGACCTTGGCAATCCCCAAACCCGCCAGCCCCCGCGCCACGCCAGCCTCCGCCCCGCCCGATCCGGTATCGATCAAAACCGGAGCCCGCCCCTCGCGCAGCAGCATATAAGCCTGCACCGGCAGCACAATCGCCTCAGGCAACGCAGCCCCACGCGGATCGGGGAACAGCTCACGTCCGAACCGCACCACCCCGTCATTCAGCCGCACCAGCGCGCCGCCCGCCCACTGCAGACGGTCGCCCGAAACCCGCATCACATCACCCGATAATTCGGGCTTTCCCGCGTGATCTGCACGTCATGGACATGGCTTTCCTTCAGCCCCGCCCCGGTGATCCGCACGAACTGGCACTGCGTCCGCATCTCGGCCACCGTCGCGCAACCGGTATACCCCATCGCCGCGCGCAGGCCGCCAACCATCTGGTGGATCACCGCCGCCGCCGAGCCTTTATAGGGCACCTGCCCCTCGATCCCCTCCGGCACCAGCTTGTCACTGGCCGCATCCTTCTGGAAATACCGGTCCGCCGAACCGCGTGCCATCGCGCCCAAGGACCCCATCCCGCGATAGGCCTTGTAGGACCGCCCGTTCCAAAGGATCACCTCGCCGGGCGACTCATCCGTCCCCGCAATCGCCGACCCAACCATCGCGCAAGACGCCCCCGCCGCAATCGCCTTGGCAAAATCGCCGGAGTACTTGATCCCGCCATCCGCGATGATCGGGATCTCCCCCGCCGCCCGCGCTGCATCCATGATCGCCGTCAGCTGCGGCACGCCCACGCCCGCAACGATCCGCGTCGTGCAGATCGACCCCGGCCCGATCCCCACCTTCACCGCATCCGCGCCCGCCCCGATCAGCGCTCGCGTCGCCTCGGCCGTGGCCACGTTCCCCGCGATCACCTGGACCTTGTTCGACAGCCGCTTGATCCGCTCAACCGCCCGGGCCACCCCTTCGGAATGCCCATGCGCCGTGTCGATCACCACCAGATCAACCCCGGCATCGATCAACGCCTGAGACCGCTCAAACCCCGCATCCCCCACGGTCGAGGCCGCCGCGACCCGCAGCCGCCCCATCTCGTCCTTACAGGCATGCGGATTCAAGACCGACTTCTCGGTATCCTTCAGGGTCAGAAGTCCCGTCAGCTTGCCCTTGCCATCCGTCACCAACAACTTCTCGATCCGCCGCGCCTTCATCAGGCTGATCGCCTCGGCCCGGTCCACCGGCTCCCGCAACAGCGCCAGGTTCTCGGAGGTCATCATCACCGAAACCGGCGTCCGGTCATCGCTGGCAAACCGCATGTCGCGGTTGGTCACGATCCCCAGCACCCGGCCCTGCCCGTCCACCACCGGAAACCCGGTGATCGAATAGCGCTCCATCAGCTCCTTGGCATCGGCCAGCGTCTGCTCCGGTGTCAGGGTGATTGGCTGATAGACCACGCCGCTTTCAAACCGCTTGACCCGCCGCACTTCCCGCGCCTGCGCCTCGGGGTCCAGATTGCGGTGAATGACGCCAATCCCCCCGGCCTGCGCCATGGCAATCGCCATCCGGCCTTCGGTCACCGTATCCATCGCCGAGGACAAGAGCGGAATGTTCATCCGCACTGACTTTGTCACGTATGTCGAGGTATCGGCGTCCGATGGCAGCACGCTGGATGCCGCAGGCACCAAAAGCACGTCATCAAAGGTGAGAGCCTCACGAATCTCCATGGGTTTACCCTCCGGGAGCTAACGTCGTTTGGCGGTTCCCCTTTTCACGGGGACCGAAGCTTTGCAAGGGCAAATCCACCCTTGCAGGCCGCGCGCCGCCATGCTGTTTCTTGGCGGTAGAAGCGGAGGGCCATCATGCGCGTTGCCATCGTTGAAAACACAAGGGTAACCCATCACGGACAGGTCGGCGTCGCCCTGCACGAAGCTGCCGCCCTGATCGACCTTTACAAGCCGTGGTCAGGCCAGCCGCTGCCCGAAACCGTGCATGCCGATGCGCTGGTCGTCTTCGGTGGCGAACAGTCGGCGCTGGACGACCACACCCACCCCTACCTGCCGGAACTGGCGAAACTGATGTCCGCCTATTCCGCGATGGACCGCCCGGTCCTTGGCATCTGCCTTGGCAGCCAACTTATGGCCCGCGCCTTCGGCGGGACAAACCACCTTGGCATCGCCCGCGAATTCGGCTGGTGCGAGGTTGAACTGACCGAGGAAGGCCGCCGCGACCCCGTCCTCTCCGCCCTGCCCGCGCGCTTTCCCATCGCACAATGGCATTCCGACACCTTCACGCTGCCCGAAGGTGCCGTCCGTCTTGCGAAAAGCCCCACCGCACCCAACCAGGCCTTCCGCGTCGGACGTGCCAGCTACGCCACTCAGTTCCACTTCGAAGCCAGCCGCGCCGTGATGCAAGACTGGATCACCAGCTTCCCCGAAGCCGTCACCCGCAACGACCCGGATTTCATCGCCAACCACCCCCAGCTTGCCCGCACCAAAGGTGCCGAAGCCGACGCCCACGGGCTCGCCATTGCCCGTGCCTGGGTCAACCTGATCCACCGCGCCTAAACCTTTCATACTGGCCAAAATATCCCCGCCGGAGGCTCAGGCCGGGCAGAGCCGCGCCGCATCAAGCCTCAGCCGCGTTGGTCTTGGCGGCCAACCGCCCACCCGGCCAAAGCCGCAACACCTTCCAGGCGATCACCGGCACAACACCCAAGGCCGCGAACAGAAGGCCAATCCCCGCCCAGCCCAAGACCCCGCCCTGTATCAGAAACGCCGTCGCCGTTGCCGTCAGCGGAAAGGTGAACGCCCCCCACAGCGCCGAAAATTCTGAGACTGTGATCCAGCGCAGCCCAAATCCAACCGCGACAAGCATCGCCACCCCGAAGGCCAGAAAGACCAGCGCCAGCACGTCCAGCCCCAACCCCGTCGCGACACTCGCAAACAATGCCGCAGGGGCCAGATGAATGGCCAGCATCGGCCGCAAGGGCGCAGGCGGGATGCGCTGCATAAGCTGCTTCGCACTCAGGCCCCAGATTGCCACGGCAACCGGCAAGGTCATATAG
Organism: Paracoccaceae bacterium; assembly: GCA_947504705.1. GTDB lineage: Bacteria > Pseudomonadota > Alphaproteobacteria > Rhodobacterales > Rhodobacteraceae > Tabrizicola. The sequence continues at coordinate 88,716 of CANNIA010000008.1, forward strand.
AACAGCCCGCGCGCCAACCCGTCTTGACCCAAAGCAATCGCCACTGGCGCGCCAACGATGAACCCGACAAAGCTCAGATGCCAGCTGGGGTTAACCTCCCGCGCCTCCGTCGGTAACGCCACCAGCACCCGCAAAGTCAACAACGCCAGCACCCCATGCGCCAGCAGCGACGCCAGCAACAGCGACATCGCCAGCCGTGGCGAAAACGGCACCAGCAGCATGGCCGAGGCCATCCCCCCCATCGTCCCCGCCGCCAGGCCCGCGCGTGAGGGCATGACCTTCAGATCCTCAAAGATCACCCCCGGACGGCGGCGCAGCTTCAGCCCATAGGCCAAGACACCAAATGCCCAGATCGCCAACGCCACCCCTGACCCCAGATCAGCCACCGCCCGATCCACCCCCAGAAAACCCGACCCAGCTCGTACCGCAATCGCAAGACCGCAAAGGCCCAACAAAACCGGAAATATCGCCGGAGGTGTCGTTGCAAAAGCAGCCGCGCGCCGCGGCGGAAATTCGGGCGGCGGATAACGCTTTGGACGTGGTTCTTGCGGCATGACCTTCTCCTTGGGCTCTTGCGGCACGTCGGAAGCCGCGCCAAATTCGTTAAGAATTACTGAACGCCCACGTCCAAGTCCTTGATCTTGCTCAAAGCGCAAATCCTGTCCACCGTGGACAGATCAGGCCCCGGACTTCGGCCAAAGCATCGGGAACCAATCCTCCCGCATCCGCTGCCCCGCCTCCATCCCATGCCCCGGGAAGGGCGGCGAGGTTGGCCCCGGACGCTCCACATACCGGGCATCATCGCCGACCAGCCGCAACGAAAACGCCCGCCTCCGGTTGGTCGTCGTGTTCCCCCGCGCCCCGTGCAGGGTGCGGAAATTGAAGGCGACCGCATCGCCGGGTTCCATCTCCCACTCCATGATCCGCATCCCCTCTGCCTCGGGGTCGGGGACGGGCATGTAGTCATCCTTGCCCGGATAGAAGTTCGTCTCCGACATCCACCGCGTCGGCAGCACATCCTTTTCCCAAAGATGCGACCCCGCCACACAGCGAAGCGCCGCCTCTTTCACCGGGTCCAGCGGTGACCAGAAGCTGACCGTCTGCCGCCCCTCGACGAAATAGTAAGGCCCATCCGTATGCCAGGGGGTGGGCTTCGTTGTGCCCGGCTCCTTGACCAGCACGTGGTCATGGAACATCTGCACCGTATCCGACTGCATCAGCTTGGCCGCAACCTCGGCGACCGGGGATTGCCGGATCACCGCGCCGAATTCGGGAACCTTGGTCCAGTTGCAATAGTCGTCGAAGAAATACCCCGGTTCCCCCGGCTTCAAGGTCGCCATCTGGTGCGTCGGGTGCGCCATGTTCCGCGCGATACCCGCCCGGAGTATCTCGACCCAGTCGGCCCAAAGCCCCTTGACCAGCACCACCCCGTCGCGCTGATAGGTTGCGATCATCTCATCCGTGACTGTGACCATGATATCCCCCGTTTGCCGCACCCTGCCCCTTGGCGGCAGTCAGGGCAAGACCGTCACTGTCGCAGCCTTTGAATCCGATTTCGACGCAGGTCCTACTAGCGAAACATGGACAATCCCCTTATGACCCCTTCAGCCCACTTAGTTCGTGGCGTTCTGGAGGACCCGATGAGCCTTGTCATCCTTGCCGACATCGGCGGCACCAACACCCGCGTCGCCCTTGCTGAAGGGACGGCCTTGCAAGTCGACTCGATTCGCCGGTTTTCCAATGCCGACTACCAGTCGCGCGGTCAGGATATCGCGCAGGTCCTGCGGGATTATCTGGATCAGACCGGGGCCAAGGTTTCCGGCGTCTGTGTGGCCGCTGCCGGACCGGTGCAGGACGGCGTGGCCACAATGACCAACCTTGCCTGGGTGATGGACGGCGACAAGCTGATCCGCGCCACCGGGGCGTCGCGTGTGGCGATCCTGAACGATCTGCAGGCCCAAGGCCAAGCGCTTGGCCATATCCCGGAAGCAAACCTGCGCCTGGTAATGGAGGGGCCGATCCGCAAGGGTGGATCGATGTTGGTGGTCGGGCTTGGAACCGGGGTCAATGCCGCCCCCGCGCATCCGGGGAAGTCGGGCCTTCTGGTGCCGCCGTCGGAGTGCGGCCATGTCAACATGCCGGTCCGCACGGATGAAGATTTCCGTCTGCTTCGTTTTATGGAGGCGCGGCTGGCCGCAGCCGGCGACGCCCCGCATGCCGGGGTCGAGGAATTGCTGGCCGGTCGCGGCCTGGCCAATTTGTACGCCTTTGCCGCATCTGAAGCCGGGGCGCCGGCTCTTCCAAGCTCTGCGGAAGTTCTGACCGCCCTGGCTAGCGAAGACCCGGTCGCCTTTCACGCCGCAAGGATTTACATTCACATCCTCGGCCAAATGCTTGCAGATCAAGCATTAATTCACTTGCCCTATGGCGGCATCTACTTGATCGGCGGCATGTCCCGCGCCATGACTCCGCATTTCGCGCGGTTCGGGCTGGAAGCATCCTTCCGCGAGGCGCGGCGGGTTGATCTTCTGCAAACCGAGTTCTCGGTGACGGTGGTAGAAGACGACTACGCCGCCCTGATTGGCTGTGCAGTTTACCTGCAGAATGTAGCGTAAAGCACTGTTTCACAACGGCTAAGCGGGCCTTCAGAGACCAAGTTTCTCTTTCAGGAATTGCAGCGTCACGCCCAGGCCGTCGGGTGCGATGCCATGCGCGGTCCCTTTCATGACATGGGCAAAGGTCGGAAAACCCGCCTTGATGAGCGCATCCCCGGCAATCTCCATGCTCTCAAACGGCACCACCGGATCCTGATCGCCATGAACCAGCAGGATCGGCGGTTTCACAACCGCCCCGGCCGTCAAAGCCTCGGGCCGCAACAGCCGACCAGAAATCGCCACAACGCCAGCAATCGGGGCCGGGCGGAGGGGGGCGACATGCAGGCTCATCATCGCGCCCTGACTGAAGCCAACCAGCGCCAGTCGGTCCGAGGTCAGCCCTTCCTTGACCAAACGCGCATCCAGAAACGCGTTCAGATCGGCGGACGAGGCGTCAATCCCGGCATCCGCTTCAGCTTGGGAAGAGCCATCCATCCGGGGAATCGGGAACCACTGAAAGCCAAAGCCCCCACCCCGGCAAGGTTCGGGCGCATCGGGAGCAAGGAAAACCGCGCCCGGCAGATGCGGTGCCAGCACATCAGACAGACCCAGAAGATCCGCCCCGTCCGCGCCATAACCGTGCAGGAAGACAACCAGCGCCTTGGCTTGACCCTTTTCCGCGCCCTTCCGGCCAAAGTGCAGTTCCCGCATCACATGATCCCTTCGCGTGCCTTCGCGACCCGGTAATAGGCCCAGAGAATGCGCGCTGCAACCGACCGCCAGGGCGACCAGGCCCCGGCCATCGCACGCAAGGTCTTGTCAGTCGGTCGCGTCTGCAAACCGAACAGCATCCGTGCGGCCTCTTGCAAGGCCAGATCGCCGGGGGCAAAGACATCAGCGCGCCCCAGCGCGAACATTGCGTAGATTTCTGCCGTCCAGACCCCGATCCCCGGCACCGCAACCAAGGTCTTCACGACTTCCGCATCAGAAAGTCCGCGCAAGTCTTGGAATTCAATGCCAGCCTGCGCCAGCGCCCGCCCATAGCGCGCCTTTTGCCGCGAGAGGCCCGCTGCACGCAGATCCTCATCCGTCGCCGACGCCATCACCACCTGATCGGTCAGCCCCGCCCCTTCCAGTCGAGCCCAGATCGCCCTGGCCGAAGCGACAGAAACCTGCTGCCCGACAATCGCCCGCAGAAGGGCGGCAAATCCGTCCTCCTCGCGCCGCAGCGGCAAGGGGCCAACCTCGCCCAAGGCGCGCGCGAACAAGGGTTCGGCCCGGCCCAGCCAGTCCGCCCCTTCGGCCACGCAGTCCAGCGTCTGAATGATCCGTCCCACCATGCGCCATCTTTGCGCGAAGACGCCCACCGCTGGCAACCCGTTTTGCCTCTTGCCCCGGCCAGCCCGGCCTCTTACCCATGCACCATGAGCCATGATCAGATCGCCCGCCGCAACGTCTATGTCCTCGTCGCTGCCCAGGCAGTGCTTGGCGCACAACTGCCGATGATCTTCACGATTGCCGGGCTGGCAGGGTCAAACCTTGCCCCCAACAAATGCTGGGCCACGCTGCCCATCACGATGATGGTGATCGGCTCCATGCTGACGGCCACGCCGCTTTCGGCCCTCATGCAGCGTTTCGGCCGCCGCGCCGGGTTCTTCTTCGGTGCCGCAGGGGGCGCTACAGGGGCCGCCATTGGCGCCTATGGCCTGTCAACCGGCAGCTTCCTTGTGTTCTGCATCGGCGCATTGTGTTCCGGTATCTACATGTCCGCAAACGGATTTTACCGCTTTGCCGCCGTGGACACCGCGTCGGAATCCTTCCGACCCAAGGCCATCAGCTGGGTCATGGCGGGTGGGCTTCTCTCCGCCGTTGGCGGCCCCCTGCTGGTGAATGCGACCAACGACGCGATGGCTGTCAGCTTTCTGGGGACGTACCTTGCCGTGATCGTTCTGAACGTTGTGGGGTCGTTTCTCTTTCTAGCGCTCGACATCCCGAAGCCAAAGCCCCCGACCGCAGGCAGCCCGCTTGGTCGCAGCCGGGCCCAGCTTCTGCGCACTCCTACGATCCTTGTCGCGATGATCTGCGCCACTGTGTCCTATGCGCTGATGAACCTTGTCATGACCTCATCGCCCCTGGCCGTGGTCGGCTGCGGTTTCGACAAGGACTATGCGTCTTATGTCGTGATGTCGCATGTCCTTGCCATGTATGCGCCAAGCTTTTTCACCGGCCACCTGATCGCCCGCTTTGGGGCCGAGAAGATCATCGCCATCGGCCTGACCATCCTTGCCGGTGCAGGCGCAGTGGCCATTTCGGGCTTCGATCTGACCAATTTCTTTGCTGCCCTGATGCTTCTGGGCCTTGGCTGGAACTTCGGCTTCATCGGCGCCACCACAATGCTGACCGCCGCTCAACGGCCGGAAGAACGGGGCCGTCTGCAAGGCCTGAACGACCTTGTGGTCTTCGGTGGCGTGACAATGGCCAGCTTCTCTTCAGGCGGTTTGATGAACTGCGCCGGTGGCTCGGTCCATGCAGGATGGCAGATGGTGAACCTTGCCATGCTGCCCTTCCTCGTCCTCGCCGGGGGGGCGCTGGTGTGGCTTTGGCTGCGGCCGGATCAGGGCCGATCCTGACTGAAGGGCGGCGTTCGCCCTCTGGTTACCACCGCCCGGTCATTGACTGCTGCAAAAGACGCCACCGCATGCCAAACTCTGACAGACCGGGCGCGATCTGACCGGCAGCGACCTGCCGCAACAGCGCCTCCGTCTGCCATCCCGCCAGAAGCGCCGGGGCTACCTGCCGCGATATTGCTTTGCGCGCCTTACGGGCCAGCGTCAGCTTTTCAAGCCCAAGCCGCGCCAGTTGTTGGGCCGTGACCCCCACTGGCAAGGGCTGCCGCCCGCGCGCCTGCAAATCCGGCACCGCCCGCAAAAAGTTCGCTGCCGCTGTAGCCCAGCCAAAGGCCCGGATTGCCGCTTCCGCCTCGTCCCCCGCACCCAGCACCCGCGCGGCAAGCCACATCAGCCCTGCCCCGGTGTCGTCCAGATAGGCGTGCAGATCACCTTCCCCGGCATGCGGTTCGCGGTGCACATCCCACCTGCGCGCGGCAATCAGGGCATCCAGCACGTCGATGGGCAGCGAATGACTGCGGATCAGCTCATGCAGCGGTCCGGCCACCTCATGCGCCCGCGCCGCACCCGAGGCAGCGTTCTCCACCACATCCCGCCACCACTGCAGCCGCATCTCGGCGATCAATGCTTCCTGCGTGACCCAGGGCGCGCGGGCAACTTCAAGGTTGAAGGCATAAAGCGGGAAAAGCCGCGCCCTGGCGGCGGGCGGGGCCGCGATCACGGCCAGAAACCGGTCCGGATCGCCACGTTGGACCAGTTCGGCACAGGCTTCGATGGTCACTTCGGAGTTCCGATGTCACGGATCAACTTCCACTGGATTGCGTCGAGCAGGGCCTCGAACGAGGCATCGACAATGTTGGCACTGACACCGACGGTCGACCAGCGGCGGCCGTGGGCGTCCTCGCTGTCGATGATGACCCGCGTCACGGCTTCGGTGCCGCCATTGGTGATCCGCACCTTGAAATCGACCAGCCGCATGTCGTCGATACAGGCCTGATAGGGTCCAAGGTCCTTGGCCAGCGCCTTGGAAAGCGCGTTGACAGGACCTCGGTCGCCGCCCGCTTCGTCCATGCTGTCAGAGACCGACATCATCTTCTGCTCGCCCACCTTCACGACGACAACCGCCTCCGAAAGGCTGATCATCTTGTCGTACTTGTTCTTCCGCCGCTCCACCGTGACCCGGTAGCGCTTGACCTCGAAGAACTCAGGGCAAAGCCCGAGTTCGCGCCGTGCGACCAGTTCGAACGAAGCCTGCGCGCCATCATAGGCATAACCCTGATCCTCGCGCTGCTTGACCAGTTCGATGATCCTACCAAGGCGGGGGTCTTTCGGATCGACCGTGATACCCGCCGCCTCCAAACGCGCCCGCAGGTTCGACTGGCCGGCCTGGTTCGACATCGGGATCACCCGTTCATTGCCGATCAGGCTTGGGTCGACATGTTCGTAAGTCGTGGGGTCCTTCAGGATCGCGCTGGCATGGAGCCCCGACTTGTGGGCAAAGGCCGAGGCCCCGACATAAGGAGCCGAGCGAAGTGGAACCCGGTTCAGGATGTCGTCCAGCATCCGGCTGATCTTCAGAAGCCCCGCAAGGGCGTCGCGGCTGACGCCGGTGTCAAAACGGCTGGTGTAGGGTTCCTTGAGCAGGAGTGTCGGGATCAGCGTCGTCAGGTTCGCATTGCCGCAGCGTTCGCCAAGGCCGTTCAGCGTGCCCTGGATCTGCCGCGCCCCGGCATCGACCGCTGCCAGCGAGTTCGCGACGGCGTTGCCGGTATCGTCGTGACAATGGATGCCGAGCCGGTCGCCGGGGATGCCTGCGGCGATGACTTCAGCCGTCACGCGGCCGACTTCAGAGGGCAGCGTGCCGCCGTTGGTGTCGCAGAGGACGATCCATCTTGCGCCCGCGTCGAGGGCAGCTTTCAGGCAGGAGAGGGCGTAGCCGGGGTTCGCCCGGTAGCCATCGAAGAAATGCTCGGCGTCGAACAGGGGTTCGCGACCTTTCGCGACGAGGTGGCGGATCGAAGAGGCGATGGCCTCGCGGTTCTCGTCGAGGGTCACGTTGAGGGCGGTGGTGACGTGGAAGTCGTGGGTCTTGCCGACCAGGCAGACGGCGGGGGTTCCGGCGTTCAGGACAGCGGCGAGGGTGTCGTCATTCTCGGCCGAGCGGCCCACGCGGCGGGTCATGCCGAAGGCGGTGAGGGTGGCTTTTGTGGTGGGGGGAGCGGCGAAGAAGTCGCTGTCGGTCGGGTTGGCGCCGGGCCAGCCGCCCTCGATATAATCGACGCCGAGGCTGTCGAGGGCCCGGGCGATCAGGACCTTCTCGGCGGTCGAGAACTGGACGCCCTGGGTTTGCTGGCCGTCGCGCAGGGTGGTGTCGAAGAGGAAAAGGCGGGTCCGGGTCATGGGTTTGTCCACGCGGGACAGAAATTCGGGGTAAGCGATTTCAATGGCTTGCACGTGGGCGTTAGGGTGGTGTTAACGATTGGGTTAGCTGACGCGGTCCAAAATCCTTGAGTAAGGATTTTGCCAAATTTCTTACTTAAGAAATTTGTTTGCGGGGTGCTGGGGGTCATTGCAGTGCCTCCAGTTTGGCGGGGTCGAAGTCAGGGCCGGGAACGAGTTCCACGCCGGACTTGGACATCCGCACTTCGACGCCTGCGGCGGTGAGGGCGGACTTCAGGGCATCGACGGCGGAGAAGTCTTTTGTTTGCATGGCCGTATCCCGGAGTGCAATCAATTTTGCCAGATACTCCGGAATCCCCTCCGAGCGTTTCTTGTTCGAATCCCCATATGCAAACAAGTCGATCCCAACCAAAAAGCAACCTGCGACCAGTTCCCTTTGCAGACCCTCAACCTCATCACTTCGCAACAAGGCTCTTTCTGCGCCCTCAAGCTTCTTGCCGGTCGAAATCAGTAGGGTAATCGCCAGCGACGTATTCAGATCGTCAGAAAGTGCCTGCACAACCTCGTTACCGACGAAGTCCTTTGTGAAGCCTTCCCTGTCGGTCTCGAAATCCCGTTTCAGGTCGGAGTTCGCGGAAACTTCTGATGACCAGATATCCAGCCTGCGCTTGGCATTTGATGCCGTTGCCTGGCGCCAATCCATCGGTTTGCGATAGTGGGTGAGCAAAAAGACATAGCGGATGACTGGTCCCGGGATTCCTCGCCAACCTGGAAAGCCACTGGTGAGCAAATCGCGCACGGTGAAGAAGTTGCCCAGGCTTTTGGACATCTTCTTGCCCTCGACCTGCAGCATCTCGTTGTGGAGCCAATAATGGGCGAAGTCGCCGTGCGGATGGGCGCAGGCGGATTGGGCGATTTCGTTTTCGTGGTGGGGGAATTGCAGGTCTAGGCCCCCGCCGTGGATGTCGAAGCTTTCGCCCAGCAATTCAAGGCTCATCGCCGAGCATTCGATGTGCCAGCCGGGGCGGCCTTTGCCCCAGGGCGACGCCCAGCCGGGTTCTTCGCCGCTGGAGGGTTTCCAGAGGACAAAGTCCATCGGGTCTTCCTTGTAGGGTGCAACCTCAACCCTCGCCCCGGCGATCATGTCGTCGACCGAGCGGCCGGAAAGCGCGCCGTAGTCCTTATAGCTGCGGACGCGGAAGAGGACGTGGCCTTCGACGGCATAGGCGTGGCCGGTGTCGATCAGGCCTTGGGTCATCGCCACCATCTGGCCGATATATTCGGTTGCGCGCGGTTCATGATCCGGGCGCGTTGCCCCAAGTGCGTCCATGTCGGCGTGGTACCAGGCGATGGTTTCCTCGGTGCGTTCGTGGATCAGGTCTTCCAGCGTGCCGGGGGAGCCGGCCTTTTGGCGGCGCAAGGCCTCGGCATTGATCTTGTCGTCGACGTCGGTGAAGTTGCGGACATAGGTGACGTGATCCGGGCCGTAGACGTGGCCGAGCAGGCGGTTCAGCACGTCGAAGACCACGACAGGCCGGGCATTGCCCAGATGAGCGCGGTCATAGACGGTGGGGCCGCAGACATACATCCGCACGTTTGATGCGTCGATCGGAACGAAGTCTTCCTTCTTCCGGGTCTTCGAATTCGTGAGGCGGATCGTAACCATATCAGTCGTCCCAAAGGTGCACGCGGCTTTACCCTGCGCGGGACTGGCTTTTCATCCGAAGGGGGAATGACGAAGCGCCCGCGCGACCGAAGTCAGCGGGTAATGCAGCAAATGCGGATGTTGTGCCACGTCGTCATGTACGCCGGTTAGCATGGGCGGCACCGGTCATGCAAGCGTGGCGTTGGGTTGGCGTCGCAGTCTTGGAGCGACGCCCGCCCTGCTTTTGTCAGTTACCCGCGCGCTGGAAGGTGTTGCGGTTGTCCGGGCCAATCCCAAGCCAACCGGCGACGGTATTGGCGACGTGGGCGGTGATCATCGACTTTTGCGTAATGCCCTTGGCGCGGGCTTCGCGCATCTTGGCCCCCGAAAGTGCCGGGAATTCGGCTTCGATATGGGTCATCGGCAGCAGTTCGGCCCCGGAATGGGCGTCGACCACACGGGCATCGAAGCGGATGTTGTGGACGCCCCAATCGGCCTCAGATTGCTCGGCCTTCCAGGTCATCGCGTGGAAGCGGGTCACCGTCACTTCGATGATCACCCCGCGCGAACCATGCAGCCCGCGTGCCCCTTTGGTGACGGCGGCTTTTATGATGGTTGCAACTTGGGCGCGGCGGTCGCCAAGTGGGTCTTCACGCCAGACGATATCGGCATCAGGGACCAGCGTTTCCTGTTCACTGATGACGAGCGAGTTTGGCACCGAGACCCGCACGTCGGACAGGCGCCACCCCCCGGTGACATCGGTCCCCAGCGGGGCGTAATCGGTCTTGAAGCCGCCCCCGCCGCCAACGCAGGCGGTGAGGAGGAGAGTGGCAAGCCCGGTCAGGGCGAAACGGCGGGAAATGGTCATGGTCACCTCGGCAAGGAACGATGGTCTTTCTACAACTGATTCCATAAGAACTTACCAAGGCCGGATGATGGACACGGTATGGCCTGATCGCCTTGAACGGTGCCAAATTGCCCTGAAACTGACATTTTACGCGCAATCCGGGAGATGCGAATGAACCATGAAGACCTGAGGTTGTGGTCCAAGCGGGCTGCAGACTGGGCAGCCGATTATCATGCCACCTTGCGCAGCCGCCCGGTGCGCGCGCCGCTGGTCCCCGGGGCGGTCTTTCGAGAGCTGCCTGCCGCCGCTCCAGATGAGGCAGAGCCTTTGGAAGCGATCTGGGCGGATTTCGAGCGGATCGTGCCGGGGGGCATGACGCACTGGCAGCATCCCCGGTTTTTCGCCTATTTCCCGGCCAATGCTGCCCCCGCCAGCATGCTGGCCGAGCAGCTTGTTAGTGCGATGGCTTGCAACGGGATGATCTGGCAGACCTCACCCGCGGCGACCGAGGTCGAGCAGGTGATGATGTCCTGGCTGCGCCAATCGCTGGGATTGCCGGAGGGATTTGTCGGCACGATCCATGATTCGGCGACCACCGCCACCTTGTCAGCGGTCCTGACGATGCGTGAGCAGGCCTTGGACTGGGCGGGGTTGACCGAGGGGCTTTCTGGCGCGCCGGTGTTGCGGTTCTATGCCAGCGCCGAGACGCATAGTTCGGTCGACAAGGCGATAAGGGTGGCGGGGATCGGGCAGGCTAATCTGGTGAAGGTTGGCACTGACCATGACCGCGCGATGACCGGGGCGGCCTTGCAGGCGGCGATTGTGGCGGATCGGGCGGCGGGGTTGCGGCCGGCGGGGGTGGTGCTTTGCGCAGGGGGCACGAGTGTCGGGGCCTTTGACCGGATTGCCGATTGCGTGGCGGTGGCCAAGGCTGAAGGGTTGCCGGTGCATGTCGATGCGGCCTGGGCGGGGTCGGCGATGATCTGCCCGGAGTTTCGCGACTTATGGGCCGGAGTGGAGGGGGCCGATTCGGTGGTCTTCAACCCGCACAAATGGCTGGGGGCGCAGTTCGATTGCGCGGTGCAGTTCCTGCGCGATCCCGGTGCGCAAGTGCGAACGCTAGGCCTGCGCCCCAGCTATCTGGAGACTGCGGGGCGGGAAGAGATCGTCAATTTCAACGAATGGACCGTGCCCCTTGGCCGCCGGTTTCGGGCGCTGAAGCTGTGGTTCGTTCTGCGGACCTACGGGCTTGACGGCCTGCGCGCGCGGATCAGGAACCACGTCGCCTGGGCGGAAAAGCTGTGCGCGCAGGTGGCCGCAATTCCGGGGGTGGAGATCGTCACAAGCCCACGTCTGTCGCTGTTCAGCTTTGCGCTGAAGGAAGACGCGGCGACCGAGGCATTGTTGCAAAGGATCAATGACGATGGGCGGATCTATCTGACCCAGACCCGGGTCGATGGACGCTTTGTGATCAGGGTTCAGGTTGGATCATTTGACTGTCGCGAAGAAGATGTCATGCTGGTCGCGAAAACAATCTCGGACCTGATGAGATGACTATCCTGCGGACCTTAACACTTTGGCTTTTCCTGTCGCCATTCCTTGCGGGTCAGGCCGGGGCAGAAGATGCAGCCGCCGCTTTTCCTGACCCATTAAGCGACACCATCTCGGACTTTGCCGGGGCGCTGAATGCGACCGAAGAGGGCCGGATCAGCCGTATCCTTGCCGAGACCCAAGATCAGACCGGCGTGCAGATTGTAGTGGCGACGGCCGATGGACTGGACAGCCTGAACGGCAAGGACATGCGCCTGGAGGAGCTTGGTCAGGCGCTGTTCAACGCCTGGGGCATCGGCGGCAAGAAGCACAATGACGGGATTCTGATCCTGATCGACACCAGCGCGCATGACGCACGGATCACGCTGGGGGCGGACTATCCAGCTGTCTATGACGACCGGGCGGCGCGGGTGCTGGCCACAGCACTTTTGCCGAAATTGCGTGAGGGGCGGACAGCAGAAGGGGTGGAAGCCGGGATCATCTTGGCGCGCGACATGCTTGTGCTGCCTTTCCAGAAGGGTGACCCGATTGGACCCACAGACGGTTTTGAGACGGAAGAGGGCAGTTCATTTTTGCGGATCGGTATCGGTGCTGTGGGCATCCTGGGCTTTCTGGGGATCGTCGGTTGGCGTCGGATTCGGGCAAAGCGAGTTTGCCCGAACTGCGGTGCACCAACGCTGAAGCGGGAACAGGAAATCATCACAGCGCCGAACAAGTTTCAGCTTGGGCTTGGGCTGCAGCATTTAAGTTGCTCAAACTGCGGCTTCGTCGACAGGCAGTCTTATCCGATCAAATTCTCCAGCAGTATGGCGGACCAAAACCGGGGCGGGCGTTTTACGGACCCTGTCAAAGACGGCGACGGCGGGGACCGCGGCTTTGGCGGCGAGAAATGAGATGGCGGCGGAGCGCGCGAAATTGGTGATAAACAAGATACTGCCGGTTCTGGTCCTTGGGTTGATAGCGGGACGCGCCATGGCCGAAAATCCGATGCAGGCGATGTTTCCAGGGAAAGCGGGATGTTATGCCCGGTCCTACAATGCCTCGCATCTGGCCAAGCATCCTGAACAGCTTGTGACCAACCTTGCCATCGTTGCCGATGCCTCGATTGCCGATCCGATGCTGGGGCTTTGGATAGGTGCCGATCTGCGCGGTGATATCGCGGGGCATTATGAGGGCTATGCCTATTGCGAGACCGCCGGGGGCAGCCTTTCCTGCGGGATGGAGGGCGACGCGGGCTCGTTTACCGTGTCCTCTGACAAGGATGGGAATATCCTGATCGAAGTTGGCCGCTATGGAATGTCCTTTGAAGGGGCGGTGGATTTCATCACGCTTAAGGCGGACCGGGGCGATGATCGCAGTTTTATTTTGAACCCGGCGCCCTGCGGCTAAGGCGTTGTTTCACAAGCGCCTTGCGGCGCGGACTAAGCCACGCCGCAAGACCTGGGTTTAGAACCGAAGGCCAAGCTTGGCGGTGACCTTGGTCAGGTCAAGATCGGTTCCGGTGCTGTCAAAGCTGTTGAACTTGTGCTGCAGCACTTCGCCGCCCACGGTCCAGCGGTCCGAGATGGCGTAATCCACGCCAAGCCCGTACGCCCAGCCATTACCGCTGTGATCCGCCCCGCCGGCAAGCGTGGCGTTGGCATGGGCAGCCCCTAGCGCGCCGTAGACGAGGCTGTTGCCGATCTCGCGTCCGGCGGTGATTTGCAGTGTGGTCAGATTGTCGATCCCGTCTCCGGCTGTCGTGCCAAGGTCGATGCCCGACTTTTGCCAGCTGGCTTCGGTTCCGGCGACCCAATCGCCCATATCCCAACGGTAACCGCCATAGATGCCGCCAAGCGTGCCATAGCCGTCACCCGCCGCGACGTTGGAATTGGTGTCACCATAGCCAAGCTGGGCCCCGGCATAGGCCCCGCCCCAATCAAGCCCCGGTGCTACATAGGGGGCGGCTTCGGGCATGACGGTGGGTTCGGGCGCGGTGCTGGTTGGTCCGCCAGCAAAGGCGGGGGCCGCAAGCAGGGTGGTGGCGATCAGGGCTGCGATAGGTTTCATGGGTTTGCTCCTTTTTATCACCTCCCGGTTTTCCGGGATGGCTTGGAACAGGGATGGGGAAGGCCAAAGCCCGGGGCAATACCGTCTCACTCGGACGTGACTGCGGGTATCGGCAACTGGCTGGAAGAGGCCGACTGCATCAGATGGTTTCGGCGAGACGGTGCCGGAAAAGCCCCGGTCAGGCGCGTTCGGCCAAGTCCAGCCAGTCGGATTCGGCTGCCTCCAGCGCGGTCTGACGGTCGGTCAGGGCCTCGGTCGCCCTGCGGAATTTCACCGGCTCGCGGGTGAAGAGATCAGCGTCAGCCAGAAGCTGCGAGAGCTTGGCGATTTCGGATTCCAGCTTGGCGATCAGGTCGGGCAGATCGTCGAGGCGTTTCTTTTCAGTGAAGGACAGGCCGTTGGCTTTGGTGGATGCTTCGGGCTTGGCGGCGGTCGTTGTCGGCTTGGCGGCGGGCTTGGTGGTCTCATCGGCGGCTTGCGGCCGCTGGGCGGCATAGTCGGACCAGCCGCCGGGATAGGCCTGCGCCCTGCCCTCGCCTTCCATGGCCACGGTTGCCGTTGCAATCCGGTCAATGAAATCGCGGTCGTGGGAGACGAGAAGGACAGTGCCGTCGTATTCGCCAAGGATGTCTTGCAGAAGATCAAGGGTTTCGACGTCAAGGTCGTTGGTTGGTTCGTCAAGGATCAAGAGGTTCGAGGGTTGGGCCATGAGTTTGGCCAAAAGGAGCCGCGCGCGTTCGCCACCGGAAAGGCTGCGGACGGGGGCACGGGCCTGGGCTTCGTCGAAGAGGAAGTCCTTCAGGTAGGCGACCACATGTTTGGGCGTGCCGCGCACCATCACCTGATCCGAGGCACCCGAGACGCGCATCAGGGGGTCGACGGTCAGGTTGTCCCAAAGGCTCGCGTCCAGATCAAGACGCGTGCGGGTTTGGTCGAAGACGGCGATTTCAAGGTTGGTGCCAAGGGTGATGGAGCCATGATCGGGCTGGGCTTCCCCGGTCAGCATTTTCAAAAGCGTGGTCTTGCCGACCCCGTTTGGGCCGACAAAGGCCACACGGTCACCGCGCAACACGCGCAGATCGAAGCCTTTGACGATCTGCGTGCCGCCAAAGGCCTTGGTCAGGCCGGTCGCCTCGATCACCTTCTTGCCCGAGGTGGGGCCGGATTCCAGCGCAAAGGCGGCGGTGCCTTGGCGGCGGATCTGGGCTTTCCTGTCGGCACGCAGCTGTTGGAGCGCGCGGACCCGGCCCATGTTGCGCTTGCGCCGGGCCGAGATGCCTTCGACGGCCCATTTCGCCTCGTGCTTGATCTTGCGGTCCAGCTTGTGGCGGGCGTCGTCTTCTTCGGCCCAGATGGTTTCGCGCCAATCCTCAAAGCCTTCGAAACCGGCTTCACGGCGGCGCACTTCGCCCCGGTCGATCCAGAGCGTGGTTTGCGACAAGGCCCGCAGAAAGGCGCGGTCGTGGGAGATGAGGACAAAGGCGGTGCGGGTCTGGGTCAGCTCGGCCTCTAGCCATTCGATGGCCTGGATGTCGAGGTGGTTGGTGGGTTCGTCGAGAAGCATCAGCTCGGGCGCTTCGGCGAGGAGTTTTGCCAGCGCGGCGCGGCGACGTTCCCCACCGGAGGCGGTGGCAACCGGGGTTTCCGGGTTGAACTTCAACCCTTCGGCGACGACGGCAAGGCGGTAGTCCTGGCCTTCGGGCAGGCTCGAGGCGGCGAAATCGCCGAGGGTGGCAAAGCGGGAAAGATCAGGTTCCTGCTCCATATAGCCGACGGTCACGCCGGGGGGCACGACGCGGATGCCGCGGTCGGGTTCGACCAATCCGGCCATGACCTTCATCAGCGTCGACTTGCCAGAGCCGTTCCGGCCGACAAGAGCGATGCGGTCGCCGGGTTGGACGGTCAGCGAGAGATCGTCAAAGACGGGGTTGCCGCCGAAAGTCAGCGAGATGCCGGAAAGCTGAAGAAGGGGTGCGCGTGCCATGGGCGCGAGGTAGAGGGGGATTTGACCGGCGTCAACGTATCGTCACCCTGTGCGTGGCAGTATTGTCATTGGAAAGCGGAGGAAATCGCATGGCCCCCTTGAGCGGCGCTACCATTCTGGACCTGACCCATGTGCTGGCCGGGCCCTTCTGCACCCAGGGCCTGCAGGCCCTTGGGGCGAAAGTGATCAAGGTGGAAAGGCCGGGTGTCGGCGATGACACGCGGGCTTTCCCGCCCTTCGTGGCTGGGGAGAGCGCCTATTTCGCGACGCTGAATGCGGGGAAGCAGTCGATTGCGCTGGAATTGAAGGCGGCAGGCGACCGGGCGATCTTTGAGCGGCTGTTGGCGCGGGCGGATGTGCTGGTGGAGAATTTCCGGCCCGGCGTGATGGATCGGCTTGGCTTTGGCTGGGAGGCCCTGTCGGCGCGGTTCCCCCGGTTGATCTATGCAGCAGTGTCGGGGTTCGGACAGACTGGGCCGGACGCTGGAAAGCCTGCCTATGACATGGTCGTGCAGGCGCGCGGCGGGGTGATGTCGATTACTGGCGAAACCGGCGGCCCTCCGGTGCGGGTCGGGGCTTCGATTGGTGATATCGTGGCGGGGATGTATCTGGCGCAGGGCGTGCTGGCGGCACTTTATTACCGGGAGAAGACCGGGACGGGCGCTTTCGTTGACGTGGCAATGCTGGATGCGCAGCTGGCAATTCAGGAGCATGCGGTGGCGATTGCCTCGGCGACGGGCAAGGCCCCCGGCCCCACGGGCGCGCGGCATCCGACGATCACGCCTTTTGCGACCTTTCGCGCCTCGGATGGATTCGTGGTGATTGCTGCGGGGAATGACGCGATGTTTGGCGAGTTGTGCGCGGTGCTTGGCTTGAGCATTGCGGCTGATCCCCGCTTTGCCACCAATGCCGCCCGATGTGAAAACCATGCTTTGCTGAAACGGCTGATCGAGGCAGTGACCTTGGGTGAGACGGTTGCGCATTGGATCACTGTGCTGGAAGGCGCGGGCCTGCCGACAGCGCGGGTGCAGGATATGGTCGCGGTGCTGCGCGATCCGCAAATTCTGGCGCGGAACATGGTGTTGCCGGTGACCCCGCATCCTGGCGGGCCGAGGTTTGTAGCGACGGGCAATCCGATCAAGATGTCGAGCCTGTCGGAAGTGACGGCCCTGCCGCCCGTCCCAATGCTGGACGGCGACCGGGCGGCGATTCTGGACTGGCTGGATAGGGGTTAGGCGGGCAGAGCGGTCCGGGCGCGCCAGATCGGGACCATAAAGAGCGCAAGGTAAAGCGTGTTCGGCACGATGTTCAGCGCGGCCCCCGCCGAGACCGAGGCGAGGCCGTCAAACACAAAACAGCCCAGAAGTGAGGTCTGGATGATGGTGCGCACCGCCTGTGGTGCCGCATCCATCGGCGCGCCAGCCAGTTGCCAGATCATCACTCCCCAGCCGACCATCACCCCGCCGCTGATGGCAAGGTTCAGCCGGGTCTCTGCGGCGATCAGGGTCTGCGCATTGTCCAGCGGCCAGACCAGAAGATCAGCCAGAAGCCGCATCGGCAGGTTCAGCGCCAGAAGCGCGGACAGGGCCAAGGCAAGCCCGGAAAGCAGGGTCACACCCGCGGCAAACCGCAGGCCCTTTTGTTCGGTGGTCATTTTCCATCTCCTTGTCTGTGATCGACCTGAAGAAAGACCGGATGGGGAGGCAATCCAATTCCCTGCAAGGTAAGTGTTTTGCATCCAGACCCGGTGTAAGCTGCGTCAGACCCCAAGATCGGAGGCAGCATGCACGATTTTCCCACCGCCTTGCGGCACTGGCGTCGGGCCCGGCGGCTGAGCCAGTTGGAGCTTGCCTCGGATGCCGCCGTGTCGCCCCGGCATCTGGCTTTCTTCGATACGGGACGGTCCCGCCCCTCGCGCCAGATGGTGCTGCGACTGGCCGAGGTACTGGGCCTGCCACGGGGCGAACAGAATGGATCGCTGACCACCGCCGGTTTCGCGCCGCCGTTTCCGGTGCTGCCGCTGGCGGTCGAGGAGATGGCGCAGGTGCGCGCGACGATGAGCTGGATGATCGAGCGTCATGCGCCCTACCCTGCGCTGATCCTGGACCGGCTCTGGCGGATCGTTGCGTTAAACAATCCGGCCAAGCGGCTTTTCGGGTCGATGGGTTTTGCCGAAGGAACCAGCCTTCTGGAGGCGATGGCCGATCCGGCGGTCTTTGCCGGGGTGATCGAAAACTGAGTCGAGGTCGGCCATCATACCGCGCTGCGGCTGAAGGCGGAAAGCGCGCGGGCGGGCGGGATTGCGGCCTTGGACCGGGCGGTGGCGCAACTGATGACCGAGCCGCAGATTGCGGCATCAACCCCGGACAAACGGGCGGGCGGTTCTGCCGACCATCTACCGGCTGGGCGAACGACGGCTGGCGATGTTTTCGACCTATGCCCAGTTCGGGGCGGCCGAGGAAGTGGCGCTGGCCGACATGAAGATCGAGCTGATGTTTCCCGCTGACGCCGAGGCTGCGGGATTTCTGACCGAACTGGCCAGCGGCTGAGCGGCTGCCAGCGGTTTTCAAAATGAGCGCCTTTCAGGCGCGTTCCTGTTCTCTCGCGCTTTCGCAAAAGAGTGCGAAAGCGCGAGGGGGGCCTCCGGCGGGGATATTTTTGGACAGGAGAATGGGTTTTTTTAAGCGCATTCCAGTGTTATGGCAGGGCATGCCCTATCAAAGCCTAGACCCCGCGCAGATCCTTTTGACCACCGAAAGGCTGGAGCGGCGGGTTGTGGAGCGGTTTCCGGAGCGGGGCCTTGCGCGAGTTGCGAGCGAAGTGGTCGGTCTGGCGCGCCAAGTCGCGGGCGAGGTCGAGGCACTGACGCCGCCGATCTGGGGATTGCGAGGGCTGGTTGCGGGCGTGGTTCTGGCGGGCGCGGCGGTCTTTCTTTGGGTGGGGTCGATCATTCCCCTGTCACAGGTCGGGCGCGATGCGGTTGGGTCGGTTCAAAGCATCGAAGCGGCGATCAATACCTTTCTGCTGGCCATGCTGGGCTTTGTGGCTCTGGTCCGGCTGGAGGCGCGGGTCAAGCATCGGCGGGTGGGGCGCGGGTTGCACCGGTTGCGGTCGGTCATCCATGTGATCGACATGCACCAGTTGACCAAGGACCCCGTCGTGCTGGGGCAAGACTATCAGGCCACGGCGCATTCGCCCCTGCGCGACCTGACACCAGTCGAGACGTCGCGTTATCTGGATTATTGCTCCGAGCTTCTGGCGATCACCGGCAAGTTGGCGGCCCTTTATGCTCAGGCGGTGCCGAATGAGGGTGTGGCGGCTGCGGTCAATGACATCGAGCTTCTGGGGGCGAGCCTCTCGCGTAAGATATGGCATAAGATCACCCTGATCGACACGCAAAAGCCGGCGCGAAAGAAGCGGGTGCCGGAATAGGCGCGGGGTTTGCCGCAAACTGGCATTGCCTTTGCGGGTTCGCAGTCTAAAACCGCGGAGCGCGCAGAAGAATAGTCCGGAATCTGACATGACACCCGTCTCAACCGATAGTGCACTTGTAATTTTCACGCCCTCGGGCAAGCGGGGGCGGTTCGCCCTTGGGACGCCGGTTTTGACGGCTGCCCGGCAGTTGGGGGTGGACCTTGATTCCGTTTGCGGCGGGCGGGGAATTTGCTCGAAGTGCCAGATCAGCCCCGGCTACGGCGAGTTCTCCAAGCACGGGGTCACTGTTGCCGATGACGCGCTGAGCGAGTGGAACGCGGTCGAGGATCGCTACAAGCGTATCCGGGGTTTGACCTCCGGGCGGCGGCTGGGCTGTCAGGCGAAGGTGATGGGAGATGTCGTCATTGACGTGCCTCCCGAAAGCCAGGTTCACAAGCAGGTGGTAAGGAAGCGCGTCGAGGCGCGGGAAATCCGGATGGATCCGACGGTGCATCTGCATTTCGTCGAGGTGGCCGAGCCGGACATGCACGACCCCTCGGGCGATCTGGAGCGGTTGTCGGACGCGCTGCGCGATCAGTGGGGCGTGGCGGCGGTGACGATTGACCTGCCGGTCCTGACCATGCTGCAACCAATCCTGCGCAAAGGCGAATGGAAGGTCACGGTCGCGCTGCATCAGGTGGCCCCGACCGATACGCCACGCATCATGCATGTCTGGCCGGGGTTGTATGAGGAGTCGGTCTACGGTGTCGCGGTGGACCTTGGGTCAACCACCATCGCCGGGCATCTGTGCGATCTGCGCACCGGGGTCGTGGTCGCCTCATCCGGCCTTATGAACCCGCAGATCAGGTTCGGTGAGGACCTGATGAGCCGGGTCAGCTATTCGATGATGAACCCGACCGGTGCCGCCGACATGACAGCGGCGGTGCGCGAGGCGATGAACACTCTGTTCGGCCAGCTTTGCGAAGAGGCCAAGGTGGACCGGGGCCTGATCATGGATTCGGTCTTTGTCTGCAATCCGGTCATGCACCATCTGTTCCTTGGGATTGACCCCTATGAGCTGGGGCAGGCTCCGTTCGCTTTGGCCACGTCGAATTCGCTCCGCCTGACGGCGCGGGATCTGGACCTTGTGCTGCACCCGGCGGCGCGGGTTTACCTTCTGCCCTGCATCGCTGGCCATGTTGGCGCGGATGCCGCCGCGGTGGCGCTGTCGGAAGCACCTGACAAGTCGGAAGACCTGATGCTGGTGGTGGATGTTGGCACCAATGCCGAGATTCTGCTGGGCAATACGACGAAGGTGCTGGCCTGTTCTTCGCCCACCGGTCCGGCTTTTGAAGGCGCGCAGATTTCTTCTGGGCAGCGGGCGGCACCGGGCGCGATCGAGCGGGTCGAGATTGATCCTGTCACCAAGGATCCGCGGTTCAAGGTGATAGGGTCGGACCTTTGGTCGGATGATCCGGGCTTTGCAGCGGCGACGGCGACCAGCGGGGTTACCGGTATCTGCGGATCCGGCATCATCGAGATGGTGGCCGAGATGCGTCTGGCCGGGATCGTCGATGCCCAAGGGTTGATCGGCTCGCCGGAACAGACCGGGTCGGAGCGGTTGTTTCTGGATGGGCGGACCTATTCCTATCTGGTTTATGATGGATCAGCGGATGGGGGGCCGAAGCTTACGGTCACCAACCGCGATATCCGGGAAATCCAGATGGCCAAGGCGGCGCTATATTCGGGTGCGCGATTGTTGATGGACAAATTCGGCGTCGACACTGTGGACCGGATCATCCTGGCTGGTGCGTTTGGGGCGCATATCAGCCCCAAGCATGCGATGGTGCTGGGCATGATCCCGGATGCGCCGCTGGCCAAGGTCTCATCCGCTGGGAACGCGGCGGGCACCGGCGCGCGGATTGCGCTTCTGAACCGGGCGGCGCGCGGCGAGATCGAGGAAACGGTTCGCCACATCCACAAGATCGAAACCGCCATCGAGCCGCGCTTTCAGGAGCATTTCGTCAACGCAAGTGCGATCCCCAATGCGGTCGAGGCGTTTCCGAACCTTCTGTCGATCGTCACCTTGCCGGATGTCAACTTCAACACCCAAGGCTCGGGTGGCGAAGGTGGACGGCGGCGGCGTCGCGGGTGAACGTCGCGGGTGAACGTCGGGGGTGAACGTCGGGGGTGATCAGGCGGGGGTCAGGCTTTCGAACGTCAGGCCCTTAGCGGTTCCGAGCGGGAAATCTTTGAATTCATCCGTCAGCCAAGCGTCGCGGGCGGTTTGACCCTTCAGGTGCCGGTCAAGGAAAGCCAGCGCGAAATGCTGGGCGATGTTGTTCATCAC
Source organism: Paracoccaceae bacterium (assembly GCA_947504705.1). Classification (GTDB taxonomy): domain Bacteria; phylum Pseudomonadota; class Alphaproteobacteria; order Rhodobacterales; family Rhodobacteraceae; genus Tabrizicola. The sequence goes on from CANNIA010000008.1 coordinate 110,177, forward strand.
CACGTTGTCCCAGACCGGATCGGCATAATGTTCGAACGGGTGGAAGTCGAGATGAGGGGAAGGCTCCCATGCCTCAACCGGGGCCGGATGCGGTGCAGCGGCATTGTGGGCCGCGTTCACGAAGGTCAGCAGGTGGCGGGGAGAGTTAATCGCCTCGGTGAAGATCGGGCGCATGCCGGCTTCATAGCCTGAGACATCGTCGGCGCTGCCCGCCATGACCAGCATCGGGACCCTGATCCCGGCAAGACCCGTGGCATTCCAAACACCCCGGTGCCGTCCCCACGGGCCGATGGGGACAATTGCCTTCAGCGCCGGATCGACCTTTGGTTGTAGCAGTGGGCCCCACAGCCCATATGGCGGCGCTCCGTCCATCGTCAGCGCCTCGGGTGCAATTGCGGCCCCGGCCGAGACAAGCGCGCCATAGCCGCCCATCGAGTAGCCGATGATCGCAAAGGCGCTGATGTCGGCCACCGCAGCCAGTTCCTGCCGGACGAATGCGGTATCCAGAGGCCGGTTCACCAGAGTTGAAGCAAGAGCCGCCTTGTCGGGATAGGTGCTGTCGGTGTGGTCGATGGAGGCGACGACATAGCCGTGCGAAGCCAGCTTTTCGCCAAGGTGGCCCATCAGAAGGCGGGTGCCGGGCCAGCCATGCGAGAGGATGACCAGCGGGAAGCCGGTGCCAGCCGGTTCAGCACCCCGCAGCGCCGCACCGTGCAGTTGGCAGGGGGTGTGGCCATCGCGCAGGATGCTGTCATAGGGAAGGCTTTCCCCTGTGCCAGGGCGGGCGGGATACCAAAGCTCGACCGTCAGGGGGCGGTCATAGCGGCGGATTTGGTCTGTCGAGTTCAGCACGTCAACCTGAGCGCGGCTGACCAGATGCAAACTACGCACCCCGACAAGATGCGAGCCGGGAAATGCCAACCGGGGGGCGGTGGGGCGGGTAAGGTCGAGTCGATTTTTCATCCAATCAGTCTATGAGTCCGGCTGCGGAATGGCCATGAGCCTTTCTGGAGGAGGTTCGTAATAGCAAGGGACTGTTGGACAAAGGCCGAATATCCTGACTATCTTGGCGCTGCGATTGGGGAGTCGCTTCTCCGCAGGAATTCCGAATGGGTCGATCCGGACCGATGCCACATCTTTCAGAGGACCTGCCCGAGGTTGGCAGCCCGGCGGGTCTAAGCCGCTGGTATCTGGATGATGCCTTGGCGTCTGAGTATGTGCTGGATGTGCTGAACCCTGACGAACGCGGCGAGGCGGAAGCAAGGATAAGGTCGGAGCCGGGGTTTGCGGCCATGGTGGCCAAGTGGCAAACGCTCATGGCAGATCGATCATCGGAAAGACCGATCCCGACGCCTTCGCGACACCGTACGGCAAAGGGTAGCGGCTTTCCGCGCCTTTATTCGGTACGGACTGAGACATTGCGGCAAGGCGGGCGATTCATTCGGGATGCATTTCGATTTTTGGCCGGCATGACGTTGGCAGCAATTCTTGTCATGGCGACTGTTGCCCTGGTGGCCCTTCCACGCCCCGGTGTGATCGCGATGCTTGCTGCGCCAGATAATCGGCTGGCCTATGAGATCTCGGAATATGGTGCCGCTTTGAAGATTACCCGCGTTGCGGGGCTTGGCGCTTCGGGCGAAATGGTCCATGAGCTTTGGCTGATGGTGCCCGGCGAAGGTCCGGTGTCGATTGGGTTTCTGGACGAGGAAACACTGGTGGTCGACCGCCCCGTCCCTCCGCCGGGCAGCCGCTTTGCTGTGACGCTGGAGCGCAAGGGAGGGGGGCTTGGGGGGCGACCCTCGGGCCCGATGATCCTTGTGGCGAATGTTGATCTCTGAGACGGATCACGTCGATTTTCCCAATGAGTTGGTTTTCCATACCCGAGCGTTAGTTGACCGGCTTGGCGTCTCTGCTAGGCTGTCCCCAAAGTCTTGAAACCGGAGCCCCGACATGCGTGCGTCCCCTGTGCTATGTGCTGCCCTGATTGCGCAGTCCTTGCTTTCCGCCCCTGCCAGCGCCGAAGGCAAGTCGATCATCGTCCTTGATGCCTCAGGCTCGATGTGGGGCCAGATCGACGGGCGCGCCAAGCTTGAGATCGCGCGCGAGGCGCTGGGAACGGTACTGGCGGGGATGTCGGCGGAAACCGAGATTGGGCTGATGGCCTATGGCCACCGGGAAAAAGGGAGTTGCGAGGATATCGAGTTGGTCGTGCCTCCTGCGGCGGGAACAGCGCAGGCGATCACGGATGCTGCGAATTCCATGCAGTTTCTGGGCAAGACGCCCTTGACCGAAGCTGTGCGTCGCGCCGCGTCTGAACTGAAATCAACCGAGGAAAAGGCGACCGTCATCCTGATCACCGACGGGATCGAGACTTGCGAGGCCGATCCTTGCGCGCTTGGGGCGGAACTTGAAGCCTCGGGCGTCGATTTCACCGCCCATGTCGTGGGCTTTGGCCTGACCGAGGAAGAAGGCAAGGCGGTGGCCTGCCTGGCTGAAAACACCGGGGGCAAGTATATTCAGGCTGGCGATGCCGGGCAGCTGGTCGAGGCGCTGAAGACCACTGTCGCCGTGGCCGAGCCAGACCCGGAACCTGTGCCCGAGCCGGAACCGGTTGCGGCCCCGTTGGAGAACAACGTCGATCCGATCCTGTATCTGGCTGAAGGCGGGCCTGAGCCGGAAGAACGCGTCCTGCAAGACGCGCATTTCGATTTCTTCCCGATTGCCGCCGATGGCACGGTTTCGGATGAGGTTGCCCTGACGGTTTATGGTGCCCGCCTTGATCACCTGCCTGCAGGAAAATACCTGATGGTGACGGACCTTCACAAGGCGCATGCCGAGACCGAGGTGGTCATCGGGCCTGAAACGGAACTCTCCCAGCCGACGGTCGTGCTGGATGCCGGGATCATGAACCTGACGCTGCGGCCTTCGGCCGGTGCCGAGCCTGACCCTAACGCATCGTGGGAACTCCGAGGCGCAAACGATCTTTACGACATCGGTTATGAAAAGGCCTACCTTGTCCTGCCGTCGGGCGAGCATGCGCTGGCCGTCAAACTGGGTGCGGCCGAGATGAGCCAGTCGGTGGTGATTGAACCCGGCAAGGTGACCGATCTTGATTTGGTCATCGGTGTTGGGCTGGCAGTGGTCGAGGCCTATTACACCGACACGATGATGGTCGAAGGCGGCGAGCATTTTGTTGAAATCCTTGCGGCGAAGAAGGACATCGACGGCAACCGAAAATCCATGGGCTACACCTATGGTGCGGGTGCCGATTTTGACTTGCCTGCCGGTGACTATGTGGCGGTGGTGTCGCTTGGCGCAGCGAAGGTCGAAGTTCCCTTTACCGCCAAGGTCGGTGAGCGGGTCGATCTGGTCGCACATCTGAATGCCGGGGTTGCCCAGTTCACCACGCCAAGCGACGACTTCATCGAAGTCCTTGCCGCCAAGCCCGATATCAACGGCAACCGTGTTTCGTTCGGCTATGGCTATGGGCCGGTCTGGCAGACAACGCTTCCGGCAGGTGATTACATGCTGAAGGTCGAAAAGGCCGACAAGACCAGCGAAACCCCGATCACCATTGTTGCTGGCGAAAGGTTGGAGCTGACGATTCCGACGCCCTGAACCCCGCGCCCGGGGCCAAGGCCGCTTGACCTTGGCCCCGGCATCGCATACCTGAATTGCCCAAGGCGGGTGTAGCTCAATGGTAGAGCAGAAGCTTCCCAAGCTTACGACGAGGGTTCGATTCCCTTCACCCGCTCCAAAAATTCATGAATTATCGTGTAATTTCATAGAGATGTTTGCGTCTGTCGTCGCGTGTTACACACTTGATTACACACTTAAGGCCGCATTGACCGGAGTGGCGTTCGGTGGACACCAAAGAGGATGTGGCCCGATCCGGAAAAGTTGGAGCCTCCCTAACCCTGTAGGTCATTGCCGGACAATAAGTTAATGGCCTACCGGAGTGCCGTGCAGCTTTCAGTTGACTGCCTGGCCATTGCCCTCCTGCGCCGATTGCAGTGCCTTCAGAGCGCGACCGAAGTGTTGCGCGTGTTTGATCCGGCAGGACCACCGTCCGAACAAAAATAGATGACCACTGGCTATTGGACATACAGGCGCGTTGGGTGAGGCTGAGCGTATGGCATTGTAATAATGCAGTATTTTGGTTGCGGGGACAGGATTTGGCTTATACCGAACAGCTACCGTGCTTGATCGCTCACACGCGACCTTCAGGTTATGAGCCGCAATTTGCCAAAACTGCAAAATCTAGCAATCTCAGATACATAGCGCATAAGCCTCTGATTTTAGGAACTTTGTTTGACTAGGCTGGCAGGGTTTCACCGGGTCTCGATGGATTGCGACATGCACAGAACTGCATTGAAGGGTTGACCAGGCGTTGACAAGAGTAGCGCAAATAACGCGCGAGGACTCATCGGCTTGCGCCCCACTCCAGCGTCCCAAGATCACAGGAACTGTGTCAACTTTCGTCTGGAAGTCCGTCCTGACCAGCTGCGGGTAAACCGAAACTAAGAATTCCCGCCAAAAACGCGACATAAAATTTGCTGCGTTACTTGACTCCGAGTGGTTCGTGACATAGTTCTTGTCGAGTTAGGGGGAAGTGATGACACTCGCAGAGCTAGCCGAACGCATCGGCACGGCACCACGTCAGATCAGGTTTCTGATCGCAGAGGGCATATTACCACCCGCAAACAAGACGGGGCGTGCGGCAGATGCATACGGCGACCAGCACCTGATCAAGGCCCAAAGGTATCTTGCCCTCCACCGAATGGGGATGAAACCGGCTTCGATCAAGGTGCTCATAGCATTCGACGACGCTGTGCCGATTGTGCAATCCGGTGGGGTGGAACTTCGTGTGGCGCCAGACATCGCGCCCGAAGCCATCGACGTTGACGCCGTCGTCGCAGAAATTGCTGCTGCCCTAAGAACCTATGTATCCAAGGGATGATCCATGTCGCATCAGATGATATTTGGCCACCTTCTTGAAGATCTGACAGACGGCGTCACTGTTTTTCGTGAGGGCGTCGGAAAACCGATGCCGCTCACGTCTACCGATATCGAGATCGACATTACGTCCGGGCTCGCTGCTGTGGTGACGACGCGCAAGTTTTCCAACACAGAGAACGTTCCGATTGAGGCGATCCTTACGATGCCGGTCGGGTTCAACGCGGTCGTGACGGGCCTCAGTGCGAGTATCAATGGACGGAAGTTGAGAGCCGTTGCAAAGCCGAAGGACGCAGCTCGGGACAGCTATGAGGCCGCTATCGATGATGGGAAGATGGCTGTCCTGCATGAAGAAGCCCTTCGTGGCATCCACGTGCTTTCGGTCGGCCATCTCGCGCCGGGCATAGAAGTTGAAGTCGAGCTGCGGATGGTCATGCCCCTAAGCATTTCCGAAGCCGGCCCTTTCCTGCGCCTGCCGATGACGGCGGGGCAGCTCTACGGATCTACGCCGTTGCAGCCTGCCGATGACCTGATCACCGATGCCCAGGTCCGACAGGTCGCGACACTTTCGGTTCGGGCTGACGCCGGATTCCCGAAGCTGGTTGGTCTTGGGTCCGTTGAACCACGCTCATCACATAGCGTCACCTTGGACCGCGCCATAGAAATTGTCGTGGAGGGTGGCCGGTTTGGAACGCTGTTGGGCGCTTCGGCTGATGGCCATCAGGTTCGGGTCGATCTCCGTCCGCAGAAGGTGGGCGAGGCTCATCTCAAGATTGCCGTCCTGGTGGATCGCTCGGGTTCGACCTCAAGTACCCTCGCTGATAGTGCGGACACGGTGCTGTCCGCTATGCGACAGGGTTTGATTGCTGCTCTGTCAGATGCAAATGAGGGCGACCACATCGCGATTTGGCAGTTCAGCGATGAGTGCCAACGACTTGGCACGGGTCGCGGAACGGAAATTCTACAGATATTGAAGAAGTTGAACGAACCCGGTGGAGGCACACGGCTTGGGGCGGCCATCAAAAAGGTTGCAGCGAGTGGTATTCAGGACATTCTCGTTCTCACCGATGGGCAGACTTGGGAAGCGCTGCCGCCGCTTGCCTCCGAACTGAGCATCAGAGTCAGTGCCGTGCTGGTGGGCAAGGCCAGTCTCGACGCGAACATAGGCCACCTTTGTGCGATGACGGGCGGCGACCTGTTCTATGCCCCCGACGCTGATGTCGGCTCCTGCGTGCGCCTTGCCCTGAACAACAAGCGATCTTCTACTGTCCAGCGCGAGATTGAACTTGCGAAGGGACGGCCGCTGCGAGTTCGCCGCGGCATGGGTGGTGTTGAGATCACGGCCAACTGGATCGAAGCGAAGGAAATCGGCAAAGGTTCAGACATTGGCCGTTTCGCTGCTGCGCTCTGCCTTGGGCAGATGGATGAGGAAGCGGCTACCGTTTTGGCGACTGCGGAAGGCCTTTGTTCACAGGCAACGAGCCTGATCCTTGTCGACGAAGCAGGTGACGTTAGCCAAGGTCTTTCGGAAACGAGAAAGGTGCCCCTGATGACCGAGCGCGCATCGATCATGCCGATGGCCCGCATGAGCCGCGACAACGAACCAAGGGCACTGTTGATGCGCGAGACCGGGACAAGTCAAGCACTGCGGGCGAGCGCAGCGCGGCCAAGGTCGGTGGCAGAGGTGCAGGCGATTGTGCGGCTCCAAATGGCCGTGCGGGCAAGGCCCAAGTCGCAGGCACCCAGAACGTTGCGGTCATTCCTCGACATTGACGCTAATGACACTGAATGTTCGCCGCAGCGTAATGACTTCGACCTTGAAGGGCTCGCGATGCTGGCCCAGGGGATCGATTGGGACATCCAAAGTAACAGGTTCCTATCGTGTGACTTCAATGGCCTTTTGGTAGAAGAAGACGCTGTCCTTGACGTTTTGGTCGAAAACCCAGCGCTTCTCAATGTCGTTGCGAAAGCCCCACTCAATCCCAAGCTCGTCCTACTCGCTTGGCTTGCGAGACGGTTCGTGACCCATTCCCGAGCCGCCCAGCGATTCGCGAACAAGGTGCTTGGACAGATCACGGGCTGGGACATTTCGTCTGAAATCGAGATTCAAATCAATGCGTTGAATAGGAAAGGCAACTGACGATGCCAAAGTCCTCTTCTCGATCGCTTCCGCCATCATGCCGAGCATCGCCTACGCTCGAATTTTCCCTGCGCAGAGGGGTAAATAGGAACATCATCGAATGACGGGTCATAATCACTATCCGAATTGTACTTGTGGCTGGTGCTCAGGCGGCTACATGCTTGGCGATCCAAATGCACTTCGTAACGAAATGGACAAGCGAAGCGCCTCGGATTTCCTGCGGAAAAACGGCGCTGGAAGATTAGGCAGTAGCTGTTTCGTGACGCCAAACGCCACATGTCCTGTCTGCAAGGCCAGTGTGTACTTCTACTCGAATGCCAGCGGGAGTAGGGTGTTCTTTGATGAGCTGGGCCCCCCTTGGCCGAAACATCCATGCACAGATCGGCCTCAGGTCGCTGATCGTGTCGCAAGGCACGCCCCGCGGCCTGAGCGGCGAAAGATCGGTCTGATCAAGGAGATCATTGGTAAGGGCTGGCTTGTCGACCGAAGCAAGGTCCCAGACATCGGCCGTGTTGATCAACCTAGCTTGGCTTCTTGGCGGCTTTTGGTCATTACCAGCATGAGAGAGCGAGCAGGAACCGTTGAGATCCAAGCTGACTTTCTGGAAACCATCCATCAGCATCACATTACTCTGACGACAGCCGCAAACTCCGCCTTGTATGTGGGCCAGTTTGCAAGTCTTAAGCATGATTTTCTTTCGTTCTTCGACGAAGTTCAGGGTCAACGGCGTGATGTCGTCGTCAGCTACAAAGGAGTAAAATTTTCCGACCGTACAATCCGGGGTGTGAGCCCTTCACCAAGACCGCAGCAAACCTTGGACCCATTTGGACTTCCCATGGGATTGAAGACGGAGGGTGTGCCGAGCCGTGCTCAGCGAGCCCACTACATGGCGAAAGCCTGGGTTTTCACCAACGCAAAGGCATTGATCCTTTTGGCTGCAAAGAACGGTGCAACCAGCATGGCTGACTTCTTGGTCGCTATGAACAAAAATAATCTGCGGACGTTGAGAGGGTCCAGCTGGACTCTCGAACTCGTTTCCTGCGTAATCTACGACATCCGAAATGAGAGGCCGCCCCGTCGACCCGAGGACAAGCCGAGGGCTACCGGGTCCAAGATAAAGCCAAGTGGCGCTGTCGGGCGGATGGATCCACCTGTTGCTGCGCCTACCGTGCAAAGGCTGCCACAAATCGACAAAGACAAAGCGACGCGCGAACTGCGCGAGGTTGAGGGTCGAATTCTCGAGCTTGAAAAAGCCTGGGACGCTGCATTGACGTCGACGCAGCGACAAAAGGTGCGCGATCAATTGGACTCTGAGAAAAGGAAAAGGACCAAGCTGTTTGGTATGTTGTCTTCCTGACCGGAATTCCCCTCCCCGCCCCAATTCCACCTTCCGCCTGTATTCGGGTCCCTACCCTGTGCTCCGACTTGATTGTCGCGCGGGTCTACGCCTGTGTCGTCGGGCAAGGAGGCGGGATGGATGGTCAAGCGACTGAAACTGAATGAGAAAGTGCTGCGCGACGCGGAGCCAAAGCCCCGCGTCAGCTATCAGATCTTCGACACGGACGTGATCGGCTTTGCCGCCCGGGTGCAGGCCTCGGGCGCGCACAGCCAAGCGGCATAGAAGCCGCCAAGGCTTGTTCCGACGACAATCGCCTGTGGATGACGCTTCAGCTCTGCTGCAAACGTCTCGAAGACCACCTGCGGATGCAGGTCAGGTGTAGTCGACTGTGATGCCGTCAACCGGGCGCATCTTGGCAAGGTTACGGATCTTGTTCTTGCTGGGGTCGAAGTGCGAACCCCAACCGTGGCAATAGAAAATGCTGACCCCTTCATTTTCACCTAAAACCCTTGACTGACCGTACATTCCTGCGCTCCTGTTTGCTGGACCTATCCTCTCAGAGACATGCGTCAAATTCGGACAGATCACCGATCGCCAGCCGGCGCTATGGCTTGCGTGGAAAGCCATTCTCGGGATAGCGGCAGTGAACCCCTCTTGCCTGAGAATGACATGATGCAACCAGAATATCTCGAACTGCCAGAGGCCACGGATCCCACCTGTAGTTTTAGAGTCTCTGTGACGCTGCAAGGCGGCGCCATGATATGCAAGCGTGACATTTGCCTGCCAAGCTTTCTCAAGCTGATGAGCGGTCAGCAGTATGAGCGGCCATTCTTCCCAATCGACACAGTGTTCTATGTCCGCCCGTTCGTGCCTTTGACCTTTTGCTTTTACGCGTTGGAACAGATTGGTCTTGGTCACATGAACACTGATGCGGCAGTTCCGGGGCTAAACCGAAACAACGTATACCGGCTTGAGGTCGCTTGGCCGGGTGCAGCGATTGTGGACGCTTTCGATGCCGTCGTCTCTGCGATGCGCGCGAAGATCAAGCAGAACGACGACGAATCCCGCACCCTCGCCCAGACCCGCGACCTCCTGCTGCCGCGTCTGATGTCGGGGGAGTTGCGGGTGGCTGACTGAATTAAAAACAGAAGAGATTCCGGAGGAGACTATGGCAGAGAACGACGTCCAGATCGAAGTTGGTGGAGAAGATGCACCGGGCGAACAGCACGACCAGAATGCAGCCGTTGCTGCAGCCGCACCCGCAAACGTAACGCAGGGAATGATCACCCACTACGGCTTGTTCTGGTCGGAACGCGATGTGTTTTGGGGACGGCCGAAGGTTAAGGGGCAACTCCTTGGGCGGGCCAAATCACCACTCGGCCGACGAGGAGCCCCGACGAAAGCCGAGCGCGACAACGCCGAAGATTACCGGGAGTATATTGGCCTCTACTGCCTATATGGGGAAGGGGAACTTCTCTACGTGGGCGAGGCTGGGCTTGGAACGGCAAGCACCATCTACTCTCGGCTAAAGCAACATCGAACTGGACCGATGGCAGGACGTTGGGACTCGTTCTCGTGGTTCGGCCGAGCAAAATTTGAAGGTCAAGCGTCGGTTCAAGACGCCTTGCATCAATTGGAAGCGATCTCCATCTCGATAGGGCACCTCGAAAAATTGCTCTGACCCTGCGTTGGCGGTATGATGCCATGGACGGTCGTTTGCTTGGGGTTTGACGATGGCACAGATGGGTTTCTTTGATCTTTCAGATCGCTATGCGAGCCTTGATGCCAAGAAGGACCCGTTGGTCGCGATCGACGCGGTGGTGCCGTGGGAGGAGTTTCGCGCGACCCTTGAGCGGGTCTGGCGCAAGCCGGAAGCGGAGCGCAAGTCGCGCGCGGGGCGCAAGCCGATGGATGCCGTGCTGATGTTCAAGGCGCTGGTTTTGAGCGCACTATACAACCTGTCGGACGACCAGATCGAGTATCAGGTGCGCGATCGGCTGTCGTTCATGCGGTTTCTCGGCCTTGGGCTGCAGGATCGTGTGCCCGACGCCAAGACGGTCTGGCTCTATCGCGAAGCGCTGGCAAAGGCGGGCATGATGGAGGCGCTGTTCACGCAGTTCGACGGCCATCTGGCGCGGCAGGGCTACATCGCACGGGGCGGGCAGATCTTGGATGCGTCCATCGTTCCGGTGCCGCGCAACCACAACACCCGCGATGAAAACAAGGCGATCAAGGCGGGTGAGACGCCCGAAGGCTGGGCCGACAAGCCTGCAATGCGGAGCCAGAAGGATACAGACGCGCGGTGGACCAAGAAGCATGGGAAGTCCCATTACGGCTACAAGAACCACGTGAACGTGGACCGCACGCACAAGCTGGTGCGGCGCTATCACGTCAGCGATGCGGCCCTGCACGACAGCCAAGCAGTGGATCACCTGCTGATGCGCGGCAACACCGGCTCTGGCGTGTGGGCGGATGCGGCCTATCGGTCCGAGGAGATGGAAGCGAAACTGAAGGCCGCGAAGCTGACCAGCCACATCCACCGCAAGGGCAAGCGCGGCAAGCCGCTGACCGAACAGGCCAAGGGGAGCAACCGGACAAAATCGACGGTGCGGGTCCGGGTCGAGCACATCTTCGGCGCACAGGCCAACGACATGGGCGGCACCCTGGTGCGCACGATCGGCGTGGTCCGCGCTAGGGCCAAGATCGGGATGAAGAACCTCGCCTACAACATGCGCCGTCTTGTGCAACTGCGCCGCCTCAACCCGTGCCCGGCCTGACACCGAGGCGCAGATAGGGCCGCGAGGCTATAAAACCGCACTTCAGCAGCCCAAAACCGCGACCCAAAGGTGCGCCAAGAGGGCAGCGGCTGGCGTAACGCGCACCTCAAGCCGCTGCCAGCGCTACCTGCCAGCAAAAATGGTCAAAAATCGAGGTGCCCGATAATTAATCCTGGCTTCAATCGGCAGAATGGCACTTTCAAGCCGCATTTGCAGAAGCTCTGCTCCGGCAGGGCTATTTTGTCACCCTAGATTCTCCGCAGGGCATAAAATTGACATCGCTGCCCGTATTTCCCAACCTGACCTCTCTTCAGTTAAGCCAGCTTGCGATAGGCGTTAAGCCCCCCGGCAATGAACTTGGCATTCTTATAGCCCATGTCCTGCAGCGTGGCGGCAGATAGGGCGCCGCGATTGAAAGCGTTGCAGTAGCACAAGATCGTCTGATCAAGATCCGGCAAGGCCGCTTCGACGTTCATTTCCAGTTTGCCGCGACTAACGTGCACAGAGCCGGGAATATGGCCGGCATCGTGTTCTTCCTTGTCGCGGATATCGAGCGCGACAGCCCCAGACGCCAAAAGCGCGTCTACGTCGGCGGGGGCTACAGATTGCACTTTGGCCTGTGCCTGATCGGCAAGGAATTGGAATTTTTCGGTATGTGCCATCGTCTTTTCTTTCACAGTGTTGGGGGATGCGTGACAGCTTCAGAGCTGCGTTAAACTTAGTGGGGTTTTTGCGCGACAAGATCGATCAGCGCTGATCGTCCGACATGGCGACTTCCTTCAGAAAGGTCGGCCTCGTATTCACCGGTATTCGCCATCATGCTTCCTCTGATCCGACATTCCCCAAGTGACCTGCCGTCTGGCGTGAAAATCGCCTGATTTTTCCAGTTGAGCAAGCATTTTTCGCGCCGAGCGGCTTGTGCGGTCGTGCAAACGGCTGGAACTGGGCGGATTGGGCCACGGATCCGCAGTGTCCTTGC
>CANNIA010000009.1 GCA_947504705.1 Paracoccaceae bacterium
AACCTTTCCCACGATCAGCCGAAGACGGACCGAATGGCGTAAGCCACCGGGCCAAAAGCCTATTTTCGCAGTGACAGCGCGTCAGTCAGCGGCCTGTGGACCTGATCGCCCGGCACGTCTTCGGCCACGAAGGCCTCACCCCCACCGCGGGCAAGGATGAATCGCAACCGGCCGTCGATCACCTTCTTATCCTGCCCCATCAGCGTGATCAGTGCCTCGGCTTCTAGCTGAAATGCCCCACAAAGTGCCCTAGCTGAATGTTGTGGCTCCCTTGAGTGAAGTTCTACAAACCATCCCTGTGCGGATAGGCCGGTAGATATTGGCTACCGGCAAGCAGTTGGCTGCTGTGGCTCTGGCGCGGGCAAGATGCTTTGGAAAGGGTTCCTGAGGCAGCATTGCGGGCATTCCTGTTGTTTGCTGCTATCGAATGTCAGCTTGCATAGTGGATGATTTCAAGTCGTGGCTCTTCAAGTGCAAACTCAGATTGAGTAATGATGTGCATCTAGCTATGTGATCGCTCTACGCCCTTGAAAGTGTATCCAAATGCCAGCGATTTCCCCAGCCCTCAAGGTCGCCGCCGGAAGCATTCTGGTGGGGATCGTCGTGCTCGCGTTGAAAGCGTTAGCGTGGTGGATGACTGGCTCAATTGCCTTGCTGTCAGATGCACTGGAAAGCACGGTTAACGTGGTCACCGCCGTCGCAGCATTGGTCGCGATCCGTGTGGCAGCGCTCCCAGCCGACACTAACCACCCCTATGGCCACCACAAGGCTGAACTCTTCAGCGCCGTACTGGAAGGGGTGATGATTATTGTCGCTGCCCTGATGATCATGCGTGAAGCTTACTACGGCTTGATGGAGCCGCGCGTACTTGACGCACCACTTCAAGGACTTTTGGTGAACGGCGCGGCAAGCGCTATCAACGCTCTCTGGTGCTGGGTGCTGATCTCTCAAGGTCGCAAACGGCGATCACCGGCACTGACTGCGGACGGTCATCATTTGCTTTCCGACGTGATTTCCTCAATTGGGGTGACTTTTGGGGTGCTGCTTGCCATAGAGACAGGTTGGGCAATCCTGGACCCGGCGCTAGCTGGGCTGGTGGCTGTGAACATCCTTTGGTCCGGCTGGAAAGTGATGCGCAGCTCGATGAGCGGCCTACTTGACGAAGCGGTCCCTGAGGACGTTTTGGCCAAGGTACGAACGACAATCGCGCACGAAGCGGCAGGTGCTGTTGAAGCGCATGATTTGCGCACCCGCCACGCTGGGCAAGCGACGTTCATTGAATTCCATCTTGTCGTCCCGGGTGAACAGACCGTTGCGGCGGCTCATGAGACCTGCGACCGGATCGAAGCTGCACTGAAGGCAGTGGTGAAGGACTGTGTGGTCACCATCCACGTTGAACCGGAATTCAAGGCGAAACATTCGGGGATCGTGGTTCTTTAAGATTGAGAGACCCTATTCGCAACATAACTTACCATACTCGGTCGGTACGAAGAATTGGAGATGAAATGTTTAGAAATGCTCTTCGTAAGTGACCGCCTCGCGGAATTGCCGCGCTTACTGTGACGTCCAATCTTTGCCCAGTCTTCCTTTACCAAATCGCCCCACCCCCTGCCCCACCTTTCCCAACTTGACCTGAAACCCCTATCCCCTTCTTCTTGCTTCCGGAAATCCTAGCGCCCCGGCCAACCTTTGCCACGATCAGCCGAAGACGGCCGAATGACGTAAGCCACGGGGCCAAAAGCCTATTTCCGCAGTGACAGCGCGTCAGTCAGCAGCCTGTGGACCTGATCGCCTGGCACGTCTTCGGCCACGAAGGCCTCACCCACACCGCGGGCAAGGATGAATCGCAGGCGGCCGTCGATGACCTTCTTGTCCTGTGCCATCAGCGCAATCAGCGCCTCGGCCCCCAGCAAGTCGCCTGGGATGTCTGCCAGATCGACCTTCATCCCCATGGCTCGCAGATGGGCACGGACGCGGCTGGGAGCTTCCTGGGAACAAAGGCCAAGGCGCGACGAAAGCTCGAAGGCCAGCGCGCAACCAATGGCCACGCCTTCGCCGTGCAAAAGTCGGCCGGAATAGCCAGTGGCCTTTTCCAGCGCGTGACAGAAAGTGTGGCCAAGGTTCAATAGCGCGCGCTCGCCCTCTTCCGTCTCGTCGCGTGAGACGATCCCGGCTTTCATTTCGACCGCGCGAGTCACGGCATGCAACCGCGCCGCCTGATCGCCCACGCGCAGGGCCGGGCCGTTCAGTTCCAGCCAGTCGAAGAAACCGGCGTCGCCCAGAAGCCCGTATTTCACCACCTCGCCATAGCCTGAGAGGAGATCTCGGTCCGGCAAGGTTTCCAAAATCCCGATATCGGCCAGCACAAGGCTGGGCTGGTGGAAGGCACCGATAAGGTTCTTGCCGTTCGGGCTGTTGATCCCGGTCTTGCCACCAACCGAGCTATCGACCTGCGCCAAAAGCGTTGTCGGCAGCTGCACAAAGCGCACCCCGCGCCGCAAGATCGCCGCCGAAAAGCCAACCAGATCGCCGATCACCCCGCCGCCAAAGGCCAGCACCAGATCGCGCCGTTCGATCTTTTGCTCCAAAAGCCACTCGGTTACCCGCTGAAGCTCGGCCCAGCTTTTCGTGCCCTCACCGGGTGGCAGGGGAAGGGCGTTGACGGCGATACCCTCAGCCTCAAGCGCATGGGTCAAAGCTGGGAGATGCAGGGTTGCGACCGTTTCATCCGTCACGATGGCCACGCGCTTTCGCCGCAGCATGGGGGCAAGCGCCTTGCCCGCCCCTGCCACAAGACCTGCGCCGATCAGCACATCATAGGACCGTGTGCCCAGTTCCACCCTTACCCGGTTCACTGCTTCAAGCCTCCAACACATCTGGGCGGCCCTGCAGGGCCTCAACCACCCGGCCTGCCATCGCTTCCACACTCAGGTCATGGTGGCTGTCCACCACCAGATCGGCCTGCGCATAGAAGGGCAGCCGCGCCTCGTAAAGGGCACGCAGGGTTTCGCGCGGGTCTGGCGTGCGCAACAGGGGTCGTGTCGTCTTGTGCCGGACCCGCTGCCACAGAAGGTCAAGGTCGGCCCGCAACCAGACTGAGACGCCAACGTCATGGATCAATTGGCGATTGGCCTTTGACAGAAAGGCCCCGCCGCCAGTCGAAAGAACACAGGGCGTTCCGCGCAGCAAGCGTGCGATCACTTCGCTTTCGCGCGACCGAAAGAAGGGCTCGCCGTGGCGTTCGAAGATCTCGGTGATGCTGCGATTGGCGGCCAGCACGATTTCTTCGTCGGAATCGCGGAATTCAACATCAAGCAGCCGCGCGACGGCCGTTCCGACTGCCGTCTTGCCCGCGCCCATCATACCGACCATGACAACCGTCTTCGCCAGCCGCGTCATTGTTGCCCGCTTCCTGCCTCAACCCCTCACGCCCCGACGCCACACATGCCGGGGATTTGCTTTCCCTTCAATGGCGCGTCGTCTTGCGGAATGCTATACAGATTCTGACATGATTTCCGCAGGCCCGGCCAAAATCCGGGACCCAGCGGCAACAACCGCCGTTCGGACCCTACCGTCCGGCACGACCACGAGGAAGGGCATACAGATGGGCCGGATCATCAAGGCACTGATATTTCTTATGCTTGTTGGATTCATTGGCATTTCGATCTATGCCTATGTTGGCGACCTTTCGCCCGAGCAAACCGACGTGACAAAACCTGTGGTGCTGAATGCGGACTAGCGCGACCTGGGTATCCGCCTTCATCTTCAGTGCCCTCCCCGCATTCGGGCAAGAGGGAACCGGTCCCCTGTCCGCGATTGACTGGCTGTCGCAAAGCGTCACCGTGCCCGCGTCGGAGGATTCGGGCGGCCTGCCCGTTGTGATCGACGAGCCCCCGGTTACCGGCCCCGGCGAGGCTTTGCCGCTTCCGGTTCTGACCAGCGCGCTGGACGCGCCTTCTCCTGATGCCGCCGGTCTGATTGCGCCTGCGGTCTCGGGCCTGCCTCGGGAACTCTGGGGCCCGGGCTTGACGCGCGACATCGCCGAACGGGTGACGCAGTCGCACGCGGGCGACCTTCCGGCCCTGCGCCAGCTGTTCCTGACCATGCTTCTGGCCGAAGCCGATCCGCCGGTCGATGCCGACGCGGGCGGCGCACTGTTGCAGGTTCGGATCGACAAACTGCTCGCGCTTGGGGCGTTGGAGCAGGCCGCTGCCCTGATCGAAGCTGCGGGGGCCAGTTCGCCCGACATGTTCCGCCGGTCTTTTGACGTGGCGCTTTTGACGGGAGCCGAGGATCGCGCCTGCGAGGCCATGGCCAAGACCCCGCATCTTGCGCCCACAGTTCCGGCCCGGATTTTCTGTCTTGCGCGGTCAGGCGACTGGGATACCGCGGCGCTGACCCTGCATAATTCCGAGGCCTTGGGCGAAGTTGACGCCAATCAGGCCAATCTTCTTGCCCGGTTCCTTGATCCCGAAGCTTTTGACGGCGAGGCCTTGCCTCCGCCACCCAACCCGGTCACTCCGCTGGACTGGAAGATATACGAGGCGATTGGCGAACCCCTGCCGACCGAAGGCCTGCCGATTGCGTTTTCCTATGCCGAGATCGGCCCGCATTCTGGATGGAAGACGCAGATCGAGGCGGCCGAACGCCTGACCCGCGCCGGGACGATCCCGCCGAATGTGATCCTTGGCCTTTATACGGCACGAAAGCCCGCTGCTTCCGGCGGGGTCTGGGATCGGGCGCAGGCGTTTCAGGATTTCGACACCGCGATGCAATCGGGCGATCTTGCCCGCATCAGCCAGACCCTGCCGCCTGCTTGGGCACGGATGCAGGAGGCCGAGTTGGAGGTGCCCTTCGCCATGCTTTACGGCGAGGCGCTTCTGGATCTGCCGCTTCAGGGCGAGGCGGCGGTGATCGCCTTTGATGCCGGTCTCTTGTCACCTCATCGCGACAAAGCCGCCGGGCATGTTCCGGCCGGGGATTCCAGCGGGCTGTTTCTCGCCGGCCTTGCCCGTGGCAATCTGTCCGGTCTTGTCGCACCAAACAGCCTTGGCCGCGCCATCGCAGCCGCCTTTGCCGGGGCTGCCCCCACGGCTGAGGCCCAAGCATTGCTTGACGACAAGCGGCTGGGGGAAGCGCTTCTGGTAGCGATCGACAATATCGGTCGAGGCGTGGAAGGCGACTTGCGCGGCGTGACCGAAGGGCTGGCGCTTCTGCGGCGGGCAGGGCTTGAGGATATGGCCCGCCGAACCGCCCTTGAATTGATGCTCCTTGATCGGCGGGGCTAGGGATGGCCGCGCCGGACCCAAAGGCCGAGGCCAGCCGTTGGATCTCGACCTATCTTGAGGCATCGGCAGCCGAACAGGGCACCGCGCGCAACACGCAACTGGCCTATGGCCGCGACCTTCTGGATTTTGCGGACTGGCTGGCCAGACGGGGCAAGGGCTTCGCCAGCGCTGACCGGCTGGCGGTCGAGAACTACCTTGTCCACTGTGACGCCCAAGGCCTGTCACGGGCCACCCGGGCGCGGCGATTGTCGTCGATCCGCCAGCTTTACCGCTTTGCGTTCGAGGAAGGTTGGCGGCAAGACAACCCCGCCCAGCGTCTGACCGGGCCGGGACGCGCGCAAAGCCTGCCCAAGACCTTAAGCGAAACCGAGGTCACCCGCCTGATCGAGGCTGCCCGCACCCGTGCCCGCAATCCGGTTGACCGGCTGCGCGATACCGCGCTGTTTGAACTCCTCTATGCCACTGGCCTGCGGGTCAGCGAGCTAGTTGGCCTGCCAGTTTCGGCAGTGCGCGGCGACCCCCGGATGGTGCTGGTCCGGGGCAAGGGCGACAAGGAGCGAATGGTGCCGCTCTCGACCCCGGCCCGTGCCGCGCTTGTCGCCTGGCTTGTCCCTCGGGACGCAGGCGAAGAGGCCGGGCGCAAGCAGGGCCGCCCCGCCTCACGCTTCTTGTTCCCAGGCGATGGCAAAGATGGCCACCTGACGCGGCAGTATTTCCACGGCCTGGTGAAGGATGTCGCAGTTCTGGCCGGGATTTCGCCGTCACGCGTAACGCCGCATGTCCTGCGCCATGCCTTTGCCACCCATCTTCTGGCGCATGGTGCCGATCTGCGGGTGATCCAGACGCTCTTGGGCCATGCAGATCTGGCCACGACCGAGATATATACCCATGTGCTGGACGACCATCTGAAGGAACTGGTCCTGACGAAACATCCTTTGGCCCGGAAGCGCTAGGTCTAAAGACCAAGCCTCAGGCCGATTGTTTCGCTCGTGCTTTGGCCCAGTCCGCCGCTGCGCCGCCAAAGGCCTGAAACAGCGGGCGTGAAACCGGGTCCTGTGCCGCATTCCATTCCGGATGCCACTGCACCGACAGCGTAAAGCCGGGCGCGTCCTTGACATAGATCGCTTCGGGGGTGCCATCAGGCGCGACCCCGTCCACCACGACCCGGGGCGCAGCCTTCGCGATCCCCTGACCATGCAGCGTGTTGGTCATCACCTCACGCGCGCCAAGAAGCCGGTGGAACGGCCCGCCATCAGCAAAACTCACGGCATGGCGCAGGGCAAAGACCTCGTCCAGAGTGCCGTCTGGCGGCATTCGGTGGTTCATCCGGCCCGGCAATTCACGGATTTCAGGGTGCAGCGTGCCGCCCAAAGCGACGTTCACTTCCTGAAAGCCCCGGCAGATGCCAAGGAAGGGCTGGCCGCGCTCGACGCAGGCCCGGACCAGTGGCAGCGTGATCGCATCCCGGCTGCGATCAAAGCTGCCGTGGGCGGGGGTTTCATCCTCGCCATATTCATTGGGGTGCACGTTCGGGCGGCCGCCGGTCAAGAGGAACCCGTCGCAAAGCTCCAACAACTCCTCGACCGAGACAAAGCGCGGGTCGGTGGGCAGGATCAGCGGCAGACAACCCGCAACCTGGGACACGGCTTCGGTATTGATCTTCGCCCCGGCATGGACATGAAAATCCGCGTTGATCACATGGCTGTTGCCAATGATCCCGACGACTGGTCGATTTCCCTTGCCCCGCACTTCCCGCACCACGCTTTCCTTGCCTTATGATATGATCATAGGCGCATGTCCAAGCTTCGGAAAGTCCCGCTTTACGCCCGTTTACGCACAAGAAGGGGGCGCATCCGCACAGCCGAAGGGAGTGATCGAGCCGCGGTCCTAACCCCAACGGCGCAGATAGTCTTCGGCGATCTCGACCATCTTGGCATGGGTCATCTCGGGCCCGTGTCCGCCAATGGCCAAATGGCAGTCGATCTGGCGCAGGCGGTCCATTGTCACGAGGTAATCGGGGATAGAGGCCCCGGGCAATTCATCCAGGATCTCGTCATCATAGATCGCATCGCCGGTCAGAAAGAGGCCATCGCTTTCGTCCAGAAGCCCAATCCCACCGGGGGAATGACCGGGCAGATGGAGGACGGTGAACAGGCGGTCGCCAAGGTCGATCCGATCCCCTTCGGCCAAAGTCCGAGTGAGGGGTGCGGGGCGCAGGGTCCAGTCGGCGACGGTCCATCCCGGCACGGGCAATTGCTGCGTGACATTGGGCCAGGTCCGGAACTCCTCGGCAAAGGTTTCCACCCCCGGTAGACCCGCAAAGCCCGCAGCCTCGCTGGGATGACCCAGTCGGTCGGCAAATTCATGCAAGCCGCCGATATGGTCGACATGGGCGTGACTTGCGACAGCCACGACGGGCTTGGCCGTTAGGGGCAGAGCGGGTCGTAGGGGCAGAAGCCCGCAACCGAAATCGAACTGCAGATCGCGGTCGCGCCCGATCACCGTGACAATCGCCGCGCGGAACATCGGATCAACCGCAGGCTCCAACGTTACGTAAACCCCCGGCGCAAGCATGCGTGTCGCGTACCACATCGACCCCTCCAGATCGTCCACTTGTCGCATTCGGGCGGGCAAGCTGCCGCGCCGCGCCCTAGCGTGACATGTCAGTCAAGGAAACTCCATGCCCCGGACCACCACGCCCCGTCCCCTTCTCGGCATCGGTTTCATGCTGGCGGCGATGGCGATCCTGCCCTTCATCGACGTCTTTGCCAAGTTCCTTGGCCAACAGGGTATGCCCATCCTGATCGTCGTCTGGGCGCGCGCGCTGTTTGGCGGGCTGATGACCCTGCCCTTCGCGCTGAAGGCCGAGGGCTCGCGGGCGTTCCGCCCGGCCAATCCAATGCATCACCTTGGCCGCGCGGTGTTATTGTTCGGGGCGACGTTCCTGTTCTTCAATGCGCTGAAGCATCTGCCCATCGCCGATGCGCTGGCGATCTTCTTCGTCAATCCGTTGGTGATCGTGGTCCTCTCGGCGCTTGCCTTGCGCGAGAATGTAGGCCCTCGCCGTTGGGCCGCGGTTGCGGTGGGCTTCATCGGCACGCTGATCATCATTCGTCCCGGCATGGTCGAGATCAATCCCGGCACGCTTTTCGCCCTTGGCGCGGGCGTGGCGCTGGGGGCCTATTTCGTGATGACGCGCGCCATCGCCGGGGCTGCGGATGCAATGGTGCTGACCTTCCAGACCTCGGCCACCGGGGCGGCGCTGATGACGCTGGCCCTGCCCTTCCTGTGGCACAGCCCCAGCCCGGTGCAGTGGGTCATGCTGGCCAGTCTTGGGGTGATCGCGACGCTGGGGCATTTCCTGATCACCAAGGCTTATGAACAAGCCGAAGCCTCGCTTTTGGCACCACTTGCCTTTACCGAGATCATCATGTCCGTGGTCGTCGGCTGGTATTACTTTGGCGACCTACCCGACCGCTGGACCGTGCTTGGCGTCACGGTGCTTGTCGCCTCGGCGGTCTACATTTCGGTGCGGGAACGCCGGGCCAAGGCCTGAGGGCGCTACAGCGCGCCGCCTGCCACCACCTTCGCCGCTGCCGCCAGCGCCCCCGGCCCATGCGGGATATCCAGCGCCACCATCCCCGCCTCCATCACCGCCAGCGCGCCAAGGGTCATGTGGGCGTTGACGTGGCCCATGTGACCGACGCGCAGAAAGCCATGATAGGCGGGCTCGGTCGAGGCGGCCATGCCAAGGCCGATGCCAAGCGTCACCCCGGCCTTCTGTTCGCACCACTCACGCAGCCGGGTGGCATGGGGCGGCCCGAAGCGGGCTGCGGTGACGGAATGCGCGCGGTCAGAGGGGGTGGCGACGTTCATCGCAATCGCCGGGTTGCCCGCAGACCAGCAGTCGAACGCGGCCCAGACCGCCCCCGCCAGCACCCGATGCCGCTGCCAGACCTGCGGCAGCCCCTCTTCGCCAATCATGTCCAGGGCCGCCCGTAGCCCGAAAAGATGCGACGTGGGCGCGGTTCCCGCCCAATACTGCCAGAAATCCGGCGCATCGATCCGTGGCCCCCAGGCCCAATAGGGCGTTGCCAGATCGCTGCGGCCACAGCGCATCCGCGCGGCTTCGGAAAACCACACGAAAGCCAGACCAGGAGGCGTCATCAACCCCTTCTGGCAGGCCGCAACCATCACATCGACGCCCCAGTCGTCCATCCGGAATTCGTCGCATCCCAGCGAGGCGATGCAGTCCACCGCCAGCAGTGCCGGATGCCCCGCAGCGTCGATCGCCCGGCGCAGACCTGCGATGTCGGTGCGGATCGACGAGGCAGTGTCGACATGCGTGGTCAGAACCGCCTTGATCTTGCCCTCACGGTCCGCACGCAGGACCGCCTCGACCCGGGCAAAATCGGCCGGAGTCGATTTGCCGAAATCCAGCACTTCGACCTCGATCCCCATGGCCCGGGCCGCGTTGGCCCAGGACAGCCCGAACTGGCCCGTCGCCAGCACCAAGGCCCTTTCCCCGCGCGAGAAGATGTTGGCGTTGGCCGCCTCCCAACCGGCATGGCCATTGCCGATATACATCGCCACATGGCCCACCGTCCCCGCGACCCGCCGCAGATCGGGCCACAGGCTTTCGACCATGGCGATCAGCGGGCCTTCATAGATGTTGGGCGAGCCTTGATGCATCGCCTGCAACACCCGGTCAGGAATGACCGAGGGTCCGGGAATGGCCAGATACGGGCGACCGTTGGCAAGGCTCATGCATATCTCCTGCGCTGTGCCGCCATGGCTAGGCCGCGAACCTGGCCGCGTCAATCCGCCCCGGCTTGAGGCGGGCGGTCTTTCCCGCTACATCCGGCTGGTCATAGTGAAAGGCCTTATCGTTGCAATCCCAAAGCCCAGCCAGCGCGCCCTCGCCCTTCCGTCGCTTCTGGCGGCACTATCTGCGACCGCATGTCGGGCTCATGCTTCTGGCCTTCCTTGTCATGATGATCGAAGGGTCTACCCTTGGTCTGCTGTCAACCATGCTCCGCCCGCTGTTTGACGAGGTCTTCGCGCCCGGCGGGTCGGGTGCGCTTATCTGGGTTGGGCTTGGCATTCTGGCGCTGTTCCTGACTAGGGCCGTCACCTCGGTGGTTGGGCGCCGGTTGATGACCCAATTGAACCAACGGGCATCCGGGGTAATGCAGGTCGACCTTGTCAGGCATTTGCTGACACTGGATGCGGGGTTCTATCAGACCCATTCTCCGGGCAAGCTAATCGAACGGGTCCAAGGGGATACTCAGGCAGCACAGGGCGCTGCTGTTATGCTCATCAGCGGGATAGGCAGGGACGGCGTCGCGCTTGTCGGCCTGTTTGTCGTGGCGATTGGCATCGATCCGGTCTGGACCCTCGCGGCCCTGATCGGGGCACCGCTTCTCTTGCTACCCGCTGTCTTGCTGCGCCGTTATCTCAGCCGCAAAGCCGAGTTGACGCGCGAACAGGCGGGCTTACGGGCAACGCGGCTGGACGAAATCTTTCATGGCATCCAGGCCGTCAAGCTGAACCGGATGGAGACCTACCAGTCAGATCGTTTCGCGCAAATCATCAAGCGGCTCAACCGGGCCGAGGTCAAATCCTCGACCGGAAGGGCCGCAATGCCGGCACTGGTCGATGTGGTGACCGGAATCGGCTTTTTTGCCGTGCTGATGCTTGGCGGCAGCGAAGTCGCGGCCGGGGCCCGCACCACTGGCGAATTCATGGCGTTCTTCACCGCGATGGCGCTGACCTTTCAGCCGATCCGCCGCCTGGCCGAACTTGCAGGCCAGTGGCAAGTCGCACAAACCAGCCTTCTGCGCATCTTCGCGCTGTTCGACACCCAGCCCTCGGGCACCCGCCCGAAAACAAGTGTTGCCCGCCCTGCCGCCGGTGCCGCAGAAATCCGCTTTGAAAAGGTCGACTTCACCTACCCAGACCGTCCGGTATTGAACGGGCTTAGCTTCACTGCCGAAGCGGGCAAGGTTACTGCCTTTGTCGGCGCATCGGGGGCGGGCAAGTCGACGATCTTCCAGTTGATCGCAGCCCTTGTCGAACCCCAAGCCGGGCGCATCCTGATTGGCGGGGTCGATGTCCAGAAGCTTAGCCTTTATGACCAGCGGGCGCTTTTGGCCTCGGTCACGCAAGATGCAGCCCTCTTTGACGAGACCTTGCGCGAAAATCTGCTGTTGGGCCGCAATGACATATCCGAAGCCCGGCTGGTCGCCGCCCTGACCGATGCCGAGGTTGCAGGCTTTGCCGCGTCGCTGCCGCAGGGACTTGATACGCCCGCCGGGCCGCGCGGGTCTGCCCTCTCTGGTGGCCAGCGCCAGCGCATTGCCATTGCCCGCGCGCTTTTGGGGGATGCCCCGATCCTCCTGCTGGACGAGGCCACCTCGGCCCTGGACACCCGCACAGAAGCCGCGGTCTCGCAGGCGCTTGCCAGGGCGCAGCAGGGCCGGACGACGTTGGTAATCGCGCACCGGCTTTCGACCGTAAAAAGCGCTGACAAGATCATCGTCGTCGACAACGGTCGCGTGATCGAGGAAGGCACCCATGCCGAGCTTGCCGCGAAAGGGGGCCTTTATTCCCAGCTTCAGCAGGCACAATTGCGCGACTAGGCCTTTCGTTGCGCGCCTGCCTTGCCTAGATTGCCGGGCATGAACACCGGCGAAACCGCACCGAACCGCAGCATTTGGGAGCTTTCCGGCATGGATGCGCTTGGCTTCCTGCAAGGCCTTGTTTCCAACGATCTGCGCCGGCTGGAAACCGGGCCAGGCCTCGTCTGGTGTGCGCTTCTGACGCCGCAGGGCAAGTATCTGGCCGATTTCTTTGTCGCGCGGCTGGCGGATGGCCGACTTTTGATCGACATCGCCGAAACGCTGGCCCCCGACACGCTTCGGCGGCTGACGATGTATCGCTTGCGTGCCGATGTGAAGATCACGCCGACATCGCTTTGCACCCTGCGCGGGCTTGGCCCCCCGCCCAAGGGCGCATTCACCGATCCCCGCCACCCCGTACTTGGCTTTCGCTTCTGGTCTGAAACCCCGGGCAAGCCGCCTTCCATCGACTGGGACGCAATCCGGGTCGATCATCTGATCCCCGAAAGCGGGATCGAGCTTTGCCCCGATGAAACCTACATCCTTGAGGCAGGTTTCGAACGTCTGCATGGCGTCGACTTCCGCAAGGGCTGTTATGTCGGCCAGGAAGTGACCGCCCGGATGAAGCACAAGACCGATCTGCGCCGAGGGTTGGTGCGGCTTGCGGCTGATGCTGTCGTGCCGGTCGGAACCGAAATCCTTGCCGATGGCAAACCGGTCGGCAAGCTTTTCACCCAGTCGCATGGCTTTGGAATCGCGCTGATGCGGGTGGAAGCGTTCTGGCGCCCGCTTTCTGCCGGGCCCGCACGACTTTCGTCTGGCCAAGCATAAGACTGCATTTTGTGCCGGCCAGCGGCACTCGGCTTGAAATTGCAGCAGGGGCACCCCATCTTCCTGCGGTCACACCTGCAATTTGACCTATATTCTGTGGTCCCTCCTCACAAGCTATGCACTGAGAGCATGGCAGCCATTCCAAAAGCGGGTAACCCGAATCATGATCAAATCGCTAAAAGAACCAGACCACGGAATACAAGAGCAAGAATAAGGAACGTCCCGATGCTGGATTCGATCGACAGCACCGCTTTCAACTTCGAACAAGGTCAGCGCGCGCGCAAGCTGTTTGCCGCCGTCGTTCTGGCTGCGCTTGATGATGCAATCGCTGATGACAAGAAATACGGCAACGGCCCCGACCAGATCGCCCGCTGGGCCCGGTCGCGCGATGGCCGCGAAGTGCTGTCCTGCTCGGGCATCGACCCGAACGAGCGGGTGGTGAAAGGCCTGATGGAGTTCGTCTCGAAAGGCGTGCGTACCAGCGTGGCCCTGAGCCGTGAAGAATCCGAGCGTCGCCATGCGCTTGAGGCTGATCAGGCCGAAGCCGCCTGATCACAGGCACTTGCCACAAACGACAACGCGCCCGATTTCGGGCGCGTTTTCATTTTTGGACATGGCCCGGGCTATTCCAGCGTTTGCACTGTCAGCGCCCTGGCAAGCTCGGCCCGCACCAGCTTGCGCACGTTGCGGGTGATCTTTTCGCCCAAGGCCCCCTGCAATTCATCGCGGATCACCCGGCGCAAAAGCTGGATCAGCTGATCTTCGTCCAGAAGGCTGATCGGGTTGCCCTCGGCGTCGGTCAGCGCCGCTGAGGGCTGCACAACCGGCGGCTCAAGAGCAAGGATCTCATCCGCGACTTCGGGGAACGCCTCAACCGGAGCCAATATGGCGTCAGCCACTGGCGCCACGTCCTGCGGCTGGGCCTCGGCTGCTGGCTCTGCCGCATGCAGGGTGACAGTCGGGGCCACTTCGACGGCAGACTTCACTGCTTTCGCAGCCCGCGCCCTTACGGCCTTGGGCTTGGCCCGCGCCTTCGCTGGCGCGCTCTTGGCTGACACAGCCCTTCGGCGGGTCTTCACTTGTTCGGGCTTAGACACTTCCGCCACGGGGTCATCACTCACCAGTTCAGCCTCTTCTGCGCTCAAGGCCATCTCGCTGAGACTGGCCACTGCCCCAAGGCTTGTGGTCAACGGCTCTTGTTGATCTTGCACTGGCATCAGCACTTCAGCGCCCTTAACCGTCAGGATCGGGGCCGAAATCATCCGTGTCTTCGTCCGGCTGGAACTGGTCCGGGCCTTCTTCGACAAAGCCTCAAGCTTGATCACCGCCGGACCAGAGGCCTGGTGTTCAACCACGATCCGCAGCGAGGGCGTCATGATCAGCCGGTCCATCCCCAGATCCCGAGAGGACGGGCGCGGACGGGCCTCGGGCGATACAAGCCGACGAACCGAGGACACCACATCCTCAATGTCATTCGAACTAAGTGGCTCGGACATTTACGCAACCCCTGGGAATACCCAGCAAGACTAACGCGCCAAGCTTGAAGCAGGCAACGAGATTCTTCGTCCGGTTGCAGACCGTGGATCGGTCAGTCGCTGATCCGGTCCAGGATCCGCTCCAACGCAGCGCCCTGGGCGGAATGCGCCGGGGCCGTCTTGACCGCGTCGTAATAGGCTTCCGGGTCATAGGTGGCGATACCAAGCTGCAGGTGTTCAACCGTCAAAAGGCCCAATGTCGACAGGACCTGATAGGTCAGGACATAGCGCTGCGCTTCGGCCTCCAGCCGGGCGTTGCGGGCGTCCAGAAGCTCTTGTTCGGCATCCAGAACATCCAGCGTCGTCTTCGCCCCGGCATCGGCCTGCTCTTTCACGCCGTCAAAAGCCGCCTGCGCTGCTTGGGTCTGCTGATCAGAGGCTGCGATTTGGGCCGTGGCCACCGCCAGATTGGCCCAGGCCATGCCAACCTGCTCGATCACCCCGACCGAGGTTTGCTGCAAGCCCGCCCGCGCCCCATCCTTGCCCGCAATCGCCTTGCGCAGGGTCGAGGCAAGCCGCCCACCGGCATAAAGCGTCTGGCTCAGCGCAATGCCGACGGTTTCGGTTTGCTGCTGGTCTTGATTGATGCTGACGCTGGCCGAAGCCCCAAGCGTCGGCTTCATGCCCGCCTTGGCCATATCGACCTGCAGCTCGGCAAGCGCCAGAAGATGCTGGGCCTGATGGATCAGCGGATGGGTCGCGCGCGCCACTTCCTGTGCCGCCTCAAGCCCCGCAGGCAGTTCCGGCAGGGACGGCAAGGCAGCAAGGTCACCTGGGTAATCGCCGGTCGCGGCCTTGTAGGCCTCACGCGCGACCAGAAGCTGACCTTCGGCCGCTGCAAGCGCTGCCCGCGATCCAGCCAGGCGTGCTTCGGCAAAAGCCACGTCGGTCTTGGTCGTCTCGCCCACCTCGAACCGCGCATTCGCGGCGCGCAGTTCCTGGGTGATCAGGCGGAAGTTGCTTTGCCGCAGCGCCACAACCTCTTGCGCAAAGCGCACGTCAACATAGGCGCTGACGGCGCTCAGAAGCACCTGCTGTTCGGTTTGGATCAATGCCTCACGCGTGGCCAGCACACTTTCCTTGGCAATCGCGATCCCGACCTTGCTGCGCCCAAAATCGTAAAGGACCAGTTCAGCCGACAGCGCCAACGAAGCCGCCAGCCCTTCGGAAACATCAGGGCCCAAGAGCGTGTCGATCTCGGCCCGCTGCCAGCCTGCCGTGGCGGAATAGGCCATAACTGGGCGCAGCGTCGAAACCGCGGTGGCCACATCTTCATCGGCGGCGCGCAGAACGGCTTCGTTCTGGTCCAGAAGTGCGGAATTCCGATAGGCCGCAATCATCGCATCGGCCAAAGTCTCTGCCCCCGCTAAAGGGGCAGCAAGCCCCCCGGCCATTGCCAGAATCATCGTCCGAGCCAAGCTGCGCATAACGTCCATCCTTCTTTCGCCCACCCAACCGGGTGCAGCGTCATCCCTTTCGGGGAAAACCCCCGCCGCAGCGTCAGAGACGGAAACCCTTGACCTTGTGGAAACCGTTCAATACCGGGGCCGTCGCGTTGAAGACCGACCGCCAAGTGATCTTGCCATGCCGTTTGGTGCCGATCTTGGCGGTGCCGACAGCACCCTCCATGAAGATCGCGCCGATCCGCCCGCCATCGCGCAACGCGCCGATGATTGCCTCGGGCAGAATTTCGATCCCACCTTCGATGATGATCACGTCAAAGGGTGCATGCTGTGCAGCCCCAGCGGTCAGCGCCTCGGTCAACACAACCGCATTGCCCACGCCTTCGGCCGACAACAGCTGCCCGGCTTCGGTCGCAAGCGTTGAGTCTTCCTCGACCGCCACAACCTTGCCTACAAGCCGGGCGATCACGGCCGCCGAATAACCAAAGCCCGAGCCGATATCCAGCACCAGCTCTTTGGGCTGAAGATCCAGCGCATCCAGCAGTTTTGCCAGCGTCCGCGCCTCAAGCACGACACGCCCGCCCCCGATATCCAGATTTTCGCCGACATACGCCGCCTCGCGCCGCGCTGAGGGCACATAGACTTCACGCGGGACGGTCAGCATCGCGTCGATGATCGGGAATTTGGTCACATCCGAAGGGCGGACCTGCGTATCCACCATCATGATCCGGCGGTTGGCGAATTCGCTCATTCTGAACTCATCAGTCTGATTTCCTGTCCCTTGGTCTTGCCACAGAACCGGGGGGGTCGCAACGGGCGAACCGTCGCGGCCCGCGCATTTCGTCGAAATCTTGTGGGCGGTTTGCAGGCTTGTCTCACCCCTTAGGGGCAAAGGCGCGCAGCACAAGCGGCGCGCCGACGATGACGACCAAAATCCGCACGATGTGATGCAGGGCGACAAAGGCCACATCGGCATGGATCGCCAAGGCCATCAGCCCCATTTCAGTAAGGCCCCCCGGTGCCAGCGCCAAAAGCGCCTGATCCAGCCCGACACCCACGCTCGCCCGCATCGCAAGCCCCGCCCCAGCCGCCAAGACCAGCGTCAGAACTGTTGCGCCAAGGCTCAGCACCCCCGCGCGGGCAAGGCTGGCCAGCGGGATACCCTGAAACCGGCAGCCAAGCACCGTGCCAAGCGCCACTTGCGCCGCGATCACCAAGACCGAAGGGGGCACACTTTTGGTCAGCCCGGTTACATGCACGGCCGCCGACAAGATCAACGGCCCAAGGAAGGTCGGCGCAGGCAAGCGCAACCGTGGGCCTGCCAGCGCACCCAGCACCGCGCAGCCCGCAAGCAGGGCGGCATCTTTCGCGCCAATATCCCCCAGCGCGGCACCCGCTCCGCGCGCAGGCACCCCATAGGCCAAGACAACTCGGAACAGGATTGCCATCACCCCGATGGTCAGCACGATCCGCAGCGAATGTGCGAGCACGATGGCCGACCCATCCGCCCCCTTCGCCTCGCCCAGTTCGACCATTTCAGACAGGCCACCGGGCATGCCCGAGAAATAGGCGGTGACCCAGTCCTGCCGCCCGATGATCCGGTAATAGGGCACAACTACCGCGCCAACCACTACCAGATAGACCAAGAGGATCGACAGCGTCACCAGCGTCTGCCCGGCCTGATCCAAAACTTCGGGCGTGAAGCGCGACCCAAGCAGGACACCGATGATCGCCACAATAGCCGGACGCAGGCGAACTGGCCCAAGGATTGGCGCCCCCGAAATCGAGGCGACCATGGTCACGAACAGCGCGCCCAGCATCCAGGGCAAGGGCAGCGAAAGCCAATAGAACAGCGCACCGCCCGCTGCCCCCAAGATCAACCCGGCAATGATCTTGGCAAGATCAGGCACTGCGTTTCAGCCACGCTTGCCGTAAAAAAGGCCCACCACATGCTCGGCCTCGGCAAAGAACAGCCAGCGCGCGGCCAAGGCCCCCGCCAAATGAACCGGCGCCGCCAGCATGATCCCGACACAGCCCAGCGGCAGGATCAGGATCAACGCCGGAAAACCCGCCACCAGCACCAGCGCGATGATCCTCAGTTTCTGCACATGCTTGCGCCCGACCACATAGATCATCTCGCGCAGAAGGTAGTTCCCCGCCGTATGGGCCGGTTCAAAGACCGTGGGCGTGCCCAGCCGGTCCAGCCCCGTGGCCGTGCCCATCGTCTGACCCGCCTTGGCAAAGGCCTGATCTCCCACCCGCCAGACCGCAACCAGAACCGCTCCAACCCCCAACAGAGCCGCAGAGGCCCAGACCTGCCCCGAAAGCGTTGCTCCCCCGGCGATGGCAAAGCTGAGGAACATCACCGGCGTCAGCCAATGGTGCCAGCGCGGCACGGCCTTGATCTGGGTATAGATCATCGCCGTGGTGAAGACAGTGACCATAGCCAGCGTCCCGCCGACTTGCCCCGGCAGCCGCGACCATTCCAAGCCCAGCCAATCCGACAGGGCAACCGGGGCCAGAAGAAGAAGCGTTACCACCGAAGCCCAAGCCTCGCGCGAAAGCCAGCTTGTGCGCCATTGCGTGAACGCCTTCAGCGCGTTCTTGGGGTTCCCAAGGTGAAAGGTCGCAGCCATAAGCCCGGCGACGGCGAGGCTATAGCCGATTCCCCATAGGATAAAGGCCCACCAGCCAGCGGGAATCATCGCCCCCCAGCCAAGGAAGGCGAGGAAGCCAAAGCCCATTCCCGACAGGGTGGAAAACAGAATGACGGACGGTGCCGGATGCATCTCAGATATTCCCCAGCATCTTGTCCAACCAACCCGCAATCCCTTTGGCCTTGATGTCCAAAAGCGGAGCCAAGGGGCTTGCATCCGCCGCCCCCTTTTTCCGAGGCGGCAGATATTTGTTGGTCGGCTTCGTCCCCATGTCCGGCATCAGGTCATAGCCCCCACGGCTCGCCACAAGCTTTGATACCTTGCTGTCGGGGTCCGCGAAATCGCCGAAATGCCGGGCATTGGTCGGGCAGGTCCGCACACAGGCGGGTTCGCGGTCCTCTTCCGGCAGGTTCTCATTCTCGATCCGGTCAACGCACAGGGTGCATTTCTTCATCACGCCCTGATCCGCGTCCAACTCGCGCGCGCCATAGGGGCAGGCCCAGGCGCACAGCCCGCAGCCGATGCAGGCGTCTTCGTTGACCAGCACGATCCCATCTTCGGCCCGCTTATAGCTGGCCCCGGTCGGGCAGACGGTGACGCAGGGCGCAACCTCGCAATGCAGACACGACCGTGGAAAGGTCACGATCTGCGCAGGCGCATCAGGCACCGCGACCTGATAGGAATGCACCCGGTTCAGAAACGTCCCCGACGGGTTCGCGCCATAGGCGTCCTGATCCGAAAGCCCGGCCCCCTGATCGTTCCAGCCCTTGCAGGCAGTCACGCAGGCCTGACAGCCGACACAGGTATCAAGGTCGATCACCAGCCCAAGTTTCTTCGCGGTGGTTTGCGGCAAAGCGGTCATTTCGCGCCCCTCCCCCCGCCCGCACGCGGCGGGTCGGGCAATTGCGGGAAGGCCGGTTCCGACAACCCCTTCCGGTGATCCTCAGCCGAGACCCTCTCAACCCGCACCCGCTGATCGAACCAGGCCGCCTGCCCCGTCACCGGGTCGGAGTTCGACAGTCTTGCGCCGCCCTTGTCCGGCAGCAGCTCCGAGATCAGATGGTTCAGCAAGAACCCAGTCGTCGCCTCTGGCGCATCCGCGTCCAGGCCCCAGGCCCCCTTGCGCTTGCCGATTGCGTTCCAGGTCCAGACGGTGTTTTCGTTCAACGCCGCCATATGCGCGACCGGCACCACGATAACCCCGGCGCGGGACGAGACCCTTGCCCAGTCGCCCTCCTCAAAACCCTGCGCCTCCCAGATCTTGGTCGGAATATACAAGGAGTTGCTCCCCTTGATCTGCCGCAACCAAGCGTTCTGACTGCCCCAGCTATGGTACATGTCCATTGGCCGCTGAGTCAGGGCATTGATCGGATAGCCGAATGCCGCATCCTCATCGCCAAAGGGCGCGTACCAGATCGGCAACGGATGCATCGCCTGCTTCAACCGCTCCCGCAGATGGTCCGGCGGCTGGCGTGGGCCGAACCCTTCCGCCGCCAGTTGAAACCGGCGCATCGGTTCGGACCAGATGTTGAACAGATAGGGCTGCGGGCTCTCATAAAGCCCGATCTTCACCGCCCAATCCTGATAACCGGCATTCCACGGCTTATAGAAACTCGCCTCCGCCGGAACATGCGCCTGATAGAAGGCCCCGTTTTCGATATAGCGCTGCATCTGATCCGGGTTCGGTGCCCCGCGCCCTTCACCCGTGCCATCGCCCCGAAAGCCCATCAGCGGGCCAACACCGGGACGACGCTGGTGGCTGACAATATAATCGGCATAGTCCTTGAACTTCGCCGAGCCATCCTCATTCACCATCCCCGGCAGGCCCATCCGCGCGCCAAGGTCCAGAAGCACCGACTGGAAACAGCGCACATCCCGGTCCGGTTCAATGACCGGCCAGCGGATCGCGTCCCCCGCCGCGTCGGGTTCGGAAATCGGGCGGTCCAGCAGCGAAATGCAATCGTGCCGCTCCAAATAGGTCGTGTCCGGCAGGATCAGGTCAGCATAAGCCACCATTTCGGAGGCATAGGCGTCGGAATAGATGATCCTTGGGATCACATAACCGTCGCCGTCCTTGTCGGTCAGCATCTTCATAACTTCGGCGGAATTCATCGACGAATTCCAAGCCATGTTTGCCATATACAAAAACAGCGTGTCGATCCGGTAGGGATCGCCTGCATGCGCATTCGGGATCAGCATATGCATCAACCCATGCGCCGAAAACGGGTTCTCCCACGTAAACGCCTTGTCGATCCGGGCCGGTGAGCCATCCGCCAACAGCGCCAGATCATCGGGCGACCGCACATAGCCCAGATGCGGCCCGGTCAGAGGCTTGCCCGGAGTGGTCACGAAATGCGGCGTCGGATGCGCCTCAATTGGCTTCGGATAGGGCGGCTTCAGCCGATAACCACCGGGGGTTTCCATCGACCCCAGGATGATCTGCAGAAGATGCAGCGCACGGGCGGTCTGGAACCCGTTCGAATGCGCCGAAATTCCCCGCATGGCGTGGAAAGAAACCGGCCGCCCCGGCATGTTCGCGTGTTCATTGCCCCGGAAATCCGTCCAGGGCTGGTCCAAGATTATCGCCTGATTGAAGGCCACCTCGGCCAGTTCCGCCGCAAGCTGGTGGATGCGGGTCGCCGTCATCCCACAGCGCGCGGCCACCGCTTCGGGCGCATAATCGGGCTTCAGATACTCCTCGACCATATGCCGGAACACCGTCCGATGCCCCTGCCATTCCGCGCCAAGATCGGGCTCCACCCCCTTGCCATCCCAAGGTGCCGGATGCCCCGAGCGACGGTCGATCACGAAAGGCTGGCTTTCGGCGTTCCGCACGAAAAGGCCCTTCTCGGCCCCTTCGGTCTCATTGATCAACAGCGCCGCATTGGTCCACTGCGCCAGATACTCAAGATCAACCTTCCCCGCCTCCAACAGGCAATGGATCAGCGACAGGATCAGCAGCCCATCGGTGCCGGGAGTGATCCCGATCCAGTCATCCGCCACCGCTGAATAACCCGTGCGGATCGGGTTGACCGAAATCACCCGCGCGCCGCGCGCCTTCAGCTTGCCGATGCCGATCTTTATCGGGTTGCTGTCATGATCCTCGGCCACCCCAAACATCACGAACAGCTTGGTCCGCTCCCAATCCGGCTGACCGAATTCCCAGAACGCCCCGCCGATAGTGTAGATGCCCCCAGCAGCCATGTTGACCGAGCAAAACCCGCCGTGGGCCGCATAGTTCGGCGTGCCAAAGTTCTGCGCCCACCAGCCGGTCAGGCTTTGCGACTGATCGCGGCCCGTGAAGAAAGCCAGCTTCTCCGGTGCGGTCTCACGCAAGGGCTTCATCCACGCAACCGCCGTCGACAAGGCCTCCTCCCAGGAAATCTCCTCGAACGCACCCGAACCTCGCGGCCCGACCCTGCGCAATGGCGACTTCAGCCGCGAAGGCGCCGTGATCTGCATGATCCCCGACGCGCCCTTGGCGCACAGGACCCCCTTGTTGATCGGATGATCCCGGTTGCCCTCGATATAGCTTACCTTACCCTCTTTCAGATGCACGTTGATCCCGCAGCGGCAGGCGCACATATAGCAGGTGGTCTGCCGGATCTCGTCCGAGACGGGCTTGGACATGTTCAGCTTTGGCTGCCCCATCACGCGCCCTCCCCGGCGATCACCACCTGCGCTTCAAGCGCAATCTGGCGCTCCTCGTCGGCGGGCACAATCCAGATCGCGACACGGGATGCAGTATCGTGCAATTCGCTGGCGTTTTGCCGGTTTGCAGGTTCGTCGACTTCGACACCCATGAACCGAAGGCCCCGCAGGATGTTGCCCCGGACCCAGTGGTCATTCTCGCCAATGCCCCCGGTAAAGACCACCGCATCAAGACCGCCCATCGCCGCGACCATGCTGCCCGCATGGCGCACGGCCCAATAGGCGAAATGCTCCAGCGCAAAAGCCGCCTCGGTCGTGCCCGCCCGATGAAGCGCGCGCAGATCGTTCGACCCGCCCAAAGCCAGAAGCCCGCTTTCCCGGTTCAGGATTTCCCCCGCCCGCGCGACACCATGCAGTTCCGCCAACCGCAGCACCGCATTGCCATCAATCGCCCCCGACCGCGTGCCCATCGTCAGCCCGTCCAACGGCGAATAGCCCATCGTCGTCGCAACCGAACGCCCGTTCACAATGGCGCAAAGCGAGGCCCCATTGCCCAGATGACAAGCCAAAAGCCGTTCCGGCAACGCCCCCCGGGCCGAAAGGATCCGCACCAAAGCCGCATAGCTGGTGCCGTGAAACCCGTATCGCCGCAGCCCGCGCTGACGCTCCTCGCACGGCAAGGCATAATCCGTCGCCACCTTTGGGTTCGTCGCGTGAAAAGCGGTGTCAAAGCAGGCATATTGCGGCAGGTTAGGTGCCAGTTCAGCAACCGCCTGAATTCCAACCAGATTTGCCGGATTGTGCAGGGGCGCTAGCGGCACGCAGGCCTCGATCCCCGCCAGAACCGCAGGCGTGATGCGACAGGTCGCCGTCAACCCTGCCCCGCCATGCACCACCCGGTGCGCAGCCGCGTGAAGCCGCGTGACAGGAACCCCGGCCTCAGCCAGCCCCTGCTCCAGCGCGACCCGATGCCCACCGGCGGCAATCCTTTCAACGGAAGCCTTGGCAACTTCCTCCGCCCCGTCAAAGACCTTCAGCTTCAGCGATGATGAACCCGCGTTCACAATCAACAGCATCAGATCAGCGCCTTCCCAAGCCCCAGAAGCGCCAGCCCGGCCAACAGCACAATGGCAAAGCGCCGGAAATCCTGCGGATCGGTGCCAAAGAAATGCCGACCGCCCAGCCAATTCGCGCCCAGTGTGATCGGCAACAACCACAGCGAAGCCCAGATCGTATCCCAGCTGACCAGTCCGGCATACCAGTACAGCGGCGCGGAATAGAGGTCCAAGAGCGGGAAATAGGCGATCAACGTCGCCCGAAAGACACTGGCCGACATCGGCTGCGCGGCAAAGAAGGCCGCAATCGGCAAGCCCCCCATCCCCGGCGCATTGGCAAGACCCGAGACAACGCCCATCGCGCCATTCACCGGCCCTGCCCCCTCACGCGACAGCCGCCACCCTGCCAGCAGAACAAAGCACATGATCAGCACATAGCCCGAGACCACCGCCCGCGCGGTATCCTCGGAAACCCCGGTCAGGATCCACAGACCAATCGGCAACCCAATTGCCGCCCCGCCCAAAAGCCAGCCAACCCGCCGCCAGTCCACATCCGGCCCCGCCCCCTTGGCGGCTTGCAAAGACATGACCGTTTCAAGGATCACCACCACCGCGACAAAGTTCAGCGGGTTGGTTACAAGGCTCGACGCCGCGATCAGCAGCGCCGAAAATCCAAAGCCGGAATAGCCGCGCACAAACCCCGCGACCAAGCAGGCCACTGCCAGCCAGATCAGCGGCAGTGGCCCAAGGTCAAAAGGCATCAGACGACCTGCGGCCGCATGTCGGCCTTGGAGATCCCCGCAACCTCGACCGGTTTCTTCATCGCGTCGCGGCGGAAGGGTTCGCCCAGTTCCTGGTTGATCATCGCCTCGATCAGCGTGGTCTTGCCATGGTTCATCTGGTCGTCGATCGCTTTGCGCAAGGCTTCGGTAAGCTCGCCCATCGTCCTCGCCACCACGCCCTGCAGCCCGCAAGCCTTGGCGATCCCGGCATAGCTGACACCGGTATCCAGCTCGGTCCCGACGAAGTTGTCGTCATACCACAGGGTCGAGTTCCGCTTTTCCGCTCCCCACTGATAGTTGCGGAACACAACTTGCGTGATCGCCGGCCATTCCTCGCGGCCAATCGCCGTCAGTTCCGTCACGGCAATGCCAAAGGCGCCGTCGCCCGAAAAGCCCACGACCGGCGTATCCGGGCAGCCGATCTTGGCCCCCACGACCGAAGGCAGACCATAACCACAGGGCCCGAAAAGCCCCGGCGCCAGATACTTCCGCCCGGCCTCAAATGTCGGATAGGCATTGCCAATGGCGCAGTTGTTGCCGATGTCCGACGAAATGATCGCCTCTTTCGGCAGCGCGGCAGAGATCGCGCGCCACGCCATCCGCGGGCTCATCCACTCGGGCTTCGCGGCACGGGCGCGTTCGTTCCAGCTGGTGCCAGGATCGTCGTTCTCATGATCCATCGACGACAAGGCTTGCGCCCAAGCCGATTTCTTCTGTGCGATCAGCGCCTTGCGGTCCGCCCGCCCCGCATCACCCGCCGCCTTCGACAGCCGCGACAGGATGCCTTCGGCCACCTTCTTCGCATCGCCAACAATGCCCACAGCCACAGGCTTGGTCAGACCAATCCGGTTCGGGTTGATATCGACCTGAATGATCTTGGCCTCTTTCGGCCAGTAATCCAGCCCATAGCCCGGCAGGGTCGAGAACGGGTTCAGCCGGGTGCCAAGGCACAGCACCACGTCGGCCATCTGGATCAGCTCCATCCCCGCCTTGGACCCGTTATAGCCCAAAGGCCCCGCGAACAAAGGATGCGACCCGGGGAAGGCGTCATTGTGCTGATAGCCCACACAAACCGGGGCAGACAGCCGCTCAGCCAAAGCCATGCTTGCCGGGATCGCCCCGCCAATCACCACGCCCGCGCCGTTCAGGATCACCGGGAACTTCGCCGATGACAGAAGCTGCGCCGCCTGCGCCAGCGCCTCATCCCCGCCCGACGGCCGCTCGAATTCCACAATCGCCGGCATGTTGATGTCGATCACTTGCGTGAAGTAATCGCGCGGCACGTTGATCTGTGCAGGGGCCGAATGGCGGCGGGCCTGACAGATCACCCGGTTCAGCACTTCCGCCATCCGCGACGCATCGCGCACTTCTTCCTGATAGCAGACCATATCCTTGAAAAGGGCCATCTGCTCCACTTCCTGAAAGCCGCCCTGCCCGATGGTCTTGTTCGCCGCCTGCGGCGTGACCAGCAAAAGCGGTGTATGGTTCCAATAGGCCGTCTTCACTGCCGTCACAAAGTTGGTAATCCCCGGCCCGTTCTGCGCAATCATCATGCTCATCTTGCCCGAAGCGCGGGTAAACCCGTCCGCCATCATCCCGCCCGAGCCTTCATGCGCACAGTCCCAGAAGGTGATCCCGGCCTTGGGGAAGATGTCGGAAATCGGCATGAAGGCCGACCCGATGATCCCGAACACATGCTCGATGCCATGCATCTGCAGCACTTTGACAAAGGCTTCTTCGGTTGTCATCTTCATCGCACATCTCCAAAGGTCATGGGGCCGCACCGGCCCGCTTGGCCTAACCCTAGCGCCAGCCGCGATCCGGCCTTAGGGCCAGACCCGCGCCCCGGATAGTGCCAGAGAAAGCCCCTAGCGCAGCGCCTTGGCAATCCGCGCGATTCCCTCGCCAATCCGCGGCAGCGGAATCGAGGAATAGGCCAGCCGGTAGTAGTTCCGCGGCCCGCCCTCGCCCGCAAAGAACGCGCGCCCCGGTTCAATCAGCACCCCATCCGCCCGCAACAGCAGGGCCAGCTCTTCGGTATCCACGCCTTCCGGTGCACGCATCCAGAACGACGACCCGCCAAACCCGCCCTGCCCCGCGATCACCAGCCCTTCGGTCGCAATCGCCTCGCCCATCACCTGACGACGACGGCGGAACGCGCCCTTCATCCGGTTGATCAAGGCGTCGTAATGCCCAAGGCCCAGGAAATAGGCCATCGTCCGCTGGATGTGTCCGGGAGGATGCTTCAGCATCATCGCCCGCAAAGACCGCGCCTCGGCAATAAACCCAGGTGGGCCAACCAGATAGCCCAAACGCAACCCTGGAAAGACCGATTTCGAAAACGACCCGGCATAGATCACCCGCCCGTCGCTATCCAGGCTTTTCAAGGCCGGGGCCACGGGTTTCAGGAAGGACATCTCGAACTCATAATCGTCCTCGACGATGACAAACCCCTCACGCTTGGCGGCCTGTAACAGGGCCGTGCGGCGCTCGACCGGCATGGTCGCGTTGGTCGGGCATTGGTGCGAGGGGGTGGCGAAAACTACATCCGCGCCGGAAAGCCGCCCGACCGGCAGGCCGAAGACATCGACATGCACCGGGCGCGCCTCGGCCCCCACCGCCTCGACCACCGAGCGCCAGGCCGGATAGCCGGGGTTCTCTACCACCGCTTTCCGCCCCGGCCCCAACAGCAGGGTCGCCGCAATCCACAGCGCGTTTTGCGCGCCCAACGTCAGCAAAACCTCGTCTTCCCGCGCTGCAATCCCGCGCCGGGGCAGGATGGTGCGAAGGAGTTGCTCGATCAGCAAAGGGTCGTCGCGCTCGTAATAATCGCTGGTCAGCGCCGCAAAGTCGCGCTTGCCCAAGGCCCGCAGCGCGCATTGACGCCAGTTCTGGTGGTCAAACAGTGTCGGGTCCGCCTGACCATAGATGAAGGGATAGGGATAGCTGTCCCAGTCATCCGGCCGCGCCACCCGCAGCACCCGGCTGAACCGCCCGCCCGTCAACCCCTTGAAATCAATCGCTTCCGCGCGGGGGGCCGATTGCGGAAACTCCGGCGCGCGCGGGGCGTTGTCGGACACAAAATAGCCCGACCGACCGGATGAGGTGAGGTAATCCGACGACACAAGGTCGGCATAGGCCAGCGTCACGGTGATCCGGCTGACCCCCAGATGTTCGGCCAGCCCGCGCGATGACGGCATCCGCTGCCCCGGCCGGAACCGCCCGGCAAGGATGCCTTGGGTCACCATGGTGCGGATCTGCTGCTGCAACGACCCCGCCACCCCGGGCGTCAGGTAAAAGGCTTCGACGGGAATGGAGGCCATGCGCTGCTCCCTTGAGGCATGAGTCCAGATGAGGGGGCCGGATAGGTGCAGAAGTCAAGCCCACCCCGCCCCAAAACCCCGCCCCGGACCTGATCCGGGGCCTCTAGCCGCCACGGGAGGCCCCGGATCAGGTCAGGGGCGGTTAACCCCGTGCGAACGCAGGGTTTACCGGAGGGTTTAGGGCAAAACGACCTGTCTTCCTCGCGTCTTCCATATGTCTTCCATCCGTCTTGCCGGGCGGGGGGCGGGCGGGGTGTTAACCATGGGGGGAGAATCGGGGATTTCTGCCTCAACCTTTTGGCAGTCTAAAGGTCAGGCACTGAATAGATCAGGCCGCGCAGGATCTTCTTGCCGTCGGCTTCGATGATGCAAACAGCATCAAACCGCGCTGTCGCCACTTGGTCACGCATTGACTTCGGCATCTGGTTTTGAATCCAGTTGGCTTCCTCAGTCGTTGGCTTCTTGCAGAAAGACCATGTATCCTCGAACCATGCCGGCACGTCATAGGGGAAACCAAGATAGCGCCTGTCTGGGTCGGCAAGTGACAAATGCCGAAAATACTTCCAGTTTTGATCGTAAGAATGGTCAGACACGTCGGCATCCAAGACTATCGCTCGCAGCCCGTTCTTGAAGGAGAGCGGATACGCTCCATCTGGAATATCTGGCAGCGAAAAGAAGCCGCCACGATACTGATCAAAAATCGCCAGTCCGAGCCAAGCAAAGAAGCCCACTGCAAGAACTCGGTATATCCATTTTTTCATTTACTTCGACCGTCAGAACTCTGGCTAATGCTACCTTGCAAGACAGTATTGGGCCCGGTCGAAGAAAGCGCAATATTCAATAGACGACGGGTGCAATGCGTAGCGTGAGTTTCACCCCATCGTCCGACCGCGCATGTCGTGGTGAAACCCCACCCGACACCACCTCAAACCTTACCAACCCTTAACGCCCACGCCTAGCCCGTTGAACTCCCAGCAAACAAAAAGGGTGTCCCGCGTGGACACCCTTTCGGCCCCCAAGGGAGGCGAAGCTTAGCCGAACACCTTGGTCAGGGCGTTATCAATCGCCCCGGTGATCTGATCGATATCATCCGGCGTGGCGATCAGGGCCGGGGACAGGCAGAGCGTGTTGTTCAGGCCCGGGATCGACCGGTTGGTCATCCCGATGATCACGCCCTGGGCGTTGCAGTCGGCCACCACGGCGGCGACCTTCTTTTCGTCCATCGGCTCCTTGGTTGCCCGGTCGGCCACCAGTTCGGCACCAAGGAACAGCCCCTTGCCGCGCACTTCGCCGATGACCTTGTGTTTCTCCATCAGCGCCTGCAGGTTCGAGAGACACCGGTCGCCCATGGCAAGGGTGTTGGCCAGAAGACCCTCATCCTCGATGATCCGCATGTTCTCCAACGCCGCCGCCGGGCCAGAGGTGCAGCCGCCGAAGGTGGAGATGTCGCGGAAATAGCTCATCGGATCGTTCGGGTCGTCCTTGAACATGTTGAAGACGGCTTCGGTGGTCACGGTGCAGCTGATCGCCGCATAGCCCGAGGCGACGCCCTTGGCCATGGTCACGAAGTCGGGCTTGATGCCGTAGTGCTGGTAGCCGAACCAGACGCCAGTCCGGCCGACGCCGCAGACGACTTCGTCGATGGCAAGGAGGATGTCGTACTTCTTGCAGATTTCCTGCACCCGCTCCCAATAGCCTTTCGGGGGGACGATGACGCCGCCACCGGCGGTGACGGGTTCCAGGATCAGGCAGCCGATGCTGTCGGGGCCTTCGCGGAGGATCACCTCTTCGATGGCATCAGCGGCGCGCTGGCCGTAGTTTTCCACGTCCCACTGGGCGCGGTACTCAAGGCAATGCGGCACGCGGACAAAGCCGTCGGGGAACGGGCCATACATCTTGGCGCGCTCGTCCTGACCGGCGCTGGCAAGGGCGGCAATGGTGGTGCCGTGGTAGTCGCGGTCGCGGTACAGGATCTTCCACTTCTTGCCGCCGTGGTGCCGATGCGCGATCTGGCGCACCATCTTGTAGACCTTTTCGTTCGCCTCGCTCCCCGAGTTCGAATAGTAGACGCGGGTCATGCCCGGCATCTTTTCCATCAGCTTCTTGGCAAACAGCGAGCCCGGGATCGAACCGGCAGAGCCCGGGAAATAGTTCAGCTTGATCAGCTGGTCGCGCACGGCGTTGGCAATGCTTTCGCGGCCGTAGCCGACGTTGACCGTCCAGACACCGCCCGAGACCGCGTCGATGTATTCCTTGCCCTTGGCATCCCAGACGCGCAGGCCCTTGCCTTCGACGATGACGCGGGGGTCAACGGTTTCGTATTGCTTGTGTTGCGAGAGGTGGTGCCAGACATGGGCGCGGTCAGCCTCGACCACGGCACCGATGTCGTTCATTCCGCTGAAGCCTTCCATGGGGCATCCTTTCCAAAAGAGATGGTCCATTGTCGGGGATTTTGCCTTTCGGCCTTAGGACCAGAGACACCCGTCCGGTATAGCCAGAAAGCCGGGAATTCGGCAAGTCAAAGCACTGCACCGGCCCCCTTGCACCTGCCGAAACAATCGCCTAATCACGACGCACCTCATGGCTGGCGGGTTGGCGGAGAGGTTACGCAGCGGATTGCAAATCCGTGTAGATCGGTTCGATTCCGATACCCGCCTCCATAAATCTTGTGGTTTTACACACATTTAGAGCAAACCAACACAAAATGTAGCCGCCGCCAAGCTGTACACAACGCGTACACAGTTTTGGTATGCGCTGCTGGGGTCGGCTGCTATGCTGCAACGCAAGGTGATGCGGGGCAGCTGAGCGATGAGTTACGGCACGGAAACGATAGTGGTGCACAAGAACTTGCGGCTTGATAAGCGCAAGGGCAGCACGAACTGGTATGCACGCTTGACGCTGGACAACGGCAAGCGCGAGGTGAAAAGCACAGGCACCGATAGCTTTGACGACGCAAAAGAGCGCGCACTCAAGCTGTACTACGAGACCCAAGCGCGGGTTGCGAACAAGCTTCCAGCCTCAACGCGCAAGTTCAAAGCCGTCGCCGAGCACACAATACAACGGATGCAAGCTGACGAAGCGGCTGGCGTGGGCAAGCAGGCATACAGAGACTACCAGCAGGCGCTGCAAAAATGGCTCATACCGTACTTTGGCACGACTGACATGGCGAAGGTCGATCTGGCTGCACTGACGGCATTCGACGAATGGCGCACAAAAGAGCTTGGACGTGTGCCAGCACAAAGCACGATCAACAACCACAATGCGGCGCTGAACAGGGTACTGGATGAGGCGGAGCTGCGTGGCTGGATAACAAAGTCGCTCCGCCCAACGCTGCTCAACAAGGGCGTCGAAACCAAAAGTAGGGGCAGCTACACGGTTGATGAGTACAACGCGATCGTTGCAGCACTCCGACAGTGGCACAAGAAAACTGGCAACTTACACGCGCAGGCTACGCGCAAGGTTCTGCACAACTACGTCTTGTTTCTAGCCAACACTGGCGTTCGACACGGTACCGAAGCGCTGAATCTGAAGTGGAAGAATATTGAGTGGCACACGGGAAGTGACAAAGAACCATATTTGCAGATCAGCGTGTACGGGAAGACAAAGAGCCGACAGCTTATCGCACGCGACCGAGTGAAAGACTACTTGGATCGACAGTGCAAACTGAACAAGAAGCTTGCAGGCGGGACATTTGAAGAGTTGCTCAAGTTGAAAAGTGACGAGCTTGTTTGGAAAACTGAACTGGGCGAAGTTGCAACCATATTCAACTTGAATGCAAACTTTAACTCGCTTCTTGCAGAACTGAACTTGAAGGCGGGCGCGGACGGAAAACTGCGCACACTATACAGCCTGCGCCACTTCTACATCACGCTCGACTTGCAGCGCGGAATGAGCACTCACAAGCTGAGCAAACAGGTCGGCAATAGCACGGCGATGATTGACAAGCATTACAGCAAAATTAGCCCGCTCGCTAATGCTGACGAACACAGTGGGCGCGCGTGGGCAAAGGGCATTGCGGCACTAGATGCAACGCACCACGCAGCGAATGCAGATCAGCTACCGAAAGCACAGGCACTTGCGTTTGACATGCTGCGCAAGGGGCAGCTTACAGAAAGCCTGCTGGTGTCAACGATAGGCGCTGACAGCGCAGATTACGTGCCGACTGACGCGCTAAAACTGGCAGCACTGATGGCAAAGCAAGATGGCAAGCTGAGCGACGAAGCGTTGAGCACACTGCTCGGCGCAAAAGGAAAAGCGTAGCGCCAGAGCGCTACGCCAAGCGTGCCAATATCGTGCACGATTATTTCGCCTTTGCCTTACCCCTCAGCCCCGTCAGCGCTGCGTCAAGCTCCCCCGCAGCCGCTGCCGCATACAGCGCCTCAAGCACCGCTTTAATGTCCTTCTGTTCCTTCACCCATACAGCGTTGCCCTTATCGCTGAGCGTCAGCACGCGCACGCCATACTTGCACTGCACATACCAGCCCGCGTCTTGCGTAAAAAACCAAGCACGCACCGCTTTCTCTGCCGCCACCTTCACGCGCGCGCCGTTCTCGTCCTTTTTCGCACGTGTCACAGCCACCGTGTAGCTCTGACCTGCAAGCGCAGCGTCAAGCACTCGCCCTTGTTCCTCAATCGCAGCCATCAGCTTGTTGCGGCGCACGACGACAGGGTCGGCTTTGACAACACGCTGCACGGACTTAAACGTAAGTTTCGCAAGCATCGACATCGTTTCTCTCCTTACACAAATGTCTATGTCTATGCGTAGTGTCGAAAGGCACTGTGGACGACCAGAATATGAGCCAGAA
The DNA here is from genome assembly GCA_947504705.1 of Paracoccaceae bacterium. Classification (GTDB taxonomy): domain Bacteria; phylum Pseudomonadota; class Alphaproteobacteria; order Rhodobacterales; family Rhodobacteraceae; genus Tabrizicola. The sequence goes on from CANNIA010000009.1 coordinate 31,951, forward strand.
AAAAGTGATGCCTTAACGAAGTAAGGATAAATACTTCGGAGGCAAAATGAACTGGACGAAGGTAACGAAGAACGCGTGGCAAGACGAGATAGCTAGTGGCAGCTATGACGTCTTTGGCACCCTCAAGTTCATTGACGGAAGCTGCGTAAGCGACACGAAAGCCACAGGACTGTGGGGCGCGTACTGGCACAAAGTTGATCGGGTGATCTTTGGTCATGGTGCAAACAAGGGGCTTGGCGTCAACAGATGGTGCTTTGATGAGCTTGGAGAATGCACAGAAAATCGACATCTACACTTTGTCGCTCAATCACCGATGTGCACAGAAACTTTCTGTGCAGCACTAAATGCCATATGGAGCGACTTTTGCGCTGACGCAGCGCCGATGCGCCACAACTTCATCACGCCCATACGGTGCAAGCGCGACACTGGTGGCTACATTGTTAAAGAGATTGGCGACCACAGATTCAGCTTTTCTGGCTTGAAATGCTCGCACAAGAGCTCAGCGCAGAGCGAAACTACAGAACTTGAAAAGACAGGCAGGCTGCACCGAACACTTGCGCGCGTGCCCGACAACCGTATGAACGAAGCTCTTGCGGTGCTGGAGTGGCAGATTGCCGAAGAGCAACGAAGGTTGAACCAAAGATCTGTGTACTAAATGCAGAAGTGCAAGGCGCACTGCATACGACACAGGGAGTCAATGTGAGAAAGAAAGGAAGTTGTGCCGTGCGTGGCTACAACAAATCCTAGTCATATTAAAAATACTGAGACGATCAACACTGCAACGGAGAAGACAATGACATTACTAGAACAGACATACACGCAGCTGTACTACACAGCACTTGTAGACTGCGCAGAGCAGTTCAGCACTGATTACTTGGGAAAGAGCAAGAGCTGGTATGCGGTGCAGCGACACAAAGGGCGCGAGTTTAGCGTAGGCGCTGCGATACAGTGTGTACGCTCCCTACGCTCCGTGCAGCGCACCAAAGCGCTCGCTGAGATACAGCGTGCGGCTCTGCGCGCCTCTGAGGCGCAGATACTTGTACACTTGGGGCAACAACACTGCGTCGCTGATGTGCGCTGACTGCACGACGATATTGACAAAGCAAATCATCTGATGATTGATTCATCCAGTCAGTGTTACGGAGGGAAAAATGGCACGAGCAGAAGAAATAATGGTGCAGATTGATCAGCTCACCAAAGAGCTCGAAGCTGCAAAGCTCGAAGATCGGGCGGAAGCGCTTATCGACGTGAAAATGAAGATCAAGCTGTACGGCTTTACCGCCACCGAACTGCGCAGCGTGATCAAGCGGCGAAAGACTACCAAGCCTGCTGCGAAGGTTGCGACGACAGGTGCTGGGGATCAGAAGAAGGGTACTGCAGCCAAAGCGTAATGTTATGTAAATAGTAATCTATAACTTTTCGGGCATTCAGTGTTGAAGATCAATGACTTGCACAGCGCAAGTTTTTCGGTCGTCCGCCAAAATGTGTGGGTTTATTGTCAAAGGCAATAGAACCACACATTTCGGAGGCAGAAAGATGAAACAGGCGAAGCTACTTACCGCACAGGAAATGAAGCGGTTGGCAGCTGTGGTTGATGGAACGCGCCACGCAACGCGCAATCACACTGCAATCGCACTGAGCTTTTTCGCAGGGCTTAGGGCGTGTGAGATTGCAGCACTGCGCGTGGGCGACGTTTACGACGAGACGGGCGAGGTGCGCGATACGATTTACTTGCAGGCGGCGCAGACGAAGGGCGCAGAAGGCAACACTGTCCTCGTAAGCAAGCGCCTGGCACAAATGCTCAAGCGCTATGCAGCTGCCTGCCCCAAGCACGTCAGCCACCCAGCTCGCCCGCTGTTGTTCTCAGCCAAAGGCGACGGGTTCAGTGCGCAAACGATGGTCAACCTGTTCAGCCACTTGTACACATCCGCAGCTATCTCAGGCGCTAGCTCGCATAGTGGTAGGCGTCAGTTCGTAACCGAGCTGGCAGACAAGGGAGTCAACGCGCGAGTCGTGCAAGCACTTGCCCGACACAAGCATCTCAACACGACGCAGCGCTACATCGACGTCAACGAGAGCAAGCTGCGTAAGGCGATGGAGCTGGTTGCCAGCTAGCCACGCCTGCTGCGCAAGCGTCACAAGATCGTGCAAACACTCAACTGCCTCGTCCTCATGCGCTGGCATCCGCCCTGCGCGCTTATGGACCGTGCTGCACGGGCTTGATGGGCTTTTTCGGCTTCAAGCGACGCACTTTTCCGCGCAGCTTGGTCACGTTTTTTTCAAACGCCGTCTTCACGTCAGTAGTCGCCTGAGTAACACCCTGCTCCGCAACGTTCGGCGTCGTTCTTGCAGCTACCACTTCATTTATACGCACAGTGTCAATCCTTCACTAGCACCCCAGTTCAAAGCTCTTGCCACAATCTCCGCAACTGAACTTCGAACCCGTCACTATACTTATGCACGTTTTTCTTACGCTTACATTCATTTGAGCTTTAGCGCTGCAAGCCGACGCTGCAACTCAGTCTGCGAGCTAGCACCTACTTCCAGCGCCACCCCATCTGACGACCCCTTGGCTATCGAATCTTGTATGTTCGCCAAAGCTCGCCTGACAGCAGCGATCTTCACAGCAGCCCTTTTCTCCACCACAGTCAACAGCCCGCCACCGGCATTGTCCATACTTCTGCTCGTAACCACACGCGGAACACCACCTGGCGATAAACTGATCTCAGAACCAAATTCCCAGCTCGTGTCTCTGTCGAACCACGCGACTAGGCTTGGGTCCTGCGCAACTATTCCGGTCAAATGCGTCAGAGCATCCTCAAACAGCGTGTCCGCTCGCTCGAAATTCTTCCGCGCCCGAACGCTTCGCCCTCTCTGGCTAGCACCCTCGCCCTTGTTGTATGCAAATGTTGCAGCCTTTATGAGCCGTTCATATTCCTCTAACTCAACAGGCTTCTGCTTCACGCTTGCACGAATGTCTCGCTGCGTCGCCACATCATCTAAATATCCCACGTATTCTTCAGGCGTTAGCCAAATCTCCAAGTCCCTGTTCTGCACATGCTTCCCAGCGTGCAGCCTTGCCAAAAGCACCTCAAGCTTTGCCTTGCGCGTCTCATGTACTTGCGTCACCAATCTGCCTTCCTCAGTCAATCTCAAGCGCTGGCAAACAGTGCACGATCCGCACAGTCTCCAAACTTACCGTTATGACACGCTGGAACAACTCAAGTGGGTAGGCTGGGTTGCCAACCGTTTCGTTCGCATAGTCGTTCGCGTCGTTCACAATGCCACTATCCTTGTCCGTCTTCAGGCGCTGCCGCTCGACCACCCAGTCAAGCGCTGGCTTCCCGTTCACAACGTAGTCGTAAGCCTCCAGCGGAATGTTGGTTAGTGTGATGTTGTTGTTGTAGTGCAGCACAGTCTTGTCGCTACCGCGCTTGCCTCCGTAGCGCATCTGCTCGACACGGAAGTAGCTGACTGCATCGGCAATGTGTGCCAAGCGCAAATCGCCTTCCGCAACCGTCACAGGGTAAAGCTCAGCACTCTCGTAGTTCACATGCAGATCACCGAGCTTGCGCCCAGCTTCCGCAAACGCCCAAAAGTCTGCTTCCTTCTTCACAGCTGGAATGCGCGGAAGCTCCTTTGACAAGTTGTCCGCAAAGCGCGCCCTGTACTCTTCGCTGTGCAGCAAACCGTACACATAATAGAAGATGTCTTCCTTAGTGATGCTACTGTTGTTGTAGGCATCCTTAAAGTGTTTCAAGCCAAAATCCGATATCCCGTCTTTAACCCTATAGCCCCCACTTGCACTGTCACCTGCAAACAGATCATTCCTGTCTGCTTCGATCTTTTCGTAGAGCTTCAGCGGGAAGTGTTGGGAAGCTTTAAGGCTGTGCAAATCACCAATCCGAGGAAACATGAGAACTGCAAAACCGCCCGCTTCACCTACTCCACTAACAGCTATGGTCCTGTTTTCACTCTCATCGCCGTAGAAAATCTCATCCATCTTACCTTTTCGCTGTACGAAGAATGACGAATTGTAGAGATAGCAGCTCGTAAATGGACGATACTCACAACGAACAACATCTGCGTTGTTGAACGATGCTAGACGACGCGAACCGAGCTTGGCAACTATACCCGCATGCCAGTTCAACATCCCGCTCGTTTTCGCCATTTCTGCTTCAGCGAGCTTCAAATCACCTCCACACTCGGCAGCCACAGAATTATAGACCAGAACCATTGACCTTGCAGTTGAATCAATCGTGCTGCGTGAAAAATTGTACATCCAACCATCAGCAGCAGTCTTCACCCCGTTGCTATACTCGGAAAAGATCGTGCGCTCATTCCCCTTGTTCTTGTCACCAACGACAGGAAAAGCTGAAAAATCCGCGCTCCTTTGGTTCAGCCAATCACCATGTTCATCGCTTGCTAGCTGCAACCAACTTTCCGCATGAGTAATGCCTGAAATGCTCTTGTATGCAGAAATCTTTGCGAGCTTCTGCTCTCGCTTTAAGTAGTCTCCAATGTCCACATACCGAACATTAGCAGGACACTTCGCCCCTGGCTGCTTGACCAACAAGGTAATTGCAACTGGCGCTCTACTCCCTTCTCCAAAGACGTTGCCGCTTTCTTTACGCCTTTGCTCACCGCTTGTGCGAGCATTTCCCCGCAAGTTGAACACGTAGATGCTGCTAAACTCCTCCTCTAAGCACTTGCGCATTCCGTCAGTAGCGTTGCCATCTAGCCAACCGCCATTAGTCACAAAGCCAACTACGCCACTTTCGCCAACGCGGTCGCTGGCCCAACGGATAGCTTTGATGTAGCTGTCATAAAGTGCGCCTTTCAGAGTTGCACTTGTGCGCGCTGCATAAGTAGAGGCGATACGTGCATTCAAGTCCTTGTATTCAACTCCAGTGTCAGCCACATTATATGGTGGGTTTGCGATGATGACACGGATATCCAGCGCTTTCTGCCTGGTCCTTCGCTCGCTGTTGTCTGCCATTAGCGCTGCAACCATGTCGTCACTTTCGTACATTTCGAACGTGTCAGTGAGACAGATGCCGGTAAACGGCGTGTAGTCCTTTTCGCTTAAGCTGTGGTACGTAGCTTCAATGTTGATCGCTGCAATATAGTACGCCAGCAGCACAATTTCGTTCGCGTGTATTTCGTTCTTATATTTGTATTCCAAGTCTTCCTTAGCAATCAGCCCACTTTGCAGTAAACGCGTCACAAATGTCCCCGTTCCAGTGAACGGATCAAGTATGTGCACACCCTTGCTTCCCAGCGTTTCGCCAAACTCCTGCTGCAAAATGTCGTTGACGCTGTGGATAATAAAGTCAACCACTTCAACAGGCGTGTAAACAATGCCAAGCTTTTCGCTCAGCTTCTTAAACGCGTTCTTAAAAAACTTATCATACAGTTCGACAATGATCTTCTGCTTGCCTTCGGCGCTGTTGATGCCACTAGCACGCCGCCGCACGCTTGCATAAAAGCTTTCTAGCTCCGCCGCTTCCTTCTGTATGTTCTTCGGTTCAAGTACAGCCACCACTTTCTGCATGGCTACCGACACGGGGTTGTGCGCAGCGAAATCGTAATCCTCAAATAGCGCATCGAACACGGGCTTGGTAATCAAGTGCTGCGCTAGCATCTCAATCGCTTCGTCTTCCGTTACAGCGCCATTTAGATCGTCGCGTATTTCCCCCAAAAACTCGTCAAACACAGTTCGTTCTTCCGCGCCTGTGTCCAGTATCGCGCGGATGCGTTCTATGTGCTGCTGCGCAATCTTGCCAATGTCTGTCGCCCAGTCTTCCCAGTATGTGCGTCGTCCGCACTTCTGCACGATCTTTGCACGTATGGCGGCGGGGAATTCGTCGAGTATGAAGGTTAGTTGTTCGGTGGTGCGCTCGTTTGCGCTTGTGCTTTCGTCGTCGCCCCCTGCGCTGCCATTCCCCAACCCAATGCTTTCGGCTTGCGCACGCTGCGCAGGCAGGTTCTGTGCAACAGCGATCACTTCGATCTGACCGCCAGTGTCATTTGTCAGTTCAAGCTTGTTGATTGTTGCATCAAAGCGGTCGTCATGTGCCCGTAGTGCGTTCAGTATCTGCCAAACAACCCTGTACCGCTCGTTGTCGTTCAGCGCATCTTCTGGCGTCACACCAGCTGGAATGACAACCGGCAAGATCACGTAGCCAAGCTTCTTTCCCTCAGCCCTACGCATCACCCGTCCCACACTCTGCACAACGTCGATCTGAGATTTGCGCGGATGGAGGAACATGATGGCGTCAAGCGCCGGCACGTCTACTCCCTCGCTCAGACATCTAGCGTTACTCAGAATCTTTACTTCGTTTTCTGCAACGTCATCACTCAGCCAGTGCAGCAGCTCGCCGCGTGTCTTTGCGTTAAACGTTCCGTCAACGTGTCGCACAACACAGTTCGTGTGGTTTGCCGCCTCGTCGTCCAACACGCTTGTCCCGTTGAACTCGTCAACGACCGCGCCGAACTCACGTGCAATCAGCTTGCTTGATCGAATGTCTTTGCAGAAGGCGATGGCGCGGCGCATCGGCTGCGCATCAATGCCGAACTCCTCGCTGCTTCCGTGCTTCAACAGTGCCTTGTAGCACCCGATGATCTTTGTCGCGTCGTCAAGCTTCAGTTCGTTGTCTTCGGCAATCCGCCCTTGCACGGACCGGCTGACGACAGTTTCGTCCATCGCCAAAACGATCACCTTGTAGTCCGTCAGCATGCCGTTCTCTACAGCCCAGCTGAAGCCTCGCGTGAAGAACGTTGGTCCATAGATTTTTTCGTCATCCATGTCGCACAGCTCGACGCTGGCTTCCGCTGCCTTCGCGCGTGCGCTCTCGCCGTAAATGCGCGGCGTGGCTGTCATGTACAGACGCTTGACACCGTTGATGTGCTTGTTGTCGTGCACGCGTATGAAGTTGCTTTCGTCTTCGCCGTCGATCTTCGCTCCAGTTGTCCTGTGCGCCTCGTCACACACGATAAGGTCAAACGCCTGTAGCCCACGCTCTTGTGCAGCGGTAATGACAGGGATGGATTGATACGTGGCAAACACGACCGTCATGCGCTCTGCGTCGTCGCGTCCAGCGTGTTGCGCCAGCCTTTCGGGTTTCGTCGTTGCAGGAAAATCCAGCTCGTGCACGGAAATCTCCGCCACGTCCTCGTTGTCCTTCCTGCGCTTGCCAACGTGTGCGTCGCTGCAAACGGCAAAGGATCGCAGTTCGGTTTCCGTGTCTTTGGTCCACTCGCGCACTGTCTGTGCGATCAGCGCTAGTGACGGGACGAGGACCAGAACGCGCTTGCCACGTCCCGCCAGCCTCTCTGCGATCTTCAAAGCTGTAAACGTCTTGCCAGTGCCGCAAGCCATAATCAGCTTGCCCCTGTCGCCGTCGGCAAAGCCACGCTCTACGGCTGCAACGGCTTGTGTCTGGTGTTCGTGCAAGCGCTTTTTGGGTTGCAGGACGACCTTGTCGGCAACCGCAAACGTTGCCCAGTCAATCGCGCTCTCACGCAGCGCCTCTAACCCAATACGCACGACAGGCACGCTTTGGGTCGCAATCGTTGCGTCCGCGTGCTCGCTCCAATCTTGCTCTGTCGTGTCGATGAACACACGTCGGACGAAGTGCTGCGTGGACGAGGCACTCAGAAAGCCGTCGACGTCGCCTTTTTGTATGCGATAGCTTGCCTTGTAGAACTTGCATTGTATCGCTGCGTAGCCGTCTTCGTTCGCCAGCTTCGCTACCAGGTCAATGCCCGTGTCACGCGCGTCAATTCCGTGCGCATTCGCCCAGTCGCCGAATGTCCATACTTCGCTGTATTGCGCTGCCTGCACAGGGTCGTTTCGCAAGAATGCGACAACCAGCCGTTCAAAGTAGGTTCCCTTTTCGCGCTCGGTGACAGCAGCATTGCGGTAGGACTGTAGTAGCTGGTCGAGTGCTGACATATGGCGGGGCTTCCTTTGTACTCGCAACGTGGCTTTGTGCACGCTATGCGCGACTAACTCTGCTGACCAGCACGATTTTCTTCCCTTTGCTGCGTATGCCCCCTGCCCACCGTCGCGCCCTGCCCGTTCAGAGCGGGCGAACACAGCTTGCGCACGCTGCGCCGCCTGCAAGCGCCTACAGCACGTCGATCCCGCGTTTTGCTGGTGCGAGTAGCGAGGTTGCCGCGTGGCGGCTGTACGACGCTGTTTGGGCGCCTGCAGCGCTGCCGACACTTGCGCCGCACTTTGCGTCAGTTTCTGCCTGTGGTATCGTAAGACACGGGCGAAGCGGGCACTGCTCCGCTTTGTACGCAAAAGTGTACACAGTAGAGATTTAGAACGTTTTTTAGGTTTACTTACAACGCTTTAACGTCCTCTATAGTCCTTGCAAATCCGTGAAGACCGGTTCGATTCCGGTACCCGCCTCCAGAGATCTGCAGGATAGACCGTTTCTCGTTCCAGATTTTGCGTGGATTCTGCCGCCGGTCGTTGGACGCCAAGTTCGATTGGCTTCGATGAGCAAGCGCAAGGCCAAGCCTGACCTGCCCCCGACCTAAGGACGCTGGAACCGATCAGGTCTCACGGAAGGCGTTGTGAAAATAATCGACGAAGGGCTTCAGTAAATATTCGAGTGGTGTCTGCGAAGTGGTGCGCAGATAGGCCGTCACCGGCATCCCGGGCGTAAGATCCACCACTTTCAGATTCTCGATGCTCGTCGGGGAAATTGAAATGGTAACAAGAAAATAGGGGGCCCCGGTCCTTTCATCCTGCAGCGCATCAGCTGAGAGGCGAAAGACCGATCCCGTCAGTTCCTGAGCGGCACCGGATTTGTCGCGTATAAGGGTAATGTTGACATTTTGGCCGACATGTACCTCGTCGATATCCGTTACGGCGACCCGGCTATCTACAAAAAACGGGCCATTTTGGGGAATGATGTACAGCAGAGGCTCGGCTGCACGCACAACCGTTTGGGGCCGAATAACCTGCATGCCCAGCACGAGACCCGCAATCGGCGCCCGGATTTCCAGGGCCTTGACGCGTTCCCGAAGGGCCTTTGCACGTTCTGTCTCTTCGGCCTGCTGAGAGATAACAGACTGCATCTCGGTCTCTACATCATCGCTAAATTGCAGGGAAACAGACCTGACATCCATTTCAAGCTGGGAGATCTCGCCCGTAAGTTCCGCAGAGTTGGATTGTAGCTGGCTTTTCCGACCCTCCAGTTCTGCCAAGTGCATCTTCATCGCAAACAATTCGTCCGACTGGACAAGCCCCTCGGCGTAGAGAATGACATGGGAAGAAAGGTATTCGGTCTGAAGGTCAATCTGGGTCTGCAAGGACTCCTGCTCTGCTTTCAGCGCGAGGAGTTGGCTCCGAACACCCGAGATACGGCTGAATCGTTGTTTCAGCGCCAATTCAAGGTTGCCCATCTTTTGAGTGAACTGCCTTTCCTGAGCGTCCTTCACAAATGCGGCGTAGTCATCCGACTTTGCCAAGGCGACAATGTCTGCATAGAACGTGACACTCTCTGCGCGGCTCCGTTCTGCGTCCAGGCGTGCATCCTTCGCGCCAAGTTCCAACAGATGGTTTTCAACGATCTGAAGCTCGGATTTCATCGCGCTGCCTTCAAGGCGCATCAGAAGGCTGCCAATTTTGACCTCGGTGCCGTCGGTAACGTAGATGGCCTCAACGACGCCGCCTTCGGGATGCTGGATGATCTGGCGGGGGTTTTGCAGGACGATCTGCCCCGGCGCGATGATCGCTCCTGATAGGGTGGTCATGGTTGACCAAGACCCGATTCCAAGGAAACCGACCACCACAGTCAGGATGCCCAAGGTCAGAGGGTGGGCAGCAGACCATCTGTAAGCAGGGGCCGTCATGCTTTGCTTCCTTGGGCAGAATCAAGATTGATCATCGCATGATTGGCCGCGTATTGGCGAAGCACATCGTCGCGCGGCCCGATGGCCTTGAGCATTCCTGCCTCGATGACAAGAAGCAGTTCACATTCCTGAATAGATGCCGGTCGGTGCGCCGCAATCAGCAGACAGGCACCTTGGCCCTTCATGGCTTTTACAGTGGTATTGAATGCCGAAGATCCAGCTTGGTCGAGGTTCGAAGTCGGCTCGTCCAGCACAAGAAGGACCGGATTGCCATAGACAGCCCGCGCCAGCCCGATCCTTTGTATCTGGCCCCCTGAAAGGCGGGTGCCTGAAGGTGACACCCAGGTGTCATAGCCTTTGGCCAGTTTCAGGATCATCTCATGTGCGCCGGCCCTTTGGGCCGCGGCCACGATCTTGTCGCTATCCGCAAGCAGGTCCAGACGGCCGATATTGTCGGCAATGGTGCCTTCGAACAGGGTGACGTGCTGCGGCACATAACCGATGAGACGGCCGAGGATATCGGAATCGTACTGGTCCAGCGAGGCACCGCCCAACCGGATCTTTCCCGCAAGCAACGGCCACGCGCCGGTCAGCGCCCTGGCCAGAGTGGATTTGCCAGATCCGGAAACGCCAATGACGCCGACCGCCTGACCGGGCGGGATAGTGAAGCTGATTCCGCGCAAGATTGGAACCCGCTCACCGGGTGCAGCGACGGTAAGCCCCTCAACCTCAAGTCGGCCAACGGGATGCGGCAAGCGGGTATGGCGCGCGGGCACCGGCGCGATCGTCAAAAGTTCGGAAAGCCGCTTCCATGCCTCATATGCCCGCTGTGCAACAGCCCACTGACCGACCGCAACCTCGATCGGTGCCAGCGTCTTTCCCATCAGGATCGAGGACGCCATCATTGCCCCGCCCGACATCTCGCCTTTCAGGACGACCCAGGCACCTGCCCCAAGCATGGCCGATTGAAGGAACATCCGGAAGGTTCGGGTCAGTGCTGCGAATGCCCCTGCGACCCCGGCAAGGTCCACGCCCTTGGTCAGAGATTCCTGACGTGCCGCTTGCCAACGGTCGAACCCCGAACCGAACATACCAAGCGCAGTCATGGTTTCGGCTTCGGATTTCAACTGGTCAGACATCCGTTCGCTTTGCACCATCGAAAGGACAGTCTCTCGCTGCGGTCGCCTTGATTTCTGCTGGTTGATCAGGGTCACGGCGATCAGGATCGCACCGCCAAGGATCGACAGCCAGCCAAGAAATGGATGAAAGATGAAGATCAGCGCCGCGAAAAGTGGCGTCAGGGGCAAGTCGACCAACGCAAGGAAAACCGGCGCGGAAATGAATACCCGGATGGCTTCAAGGTCGCGCTGCGCAATGACCGCCACAGGGTCATTCGGGGCCACCGCCGATCGCCGCATGGCAGCCGAAAAGATGCGACGGTCGAGCCGCTCTTGAAACCGGGCTCCAATGATCGACATGATCTTGCTGCGAACAAAGTCGAGGATTCCCATGGCCATGAAAAGCCCGACCACCAGAGCCGACAGAACCACGAGCGTTGCCTCGGATCGACTGCCCAACACCCGATCATAGACCTGAAGCATATACAGCGGGCCCGTCAGGGTCAGCGCATTCACGAGAAAGCTGAAAATGATGACCGCAACCAGCAGTCGGCGCGAGCCTCGCCAGGCGCCCAAAAGCTCCTGCGCACCAGCGGACCTGATCACTCGTCCTAAGTCCACAAAACCCATCCTTTTGAAAAACTAAAGCCTATTTGCATCACGGTTTAAAGATGAATTCACCGGAGTTCAGCTGATCAGGAGCGACGAGGCCATCCAGGATCAGCGTAATGTCCGCCGCCCCATCGCCGTTGATATCCACCAGAACCTTGCCGCCCGAAAAGATTGCCTCGGAATTGTCTAGGCCACCCGTAAAGCTGCTTGCGCCAAGGTACTGGAATTCTCCGATGCCAACACCGTCAAAGACCAGAATATCACTGTAGCCGAGCCCGTCATCGACCAGATCGAAGTCTGTAATCCGGTCGACTCCGTCGCCTGCGGTGGAGATGACGAATTCATCCCCACCACCGCCTCCGGTCAAGATATCATTGCCTGCGCCGCCGACCAGCATATCGTGGCCCAACCCCCCGGACAGGTTGTCGACCCCAACCCCGCCGATCAACGTGTCGTCGCCGCCACCACCCGCCAGAATGTCGTTGCCCGCTCCGCCGTCCAGCTGGTCCGCTCCGGCCCCGCCGGTCAACCGGTTCGCACCCGCGTTGCCCAGGATCGAAATCCCGTGATCCACTGCCGAGGCATCAACGTTGATCGCAGCCGAGCCCGTCGTGACTGCCGCCGCCGCCGTGCCCGTGCCGATCACAACGCGTTCGACATCGACATCGTGATCCAGCACCAGCGTCCCCGCGACCGTACCGGTAAAGCGCAGTTCGTCCTGGCCAGACCCGCCCACGATCTGTTCGCCCGAGACGTGATCGCCAAAGCTTGAAATCACGAAAAGATCGTCACCATCCCCGCCGAAGAGCGAGTCTGCGCCGCCCGCACCGGCGAGGATGTCACGGCCCGCACCGCCCTCAAGACGGTTCGCGCCAATATCACCGGTCATAGTGTCGGTGAACGCGGTGCCGATCACGTTCTCGATATTCTGCAGCGTATCCGTGCCAGCACCAAGTGTCGCCTGCGCCGGAACCAGCCCGAGGTTCACCGAGACCGCGCCCGTCGCGCCCGAATAGTCCGCTGTGTCGATCCCGGCCCCGCCGATCAGCGTGTCGTTGCCGACCCCGCCAACCAGAGTGTCGTTGCCAAGACCACCCATCAGGATGTTGGCACCAGCATCGCCCATCAGACGGTCGTTGCCGCTGCCGCCCTCAAGCCCCTCGATCCCCGAAAGACTGTCGGTCCCAAACCCGTCAACCGTCAGCGTAGCACTGCCAAGGCCCAGCACCAGACCCTGCGTCGCAGAGGCATAGCTCGCCACATCCAGCCCAACCCCGCCGATCAACGTGTCGTCGCCACCACCACCCGCCAGAATGTCGTTGCCCGCCCCGCCGTCCAGCTGGTCGGACCCACTGTCACCGGCCAGAGTGTCATTCCCGTCGCCGCCGGAAATGGAATCGTTGCCGGTTTCACCCGAAAGCCGGTCGTTGCCGGCCAGGCCGGCGAGGGTGTCGTCGCCCCCGCCGCCAAGGATCGTGTCGGAATACGCACTTCCTGTCAGCTGATCGAACTGGTCATAGCCTTCGATTGCGGTCCCAGAGGTGCCTTTGGCCACGACGATCATCATCGTTTCGTTCGCACTGAACTCGAGCGGGATTTGCTGTACCGTACTTGTAAGATTTATGGTCCGGATCGTGACAATCGGCGTTCCGTCTTCTTCCGAGGTTATCTCGTAAATCGTGACGTGGTGTGCGCCTCCGGTGCTGGCCTTGAGGGTAATCGAATCCGCACGATCAGCTTCGCTTCGGTTGCTGAGAAAATAGATGCTCTTTGCTGCCGAACCGAATGCATTGACCTCGACACCCGATATAGCGCTTGCCGCCGAAATAACCCGGGTCCCCTTGAGCTGGGTAGCCATCATGTCAAAGACGACACCACCAAGGGAAAGCCCGCCATAGACCTCGGCTCCGACGCCAGTGTTTTGGATCATGCGTGTCTTGTTGTTCTGCTCGACGGCCCAAACGTCAGCATGATCGACACCCGCAACAGCCATTTCCTTTACAAGTTCGACCATAGAGTCGACTTGCTTCAGACCATGCTCATCGCTGTTGCGTGCGGCAACGTTCCATTCCGTGACGTAGATTTTTGGCTGAGAAAATCCGGGGGTTGCAGCAGCAAGCGTGGCCCAAGTCTTGGACGGCTGGTACGCCCAACCGTTCACAGAACTATCCGAACCGGTAAGATAGCGGTGCGACAGGATGCCATCGACTGCAGCCCGCGATTCCATGCTGGTGAACTGGTCGAAAATCAACTCTGTGGCGGAAACCAAAGGACCAGAGTAATCCGACGCCGGAATCTGCCCGTCAGGCATAAAGAGTTCGGCATTTCCACCAGGACCAACCTGGACGACAATGTCGGGATCAATCTGGCTGGCGGGATCCAAGCTTGCGTTCAGCCTATCAATTTCCTGCTCGACCACCACCGACAGATAGGCTGCAACGCGGCCATATTCGATCGGGGACATCTGAAAGCCAAAAACCTTGCTGTTGTCCACATACCATTCGTTGCCGATTTCAAAACCGGCGACGGTCACCCCTCTGGAATTGGCGTCGGTCAGAACGAAATCGACATAGCTGCGCAGGTTACTTTCCTGTGCGGTATCAAGCATGCGATTGCCAGTTGCGTCGAGGTCGTCGGACAGAAAACGATACGTCGGAAGAACGAAGGTGGCTGTCGCATCCAAGGACGCGGCGTAGTCAAGAAAGTCGGACACGCCGACCGTTGCCTCGGTTCGGGTGTTGTTCACGCCAGAGTAGTTTGCAGTTGTCGAATTCGGATCCGAGAGATCCAGTGCAACTTCCGTAACGGTGCCGCCAGGGTAGCGCAGGGTTCCCAAATCCACTTCTTCGGCAAAAGCCTTGAAGGAGTCCGAGATCGTGCCGACCGAAGTGCCGCCGTCGCGGTCAAAAAGAAAGTTGGCACCGAACAAATCGGACGATATCGGATCGCCAACATAGGTTACTGTCCCAGTAAGCCCCGGAAGTGCCAAGCTTGCCACGATGTTCACCATTCCTTCGACGCCGACAGCGTCTATATCAGGATTTCTACCGATCTCAAACTATCACGAACTTAAACATGGATGGCCAATCCGAACTGATACTGCACACTCAAAACACACTCGTTCTGCTCAACGGAAGGCCCCTTTGCGCCAAAGAAGCTGGCCAGGCCACTGGCGCTTGAGTTGACGGGGAAAGAATTACGCGACACCATAGCAAACAGCCCCGCCAACCAACAAAGTATGCCGGAAAAGCTGCGCGGCTGCGTTGACATGGATCAAAACTCCCAAAATACACGATAAGTTCACCAAATGGGGCGCGCCACGGTTCTCTCTGGCAACGCCTTAGAACGCAGGATTGAGAGAACGGTCCAGCCAGTCAACACCTCGCCCAAGGTGGCTGACATGATCAGTATGGATGCCGCAAACTGTTGAAGCAAGGCCGAAAAAGTGATGGAGCGGGGCGTGCCTCTTGGTATACCATGGCGCAATGGAAGAATGACTCCAGTCGCCTGTAGGCAGCACCGGTCGGTTTACACGACTTGGCACGGTATGTCCGGGTAATGGCGGAGCAACGACGGAGGCGGCAGTGATCCTCAGATTTCTCTTCGGGGCGTTGACCGGAATTGTTCTGGTTGCATCCGGAATGGTCTTGGCATCGGCGATCTTTCCCGGACCCTCGTCAACAGTGACTTCCGAACTGGAGGAAGACGCCGAAACTCTGGTGGTCGAGGCAGTGCCGGATGCCGAGGCCGACAAAACCGAGGTCGGACTTGAAGACGATCCTGCCACAGCAGTGTCCGAGGCCAACGAAACCACCCCGGCCCCAAGCGATGACGTGGCGGCGGAAGCAGTCAGTGGGACCGAGTCAGCAATCAAGGCCGACGAAGAGCCTGTCGCAACCGCAACAGCGGATTCTGCCGAAGCGCAAAGCGCCATGCTGGAGCCCGCAGCACAACCATCCCCCGAGACAACCGAGGCCGCGCAACCGGAGATCACGGAAACGACAGCTCCCCTGTACGAGTCGGCAGGCGAAGACCAATCTCCCGAGGTACCTGCCACCGTTACAGTGGACGAGCCCGAAGCGCCTAAAACGCCTGCGGTGTTGCCGGCCCCGGCCGAGGACCCGGCCGTGACGCTCGACGAAGGTCTGACGGCCACCACTCTTCCAGCCGCAACCGAAGGAGCCGCGCCGGATACCGCAACTGCCGAGACCCAGCCAACAGTTCAGCCCGAACCTGTGACCGAGGCTCAGCCGGAAACCGGATCGGAACCCGCTGTCGTTGCAACCGTCGAGCCTGAAGTTGCAGAGGTGCCAGCGCCAATGGCCGTTGACGAACCCGCGACAGTCGCGGAAGGCAATAGTTCAACTTTCGCCCCGACCCCGGGCTTTTCGTCAGAAGGAACGATCACCGACACGGAGACTGAAGTCGCCACAGATGCCGAAAACGCAACGGCTGAGGCTGATGGTGGCAGCGTCGTCGACACAAGGCCAATCACTGCTTATGCCGCAAGCTTCGATAACCCCGACGCCAAACCCGTGCTTGCCATCGTGCTGATCGACACCGGCGCCGCCGATCTTGATCGCGCAGCGCTTGCTGCCCTGCCCTTCCCAGTAAGCTTTGCGCTTGACCCGATGGACCCTGCAACGCCCGATCATGCCGCGATCTACCGCGCGGCTGGGCGCGAAGTGATCATGCTGGCAACGGGCATCGCCGAAGGCTCGCAAGCGTCAGATGTCGAGGTTGCGTTCCAGTCGATGGCGCAGCGCCTGCCCGAGGCCGTCGCGGTGATGGACCTTTCGGAGCCGGTTTTCCAGGACAACCGGCCGCTGGCAAGCCTGGTCGTTCCGGTGATCGGCGGCGAAGGTCGGGGTGTCCTGAGCTGGGACAAGGGCCTGAACGCAGCTGACCAGGTGGCACGGCGCGATGACATCGCTTCGGCGGTGATCTTCCGCGACCTTGCAGTCGGCGGAGGGGACGCCGCCGCGGCCAAGCGCACGCTGGACCGGGCAGTGTTCAAAGCCGGTCAGGACGGGCGTGTGGTCGTGGCGGGCGAAGCGACGCCCGAACTGATCGCCGGTCTTCTGGAATGGTCGGTCGAAGGCCGCGCCGGGGCGGTTGCTCTTGGGCCGCTGACGGCTGCAATGAAAGTCGACTGATCAGGACTTGCCGGTCAAGAATTTCCGCGCCGGGCGAACATCCCGGCGTCTTTCGCCGCGCGACGCAACGCATTGGATTTGTTGACGGTTTCCTGATATTCCGCCTCGGGGTCGCTGTCATAGACGACGCCACCCCCGGCCTGGATATACAGGGTTTCGTCCTTCAGGACCGCCGTGCGAAGCGCGATGCAGAAGTCCATCTCGCCATTGGCCGCGAAATACCCGACGCCGCCGCCATAGATGCCGCGCTTTTCCGGCTCCAACTCGTCAATAATCTCCATCGCGCGGACCTTGGGCGCACCAGACACCGTGCCCGCAGGCAGACCGGCCAGTAGCGCCGAGAGCGCGTCTTCGCCGTCCGCAATCTCGCCCACCACGTTCGACACGATGTGCATGACGTGGGAATAGCGCTCGATGATGAAAGTCTCGGTCGGGCGCACGGTGCCTACTTTCGCCACCCGGCCCACATCGTTGCGGCCAAGGTCGAGAAGCATCAGATGTTCGGCCCGTTCCTTGGGGTCAGCCAGAAGGTCCAGTTCAAGCGCCTTGTCTTCGTCCACGGTAGTACCCCGTTTGCGGGTGCCGGCGATGGGGCGGACGGTGACTTCACGGTCGCGGAGGCGGACAAGGATTTCGGGGCTGGCGCCGATGACCTGAAAGCCGCCGAAGTTGAAGAAGAACATGAAGGGCGACGGGTTGGTACGCCGCAAGGACCGGTAAAGCGCGAAAGGCGGCAGTTCGAACCGCTGCGACCAGCGCTGTGAGGGCACGACCTGGAAGATGTCGCCCGCGCGGATATAGTCCTTGGCCTTTTCGACAGCGGCCATGTAGCCCGCATGGGTGAAGTTCGACTGCGCCGGGCCGACCGGGGCGGCATCGCCCAGATCGCGGGCCGCCGAGGGCGCGCGGTCAAGGTCGCGCAGACTGTCCATCACCCGTTCCGCCGCCTGCGCATAGGCCGCGCGTGCCGTAAGGCCCGAGCCGACCCAGGCGGGGGCGACCACGGTCACCTCGCCCTTGACGCCATCAAGGACCGCGATGACCGAGGGGCGGATCAGTTGCGCATCCGGCAGGCCAAGGGGGTCGGGGTTCACATTTGGCAGGTTTTCCACCAGCCGGATCATGTCATAGCCAAGATAACCGAACAGGCCCGCCGACACCGCAGGCAGGCCTTCGGGCATCTCGATCCGGCATTCGGCCAGAAGGTCGCGCAGGGTTTGCAGCGGATGGCCGTCAAGGTCGGTGAAGGACTGCCGGTCAAAGCGGGCTTCGCGGTTGATCCGGCTTTGGGTGCCATGGCACTGCCAGATCAGATCGGGCTTCATGCCGACGATGGAATAGCGGCCCCGAACCTCGCCCCCGGTCACCGATTCCAGCATGAACGTATCGGCACGGGCATCGCCCAGCTTCAGCATCAGGCTGACGGGCGTATCCAGATCTGCGGCCAGCCGGGCCCAGACGATCTGGTTCCGGCCCGCGTTCCAACCGGCCTCAAAGTCGGCAAAACCGGGGAAGAGCTGCATTAGGGAAGGCTCGCGTTCACAGCGTCGACAGCGGCTTGATCCATTGTGATCCCGGCATCCGTGGTGATCGAGGTGGTAAAGGCCTCGAACGCATCCGCCGAAATCGACTGGGCAAAGCTGGTGGCAAGCGAGGCACGGGCGGCGGCGGTCTCTTCACCTTCGGTGACGGCGGGGATGATCTTGTCCAGAACGACGACGCCAACGAAGCCATCGGCGTCGACCACGGAAACCGCGCCTTCTGCCATGCCAAAGACCGTCTCCATCAGCGAGGCCGGGGCACCCTCGACCGAGCCATTACGGTCGGTCTTCGCCATCGCGTCGACGATCCCGAAGCTGCCCAGCGATGCGCCGCCTTCAACGGCCGTCTTGATCTCGACGGCACGGGCCGACAGCGCCTTGGTCAGCGCTTCGGCATGCCAAGCGGTGGTTACGGCCTGGCGCGCCTCGTCAAACGGGGTCGGGGCTTCGGCGACAATCTCATCCAAGCGCAAAGCGAAGAGGCCGCCGTCTTCCAGACCCGTCGTTTCCGGGAAATCCCCCTCGGCAACTGCATCGGCAGCCTGACGGAAGGCGTCATAGCCTTCTATCGCCGAACCGCCTGGAACGCCCGAGACATAGTCCAGCGTGGAAAGGGTCATGCCCTCTTCCTTGGCCAGATCCTCCAGTGTGGCACCTCCGGCGAGAAGGTCATCAATCGCCTCGAACCGCGCATCAATCGCGGTGCGCGCCGCTTCGGTCTGCAGTTCCAGCGCCAGCGTGTCATGGACATCGGCCAGCGGGGTTTCTTCGGCGGCCAGCACCGTCGCCACCCGGAACATCGCCGGGCCGAGGTTTGAGGGCAGCGGTCCGACCACATCCCCTTCGGCAGCGGCAAAGACGCTTTCACCGGCATCGCCAAGATCGTCGAGGGTCACGTCGCCAAGGTCGGCATCGGCAAGTTCGATCCCGCGATCCTTGACCAAGTCCTCGAATGTGGCCCCGCCATCCAGCTTGGCGCGCGCGGCGTCAGCGGTGGCCTGATCGGGATAGACCAGCCGGTCGACGATCCGCCGCTCGGGCAGGACATATTCGTCGATCCGCTCGTCATATAGCGCCTGAACGGCGGCCTCGTCCACCGGCTGATCGGCGGCGATGTCCTGCGGCAAAAGCGCGACATAGGTGATCCGCTTCGCCTCGGGCTTGATGAACATCTCGGGTTGGGCGGTGTGGAAGGCTTTCAGCTCATCCTCGGTCGGTGCCGGCAAGGGGGCGGCAAGATACGCCTCGGTCAGAGGCAGCAGCGAAAAGCCGCGCTTTTCGTTCAGCCAGAGGTCTAGCTTTTCCGTCATCGCCTGCGGTGCGGTGATCCCGCCCGAGATCATGTTCTGGAACAGCCCAAGCGTCACATCGCGGCGCACGCCGGTCTCAAAGTCCGCCTCGCTTTGTTTGATCCGTTCAAGCTGCGAACGATACATGTCGCGGTCAAAGCTGCCCGAGGGGCCCTGAAAGGCGGGCATCGCGACGACCTTGGTTGCGACAAGTTCATCACCCACCGACAGGCCGATCTTCCCGGCTTCATCCGTCAGCGCAGCCCGGGCAATCAGCCCGCGCATCACGTCCTGGCCAAGGCCCGCGCCCAGCAACTCTTGCGCCGAAATCTGCAGGCCCATCTGCTGCGAATAGGACCGAACCTGGGTCTGCACCGCCTGGGCATAGTCCTGCGCGCTGATCTCGATATCGCCGACGGTCGCCACACTGGTGACCCGGCCACCGAAGTTCGTGACCCCGAACCCGCCAAGGCCCAGCACCAGCATGGACATCAAAAGCCAGCCTGCCACCTCTTGCATCTTGCGTTTGGTGCGCGGCTTTTCGTCGTCGGTGTTCTTGCTCATGACTTGCCCGTCGGTATCCTTGGGGGTTTCCCTAGCAGCGGTGAATAGTGGGAAGGCGGACGGGGGGCAAGATCAAGATCGCCCCCTGCTCTGTCGTTAGGGCCGGAACGCCGCCAGCCGCCGCAGCACTTCGGCAATGCCTTTGGCGTCGACATTGGCAAAGGCAATGCGGATCTGGCGTTCCCCGGCAGTCGAGCCTTCGGGCTGGAACATCGTCCCCGGCAGCATCAAAAGCGAGGCTTCCGCGACCAACCTCTTGCACAGCACATCCGAGGCCATGTCGAACGGGTGTTCCACATAGGCGAAATAGGCACCGCAGCCCAGAAGCTTCCAGCCCTTGACCGCCCCGAACCCATCAACCAGCGCCCGGCGGCGGGACAGGATTTCATCCCGCTCTCCCGCCAGCCACTGGGTGAGGTTCTGCATTCCCCAAAGGGCGCCGATCTGGCCCAGTTGGCCGGGGCAGATGGCGACGGTGTCGAGGAACTTCTCGATCTGGAACAGCCGCTCACGCGAGGCGATGACTGCGCCAACCCGGTGGCCGGTCAGCCGGTAGGCCTTGGAGAAGCTGTAAAGCTGGATGACCGTGTCCGACCAGTCGGGATCAGCGATCAGGTCATGCGGGCGACCGCCCATTTCAAAGGAATGGCGGCTGTCAAAGTCGCGGTAGGTTTCATCCACGATCAGGGCCAGACCCTTGGCGCGGGCAAGATCGCGGAAGGCGTCCAGCACATCGGACGGATACTCCACCCCGCCGGGGTTGTTCGGGGTCACCAGCACAATCGCGCGGGTGCGCGGGGTGATCAGCGCCTCGGCAGCGGTGACATCGGGGATCAGAGTCGCGTCGGTTTCCAAGGGCACGGCGGTGACGCCGGTCATGTCCAGCCACATCTTGTGATTGAAGTACCACGGCGTTGGCAGGATCACCTCGTCCCCTGCCCCGGCCAAGGTGGCCATGACCGCGCAGAAGGCCTGATTGCAGCCTTGGGTGATACCAACTTCGGCGGGTTCAATCTGACCGCCATAAGCACGGGAAAACTGGCTGGCGATTTCGGTGCGCAATTCGGGCAGGCCAAGGACTGGGCCATAGAGATGGGCATCGGGATTGTTCAATGCAGCATCCGCCAACGCCTGACGCAGGCCCAAGGGCGGGATTTCCACCGGGGCGGCTTGGCTTACGTTGATCAAGGGGCGGTCTGCGGGGTGGGTCACCCCCTCCAGCCAGCGCCGCGCCTCCATCACCGGAGGGGCCTCGGTCGCGGCGAAGGCGGGGTTAAGCGGAGCGATTTGGGGCATGGTCATCTGGTCATCCTTTCTGGCCGCTCATCGGCCCTGACGGGCCTTTTCGCTGGGGCAGGGCAAGCGAGAAGCGCCCGCGAGGGAGCGCCGAGCGCTGACGTCAGTCCGTGCCGCGCATCGGCTGGACATATTGCAGCGCCATGTCCCAGGGGAAGAAGATCCAGGTGTCCTGGCTGACGCTGGTGATATA
Organism: Paracoccaceae bacterium; assembly: GCA_947504705.1. GTDB lineage: Bacteria > Pseudomonadota > Alphaproteobacteria > Rhodobacterales > Rhodobacteraceae > Tabrizicola. The sequence continues at coordinate 53,593 of CANNIA010000009.1, forward strand.
GGTGTCGGCCTGCCGCTCACCCTCGGGCTTGGCGTAGACGCAGGCGAAATGCGCCTTTGGGTAAAGGCCCCGGATCAGCTCAAGCGTCTTGCCGCTGTCAACAAGGTCATCGACGATCAGGATGCCCGAACCATCGCCCATCAGGTCGGCCTGCGGGGCCTTGATCACCTGCGCTTCACGGCGCTGGTCGGCTGCTCCGCCGCCGGCATGATAGGACTTCACCGAGATTGCATCGACAACGCGGATATCCAGCTCGCGGCTGACGATCATCGCCGGAACAAGACCGCCCCGGGTGATCCCGACCACGGCTTTCCAGGCCCCGCCTTCACCCGGACCCTTGCCGTCCAGCCGCCAGGCCAGCGCCCGGGCATCACGGTGGATCTGATCCCAGCTGACGTGGAATCCCTTTTCATGCGGCAGACGATCGGGCGACATCGGGCTTACTCCTTCAGGTGGCGACGATTTTCACGCCCAAAAGGGCCAGGGCGGCCCCGAAACAGCGGTCGATCACGGTTTTCAGACTGATATAGGCCCCCCGCGTCCGCTCAAGCGAGAAGATGCGGGCGACAAGGCTGTTCCAAACCGTCTCGGCCACAAGGATCAAGAGGATCAGGCAGCCCAGCACCCAGACCGGCGTTCCGGGGCTGATCGTGCCAAGGAAGATCGAGGAATAGATGACCACGGCCTTGGGGTTGGACAGGTTGGTCCACAGCCCCAGCCGATAGGTCGCGAAGGGCGAGCGGGGCACTGGCCGCGCATCTTCGGCAACAAAGGGCGTCGCGGCATCGCGCCAAAGGTGCCAGCCCAGCCACAGCAAGTAAGCCGCGCCGCCGATCTTCAGCGCCCAGAGGAGCGAGGGAGCAGCGTCAAAGATCAGATGCAATCCGAACATCGCAGCCAAGGCCCAGAAGACCGCACCACTGGCGATGCCCAAGGCCAGCATGACCCCGGTGCGAAAGCCTTCGGTAAGTCCGGTGCGGGCCGACATCAGAACGGCAGGACCGGGCGAGATCACGGCGAACAGCACCAAGCCTGCAAAGGCCAGGAAGGCCCCAAGGCTCATGCCCGGATGCGGCTCACTGGCCGTCCTCTTTCTTGCCGGTGACGACGTCGATATCCGGCGCGTCGATCGCCTTCATGCCGACGACATGATAGCCCGCGTCGACATGCAGGTTCTCGCCCGTCGTGCCGCTTCCAAGATCGGAGAGCAGGTAAAGCGAGGCCTTGCCGACCTCTTCCTGCGTTACGTTGCGGCGGAGCGGCGAGTTCAACTCGTTCCACTTCATGATATAGCGGAAATCGCCGATGCCGCTGGCGGCCAAGGTCTTGATCGGCCCGGCGCTGATCGCGTTGACGCGGATGCCGTCGCGGCCCAGATCCTCGGCCAGATACTTGACCGAGGCTTCCAGCCCAGCCTTGGCCACGCCCATCACATTGTAATGCGGCATCACCTTTTCCGCACCGTAATAGGTCAACGTCAGCAGGCTGCCACCACTGGTCATCATCGCGGCGGCGCGCTGGCAAACGGCAGTGAAGGAATAGACCGAGATGTCCATCGCCAGCGCAAAGCCCGCGCGCGAGGTGTCGACATATCGGCCCCGAAGTTCGTTCTTGTCGGCAAAGCCGATGGCATGGACGACGAAATCCAGTGTGCCCCATTCGGCCTTCAGCCCGTGGAACAACGCATCAATGCTGGCGTCACTGGCCACATCGCATTCGAAAAGCCGGGGCACCCCAAGGCTTGCGGCCAAGGGTTCAACCCGCTTTTTCAGCGCCTCGCCCTGATAGGAAAACGCAAGTTCCGCCCCCTGCGCCGCGACCGCCTGGGCAATACCCCAGGCAATGGATTTGTCATTCGCAAGGCCCATGATCAGCCCGCGCTTGCCCTGCATCAGTCCGGTTGACATTGCTGACCCCTTGCCCACCATTTCGTTGAAATGACGTGTAGGCGAAGCGGGGCCGTCCTTCAAGGCGGGACCTTCCGCCGGGTAAAGGAGTTTCACAGATGGACCGGTCAGGCATTTTCGCGGGCAGCGACCCCTTTGCGATTGCGCAGCGCTGGTTGACCGAAGCCGAAGCGACCGAACCGAACGACCCGAACGCGATTGCGCTGGCCACGGTCGATGCTGACGGTTTGCCCAATGTGCGGATGGTGCTGCTGAAAGAGATCGAAGTGGATGCCTTCGTCTTCTACACCAACTACGGATCGACCAAGGGCCAAGAGATTGCGGCTTCGGGCAAGGCGGCCTTTGTGCTGCATTGGAAAAGCTTGCGCCGCCAGATCCGGGTGCGCGGAGTGACCGAACGTGAGGATGGGCCGCAGGCCGATGCCTATTACACCAGCCGCTCGTTGAAGTCGCGGCTTGGGGCTTGGGCGTCCGAGCAATCCCAGCCGCTCAGTTCACGCGAGGCGCTGATGGCCCAGGCCGCCAAGGTTGCACTGACCAAGGGGACCAACCCTGCCCGCCCGCCATTTTGGGGCGGATTCCGCATTCGGCCGGTGGAAATCGAGTTCTGGGCCGATGGTGCCTTTCGCCTGCATGATCGTTTTCGCTGGTCGCGGGCTTCGCTTCAGGACGATTGGTTCGTCTCGCGGCGCAATCCCTAGACACCGTCTAACATTGTTGAACACTCCCAAAGCAAGCGTTTATGCAGAATTTGGCTTGCAACCCTGCATTGATTGATTGCAATTGGCGACACAATGGGGCTCGTTCTGGGGAAAAGGCTCTGAGAATGACGGAAGAAGTGGCGACCACGCTCGAGTTGCGTGGGCTAGTGAAATGGTTCGATCCGTCAAAGGGTTTCGGGTTTGTGGTCTCGGAAGACTGCGATGTCGATATTCTTCTGCACGCGAACGTTCTGCGCAATTTCGGGCAAAGTTCGGTGGCGGACGGGGCCGTCGTGGTGCTGCGGACACAACGCACGCCGCGTGGAGTTCAAGCCGTTGAGGTGCTTGCCATCGAGCCTCCAGAAGGGGCCACGCTGACCCTGCCGGAAGACTCGCATGGGCTGCTCGGGGCCGAAGTTCTGGCACTCCCCATCGAGCCGGCCCGGGTGAAATGGTACGACAAGGGCAAGGGCTTCGGCTTTGCGAATGTCTTCGGGCGCAATGAGGATGTCTTCATCCATATCGAAGTGCTGCGGGTCTCGGGCCTTGCCGATCTGGAATCGGGCGAGGCTGTGGCGTTGCGCATCGTCGACGGCAAGCGCGGACGCATGGCAGTTCAGGTCCTGTCCTGGGATGCCGCATCGCGCGGGCCGGAATGAAACGCCTTCTCAGTGCAATCTTACTGTCCTCGCTTGCATCCGCCGCCTGTGCCGGGGCCGAATGCCGGGAAACCCGGCTGCAGCTGCGCTGGGAGACAGGGTCCGAAAGCTTCAGCGTCGAAGTGGCCGATGACACGGCGGAACGGGCGCGCGGGTTGATGTTTCGCGAAACGCTTGACCTTGGGGCGGGGATGCTTTTCGCCTATGACACCCCGCACCACCCGCAGTTCTGGATGAAGAACACGCTGATTCCCCTGGACATCATCTTCGCCGACATGACGGGCAAAGTGACCCGGGTGCATTCCAACGCGGTGCCGGGCGATCTGACCCCGATCGACGGGGGCGAAGGCGTGGGTTTCGTGCTGGAAATCAACGGCGGACTGGCTGAAAAGCTGGGCATCACCCCTGGGGCCGAGCTTCGCCATCCCGTGATCCCACAGGATCACGCAGTCTGGCCTTGTGTCGGCTAAGGCTTTTCTTTCCCCGAAGGACCCGCTAAGGGAGCATCCGTCGGGGCGTAGCGCAGTCTGGTAGCGCGGCGGTTTTGGGTACCGTAGGTCGAGAGTTCGAATCCCTCCGCCCCGACCACTTTCCAGCGAAGCCGCCACTTGTCGTCGGCAAATCTTTTCGAAAAGATTTGCAAAATCCTTCGAAGGATTTTGGCCCCGCCCCGGCCTTCTTGCGAACGGGCCAGACCAAGCGCATATCTTGCTTCTGGCCGGGGACCGAAATGACCATCAGCTTTGACCATTCTTACGCCCGCGACCTGCCCGGCACCTACCTGCGGGTGCCGCCCGATTCTGCGCCCGCCCCACGGCTTCTGCTTCTGAACCAGACCTTGGCCGATGATCTGGGCCTGACCCTTGACCCGGCTGATGTCGTTCGCTGGTTTTCCGGCGCTGAGGTTCCACCGGGTGCGGACCCCATCGTCCAGGCCTATGCTGGCCACCAGTTCGGCGGCTTTTCGCCTCAGCTTGGCGACGGGCGTGCGCATCTTCTGGGCGAGGTTCTGGCCCCCGGCGGCCAACGGTTCGACATTCAGCTGAAAGGCTCCGGCCGCACCCCCTTTTCGCGCGGCGGTGATGGTAAGGCCGCCATTGGCCCGATGCTGCGCGAATATCTGATCTCGGAATTCATGGCCGCTGCGGGCGTGCCAACCACCCGTTCTCTGGCCGTTGTGGCGACGGGAGAGCAGATTTGGCGTGAGACCAAGCTACCCGGTGCCGTCCTGACCCGCGTCGCCGCAAGCCATTTGCGAGTCGGCACGTTCCAGTTCTTCGCCGCCCGTGGCGATCACGACAAGGTCAAGGCGCTGGCCGATTATGCCATCGCCCGACATTACCCCGATCTCGCAGCGGCGGATCGGCCTTATCTTGCCTTCCTTGATGCCGTCATCGCAAGGCAGGCCCGCCTGATTGCCGGATGGATGGGCCTGGGCTTCATCCATGGGGTGATGAACACCGACAACATGGCGATCTCGGGTGAGACCATCGACTATGGCCCCTGCGCCTTCATGGAAGGCTATGCACCGGGCACGGTCTTTTCCTCGATCGACCATCAGGGCCGCTATGCCTATGCCAACCAGCCGCAGATCCTTGGCTGGAACCTCGCCCGGCTGGCCGAAACTTTGGTGCCCCTGCTTGATCCCGACCCCGACCGCGCAGTGGACCTTGCCAATGACCGCCTGACCGGAATCGCTGGCCACTATCGGACCGAATGGACCCGCGTCATGCGCCGCAAGCTTGGCCTGTTCGGCGAAGACGCCGGGGATGCCGCCTTGGCCGACGACCTGATGACCGCAATGACCGGGGCAGACTGGACCCTGACCTTCCGCCGCCTGGCTGATGAAGCCGCTCTTCGCTCCCTTTTCGAGGATTTCCGCGCCATGGAGGCCTGGCTGCCGCGCTGGCGCGCCCGCGCGGGCGAAGGCGCCGCCCAGCGCACTGCTGCGTCGAACCCCGCCGTCGTCCCACGCAACCATAAGGTCGAAGAGGCCCTGAGTGCTGCAACAGAAGGCGAAATGGCCCCGTTCCAAGCCCTCCTTTCTGCGATCCAAGAGCCTTTTACGGCGACCGAGGCCTTCACGCTCCCTGCCCCCACCGGCTTTGGAGCTTACGTGACCTACTGCGGCACCTGAGGTTGACGAAAGCCCCTGCCCCCGCCACCATGGTGCCATGGCCGACCGTTCCGACATCCACGATCGCCTTGCCGCCTCGCTTCGCGCCGCCCGCAAGGCGCGCGGGCTGTCGCTGGATGCTGCGGCCAAGCTCTCCGGGGTCAGCCGCTCGATGGTCAGCCAGATCGAACGCGGCGAATCTTCCCCGACCGTCGCCACGCTTTGGGCGCTGACGCAGGCGCTACAACTCGACTTCGCTGGCCTACTGGAATCCCGCCCGGCCCCCGGCATCGACGTCACCCGCGCCGGAACCGCCCCGGTCATCCAGCGCGGCGGGGTCACGATCCGCATCCTGTCCGCCCCCGAAAGCATCGGCGCGCATGAGGTGTACGAGTTGGTCTTCGCCCCCGGCGCACAGCTTGTCTCGGACGCCCACAGCCACGGCTGCCGGGAACATCTGACCGTGCTGGAAGGCCGCCTGTCTGTCACCTCGGGCGATGCAACCGAAGACCTCAACCCCGGCGACGTGGCCCGTTACCCAGCCGACCGGGCGCATGAGATTGCCGCCGGAGCTGCGGCGGCGCGGGCAATTCTGATCGTGCAGGACAGTTGAACCCGCAGCAGCGGGAGTTTCACACCCCCGCACCCCCGTGGGATATTTGGAGAAGAGAAAGTCGATTTCCACCTTAGCGGATTATCATCCGTAAAGTTGACAGAAAGCGCGCGATCTGACATTTTCCGCCAAATCGGAAAGGAATCTGCCATGACGGATAATGCTGCCTTCCTTGACCACATCACTGCCACGCTAACGGGGATCGACTCCGAAGGCCTGATGAAACGCGAACGCCTCATCACCGGCGCACAGGGCGCGCATGTGCAGATGGCCGGGCGCGAGATGCTGAACCTTTGCGCCAACAACTACCTTGGCTTGGCCGACGACCCCCGCCTGATCGCCGCTGCCAAAGCCGCGATGGACGACCACGGCTTCGGCATGGCGTCTGTGCGCTTCATTTGCGGCACTCAGGATATTCACCGGAAGCTGGAAACCCGGCTGGCTCAGTTCCTTGGCCATGACGACAGCATCCTCTTCGCCGCCTGTTTTGACGCCAATGGCGGGCTTTTCGAACCCCTGCTCGGGGCCGAAGATGCTGTCATCTCGGACAGCCTGAACCATGCCAGCATCATCGACGGCATTCGCCTGTGCAAAGCCAAGCGCTACCGCTATGCCAACTCCGACATGGCCGATCTTGAGGCGCAGTTGAAACAGGCCCACGCCGAAGGATCCCGCTTCATACTGATCGCCACGGATGGCGTCTTCTCAATGGACGGCTACTACGCAAAGCTGCCCGAAATCCGGGCACTGGCCGACCAGTATGGCGCTATGGTCATGGTGGACGATTGCCACGCCACCGGTTTCACCGGCCCGCAAGGCCGTGGCACCCCGGCCCGCGCAGGCGTTCAGGTCGACATCCTGACCGGCACGCTGGGCAAGGCGCTTGGCGGCGCGTTGGGAGGCTATATCGCCGGCCCGCAACCGGTGATCGACCTTCTGCGCCAGCGCGCCCGGCCCTACCTTTTCTCCAACGCGCTTCCCCCTGCTGTGATCGGGGCCGCCCTCACCGCCCTCGACATCATCGAAAAAGCCGACGACCTCCGCGCGAAGCTTGCCGCCAACGCCACCTACTGGCGCGCGGGCCTGACCAAGGCGGGCTTTACCCTCCTGCCCGGCACTCATCCCATCATCCCGGTCATGCTGGGCGATGCCAAGCTTGCCCAAGCCATGGCCGCCGACCTGAACCAGCGCGGCGTCCATGTCGCGGGCTTCTTCTTCCCGGTCGTGCCCAAGGGCCAAGCCCGCATCCGCACCCAGATGAACGCGGCGCTGTCGACCGCTGACCTCGACTTCGCCCTCGACGCCTTCACCCAAGCCGGAAAAGCCACGGGAGTTCTGCAATGAGCAACGAAATACCCGCGCGCGATCGCGCAAACGAAATGACCGTTCTGGCGAAGTCGAAGCCCGAACCCGGCCTCTGGATGGAAACCCGGCCCGTGCCGGAAATCGGCCCCGATGACGTGCTGATCAAGATCAACAAGACCGGGATCTGCGGCACCGATATCCATATCTGGAACTGGGATGCCTGGGCTGCGCGCACGGTGCCCGTGCCCTTGGTCACCGGCCACGAATTCGCGGGCGAGATCGTCGAGATCGGCAAGAACGTCGAAGGCCTGACCATCGGGCAAAGATGCTCGGGCGAAGGCCATCTGATCGGCAAGACCAGCCGTCAAAGCCGGTCGGGCAAGTTCCACCTTGACCCGGAAACCCGCGGTATCGGCGTCAACGAGCCGGGCGCTTTTGCGCAATTCCTGCGCCTGCCCGCCTTCAACGTCGTCCCCCTGCCCGATGCGATCGACGACGAAATCGGCGCTATCCTTGATCCGCTTGGCAATGCCGTACACACCGCGCTTTCCTTCGACCTGATCGGCGAAGACGTTCTGATCACTGGCGCAGGCCCCATCGGCATCATGGCCGCCGCCGTCGCCCGGCATGTGGGCGCGCGGCATGTGGTGATCACCGATATCAATCAGGCGCGCCTCGACCTTGCCGCGCAGGTGGCCGATGTGGTGCCGGTCAACGTCGCCACGACTGACCTCCGCTCGGTCTACCCCAGCCTCAAGATGGCGCAGGGGTTTGATGTGGGGATGGAGATGTCTGGCTCCCAAGCCGCCCTTGACCAGATGGTCGAACACATGGTCATGGGCGGCCGCATCGCCATGCTTGGCATTCCGCCGGGAAAATCGCCGGTCGACTGGAGCCGGATCGTCTTCAAGGCGATCACCATCAAGGGCGTCTATGGCCGCGAGATCTTCGAGACCTGGTACAAGATGATCGCAATGCTGGAAAACGGCCTTGATGTCCGCAAGGTCATCACCCACCGTTTCAAGGTCAATGACTTTGGCCAAGGCTTCGACGCCATGCGCTCGGGGCTTTCTGGCAAGGTCGTGCTGGACTGGACCTAACCCTACCACATCGCTCACTTTAACGCTTTCCTAACTATTTCCCTGCCACTCTGGCCGCAAGCGGATCGGGGTGGCAGTCATGGACGGCGGATTCGGCACGCAAGCACTTCACCCACCGGGCACCGCCGGGGGCCTTCCCGGCGCAACCGGGGACTCCTGCACCAAGCTTGATACCGGCCACCGCTATCAGGTTCGTCGCAACCAGATCAATCCGGGGGGCGTCCGCCCCTCCTGCCACCACCTCCACCGCGCCGAACACTGGACAGTGGTTCAGGGCACCGCACGCGTCACACGGGATGGCCAAACGCAGCTATTCAGCGAAGGTCAATCTTTTCTTGTGCCCCTTCGCCAAGCCCACGCGCTGGAAAACCCCGGTCGAATCCCCCTGATCCTGATCGAGGTCTGGACCGGGGCCTATCTGGCGGACGACGACCTGATCCCCAACACCACTAGCTGACACCCCTCCCAACGTCTTTCTCTTCTCCAAATATCCCGGGGAGCGCGAGGGGCAGCGCCCCTCGCCCCCAAGGAGGAGGGCGCGGCCCCGACGACGAGGCAAAAAACTTGCGCGCAAGCGCTCAATTTGAAAACCGCTGGCACCCGCCTGACCGTTGAACAACGCCCGAACCACCGGGGCAAGACGGGCCACGGATGAATCATCCGGGTTAAGAATTCATGAAGGTGTTCCCGTAACTCGTTGCTTTCATTCAACTCGTGATTTTGCCCAGGCGGGACACCCCACGATAGCCCCGGTTTACACTGCCCCAAGCATCGGCGATAATCAGCCGGAACCACCTAGGGCCCGCCGCCATGCTTCTTTTGATCGATAACTACGACAGCTTCACCTACAACCTCGTCCACTACTTGGGCGAACTTGGGGCCAACGTGGTCGTCAAGCGCAACGATGCTCTGCAAGTCCAGGACGTGATCGCGATGGGCCCCGAGGTCATCGTCCTCTCCCCCGGTCCCTGTGACCCCGCCGCCGCTGGCATCTGCCTTCCCCTGACCAAAGCCGCCGCCAGCGCTGGCATCCCCCTTCTCGGCGTCTGCCTGGGCCACCAGACCATTGGCGAAGCTTTCGGCGGCAAGGTCGTCCGTTGCCACGAGATCGTACACGGCAAGATGGGGACGATGCATCACTCCGGGAAAGGCGTCTTCCGGGGCCTGCCCTCGCCCTTCCAGGCGACCCGGTATCATAGCCTCGTCGTCGACCGCGCGACCCTGCCGCCCGAACTGGAGGTCACCGCCTGGCTGGAAGATGGCACGATCATGGGGCTGCGGCATCGAAAGCACCTGATCGAGGGTGTCCAATTCCACCCTGAAAGCATTGCCTCCGAACACGGGCACCAGCTGCTGCGCAACTTCCTTGACGAAGCGAAAGCCAAGGTCCCGGCATGAGCGACATCCTGAAGCCCCTGATCGGCATTGCCGCCAATCGCCCGCTGACAAGCCAAGAAGCCGAAGCCGCCTTCAACGCGCTTTTCGAAGGTCAGGGAACCCCGGCCCAGATGGGCGGCTTCCTGATGGCCCTTCGGACGCGCGGCGAAACGGTCGATGAATACGCCGCCGCCGCCAGCGTGATGAGGTCGAAATGCAATCCAGTGCGCGCGCCCAAGGGTGCGATGGACATCGTCGGCACCGGTGGCGATGGCAAGGGCACGCTCAACATCTCGACCGCGACGGCCTTTGTCGTGGCTGGGGCAGGAGTGATCGTGGCCAAGCACGGCAACCGGAACCTGTCGTCCAAGTCCGGCGCGGCGGATGCCCTGACGGAGCTTGGACTCAACGTCATGGTCGGACCAGAGGTCGTAGAACGCTGCCTGAATGAGGCCGGGATCGGCTTCATGATGGCCCCGATGCACCACCCGGCGATCCGGCATGTGATGCCGGTCCGGGCCGAGCTTGGCACGCGAACTATCTTCAACATCCTGGGGCCGCTGACCAACCCGGCGGGTGTCAAGCGCCAGCTGACCGGGGCGTTCTCGGATGCGCTGATCCGCCCGATGGCCGAAACCCTGCTGCAGCTCGGGACCGAAAAGGCATGGCTGGTGCATGGCTCGGACGGCACCGACGAGATCACCATCTGCGGCGCGACGTCTGTTTCGGCAGTCGAAAATGGCGGGGTGCGGGACTTTACCGTCCATCCCGAGGACGCGGGCCTTGCCCCCCATCCGTTCGAGGCGATCCTTGGCGGCACGCCTGCCGAAAATGCGGTCGCCTTCCGTGCCCTTCTGAACGGCGCAGCGGGAGCTTACCGTGATGCCGTCCTGCTGAACGCCGCCGCGGCATTGGTGGTGGCTGACAAGGCCCAGACCCTGAAAGAGGGGGTCGAAATGGCCAAAGCCTCGATCGATTCCGGGGCCGCGAAGGCCAAGATCGAAGCGCTCGCCCGCCTGACCAACGCCTAAGGGACCCCGATGAGCACGATTCTCGACCGTATCAAGGCCTACAAGCTGGAAGAGGTGGCCAAGGCCAAGGCCGCGATCCCGCTGGCCGAAGTTGAAGCCGCCGCCAAGGCCGCCGCCCCACCACGCGGCTTTGCCCGTGCGCTGCGCGAGGCCGCGTTGACCGGTTATGGGTTGATTGCCGAGATCAAGAAGGCCAGCCCCTCGAAAGGCCTGATCCGCGCCGATTTTGACCCGTCCGCCCTTGCCCGCGCCTATCAGGCCGGGGGGGCGACCTGCCTTTCGGTGCTGACGGACGGGCCGTCATTCCAAGGGGCCGACGAATTCCTGCTGGCCGCCCATGACGCGGTGCCGCTCCCTTGCCTGCGCAAGGACTTCCTGTACGACACCTATCAGGTGACCCAATCCCGTGCGCTGAACGCCGATTGCATCCTGCTCATCATGGCCTCGCTCGAGGATGGCCAAGCCGCCGAGATGGAGGCCGCCGCCTTTGACCTTGGCATGGATGTGCTGATCGAAGTGCATGACGAGGCCGAACTGGAGCGCGCGTCACTGCTGAAATCGCCACTGATCGGGATCAACAACCGGAACTTGCACACGTTCGAAGTGACGCTGGAGACCACCCGCCGTCTGGCCCGCCGGGTGCCCGAGGATCGGATGATCGTCGCCGAAAGTGGATTGTTCACGCCCGAGGATCTGGCCGACCTTGCGCAATATGGCGCGCGGGCATTCCTTATCGGCGAAAGCCTGATGCGGCAGACCGATGTTGCCGCCGCAACGCGCGCCATCCTGTCGCATCCCCTGACGGCGCAGGACGGGCTGTGAGCGGGCTTTCGCATTTCGATGACCAGGGTCAGGCCCATATGGTCGATGTGTCGGGCAAGCCGGTGACCGACCGGGTGGCCGTGGCCGTGGGTGCCGTTCGGATGACAGCCGAGACGCTGGCGCTGATCACCGAAGGTCGGGCGAAAAAGGGTGACGTGCTGTCGGTTGCCCGGCTGGCGGGGATCATGGCGGCGAAAAAGACCTCCGATCTGATCCCTTTGTGTCATCCCCTGCCGATCACCAAGGTGGCGCTGGAATTGACCGCTGACCCCGCGCTGCCGGGCGTGCGGATCGAGGCGACCGTCAGGACCTCGGGTCAGACCGGGGTCGAGATGGAGGCGCTGACGGCGGTCTCGGTAGCGGCGCTGACGGTATATGACATGGTCAAGGCGGTGGAAAAGTCGATGGTGATCGATGGCATCCGCCTGATCCTGAAAGATGGCGGTAAATCAGGCCGTTACGAGGCCCAGTGAAAGTTGGCACCATGATTTCGGTCGAAGAGGCGCTTGCCCGTTGTTTGGCCCTTGCGGCCCCGCTTGGCCCTGAGACCGTTCCCCTTGCCAAGGCCGCTGGACGCTGGATGTGCGTGCCTGCAGTCGCGACCCGCGACCAGCCGCCGTTTGATGCCTCGGCCATGGATGGCTATGCGGTTCAGGGCGACCCTGCCATCGGTGCACGCTTCAAGATCATCGGCGAAGCTGTCGCAGGGCATGCATTTTCCGGGATTGTCGGTCCGGGAGAGGCCGCCCGAATCTTTACCGGTGCACCGGTGCCAAAGGGTGCTTCGCGGGTTGTCATTCAGGAAGATGTCCGACGCGAGGACGGCCTGATCACTATGACCGGAACCGACCAAGGCACCAATATCCGCCCGTGTGGACAGGATTTCCGCGTCGGCGACAGCCTGTCTCCCCGTCGGTTGCGGGCCAATGATCTGGCGCTTTTGGCAGCGATGAACATTCCGGCGGTCACAGTGACGCGCCGCCCGGTGGTGGCGCTGATCTCCACCGGGGATGAGTTGGTGATGCCGGGGGAGGACCCAAGGCCCGAGCAGATCATCGCGTCGAACGGTTTTGCGCTGAAGGCGATGGTCGAGGAAGCGGGCGGCGAGGCGCGGCTTTTGCCCATCGCGCGGGATAGTGAGGCAGAGCTTGCCACCGTGCTGGCGCTGACCGAAGGGGCCGATCTGATCGTCACCATCGGTGGCGCCTCGGTCGGCGACCATGATCTGGTCGGCAAGGTGGCGGGGCTGGAGCATGCGTTCTGGAAGATCGCGGTGCGTCCGGGCAAACCGCTGATGGCCGGACGGTTGAATGGCGTCCCCATGCTGGGCCTGCCGGGCAACCCGGTTTCGGCCATTGTGTGCGGGCATCTTTTCCTGTTGCCGATGCTGCGCGCGATGCTGGGGATGCCGGACCCTGCCCCGCGCCCCGGAGTTGCGCTTGCCGGTGTGGACCTGCCCGCCAACGGGGTCCGTGCCCATTACATGCGGGCGCGGCTGATTGCGGGTGAAGGACTGCCGGTGATCACACCCTTTGACCGGCAGGATTCAGCGCTTCTGTCGATATTGGGCGAAGCGAATGCGCTTTTGCTGCGACCGGTGAATGACGGGCCGTTGGCAAGGGGCAGCAGGGTTCCCTACCTGCCGATGTAAACAATTCGCAAAATTTCTTGACACAAACCGGGAACACGGGCAGAACATTGTGTTAACAAAGGTTGTGAGGGCACGGGCATGCTGACACGCAAGCAAATGGAACTTCTCGATTTCATCAAGACGCGGATGGATCGCGACGGGGTGCCGCCCTCGTTTGACGAGATGAAGGATGCGCTGGACCTGCGGTCGAAGTCGGGCATCCACCGGCTGATCACGGCGCTGGAAGAACGCGGGTTTATCCGCCGTCTGGCACACCGGGCGCGGGCGCTGGAAATCGTGAAACTGCCCGAGGCGATGGAGAGGGTTGGCTTTTCCCCGCGGGTCATCGCGGGCGACCGGGTCGATCCGCCGAAGGGGGCGATGCCGATTTCCACCGTCCATGCGATGGAAGTGCCGGTGATGGGCCGGATCGCGGCGGGTGTGCCGATCGAGGCGATTTCCGAGGTGTCGCACCATGTGGCGGTGCCGGGGTCGATGCTGTCGGGCAAGGGCCAGCACTATGCGCTTGAGGTCAAAGGCGATTCGATGATCGAGGCCGGGATCAACGACGGCGACATCGTGGTGATCCGCGAACAGTCGACGGCTGAAAATGGCGATATCGTCGTGGCCTTGGTCGAAGACCACGAAGCGACGCTGAAGCGGTTCCGTCGTCGTGGCGGCATGATCGCGCTGGAGGCTGCGAACCCGGCCTATGAAACCCGCGTCTTCCCCGACCATCTGGTCAAGGTGCAAGGCCGCCTTGTCGGGCTGATCCGGAGCTACTGATTAACCAGCTTAGGCAGCTTTACCACATGCGCGGGTCGCGACCAGATGCGTCTGGCTGCGGCTACGGTTTCAATGCGGATGCCGTCATCCTCGATCCAAAAGGCAATTGCGCCGGTTTCGCGCAAGGTTGCCTGATCGATCAACCGGCAGCCTTTGGGGGTAGTTTCGACCTTTGCGGCCAGAATGGCCAAGGCTCCGCTGGCGCAGGCATCGCCCAAGGCCTTTTCGCCGGTCTTGCCCGAGAGGGCGACGGCCTTTTCCCCCGCCAGCATGAACCAACGCTCTCCCTTCGGGCCGGTAAAGCCGTCCCGTGCGGCGGCGGTCGGCTGGTCGGCGAGATCGCCATCATCCATCAGCCAGTTCTCGGCGGAAAATCCGCCCCCTGAAGCGGATGAGAGTACACGCCCCTCGGGTCCAACCAGACCCAGAAGCTTGCCATCCCCCGAGATCAAGAGGTCTGGCCGCCCCTGCGCCGTCCAAAGCGCCAGCGAGGTCACCAAGGGAAGAAGGCCCACCAGCCGGATGCGCCCATGCCAGAGGATCAGCCAAAGTGCCCCCAGTGTGAAAGCTGGAAGCACCCATGGCCCCGGTGCGGGGATCGGGGTGACTGCTCCGTCCAGCCCGGCAATCCAGTGGGCGATGAAAAGGATCCAGCGCGCGCCTTGCTCCATTACCCACAGCGGCACGGCGGCAAGTCCGAAGGGGGCGAGGAGGGCGGCGACCGCACCTGCGGGCATGATGATGGCCCCCATCACCGGAACGGTCAGCAGGTTGGCAATCAGGCCGTAGTCGGTGAACCGGTTGAAGTGGGCCGCCGCAAAAGGCGCGGTGGCAAACCCGCCGATCAGGGAACTGAGGACAAGCGTGAAGAGAGGCATCGCCCAACGCGGCAGCTTCTGGAGATAGATGCTGCGGTCCACTGCGCCAAAGCCGGTGATCAGCGCGATAGTGGCAGCAAAGGACATCTGGAAGCCGGGATCGAGCAGGCTTTCCGGCAACAGAAGCAGCAGGACCAGCGCCGCCACCGCAACTGAACGCAGGGTCAAGGCGCGGCGGTCCAGAAGCACGGCCCCAAGGAAGACAGCGATCATGATGAAAGCGCGTTCGGTGGCCACGTTGGCCCCCGAGAGCAGAAGATAGAAGAAGGCCACACCAAGGCTGACAACGGCGGCGACCTTCTTGGTGTTCAACCGCAGCGCGACATAGGGCACAAGTGCCAGCCCATAGCGCAGAAGGCCGAAAACGAAGGCGATCAGGAAGGCCAGATTCATCCCCGAGATCGCCAGAAGATGCGCAAGCGAGCTGTCGCGAAGCGCCTGAACCGTTTCTTCGGTAATCGCGGACCTGTCCCCGGTCATGGCACCTGCGGCAAAGGCCCCGGCCTGACCGTCCATATGGTCAAGCATTCCCTTGGTCAGATAGCGGCGCAGACGGTCGATGGGCAGGGCACCATCCTGCGGTTCGTCAAGCAGAAGGACGGGAGTGCGGGTATAACCGACCGCCCCAAGCTGTTCGAAAAAGGCCATCCGGCGAAAGTCGAAAGCCCCCGGTTCAACCGGGCCTTCGGGGGCGGAAAGGCTCGCGGTGAGGATGACGGTCTGGCCCGGAGCCGGGGCAAGCCAAGGGTTGTCGCCTTGCAGCGACACGCGAACCTTGACCGGGGTGCGGCCGGGGGCAACCTCTCGCAGGACAACCTGATCCAGCGTCAGCCGCAGTGCATCGGAGTGCGAGCGGTCGATGTCGATAATGCGCCCTTGGACCGGGCCATAGTAGCGAAAGTCCAGCATCGGGCTGGCCACGGAATGGGCGCGAATCCCGGCGGCAAGCCAGCCGGCGGCAAGTGCGGCAAGAGCGATGGCAAGGGGACGGCCAAGGTCAGGCCCGCTCAGGGCGAGGGCGGTGCAGGCAATCAGGATCAGCCCGGCAAGGGAATAGCTACCCGTCCCCGGTTCATTGGTGACGGTGAACCAAAGGCCAACCCCGCAGCCGACAAGCACGGCGGTCCAGGGGAAGAGCGTCCCCCGTGACACCTGCAAGGCCGTCAACGGCCAAAGGAGCACCCGGCCCCACGCCACCTTGTTTCCCGCCCCGCGATTGCCTAAGACCCGCAAAGCCTAGGCCTGCCATGGTTTCCGAAAGGTTAACTCCGATGACTGCCCCGATCTCTTCTGCCCCCGTTGTCACCCGCTTTGCCCCCTCACCGACCGGCTTTCTGCATATCGGCGGCGGCCGGACGGCACTGTTCAACTGGCTCTATGCGCGGGGCCGGGGTGGCAAGTTCCTTCTGCGGATCGAGGATACCGACCGTGAACGGTCGACCCCCGAGGCGACGGCGGCGATCCTGCGGGGCCTGACCTGGCTGGGTCTGGACTGGGACGGCGATGTCGTCAGCCAGTTCGAACGCCGCGACCGTCATGCCGAGGTGGCGCATGAGATGCTTGTGCGAGGAACGGCCTATAAGTGTTTCTCCACGCAAGAAGAAATCGCCACCTACCGATCCGCTCGTGAGGCGGAAGGGGCAAGCTATGCCGCCTTCGTCAGCCCATGGCGCGATGCCGACCCGGCGACTTACCCCGATGCACCCTATGTGATCCGGATGAAGGCCCCCCGCACAGGTGAGACGCTGATCGAGGATCAGGTGCAGGGCCGCGTTGTGATCAAGAATGAGACTCTGGACGACATGATCGTGCTGCGGTCGGATGGGACGCCGGTCTACATGCTGGCGGTGGTGGTTGATGATCATGACATGAGGGTGACCCACGTGATCCGGGGCGATGACCACCTGAACAACGCCGCGCGCCAGCAGATGGTCTATGACGCGATGGGTTGGGCTGTGCCAACTTGGGCGCATATCCCGCTGATCCACGGGCCGGACGGCAAGAAGCTGTCGAAACGTCATGGTGCGACTGGGGTCGAGGAGTATCAGGCGATGGGCTACCCCGCTGCCGGGATGCGCAACTACTTGACGCGGCTGGGCTGGGCGCATGGGGATGCCGAAATCTTTACGAGCGCCGAAGCGATGCAGATGTTTGACCTGGCAGGAATAGGTCGGGCCCCGGCGCGGCTGGATTTTAAGAAGCTGGAAAACACCTGCGGTCACCATATGGCGATGGCCGATGATGCTGCGCTGCTGCATGAACTGAGGGCGTTTCTGACTGCTGCAGGGCTTTCGGCTCTGACGGACGTGCAGGAAGTACGGATGAAAGAGGCCGTGCCCTTCCTGAAAAAGTCTGCGAAGACATTTCCGGAACTTCTTGAAAAAGCGGCGTTCCTCATGGTTTCGCGTCCTGTTGCCCAGGATGAGAAGGCGGCAGCGAGCCTGGATACGGTATCCCGTGGTATACTGAAATCATTGACGCCGCGACTGCGAAATGCTAGCTGGTCGAAGGACGCGCTTGAGCCTATCCTGAACGAGATTGCCGCTGAATACGGCATCGGGTTCGGCAAGCTTGCAGCACCTCTGCGGGCGGCGATTGCGGGTCGGACTGTTACACCTTCGGTTTACGACATGATGCTAGTCATTGGTCGGGACGAGGTGATTGCAAGGCTGGAAGACGCAAGTTCGTGACCTGCGCCCCCCGGCCTTGAAGCTCCCCATGTGGGAGTGCAGGATGCCGTGCGTTAGACTGGGGCACCCCTGCCAGGGTTGCCGATAGCGGAGAGATTGGGGACCATCATGTCGGACAAAGTCGCAAAGCTTGAGCTGGACGGTAAGACCTATGACCTTCCGGTCCTGAAACCTACGCTGGGCCCCAATGTGCTCGACATCCGCAAGCTTTACGGCGAGGCGGACGTGTTCACCTTCGATCCGGGTTTCACCTCGACCGCCGCTTGCGAAAGTGCCATCACATATATCGACGGCGATCTGGGCGAGCTTCTCTATCGTGGCTACCCCATCGAGCAGCTGGCAGATAAGTCCAGCCACCTCGAGGTTTGTTACTTGCTTATGTACGGCGAACTTCCCTCGGCAGCACAGCTTGCCGATTTCAAGAACCGGGTGACCAAGCACACCATGGTGCATGAACAGATGCACAACTTCTTTCGTGGCTTCCGCCGGGACAGCCACCCTATGGCGACCATGGTAGGCGTCGTTGGGGCGATGTCGGCCTTCTACCACGACAGCCTTGACATCAATGACCCTTGGCACCGCGAGGTTGCCTCGATCCGGATGATCGCCAAGCTGCCGACCATCGCGGCCATGGCCTATAAATACTCCATCGGCCAACCCTTCGTGTACCCGAAGAACGCGCACAGCTATGCGGGCAACTTCCTTCACATGTGCTTTGCGGTTCCGTGTGAGGAGTATGTCGTCAACCCGATCCTCGAAAAGGCGATGGACCGGATAATGATGCTGCATGCCGACCATGAGCAGAACGCTTCGACCTCGACCGTGCGTCTGGCGGGGTCTTCGGGTGCCAACCCCTTTGCCTGCATCGCGGCGGGCATCGCCTGCCTTTGGGGCCCGGCGCATGGCGGGGCGAACCAGGCCTGCCTTGAGATGCTGAAGGAAATCGGGTCTGTCGACCGGATCCCCGAATTCATCGCCAAGGCCAAGGACAAGACTTCCGGCTTCCGTCTGATGGGCTTCGGCCACCGGGTCTACAAGAACTTTGACCCGCGTGCGAAGGTGATGAAGGAAAGCGCTGACGAGGTGCTGGACCTTCTGGGCGTCCACAACAACCCTCTTCTGCAGGTAGCCAAGGAACTGGAACGGATTGCGTTGGAAGACGACTACTTCATCTCGAAAAAGCTTTACCCGAACGTCGATTTCTATTCCGGCATCATTCTTGAGGCGATGGGCTTCCCGACCTCGATGTTCACGCCGATCTTCGCGATCAGCCGGACTGTGGGCTGGATCAGCCAGTGGAAAGAGATGATCGGCGAAAAGAACCAGAAGATCGGTCGTCCGCGTCAGCTGTACATCGGGCCGACCCGGCGCGACTACACGGATGTGCGGCACCGGTAGGACCGAAGGCTAAACTGCAGAATCAGAAAGGCCGACCGGGAGTTCCGGTCGGCCTTTCGTTTTCAGCAGCGGTCAGAGGGTCAGGCTAAGCACCGTGACCAGTTGCAGGTCGCCAAAGCCATTGAACCGGGTGTTGGTGGCAAAGGAATAGGACCCACTCGCCTCCCAGACCAGGTAATCGCCTTCCGCCAGATCGTCGGGCAGCATGATTTCACCCGGCAGCCGGTCAACCGAATCGCAGGTCGGCCCGAAGACCACGCGGGGCACCGGCGCGCCCTTGCGCAAGGCGCCTTCGGGCGACAGGACCGAATGGCGGTCGATCACCCCGATCATCGGCAGCTCGTTCAGCGCGCCGTAGACCCCGTCATTCAGGAACACATGGGCATCGTCGCGCAGCGCCTTGACCCGGTCGGCAATCGCAAAGGCATCCCCGCAAAGCGCACGACCCGGCTCACAGACCAGCGCGGGGCGATCCGCACCGAAAGCCTCGGTCGCAACGCGGTCGATCAGGGAGAAGGTTTCGTCCAGTTGCGGCACGACAGCCGCCAGACGGTGATTGGGGAACCCGCCACCCACGTTCAGCCGCGCGATTTTGACCCCAGCCATGCGGGCGATGGTCGCGGCCTCGCGGATATAGGCCTCCCAGGCGTGGGGATCGGTGCATTGCGTGCCGGGGTGGAAGGTGACCGAGGGGATGAAGCCCGCAGCCGCCACCGTCTTCAAAAGCTCGGCCGCCACCTCAACGGTCGCGCCGAACTTGGCACCAAAGTTATAAGCAGCCCCCGCAACCGGCAGCTTGAACCGGACCGAAATTTCGCAGCCTTCGGCCGGGACCATCTCGATCAGCTTTTGCAGTTCCGAATGCGAATCAACGCTGTAGCTTTTCACCTTCCGCGAAACCGCATGGGCAATCTCGTGGCGTGCGCGCACCGGGTTGTTGTAGTGGATCGCGGTCCCGGGGGCGAGACGGCGGATCAGGTCGATCTCGTGCGGCGAGGCGCAGTCAAAGCCCGTGATCCCGGCAGCAACCAGGTTTTCGACCATTGCTTCGCCAGGGTTCGACTTCACCGCATAGGTGACCATCCCCGGAAAACCGTCGATGAAATGGCGCGCGGCGGCCTGGGCTATCGAGGGCGCGAAGAAAAGGACCGGGTCCTCCGGTTTCTGCGTGCGGAGATATTCGGTCGGGTTCGACCAGATCGTTTTGGAAAGTCCCATCGGCGTATTTCCTTCTGCCAACAAGACGCTTCGCCCTTCCCTTTGCAAGCCTTGGGACCGGGCACCAGCGTGGCTTCAAGTAAACCAGGCCAGGTGCGTATGAACCGCCCTTTTCCTGCAATCGAGGATGCCGCATATGGGGCACAAACTCACCGCACAAAACTGTATAAATGCAGCGCGATGATGATATAATGACGAAAAGGGTGGCGAATTGAATGGATGAACTCGATCGCGGTATTCTTGGCCTTCTGGGGGCCGATGCACGGATGTCGGTGGCGACTTTGTCACGCCGCTTGAAGGTGGCACGGTCAACGGTGCAGGCGCGGCTTGAGCGGCTGGAAAGCAATGGCACCATCGCCGGCTACACCCTGAAACTGGGCGAAGCCCTGCGTGAAGGCCGGCTGCGGGCCTCGGTTCTTTTGACCATCGAACCCCGCGCGCAGGCGGCTATTCTGGCGCGGCTAAAGTCAATCACCGAGGTCGAGCGGGTGTTCTCCACCTCAGGCCGGTTTGACCTTCTGATCCAGGTCGCATGCTCGGGCGCGCAGGTGCTGGACCAGGTGCTGGACCAGATCGGTCAGATCACCGGGGTGCGTGCTTCGGAAAGCCTGATCCATCTCTCGACCAAGATCGACCGGGCGGTCTAGGCTCTGTCAGCTAACCGGCGGCAGAATTCGGGAAATGACCGATCTGACCATAGCCTCGCGCTCTGCCATCGACAGACCTGACATTCCACGGAGCCTTCCGCCCAAGGCGAGGTCAGCCATACCGTGACTTGCGGCCCAAAGCGCCACCACGTCGCTTTCGTCGCCCCCAAGTGCAGCGATAAGGCCAACGAGGTGCCGGTAGGCATGTTCGGCCGCCGCATGGAGTTCGGGGTTGGAGGCGTCGGGCTTGGCGGATGAGAAGATCAGACGGAACAGCGCCGGGCGGTCACGGGCAAAATCCTGATAGCCGAAGGCAGCGCCCACAGCCTTTTCGCGCGGATCGTCAGTCCCGGCCTCGCGGGCGTCCAGCTTTGCCTGAAACCGCACGAAGCCTTCGGTCGCCAGTGCGGTCAGAAGCCCGCCGACGTCGCCGAAGTGGTGCGCCGGGGCCGCGTGGCTGACCCCTGCCCGCTTGGCCACGGCGCGCAGCGAGAACCCCTCTACCCCGCGCTCGGCCAGTTCCGCCTCTCCCGCCGCCAGCAAAGCCGCGCGCAGATCGCCGTGGTGATACGGTTTTTCCTCCATTTCCTGTGCTTAGCCTACGGTCTTGGCATTGTCAAAATCATATCTTGACAGTGACTAGACGTTCGGGCATTCCATCCTGACACCGTAAAGATTGGATTCCCGATGACCCCTGACCAATTGTTCCAGCTTTCCAGCCCGATTGCCTTGCTGGGCTGGATTGCACTTGCCGCGTCCCCCCTGGCGCCGCGCGCCGCACAGATTGTCAGCGCCGCCGCCATCCCGCTGCTTCTGTCCGTGGCCTACTCTGGCCTTGTGCTGGCCTTCTGGGCCGGGACCCCCGGCGGCTTTTCCTCGCTGCCCGAG
Source organism: Paracoccaceae bacterium (assembly GCA_947504705.1). Lineage (GTDB taxonomy): Bacteria > Pseudomonadota > Alphaproteobacteria > Rhodobacterales > Rhodobacteraceae > Tabrizicola. Next base: position 75,359 of record CANNIA010000009.1, read on the forward strand.
GTGCAGGCCTTGTTCACCAACCCCCAGATCGCTCTGGCCGGCTGGTTGCACTACCTCGCCTTCGACCTTTTCGTTGGGGCATGGGAGGCCCGCACCGCCCGGGCGGAAGGCATCAGCCACTGGCTTTTGCTGCCCTGCCTCGCGCTGACCTTCCTGTTCGGGCCCGCCGGGTTTCTAGCCTTTGCCATCCTCCGCTTCAGCCTTGTTGGAAAGATCCTGCCATGACCGCAGTATTCGCCGCCCCACGCCTGACCCTTGCCTCGGCCCCAAACCGCCAGCTCTTTGCCGTGACACTGGCCATCATGCTTTCCGCTTTGCCGATTATCGTCGCATTGGCGCTGGACGATCGCGTCTTCCAGGACGACAACGTCTGGCTGAAGCCGCTGAAATTCCAAGTGGCGCTTTGCATATACACCGGTACGCTGGCCGCTTTCGCCATGCTCTTGCCGGAAGACAGCTTCGCCTCCCGCCGCTGGCGGGTCTGGATCGGCGTCGTGATCGCCGCCATCGGATATGAGCTGATCTGGATCGGCACCGCCGCCGCCCTTGGCACCGGCTCGCATTTCCATGTCGAGGGGATCTGGGGCTTGCTTTACGGTCTGGCCGGTGCAAGTGCCGTCACCCTGACAGCCCTTGCCGCCACGATGGCTCCGGCCTTCTGGCGCCTGCGGTCAAACCCGTTGCACCTGTCCATCGCCGTTGGCCTTGCCCTGACCTTTGCACTGACCGTTCTGGTCGCGGGCACCATGTCCTCGCGCACCGGCCACTACATCGGCACCCCCATCACCGGCGCACGCTTTCCCGTGTTCGGCTGGTCGGCCGAGGTGGGCGATCTGCGCCTGCCGCATTTCCTGGCCACCCATGCGATGCACGCCGTCCCCTTGGCAGGCCTGACCGGCAGCCGCAGCGCTGTCTGGGTCACCGCTGCGGGCTTCACCGCCCTGACCCTGTGGTGTTTTGCTTGCGCTTTGCAGGGTCTGCCACCCTTCTGACGCTTTCCCTTGGCCGCAGGCCGCGCTAGAACGCCCGCGACCAAGGGGATTAGACGCATGCCGATGGAAAAGACCTTCAACGCAGCCGAGGCTGAGGCCCGGATTTCCAAGCTTTGGCTTGACCAAAAGGCCTTTGCTGCCGGGGCGAATGCCAAGCCCGGCCATCCCGCCTTTTCCGTCATGATCCCGCCGCCCAATGTCACCGGCTCCTTGCACATGGGCCATGCCTTCAACAACACCTTGCAAGACATTCTGGTCCGCTGGCACCGGATGATGGGTGACGACACGTTGTGGCAGCCCGGCACCGACCACGCCGGGATCGCGACCCAGATGGTGACCGAACGCGAGATGGCCCTGCAACAGGAACCAGACCGCCGCACCATGGGGCGCGAAAAGTTCCTGACCCGCGTCTGGCAGCAAAAGCAAAAGTCGCGCGGGACGATCATCGGCCAGCTTCAGCGCCTTGGCGCCAGCGCCGACTGGGACCGCGAGGCGTTCACCATGTCGGGCGCGCCCGGTTCGCCCGAGGGTGAGGACGGCAACTTCCACGACGCGGTGATCAAGGTCTTCGTCGATCTTTACAACAAAGGCCTGATCTATCGCGGCAAGCGGCTGGTCAACTGGGACCCCCACTTTGAAACCGCGATTTCCGACCTTGAGGTCGAGAATACCGAAGTCCCCGGCCGTATGTGGCACTTCAAATACCCGCTCGCTGGCGGTCAGACCTATGAGTATGTCGAGAAGGACGCCGAGGGCCGCGTGACCCTGCGCGAAACCCGCGACTACATCTCCATCGCCACCACCCGACCCGAAACCATGCTGGGCGACGGCGCGGTGGCGGTGCATCCGTCCGACGAACGCTATGCGCCCATCGTCGGAAAGCTCTGCGAAATCCCGGTCGGCCCGGCAGAACACCGCCGCCTGATCCCGATCATCACCGACGAATACCCCGACCCCAGTTTCGGCTCGGGTGCCGTCAAGATCACCGGCGCGCATGACTTCAACGACTACGCCGTCGCCAAGCGCAGCGACATCCCGTGCTACCGTCTGCTGGACACCCGCGCGCAGATGCGGGCCGATGGGGTGCCCTATGATGAGGCCGCCAAGATCGCCGGTCGCATGTCCCGCGCCTGGCTTGTGGCCAAAGGCTACGCCACCCCCGGCATCGCCGAGCAGCCCTTCACCCTGTCGGAATCCGAGATCGACGCCCTGAACCTCGTCCCCGACGACCTGCGCGGCCTTGACCGGTATGAGGCGCGGAAGCGCGTGGTCGAAGCGATCACCGCCGAAGGCCTCGCGGTCACCACCCTGAAGAAATCCGTCGACAAGGAAACCGGGGCCGAACACCTGGAACTGGTGCCGTATGTCGAGTCCAAACCGATCATGCAGCCCTTCGGCGACCGGTCGAAGGTCGTGATCGAGCCGATGCTGACCGACCAGTGGTTCGTCGACACCGCCAAGATCGTCGAACCCGCGCTGGAGGCGGTGCGCTCGGGCCGGACGAAGATCATCCCGCCCAGCGGAGAGAAGACCTATTACCACTGGCTGGAAAACATCGAGCCTTGGTGCATCAGCCGCCAGCTTTGGTGGGGGCACCAGATTCCGGTTTGGTATGGGCCGAGCAAGCATACTGAAAACGGTATTGCGAAGAACGAACTTGCCTTCTTCTGTGCTGCTGACCAAGAGTCGCTCTTTGATCAGCTTGAAGACTATTATGGTAGCGTTCTGATCGTTGAGCCGCAAAACCCGGATGAGTTCTGGCAAGTCACGGAGAACTTTCGCTTTGCGGTGAATGCCGGGATTGCGGACAAACTGGACGGGAAGCTACTAGTTCCAATCTACCGCGACCCCGACGTCCTCGACACCTGGTTCTCCTCCGGTCTCTGGCCAATCGGCACGCTCGGCTGGCCGGAACCCACGCCGGAGCTGACGAAATACTTCCCCACCTCGGTCCTCGTGACCGGGCAGGATATCCTGTTCTTCTGGGTCGCCCGGATGATGATGATGCAGTTGGCCGTGGTGGGGGACATCCCGTTCCACACCGTCTACCTGCACGGCCTTGTCCGCGACGCCAAGGGCAAGAAGATGTCCAAATCCTTGGGCAACGTCATCGACCCGCTGGAGATCATCGACGAATACGGCTGCGACGCGCTGCGGTTTGCCAATGCCGCGATGGCCTCGCTGGGCGGCGTGCTGAAGCTGGATACCCAGCGCATCGCGGGCTACCGGAACTTCGGCACCAAGCTGTGGAACGCCTGCCGCTTTGCCGAGATGAACGGGGTCTGGGAAGGTCACACCACCCAATCCACCGCGCCTGCGGCCAAAGCCACCGCCAACCGCTGGATCATCGGCGAGACCGCCCGCACCTTGGCCGAGGTCAACGAGGCCTTGGAAGCTTTCCGCTTCGACACCGCCGCCGACGCGCTGTACAAGTTCGTCTGGGGCAAGGTCTGCGACTGGTATGTCGAATTCGCCAAGCCCCTGTTCGACGGCCCCGACGCCGCTGAAACCCGCGCTACGATGGCCTGGGTCCTTGACCGTTCAATGATCCTCCTCCACCCCTTCATGCCCTTCCTGACCGAAGAGCTGTCGGGCACCACCGGCAAGCGCGCGAAGCTTCTGGTCCACACCGACTGGCCGGACCTTCCCGCCACTCTGATCGACCAAGCCGCTGCGCAGGAAATGTCCTTCGTCACCACCCTGATCGACGACATCCGCTCCGCCCGCGCGCAGGTCCACGTCCCCGTGGGCCTCAAGGCCGACCTCGTGGCCACCTCCCTCACCGACGACGCCCGCCAAGCCTTCCAGCGCAATGAAACGCTGATCAAACGCCTCGCCCGCATCGACAACGTCACCGAAGGTGCGGCCCCCAAGGGCAGCATCGCCGTCGCCGCCGAAGGGGCCGCCTTCGCGATCCCCCTCCAAGGCCTGATCGACATCGCGGAAGAAAAATCCCGCCTGCAGAAGGCCCATGACAAGCTGGCCAAGGAAATCGGGGGCCTCAAAGGCCGCCTCGACAACCCCAACTTCGCCAAATCCGCGCCCGAGGATGTGGTGATGGAAGCCCAGTCGAACCTTGAAGCCCGTCAGGAAGAGGCCGCGAAGATCAAGGAAGCCCTGACCCGCCTTTCGGACCTCGGCTGACTTCCTTCTGGCGAAATACCTCTGTGGGGTTAAGACCGCAGGGACAAAGGGGGGCGCAAAGCCCCCCTTTTGCTTTTGGCGCAAGACCAACACTCGGCCAACCTGCGCCCAACAAGGAAACCACGCAAACACACACTTGCGTGCTATGCTCACCGGGTTACAGCCGAAACCAAGGTGAACCCGATGCGCGACGCTGATACGCTGTTCTCCGGCTCGATCGCCGAGAATTACGACCGCACCATGGTCCCGTTGATCTTCGCGCCCTACGCTGCCGATCTGGCGCAGCGTGCGGTGGCCCTCGCTCCCGCATCAGTGCTTGAGACCGCCGCAGGCACCGGGGCTGTCACTCGGGTCTTGGCACCACTGCTGGCGGCGGGCGCAAGTTATGTCGTGACCGACCTCAACCAGCCGATGCTTGACTATGCCGCGTCCCGCCAACCGCCCGACAGCCGCATTAGCTGGCGTCAGGCCGACGCCTTGGCCCTGCCTTTCGCTGACGACAGCTTCGACCTTGTCTGCTGCCAGTTCGGCGCGATGTTCTTTCCAGATCGCGTTGCCGGCTACCGTGAGGCAAGGCGCGTCTTGAAACCGGGCGGGCGCCTGCTGTTCAACGTCTGGGATCGCATTGAAGAGAACGCATTCGCCGATACGGTGACAAACGCGCTGGCCACGATCTTCCCGCAGGACCCGCCACGCTTTTTGGCCCGCACCCCGCATGGCTATCACGACAAGGCCCAGATCCACGCCGATCTTGCGGCGGCGGGGTTCTCGCAGGTGGTGATCGAGACGAAGGCTGAACGGAGCGAGGTGGCCTCGGCCCGGGTTCCCGCACTTGCCTATTGTCACGGCACTGTTCTTCGCACGGAAATTCTGGCCAGAGACCCGAACAGCCTGCAATCGGCAACCGATCATGCCGAAGCCGTGATTGGGAAAAAGCATGGCAGCGGGGCGATTGCTGGCAAAATTCAGGCGCATGTGATTGCGGCTGTGGCGTAGAAGGCACCTTTCAGATGTCCTGGCTTTCCCGTCTGGCCGAAAGGCAAATCCAGAAAGCCCGCATAAAAGGTCAGCTTCAGGGGTTGGAGGGCGAAGGCAAGCCCCTGCCCGACCGGCCCGGCGACGCCTTCATTTCACCCGGCGATGCCGTGGGCTTTCGGATCATGGCCGAAGCCGGGGTCCTGCCGGAAGAGATCACGCTGAAAAAACAGGCCGCCGCCCAGCGCGCCCATCTTGCGACCCTGACGGATGAGGCAGACCGAAAGGCCGCCATGGCCGAACTTGCGCGGCTTGAGATGCTGCAAACCATAGCCGAAGAAAGCCGCCGCAAATTCCTGCGCTGAAAAGCCAACCTTAGGGCAGCGTCGGGGTGGCAATCTCCGGCATTGTCCCGCTCAGGCTTTCCAAAAACGCCACGATCGACGCCGTTTCCGCCGGGTCAAGGGGGCTGCCCAACTGCCCTGCCGCCATGACATCCACGGCGGTAGCAAGGTCCGCGATCTTGCCAGAGTGGAAATAGGGCGCAGTCAGGGCGACATTGCGCAGGGGGGCGGTACGGAAGATGAACTCGCCCGCACCAGGATCGTTCGCGGCTTTCGCGGCAATCTCATCGGCAGCCAAGACATCGACTCCGGGAAGTTCGATAAGCCCCAAGGGGTAATAACCGGTCCCGCCCAGCGCCGGCCCAAAATGGCAAAAGGAGCAACCGCGGCTGATAAAGGCTGAAAGCCCTGCTTTCTGAGCATCTGTCAACGCTGCATCATCGCCCAAAAGCCAAGCGTCAAATGGGCTGGGTGTCGAAAGCGAATGCACGAAGATTTCCAGCGCCTGCGCCGTGTGTTCCGGCGTAATGGGGTCAGCATCGCCCGCAAAGGCTGCTGCGTAAAGCACGGCATAGCCCGGCACAGCCTTGATTGCAGCAATGGCAGCCTCTGGCGTGTTCAACATGCTAATGAGGTGCTCACCGGAAATTGCCGGCATAGCCGCAATATCCACATCCAGCCCATCCCAGAAATACGTTTCATTCAGGGAATGGTTCAAGACAGTCGAGGTATTACGAAGACCCTGGGTCCCGTCGATCAGGACTGGCGTCACCAGCCCATCTTGTCCGGCCTTGGCCAGATCGTGGCAACTTGCACAGGACATCTTTCCCGTGCTGGAAATCCGGGTATCGAAGAACAACGCCTGACCAAGGGCCAGCTTTTCTGGACTGGTCAGATTGCCGTCAATTTCCGGAGCGGTTGCGGGCAGTGGTGCGAAGTATTCGAAAGCTGCATCGCGCAGCGGGTCGGCAAGTAACGGCGAGCCAAGAACAGTGGTCGCCGAAAGCAAAAGAAACACAGACCGCAAGACATCCCCCTCCCTAGTTTCACAAATGACGCAGTAGCGTCACCCGAAAGCGTCACCCGAATTCCATTCCTGTCATTTGATCCTGATCAAGCCGGCCCCGTTTCGAGCTGCGGCACGGCGACGCAGGCAATAGTCACGCCCTCTTGCACCACACGAAGCTGCATGCCAGCCTGCCCGCATGAGCCGCTTTCTGACCCCCCATGCCGCCAGCCTGCCCTCTACCGTGCCCTTCACCGGGCCCGAGGCGCTGGAGCGTCGCAGTGCCACACCTTTCCGCGCCCGCCTTGGGGCGAATGAATCGCTCTTTGGCCCCTCGCCCAAAGCCATCGCCGCCATGCAGGCAGCGGCCAGCCGGGCATGGATGTATGGCGATCCCGAAAACCACGACCTGAAACAGGCACTTGCCGCACATCACGGCGTGACGCCGGGGCATATCGCCATTGGCCCCGGCATCGACGGGCTTCTGGGCCTTCTATGCCGTCTGGTGCTGGAACCCGGCGACGCCGTTGTTACGTCGCTTGGCGCTTATCCGACCTTCAACTTCCACGTTGCGGGCTACGGCGGCGTCCTGACTCGAGTGCCCTATCTTGGCGATCACGAAGACCCCGAGGCCCTGATTGCTGCTGCGCGGTCCACGGGTGCCAAGCTGATGTATTGTGCCAATCCCGACAACCCGATGGGCAGCCACCATCCTGCTGCGGTGATCGAGGCGATGGTGGCCGCCCTGCCGGAAAAGACGCTGCTGATCCTGGACGAGGCCTATGCCGATCTTGCTCCGCCAGGCTCGGTTCCCACTATCCCCGCCGATCATCCGCAGGTGATCCGCATGCGCACCTTCTCCAAAGGCTACGGGATGGCGGGGGCACGGGTCGGCTACGCGATCACCAATCCCGATCTGGCGTTGGCCTTCGACAAGGTGCGCGACCATTTCGGCATGGGCCGGATCAGCCAAGCCGGGGCTTTGGCTGCACTGGCCGATCAGGACTGGCTGTGCCGCGTGCAGGAAAGGGTCATCAAGGCCCGGGCGCGGCTTGGCGAGATTGCCACCGCGAATGGGCTTCGCCCCCTACCCTCGGCCACCAATTTCGTGACCATCGACTGTGGGCGGGACGGCGATCATGCGCGCCGGGTCCTGACCGAACTTGGCAAGCTTGGCGTCTTTATCCGCATGCCGGGCGTCGCGCCCATGGACCGCTGCATCCGCATCAGCCTTGGTGACGACGCGGCCCTCGATGTGCTGGAGGAATGCCTGCCTCAGGCCTTGTCGGCCGCTTCCGCTGGCTGAGCCACTGGCGCAGGCTCGTCGTCATCTTCCTCAACGTCGGGCCGGATTGCCGGGCCAAGCGCAGGAGCCTTTGCAGGAATGGGCGCTTCGGCCGGGCCAAGACGCGGCGGTGCGGCTTCAGGCTCTTCGCGCCGGTTCAGGCGAGCCGCAGGGACCGGTTCGCTGTCCTCCACCACAAGGCGGCGAAAGACCAGCACGTTCACATATGTCGTCTTGGTGCTGGTGAACCCAACCCGCTCTTCGCAAGGCAGCGCGTCGGCGCGGACATAGTCCCAGCCTTCCGCCCCTAACTCGTTCATCAGACCGGTCAGCGCCAAAGCAAAGCGGTCTTCGGTGGTCTTGACCCCGCGCGCCTTTTCGCCCCGTTTGGGGGCTGGAATGACCTTGAACTCAAAACGCTGCATCGGGGTCTCCCGGAATGGATGCGGGAAGTCATAGGGGATAACGGCCAAAGCCGCAAATCAGGAAAACCTGCCTAAGCGGAGCGGCACCACTGCGCCTGCCAGCCGGCAGGAAACCGGGTCAAAGACCCAGCTTCGCCGCCACCAAAGCATTCACTGTGGCCGGGTTGGCCTTGCCCCCGGTCGCCTTGATCACCTGCCCGGTGAACCAGCCAGCCAGCTTGGGGTTGGCCTTGGCCTTTTCCACCTGATCGGGGTTGGCGGCGATGATCTCGTCCACCGCAGCCTCAATCTCACCCGTGTCGGTGACCTGCTTCATTCCACGCGCCTCGGCAATCGCCGCCGGATCGCCGCCTTCGGTGTAGACGATCTCGAACAGGTCCTTGGCCATCTTGCCGGAAATCGTGCCAGCGCCGATCAGGTCGATGATCCCACCCAACTGCGCCGCCGAGACCGGGCTTTCGGTGATCTCATGGCCTTCCTTCTTCAGACGGCCAAAGAGTTCGTTGATCACCCAGTTTGCAGCGGTCTTGCCGTCGCGCCCCTTGGCCACGTCGTCGAAATAGCGCCCCGAGTCGAGTTCCGCCGTCAGGACGTTGGCGTCATAGTCAGTCAGGCCATAATCGGCCATGAAGCGCGCCTTCTTGGCATCCGGCAGTTCAGGCATCCGTGCCGCGATGTCATCGACAAAGGCCTGCTCGATCTCCAGCGGCAAAAGATCGGGGTCCGGGAAATAGCGGTAGTCGTGCGCCTCTTCCTTCGACCGCATCGACCTGGTTTCGTTCTTGTCGGGGTCGTAAAGCCGGGTTTCCTGCACCACCTTGCCGCCATCCTCCAGAATGGCGATCTGGCGGCGGGCTTCGTAATCAATGGCCAGTTGGATGAACCGCATCGAGTTCATGTTCTTGATCTCGCAGCGGGTGCCAAGATGGCCGAAATCCTGCGTCGCCTGATATTTCTCGTACTGGCCCGGGCGGCAGACCGAGACGTTGACGTCAGCCCGCAGGTTGCCGTTCTGCATGTTGCCGTCGCAGGTGCCCAAATACCGCAGGATCTGGCGCAGCTTGGTGACATAGGCCGCAGCTTCCTCCGGCCCGCGAATGTCGGGGCGGCTGACGATCTCCATCAGGGCCACGCCCGTACGGTTGAAGTCCACGAACGACAGCGTCGGGTCCATGTCATGGATCGACTTGCCCGCGTCCTGTTCCAGATGGATTCGTTCAATCCGCACAAGGCGCGCGACACCGGGCGACAGTTCGATCAGCACTTCGCCCTCGCCCACGATGGGGTGGTAAAGCTGGCTGATCTGATAGCCCTGCGGCAGGTCGGGGTAGAAATAGTTCTTCCGGTCAAAGGCCGACACAAGGTTGATCTGCGCCTTCAGCCCCAGCCCGGTGCGGACCGCCTGTTCAACGCAAAACTCGTTGATGACCGGCAGCATCCCCGGCATCGCGGCATCGACCATCGCGACGTTCGAGTTCGGCTCGGCCCCGAAAGTGGTCGAGGCACCCGAGAAAAGCTTGGCGTTAGACGAGACCTGGGCATGGATCTCCATGCCGATCACCAGTTCCCAGTCGTGCTTGGCCCCGACAATCACGCGTGGAGCGGGCGCAGTATAGGTCAGGTCAAGCATGATGCCTCCGGTAACAGCGGTACGCTTGGGGGTTTAGGCCGGTCGCGAGGCTGGGGCAAGAGGGCTTCAGCCGCGAGGAATGCGCGCGCCAAGCCCCCCGCCAGCGCGCTGAATGCGGGCCCCCCTTTGCAGGGCCGGGCCAAACACCTCACGCAAGGTAAGGGCCAGACCATCGGCCCCTCGCGTCCAGCTTTCCAGATGCACCTCTTGCAACCGGTTCAGGAAGACGTCCGACAAGGCTTCCCGCGTCTTCGTCACCAGCGAAACCGCCTGCGGCCCAGCCTCGCGAAAGCCGCGCAAAAGCTCTGCCAGCAGGTTCGCCACCACATTCGCTCGGTGCTGGCAACCGGTTGCAGCCTGAAAATCCATCAATCCCTGCGCCAGCATCTCCATATCAAGGTTTGGCAGCGCCGCCCCAAGCCGACCCTGCGCCGTCAGGTGGAAGACGGCATAGGCCGCCTTGCCGGTGATCTCCGCTGTCATGACCGAGGCCCGCCGCGCCGCCTTTTCGAAAGCGGCGGCAGTGCCCCCGGCGAGTTCCAGCAGGAAATCGGCATGGGCGCCATGGGCCAGGACATCCTCGGGATCAAGGTCGCACCAATCCTCGTACCAATCGCGGCAAAGACTTGCCCCATCGGCCAGCGCGGGAAGCAAACGATACCGGCTTGCGGCCAAAAGCGGCGACATCTCCTCGATCGCATCGAAATCTTCCAGAAGGCCGTCCGCCGCCTCGATCAAAGAGGCCGCCTCTCCGACAACGGCTGCACCCTCATCACCTTCCACCGCTTGGGACATCAGTGCCAGTCCAAGATCGATCTGGACCTCGGCCAGAAGATGGGCGGCGGCATAGTCTTGGACATGCAAGGCATGCACCGCCTCGAACCGCCGCAGTTCAACCCTCGCTTCGGCAAGATCGGCCTTGGACAGCAGTGCCAGAAACCGCGCGCGGATCCCTTCGCTGATAAGATGCGAAACCCGGCGTCCGCCCGAAGCCATCGTCCGCTCCTGATCGGCAAAGCGCAAAGCCTCCAGTACATCATCCCATTCACCGGCATCGGCCATGGCGCAATGGTCGCGGCGGATGCAATCCCATTCCGTTGCTTCCGGCCCGCACTGGACCACCGGCACATCCAGCCGCGACAGGAGTTCCCTGGCGCTGATCCCATCCGGCAGTGAAAGCTCGGAAGTCCCCCGCAACACGGGACGGGTGGCAAGTTCCTGCCGACCGCGGCCAACGTGGGTTTTCACCTGCAAGAGCGCCGGGGTAATCAGCATCAACTCGACTCCTAGGCGGCAAGCATCGCCCTAGAGACAATGAAGATGGGGAATCAGGGCGGAATGATGGAAAAGACGTGGATTTCGAATGTCACGCCAAAGGGGAAATCTGCCCTTTTCCCTTTGATTATCGTGACTTCGCTCTCGGCATGTGCTTCGCAGAAACCTGCTGAAACCATGTCATTTGTTGAACCACCGATGGCTTGGGACGCCCATCCCGAGGCGGAGGGCTGGACCGATTCGACCCTCATTGCGCTGTCAACCAAGGATGAACAACTCTCCGATCAGGTTCCCGCCGACATCGCAGGCTGGTGCCCGGGCTATGAAGAAGCCCCGATCGAGGCGCGCCGGGCGTTTTGGGCCGGGCTGGTGTCGTCGGTGGCAAAGTATGAAAGCACCTGGAATCCGATGGCCTCGGGCGGGGGTGGCCGCTGGATCGGGCTGATGCAGATTTCGCCGCGCTCGGCCAAATATTATGGCTGCGATGCAACCTCGGTCGCGGCGCTGAAGGACGGCGAAGCCAACCTTGAATGCGCGGTCGACATCATGTCCGAACAGGTCGCAAGGGACGGGCTGGTTGCTGGCGACGGCAGCCTTGGCGTCGGGCGCGACTGGGCACCCCTGCGCAGCGAAGAAAAGCGCGCTGAAATGGCCGCTTGGACCAGCACTCAGCCCTACTGCACGGCGGGCTGATACGGCCCGCCTGTTGACCCGGCGCTGCCCCGGCCTTAGGCCGAGGCGGTCATCCGTTCGACCATCTCGCGCAGGTCCGGGCTAAGCGAAGGTGTCTTCAAGATCCGCAGAAGTTCCGCCGTGGCCAGTTTTTGCCGCCCCTGGTCATAGCGCGGCCATGTCTCGAAAGCCGCCGACACGCGTGAGGCAGTCTGCGGGTTCAAGGCATCCTGCCGGATCAGCCAATCCGCCAGCATCCGATACCCGGCACCCGAGGCATGATGGAAACCGGCATGGTTCGCGGCCAGCGCGCCAAAGAAGGTGCGGAACCGATTGGGGGTCTTCCAACCAAAATCCTCGCGTTCGGCCAGGCTTTGCGCCACGGCTGCGGTCGCGTCCGGCGCAGCATGGGCGACCTGCAAGGCAAACCACTTGTCCATGACAGTGCGGTCTTTGCCCCACCGCTCGGCAAAGCGCTGCAACTCTGCCTGCCCGGCCCCAATGTCCAAAAGTGCCGACAGCGCGCCGATTTCCTCGGTCATGCTGGCAGCTTCGGCATAGGCCTTGCTTGCCAGCCCTGCCCCGTTCAGCCGGGTCAGCAGACCCAAAACGGCCAGCTTCAAGGCCCGCCGCCCCGCCGCCGTGGCCGAAGGCGAAAAAGCACCGCTGTCGGTCATCTGGTCATAAAGCCGCTGAAGCCCCTCGCCCAGGCGCTTGGCCAGTGCAACCCACATCTGCTCTTGCGCGGCATGAATCCGATCCGGGTCGGGCGTCATCCCCTGCGCGTGCAGGGTCTGCGCCAGATCATCCTCACCGGGCAGTTTCAGGCAAAGCGCCCGGAAAGCGGGATCTAGACTGTCATCAAAAATCACTGCCGCCATCGCGTCAAGCCAGTCGGCACCAACCGGCGCGTCTTTGGTCACCATCGTGGCCATGACCTCTTTGGCCAATGCGCGCCCGGCTTCCCATTTGTTGAACGGGTCAGTGTCATGGGCCAGGAGGAAGGCACGCTCGCTTGCCTCAACCTCACGCTCAAGCGTGACCGGCGCCGAAAACCCGCGCAAGATTGACGGAATTGGTCGGGTGGCCAGCCCCTCAAAGCGGAAGCTCTGCGTGGCCTGGGTCATCTCAAGCATGGTGGTCGGGACGACTTCATCCCCATTGGGGTTCAACAGCCCGACATTGATCGGGATCACCCTTGGCTGCTTTACCGGCTGGCCGGGGGTGGGGGCCGTCTTCTGTGTGAAGGTTAAAGTATAGGTGCCGTCAACCCAGTCTTCGCTGACCGAGAGCTTCGGGGTGCCAGCCTCGGAATACCAGCGCTTGAATTGGCTCAGGTCGCGGCCTGTGGCATCCTCGAACACCTTCAGCCAATCCTCGATCGTCGCCGCATCGCCGTCATGCCGATCGAAATAAAGGTCCAGCGCACGGGCGTAGCCTTCGGCCCCAACCAGGGTCTTCAGCATCCCGATGACCTCGGCGCCCTTTTCATAGACAGTGGCAGTGTAGAAGTTGTTGATCTCGACAAAGCTTTCGGGCCGGACCGGATGCGCCAGCGGCCCCGCATCCTCACGGAACTGACGGGCGCGCAGGGTCAGCACATCCTCGATCCGGCAGACCGCTTCCGAGCGCATGTCGCTGGAAAACTGCTGGTCGCGGAAAACGGTCAGCCCTTCCTTCAGGCACAGCTGGAACCAGTCGCGGCAGGTGATCCGGTTGCCAGTCCAGTTGTGGAAATACTCATGCGCGATGATGCCTTCGATCCGTGAATAGTCGTCATCCGTCGCCGTTTCCGGGCTGGCCAAGACGTAACGCGAGTTGAAGATGTTCAACCCTTTGTTTTCCATCGCGCCCATGTTGAAGTCGTCGACCGCAACGATGTTGAAGACATCCAGATCATACTCACGGCCATAGGCGGTTTCGTCCCAACTCATCGACCGGATCAGGCTGTCCATCGCATAGGCGCAGCGTTCCTCATCCCCCGGGCGCACCCAGATGCCAAGCTTGACCTTGCGACCCGAGGCGGTGGTGAAATCCGCCGCATGCGCCCAAAGATCCCCCGCCACCAGCGCAAATAGGTAAGCGGGCTTTGGCCAGGGATCATCCCATTCGGCCCAACCCTTGCCCGATGCCACCGGGTTGCCGTTCGACAACAGCACCGGCAGATCGCTTTCCACCCGCACCCTGAACCGCGCCAGCACATCGGGTCGGTCGGGATAATAGGTGATCTTGCGAAACCCCTCCGCCTCGCATTGCGTGCAGTACATGCCCCGCGAGATATAAAGCCCCTCAAGTTCGGTATTGGCCTCGGGGTTGATCTCGACCTCGGTCTCAAGCACGAAAGGATGCGAGGGCATATCCTTTCCGGCCACGACCATCGCATCGGCCGACACTTTCGGGGTGACTGGCCGGCCATCAATCTTGCAGCTTAGCAGCTTCAACTTTTCGCCATCCAGCCGCAGCGCATGCTTGCCCGGCCGTGCCGGATTGGGCCGCAAGGCCAGACGCGCCAGAACCACCGTCGCGGTCGGAGACAGGCGGAACGTCAGCTCGACCTGATCAATGCAATGGGTAAACGGCTGATAATCGGCAAGATGAATGGTCTTTTGCGCAGGTTGCATGGGCTACTCCCTTTGCGCCTAGGCTAAGGGGTTGTGCCGCCAGCGCAAGGGGGCCAAAGCCCCCTAGTCTGCCCCGATGGCCCTTGCCAGCTTGCCCAGCGTCTGCAGCCCCAACGCCTCGGCGCCGAAACCCTTGGCGGTCTGCCATTCTTCCTTCGTCGCCATCACCATTCCCAAGGTCACACGGGTCGCCCCGTCTTCCTCGGCAAAGCTGGCCCAGGCATCGGCGTGCTTCGGCCCGTTCTCGCCCCAATGCAGCACATAATCCAGCCGCGCCTCGGGGATCATGGCACCATAGCGGTGGTGGTTCGGGAACACAGTGCCATCCGGCGCGATCATGTCAAAGATCCATTCGCCGCCCGACCGCAGATCGATCCGCTTGGTCTTGCAGGAAAACCCGTCCGGCCCCCACCACTTCGGCAAGCTCTCGGCATTCACCCAAGCCCCCCAGACCACTGAAACCGGAGCCTTGATCACACGGGCAATCACCATCGACCGCTCGGCGACCCCCACCAGATTGTCTAGCCCGCCCCCAAAGCCATGCTCATAGCCGCCGACCATATCCTGAGCCAAAGACGACAGTTGCACCGTCACCGTAATGCGGCTGCCCGTTGGGGTTTCCTCGAAGTTTGCCGTGACCAAGGCGGCACTTTCAATCACACCCTCGCTTGCCACCACTTCGGAATTCACGCTGACCCGCCCCGGCTGCATTTCCAGCCAGCGGCCATCCACATGAACATCCGGCGTCCCTTCAAACCGACAGATCGAAAGGTCGCGCCCACCGATCCGGCTATCCGCCTCCAGCTGTACCACCGTCACGCCGGGTGAGGGCGGCGACCAGACCGCACGGGCTGCGGGCGCGATCCAGACCTGCCAAAGCGTGGCCAACGGGGCCGCAACCTCACGCGAGAAGGTAAGTGTGGCAAAGCGGCCCGCGCTCATTTCAACCCCTGCGCATAGGCTTCAAGCTGCGTGATCACCGTGCCCCAGCCATCATAGAAGCCCATATCCTCATGCGCCTTGCGTGTATCGGCGTTGCGGTGCCGGGCAATGGCGGTATAGGTCGTCCCGCCCCCCGGAGCGTCCGACAGAAGCAGTATCGCGGTCATGAAGGGTTCTGGCGCGGGCTTCCAGCCTTCGGTGTAAGCATCGGTGAAAACAAGCTTTTCGCCGGGGATCACCTCAAGATAAACCCCGTGGTTGTCCATCACATTGCCTTCGACATCAAAACTGGTGTTGAACCGCCCCCCAACCCGCAGATCTATATCAACAGCCGTCACCTTATGCGGCTTCGGCACGAAGAAATGCGGGATGTGCTTCGGATCAGTCCAGCATTCCCAGATCAATTGCCGGGGCACGGCCAAGGTCCGCGCAAAGCGGAGGTCGGTCTTGGGGTCGAGGTTCAGGGTCATTTCTCACGTTCCTTCATCAGGGTCATCACATAACCGTCCAGCCGGTCCAGCCGCCCCTCCCAGACCACGCGTTGCTCTTCCAGCCAATCTCGCATCGGGGCCAGCGCCTTGGGCTGAAAGGCACAAGACCGCACCCGACCGTCCTTCTGGCTGTCGATCAGCCCGGCCTCTTCCAACACCGACAGATGCCGCAAGACCGTGGGCAGGCGCAGCCCTGTGGGCCCCGCCAGTTCGGACACCGCCGCAGAACCCTTTGCCAACCGGTTCAGCATCATCCGCCGCGTCGGGTCCGACAGGGCATGGAACAAAAGGTCAAGGTGGGGATCATGCTTAGCCATACAGCTAACTATACATGCGCTAAAACTTCGGGCGAGCGAAAACTTAGCCAATCGACAAAGTTTTTATCTTCGTGCTTTCGCGAAAGGTGATTTCGGGTAAGTCCAAGAATGGCCGCCTGGCTTCACTTGCCGTTCCCCGGAAGCCTCGCCTATTGTGTGCCAAAGCATACAATGGCTCTCAGCGGCCGTCGGAGGACAGCATGACACAGCGGACCGAACGTGCAGGGCTTCAGGTTGATACGATCCTGGCACGCTTTGTCGAGGACGAGGCTCTTCCCGGCACCGGCATTGCCGCCGCGGCTTTCTGGAGCGGCTTCGCGGGCCTCCTGCAAGACTTCGCCCCGCAAAACCGCGCCCTGCTGGCCAAGCGGGACGACCTGCAGGCCAAGATCGACGCCTGGCACATCGCGCGGCGTGGCCAGCCGCATGACCATGCCGCCTACAAGGCCTTTCTCGCCCAGATCGGCTATCTTCTCCCTGAAGGCCCCGCCTTCACCATTGAAACCACCAATGTCGACCCCGAAATCGCATCGGTTCCCGGCCCGCAACTTGTCGTGCCCGTCACCAACGCCCGCTACGCCCTGAACGCCGCCAATGCCCGCTGGGGCAGCCTTTACGACTGCCTTTACGGCACCGATGCCATGGGTTCCCTGCCCCCGGCGGGCGGTTACGAACGCGGACGCGGAGCCCGCGTGATCGCCCGTGCGCGGGTGTTCCTCGATGAGGCCTTCCCCATCGCCGGCACCAGCCACGCCGACGTGCGCCGCTACGCCGTCAAGGACGGGGCGCTGCTGGTCGACGACCTGCCGCTGGTAGACCCAAAGAAGTTCGTAGGCTACCGGGGCAACCCCAAGGCCCCGGACTCAATCTTGTTGCGGAACAACGGCCTACACGTCGAACTGGTCTTCGACCGCGCCCATTTCATCGGCTCGCGCGATCAGGCATTGCTGGCCGATGTGCAGCTTGAAAGTGCGATGTCCGCGATCATGGATTGCGAAGACTCCGTCGCCTGCGTCGATGCCGAGGACAAAGTCGGGGCTTATCGCAACTGGCTGGGCCTGATGAAGGGCACCCTATCCGAAGCCTTTGAAAAGGGCGGCCGAACCGTCGAACGGCGGCTGTCGGCTGACCGCGAGTACCTTGACCCGCAGGGCAGCCCCTTCACCCTGAAAGGCCGCGCGCTGATGTGGATCCGCAATGTAGGCCACCTGATGACCAACCCGGCGATCCTGCTTCCGGCAGGCTCCGAAGTCCCTGAGGGCCTGATGGATGCGATGCTTACAGTGACCATCGCGCTGCATGACCTGAAGAAAACCGAAGGCTTGCGGAACTCGGTCCTGGGGTCGGTCTACGTCGTGAAACCCAAGATGCACGGGCCGGAAGAGGTGGCCTTCGCTGACGCCGTGATGGCCCGGGTTGAAGACCTCTTGGCCCTGCCCCGCGCGACGGTCAAGCTTGGGATCATGGATGAGGAACGGCGGACTTCGATCAACCTCAAGGAATGCATCCGGGCCGCGAAAGACCGGGTCGCGTTCATCAACACCGGTTTCCTCGACCGGACCGGGGATGAGATTCACACCTCGATGGAGGCCGGGGCGTTCAGCCGGAAGGACTTCATCAAGCGGAAGTCCTGGATCACGGCCTATGAGGCCTTGAACGTCGATATCGGGCTGGAATGCGGGTTGTCTGGCCGGGCCCAGATCGGCAAGGGGATGTGGGCGATGCCCGACCTGATGGCGGCAATGCTGGACGAAAAGATCGCCCACCCCCGTGCGGGCGCGAACACGGCTTGGGTGCCCTCGCCTACGGCGGCGACCTTGCATGCCCTGCACTACCATCGGGTCGATGTGCTGGCGGTGCAGGCGAAGCTTTCCAAAGGCGGAAGGAGGGCGCATGTGGATGGGATCCTTGATATCCCGCTGGCCAGCTTTCAGGCCTGGAACCGGGGGCAGGTGATGCGGGAGGTGGAGAACAACGCGCAGGGGATCCTTGGCTATGTGGTCCGCTGGATTGATCAGGGGGTCGGGTGTTCGAAGGTGCCGGATGTGAATGATGTGGGGCTGATGGAGGACCGGGCGACCTGCCGGATCTCGGCCCAGCATGTGGCGAACTGGCTGCATCATGGGGTGGTGTCGCCCGAGGAGGTCACCGAGGCGATGAAGAAGATGGCCTCCGTGGTGGACCGGCAGAATGCGGGGGATCCCTTGTATCGGCCCATGGCGCCGGGGTTTCAGGGGGCAGCCTTTCAGGCGGCTTGCGAGCTGGTTTTCAAGGGACGGGAGCAGCCTTCGGGGTATACGGAGCCCCTGCTGCATACCTGGCGGTTGCGGGTCAAGGCGGGGTGATGTCCACGGTGGACAGAATCCAATTTTCCCTTTTGGGTCCGTGGGTTACGCGTGGACGGTAACTGTTTATTAACACCTGCCCGCAGGCGGGGTTGGGGCGGTTTTTGAGCGGAGCGGCTTGGCAGCCGCAAGCTGGATTCTCGTCTCTGGTCCTTCGGCTTTGCCTGCGGACCAACCGCCTTGGTCATTGGGGGTGCTTCGCCCCCCCATGCTGTTGGTTTCTCGAACCATTGGCGAAACCAACAGCATACCCAGAGGATATTTGGGAACAGGTGAAACTGGGGGCAGCACTGGTTACTTGACTTTGCTACGCTTGCTAGCCGCGCCCACCGGACATGAGCGAGTCGAAAAAGGCGGCCCATCGTGCGATCTGCGCCTGCGCCCCGTAACGCGAAATGGCGAATTCCCTTATCGCGTCAGAATCGCAATCCTGAAGGCGATCGGCGGTGCGGATCATGGCCTGTGCGAAGGCGTTTAGATCGCCACAGGGGGACAATTCTCCCAGATAGTCTTCTGTCATGATGCTTCTGGGACCGTCCGAGTCAGTGGCCACGACAGGTTTTCCTGCCGCTAGGGCTTCGATGACAGGAAGGCCGAAGGTTTCGTAATCGCTTGGCGCGCAGCAAAAATCGACAGCATGCGCCAAGCTGCGGATTTGGTCGCGCGATATAATGCCCAGGAAATGGATATTTGGGTGTTGCGCCTTAGGTCCTGGGTCGCGCTTCACTTTGCCTGCCACCAAGAGTTGCGCATCGGGAAATCTTTCCATTGTCATATGAAAGGCATCAATGAGGATGTCCAAACGTTTGATTTTGCGCCATTTTGTCCATGCACCGATGAGCGGTCCGCCGGTGCGATACCTGTCAAACTGCGTGGTGTCCACCGTCCCAGATTTTTCGATATCTTCAGGAACCGGGTTCGGGATCGTGGTTGCATTCTTCAGCGTCACGCCCAGATTGCTTTCGATATGCGACAGGACCGGCCCGGATACGGCGGCTATTCCATCGGCCTTGCTAAAAAAGCCTTTAAGTTGCCAACGGCGAAGCCCGCCAATACGCATGCGCGCGTACGAGCTGAGGTGTTCCCAACTGCCGAAGGGACGGTTCAGATGCGACGCGACCTTCATCGCAAACAAACCGCAATCCGGGGCGCTTTGAAGTGACAGGACAAGGTCGATGTGCTTGTCCTTGCAATATGAGGCCAGAGCCGCAGCAATCAGGTGTGAGTTTACCGCATTGACGGGCATACGCCCAAGGAGTGTTCCGCGGGCCATATGCTTGTTGACGTAGATAGCGTCTCCAAGATTGTCGGGGGTGGCTGCCTTTTCGCCCTTTCGATCCTTGACGGAAAAAACGTGAACTGTTTCGAAAAGGGTGCAAAATTGGCGGATCGTTACCGGAAAAAGCCCGCCCTTTGACTTCTTGCTGGACGGGGTGTCTTTCACGATCACCAAGATTGAGTTTCGCAAAACGTCGTCCCTTGTTCCGTGGCGCATCTCCGACCAGTTCGCAGCTTATTGCAGGTGTTTCAAGTCGTCGCTTGCAGAGCCATCTTTCCTATACTGATTGCAGGCTTCTTCAGTGCACCGTAGCGCACCCTACGGGGTGGGCGGCGGTCTGAAGCCCGCCCTACCCCACATCCAACCCAATCGCGTGCACCCGTTGGTTCAGGTCGCCCAGCGCGGCTTGCACGGCGCGGTGGCGGGCGACGCGGGGCAGGACGGCAAAGGCCGGCGCGCGGATCAGGATGTGGAAGTGGCTGGCACCCGAGCCGTCATCGCCGGCATGGCCTGCGTGCTTGTGGCTTTCGTTGGTCACCTCCAGCCTTTCGGGGGAAAAGGCGGTGGTCAGGCGGGCCTCGATTTCCTCTTTCACGGTCATGTCACCCTTGCCCCCTTCTATCTGCCGTCAAAAGCCCTAGACTCGCAGCCCCGAGTCGGAAAGACCCCTTATGACCAGTCGCCCCCCATTTCAGTTCGATCTGCGCGTGGCCGCGGACAAGAAACGCAAGCAAACCGTGCGTCGTGGCATGTCGGGGGCGTTTGAAACCTCGGACAAGGCCTGCGACTATCCCGACTGCAAGGCAAAGGCGGCCTATCGCGCGCCAAAATCGCCCGATGATCTGGATGCGTTCTATTGGTTCTGCAAGGAGCATATCCGCGAGTACAATCTGAAATGGAACTTCTTCAACGGCACGACCGATGAGGAGTTTCAGAAGTTCCTGGAAAAGGACCGGGTCTGGGAGCGCGAGACCAAACCCTTCAGCCGTCAGGGGGACGGCAACGCCTGGGCACGAGTGGGGATCAGCGACCCGATGGCACATTTGGGCGAAAAGGCGACGCAGAATCCGGGGCGGCCAAACTCGGCTGCGACGCGCAAGTTGCCGCCGACCGAACGGCGGGCGATCGAGATTCTGGATGCCCGCGACACGATGTCGAAAACCGATATCCGCAAGATCTATAAGGGCTTGATCAAGGTGCTGCACCCCGACATGAACGGCGGTGACCGTAGTCATGAAGACCAGTTGCAAGAGGTGGTCTGGGCTTGGGACCAGTTGAAGGACAGCCGGTTTTTCCGGGAATAGCCGCAAACGGCTGGGGCGGTGTCGGGCTTGGCCTTGAACCCCCCGAAGATATGCTCCAAGGATGGCGCGTCCGCGCGCGGGGCGCGGGGTGAAAACGATGGACGACGGCAATGGGTGAGCAGGTGATGAAACCGACCGAAGAAATCTCGGTCCGCGATGTGTTCGGCATTGATACCGACATGCGCGTCAAGGGTTTTGCCGAGCGGACCGACCGGGTGCCCGAGATCGACACGACCTACAAGTTCGATCCGGACACCTCTTTGGCGATTCTGGCCGGCTTTGCCTATAACCGCCGGGTGATGATCCAAGGCTATCACGGCACCGGCAAGTCGACCCATATCGAGCAGATCGGCGCGCGGCTGAACTGGCCGACGGTGCGGGTCAACCTTGACTCGCATATCTCGCGGATCGACCTGATCGGCAAGGACGCGATCAAGCTGCGCGACGGCAAGCAGGTGACCGAGTTCCATGAGGGGATTCTGCCTTGGGCGCTGCGCAACCCCGTCGCGATTGTGTTCGACGAATATGATGCGGGCCGGGCCGATGTGATGTTCGTGATCCAGCGCGTGCTGGAGCATGACGGCAAGCTGACGCTCTTGGACCAAAACGAGATTATCACCCCGCACCCGTCGTTCCGGCTGTTTGCGACGTCGAACACGGTGGGGCTTGGCGATACGACCGGGCTTTACCACGGGGTCCAGCAGATCAACCAGGCGCAGATGGACCGCTGGTCTTTGGTCGCGACGCTGAACTATCTGAGCCATGATGCCGAGACGGCCATCGTGCTGGCCAAGTCGCCGCACTACAACACCGACAAGGGCCGCAAGGTGATTTCCCAGATGGTCACCGTGGCCGACCTGACCCGGACGGCGTTCATGAACGGCGATTTGTCGACGGTGATGTCGCCCCGGACCGTGCTGAACTGGGCCGCCAACGCCGAGATTTTCCGCAACGTCGGCTATGCGTTCCGGCTGACCTTCCTGAACAAATGCGACGAGCTGGAGCGGTCGACGGTGGCCGAGTTCTACCAGCGGTGTTTCGCTGAGGAACTGCCGGAGAGCGCTGCGAGTATGGCGATGAAGTGATGCGGCTGAGGGCGCACCTTTACGGTTTCGCCCTCGCCTTTTTCGCACTACTGCCGTTGCCTTCGGCTGGTGAGGTGGCTTGCATCGCGCGGGAAGACCTACCGCTGATCTACAGTCCAGATGAGCCCCCAGTGTGTCCAACGCCGATGGCAGAGCTTGTTCCATCGACAGTCGGGCGACCACCTGACTTTTCAGCAGTAGAACTGGCTAGTTGCGCAGGGCTTTGGGACGCAGTTGTCATTCTGCAGCCTGACGCTGTAACCGAACCCGGATTCATTGATCCGGAACTGCTCTTCGAACTGGCAAAAGCCCGGCGCGAGCGGCCTCCCCTCGCGGAGTTGGTCGAAATCCGGAAGGCTGCGCGGGAACTGGATGTCGATTTCCTACAGGATCCGGAGTGGAGGAACAGCGATGTAGTTCCCCACGCATTTTCCTATTGCAACGGTGTCAAGTATCGAGCGACCGGACAGTAACTTACTTCGGTAGGGTGCGCTAATGCGCACCGTTTCTGCGAGAGTGTGGTGCGCTGTAGCACACCCTACGATTTCCTTGATTGCTTTCGCGACGGCGCTTATATTCATTCGGAATATACCTCCACAGGATCACTCCTTGGCCTCAACCTCCCTCACCCTGTCACCCCACTGGGATGCCTTCATCCAGGGCGAGGTGGCCTCGGGCCGGTTCGCCTCGGCCAGTGAGGTTGTCCGGGCTGCCTTGCGGGAGTTGGAGGACAAGTCCAAGCGGTTGGAGGCCCTGCGCGCCCATCTTGCCGAAGGGGCGGATGAGGCGGAGCGGGGGCAGTTCGTCACCGGTTTCGACATTGAAACCGAGATCGCACGCGCGAAATCCTCGGCAGCTTGACCCGGTTTCGCCTCACCCCTCGTGCGGCGCGTGACCTTGATACGATTGCGATTTGGACGCTGCGGCAATGGGGTGCGGCGCGGATGGAGCAGTATCTACGCAGCCTGAATGACCGCTTCCACTGGCTTGCCCAGAACCCGAATGCTGGCCGGGCGCGGGATCAGGTGCGGGAAGGCTATCGCAGCTTTCCCGAAGGCCAGCATGTTGTTTTCTATGTCCTCAAGGGCGACACAGTCGCCATCATCGGCATCCCGCATCAGGCGATGGATATTGGCGGTGTGTTTCCCTAACCTCGGCCTTCGGAACCCAAAAAGGAGCACCTTATGGACCTTCAGCTTCGCGGCAAGCATTTCCTGATCACCGGCGCGACGCGCGGGATCGGGCGGGCGATTGCGCTGGGGTTTGCGGCGGAGGGGGCGGATGTCTCGATCTGCGCGCGGGATGGCGCGGCGGTGGAGGAGGCGGTTGCTGCCTTGCGCGGCATGGGTGTCAGGGCCTATGGCCGGGCGCTGGATGTGGCGGATGCGGAGGCTTTGACCCAGTTCGTGCAGGATGCGCATGCAGCGATGGGGCGGCTGGATGGGGTGGTGGCGAGTGCCAGCCCGATGGCCTCAGGTCGCGGGGTTGAGGATTTCGACGTGGCTTACCGGGTGGACCTGATGCATACGCGGGCGGCGGTCGAGGCGGCTTTGCCTTTGCTGGAAAAGGGGGCCGCCATCACGGCGATTTCGTCGATTTCGGGGATCGAGGATTACGGGTTTGACGGCGTGTCCTATGGCACGATGAAGGCGGCCTTGTTCTTCTATGTGAAGTCTCTGGCCCGGCATGTGGCGCCAAAGGGCATCCGGGCCAATGTGGTGTCGCCGGGCACCGTGCTGTTTCCGGGCGGCTATTGGGACAAGGTCCGGCTTGAGGACCCCAAGGGGTTTCAGGACAACGTAGATTTCAACCCGATGGGCCGGATGGGAGCGCCGGAAGAGATCGCCAATGTGGTGGTGTTCCTGTCCAGCCCGAAGGCCGGGTTCGTGTCGGGCACCAATGTCGTGGTCGACGGGACGGCGACGATGCGGGTGCAGGCTTGATGACGGGCGGGGTCTCTGACCCCATTCGCTTGCCGGGTTAGCAGGTGAAGGGCGACCTTGCGTGGTGCAAGGCCGCCCTCATCCAAGCGGGCTTAGGCCGCCTTCGGCATGCCTTCAACCTTGGCTGTCATCGTCGCCTTGGCCCACCAGACAACATCATCCAGCATCGCCTTGGCCGATGGCAGCATCCCGGCCTCGATGTCGGCCAGCTTGCCCGAACCGCCAAAACCCGGATGCACGCGGAAGAAGTCGCTGCCGCCGATATGGACGGTGTTGCGGACCGGAACCATCTGAAGTTCGACCCCGATCATGCGCAGATGCGCCAGTGCCGAAGTGCCGCCCATCGAGCCGTAAGCCACCGCGCCAAAGGGTTTTTTCGCCCATTCGACATAGGCCTGATCCAGCGCGTTCTTCAGCACGGCAGGGATCGACCGGTTATATTCGGCGAGAACGAAGACATAGCCGTCGAATTCGGCCAGTTTCTTCTGCCATTTGACGGCCACGGCGTCTTGGGTGGGGGCCCAGGCGTTCGAGGCGACCTCGGCGAAGAACGGCATCGGATAGTCGCGCAGGTCAACGACCTCGACATCCATGTCGCCACGGGCTTCGGCCTGCGCCTTGATCCAGGCGGTGGGGATATCGGCAAATCGGGTGGCGCGGGTCGAAGAGACGATGATTGCGATCTTGGGTTTGTTGGCCATTTCGGGGCTCCTTGCAGGTGGGAGGGTCGGTCCCGGCCTATATGAACGGCGGCAGACCTGCGTGCAATTACGCAGGTTAGCGCGAACACTGTGCGCAATCGCAGAGAGTCAGGCGTCCGACCAAAGCCCTTGGCTGCAGACCGCGCTCAAGGACCAATCCTCCGCCAGAAGGACAAGATCGGCAGCGGTTCCGGCGCGAAGGTGGCCGATGTGGTTTGCTGCTCCGATCACCGTGGCGGGGATTGAGGTCGCCATCGCCAGCGCCCTGTCGGGCGGGCATCCGGCTTGTCGGATCAAGGTTTCAATCGCGCGGGGCATGGTCAGGTCGGCCCCGGCGAGGGTGCCGTCGGAGAGGGTCAGTCGTCCGTCACGGCGGAGGACTTGGCGGCCGTTCAGAAGAAGTTCGGTCGCATCGCTGCCGGCAAAGGCCATGCAGTCGGTGACAAGGAACAGGCCTTGGGGTTTCGCCGCAAGGGCTAGGCGCAGGGTTGCCGGGTGGACGTGGATGCCATCGGCAATGATCCCGGCGGAAAGGTCGGAGGTGAGGACCGCCCCGGCAAGACCGGGTTCGCGGTTGCCGATCTGGCTCATCGCGTTGAAGAGATGGGTGGCGGTGCGGGCCCCGGCGCGGTGGGCGGCGATGGCGGTGTCGGATGAGCAATCGCTGTGGCCAAGGCTGACCACCGCCCCGGCGGCGGTGAGGGTGGCGATCTGGTCGGGGGTGGCGGATTCTGGCGCTAGTGTCACCATCAGCGCGGGCAAGGCGCGGGCGGCATCGCAGAGGCGGGTCAGGTCTTCGGGCGTCATCGGTCGGATCAGGGCGGGGTCATGCGCCCCCTTGCGGCGGGGGTCGAGGTGGGGGCCTTCAAGGTGGAGGCCAAGGAAGCCCGACACCTGAGCGCGGGCGGCGGCGATCCCGGCATGGATGACTGCGGCGATGGCTGCGGGTGTGTCGGTGATGAGGGTGGGCAGAATGCCTGCGGTGCCAAGCTTGCGGTGAAGTGCGCAGAGGTCGCGAACGAAGGTCAGGTCTGTTGAGCCGTCAACCATCCGTCCACCGCCTCCGTTCACTTGCAGGTCGACAAAGCCGGGGGCGAGGGTGCCCGACATGGGCCGGCGCGGGAGGTCGCTGGGAAGCTCGGCTTCCGGCACAAGGGCGGCGATGCGGTCACCGTCAAGGATCAGGGCCGCCCGATCGTGGAAGGCCTTGCCGTCGAAAATCCGGGTGCCGGTGATGGCGCTTTGCATCAGATCGTCTCCGTCACCTTGCGCAGATGGGGGGGCTTGTCGGGGTCAAAGCCGCGACGGCGGGCGAGGCCTTCGACAAAGGCGTAATAGGCTGCAGCAAGGACCAAGGGAGATACCAAGGGGTGGAGGTCCGGCACCATGGGCAGGGTAACCGCCCCCTTCGCCATAGCTCCGGTCACGAAGACATCGGCGCCTTGGGCGGCCAGCCGTTCGGCGGTGGCCAGAAGCTGGGGAAGGGCTGCGTCCTGAACCCCAAGGGCAAGGACGGGGAACTGCGACTGGGCAAGGGCTGCGGGGCCGTGCAAGACTTCGGCCGCGGAATAGGCCTCGGCATGGATGCCGGAGGTTTCCTTCATCTTCAGCGCCGCTTCGCAGGCGACGGCATAGCCGGGGCCACGGCCAAGGACATAGACATGCTCGGCCCGCACAAGCCGCGCGGACAGGGGCGACCAGTCAAGGGTCACGGCTTTGGCCAAGGCATCGGGCAGGGTTGCAACGGCGTTGGCAAGATCGGCGTCGCCCTGCCAGTCGGCCAGCAGAGCCAGCCCTGCGGTGACCGAGCAGATGAAGGTCTTGGTGGCGGCGACGCTTTTCTCCTCGCCCGCTTGCAGCGGCAGGCAGTGGTCAGAAACCTCGGCCATGGGGCTGTCGGCGAAGTTGGTGATGGCGATGGTCAGGGCCCCACCCTGCCCTGCCGCGCGCATCATTTCCACGATGTCGGGGCTTTGGCCGGATTGCGAGATGCCGATGCAGGCGGCCCCGGTCAGCCGCAAGGGGCGCCGGTAGATCGAGGCGATTGAGGGGCCGACCGAGGCAACCGGGATGCCTGCGGCAAGTTCGATGGCATATTTCAGATAGGTCGCGGCATGGTCGGACGTGCCGCGCGCGACGGTGGCGATAACGGCGGGATCGCGGGCGCGAAGGGCCATGGCTGCTTTGGTTACGGCGGGGCGTGAGAGGTCAAGGAAGCGGGCGACAGCCTGCGGTATCTCGGCCACTTCGCGGGCCATGTGGCTGGTCATGGGGTGTTCCTCTCGAAGGGTTCGGCCAGCTTCAACTCGACCGCAAAATCATAGGCGTCGCCGCGATAGATGGATCGGGTGAATTCCACGACCATGCCGTTCGGCAGATAGGAGACCCTTTCGATCCGCAGGCCCGCCGTTCCCACAGGCACATCCAGAAGCGTGGCGTCGCGGGCGGTCAGGTTGGTTGCGGAAATGCGTTGCACGGCGCGCACCGGGCGCAGGCCCTGACCGTCGAGATAGGCGTAAAGCGAGGCCCCGACGGCATCGGGATTGGGCAGGATCGATTCCGGCAACGAGGCGCGCTCGATGGCCAGAGGCAGCCCGTCCGAGGTGCGCACCCGTTCCAGCCGTGCCACCCGGTCATCAAGACCAAGGCCAAGCGCCATGACTTCCTCGGGCGTGGGGGAATTCAGGCTGCGCGACAGGATCACGCTTTCCACCGTGCGGCCCCGGCGGGCCATGTCTTCGGTGAAGGAGGTCAGCAGCGACAGCGCCTGTTCCAGCTTGCGAAGCTTGGGGGCGACATAGGTGCCCGAGCCACGCCGTTGGACCAGTTGGCCCGAGGCGACCAGCGCCTCGACTCCCTTCCTGACCGTCACGCGGGACAGCCCGGTCATCGCAGCCATTTCGCGTTCGGGAGGCAGGTTGTCGCCGGGTTTCAGGCGGCCTTTGTCGATGGCCTCGGCAATGCGGCGGTGAAGCTGGAGGTAAAGCGGACCCGCACCGGTTTCCTGAAACGCATCGGGGGCGAAGATTTCCTGCATCAAATGCCCCTTGCGGCCAGTTGCAGGGCCCCGTCAAGACCGGTGCCAATGGCCCGGATGATCGGCCAGCGGGTTTGAAAGCGGTGGCCGTAGGTGGGGCCAAGCCCGCCAAGGAAGACGACGGGAAGGCCGGTTCCGGCCTGAAGTCTGTCCAGCAGTGCCGCTACGTCCTGCATGGCCGCGGCCATGATCGCTTTGGCAGCAGGGTCATCGCTTGCGGTGATCTCGGGGGCGAGGGCGGCAAAATCGGCGGGTTGGGCCGCGAAGGCGAAGGCGACAATGCCACCGGGGCCACCCATGCGGTGCAAGGTTGCTTTGAGAAGCGGAGTCATCTGCACGACCCCGTCAAGGGCGCGCAAGCTGCGGGAAAGAAGTGCGCGGCCAAGCGAGGCCCCGCTGCCCTCATCGCCCAGAAGAAAGCCGTAGCCGCCGTATTGCTGGATCGTTTCCCCTCGCTGGACGGCGAAGACCGAGCCGGTGCCGATGGCGGCAACGATCCCGTCCTTGTCCCCCAGTGCGCCACGGGCGGCGGTGATCGCGTCGGTGACGATCTCGACCTGGGGATACGGCAGGGTTTCGGCCAGCCGTTCGGGCGCGCCGGGCAGGTTGGCCCCGGCTAGGCCAAGGGTGGCGCGTTTGACGTCGGTCTGGGTCGCGCCCGCCTGCTCCAGCGCCTTTTCGACGGCCACGCGGATGTTGCCCGCAGCCCCATCGGGGTCGGAGGCGATATTGGCCGCCCCCGCCTCACCCCGGCCAAGGACGTGGCCGGAAAGGTCAGCAACCGCTGCCCGGCACCCGGTTCCCCCGCCATCGACGCCCAGGATGAGCTGCATCTCGAATCTCCCTCAGCAAGAGAATACCAAAGCAATACCATTAGGGGAAGCGTCCTTGCGTTTCCGGCTAAAAAGTCTTTCTGCAGATGCAAAATGGGCAGAAGTCGCAGGAAACTCGGCGAGAAGAAGGTTCTGCTTTACAATTGGTATTGTTTTGGCATTGTAGGGGAAAGCGGGGGAATCAGATGGGCCTGCGGCCAACCGAGTCACGGCATCCGGCGTCACACGGCCTTCATTTGCGGGGGGCCGGGGTGGCCTTGTCCGATCTGTTTGGTGCTCAGCAGGCGGCTCTGGCGGCTGTCGGCCCGGCCCTGCCCGCGCTTGCACAGGTGGCAGAGGCAGCGGCGCAGGTTCTGGGCCGTGGCGGCAAGCTTGGATATGCCGGGGCGGGATCGTCGGGCCTGATGGCACTGGCCGATGCGCTGGAACTTCCGGGCACTTTCGGCATTCCACCCGACCGGGTGCCCGTGCTGTTCGCGGGCGGCACGGCGGCGCTTTTGCACATGACAGGTGCTGTCGAGGATGATCCGGCGCTGGCATTGGCTGATCTTGATGCTTCGGGGTTGCAGACAGGGGACATGGTTCTGGTCCTGTCCGCATCGGGAACGACGCCATATGCGCTGGTCGTTGCGGATGCGGCGAAGGCGCGGGGCATCAAGGTCGCGGGCTTTGCGAATGTGGCGGGGTCGCCGCTCTTGGCCCGCGCAGATATTGCGGTGCTGCTGGAGACGGGGCCCGAGGTGGTTTCGGGGTCGACCCGGATGGGGGCAGGCACGGCGCAGAAGGTGGCGCTGAACATGCTGTCGACCCTGATCGGGGTGAAGCTTGGCCATGTCCATGATGGCTATATGGTGAATGTGGTGGCCGACAATGCCAAGCTGATCGACCGGGCCGCGCGTATTGTGGCCGATATTGCACAAGTTCCGCGCGCCGTCGCCGAAGCGGCTTTGACCGCAACCGGCGGCGCGGTGAAGCCTGCGGTTCTGGTGGCAAGGGGGTATAGTCCCGCCGATGCCATGGACCGACTGACCAAGGCCGGGGGCCATCTGGCCCCCGTGCTGAAAGACTGATGCAGAAAGACCGAGCAACCGGGCGCTTTGACGCCCAAAAACAGGGAGAAGACCATGACCAAGACTTTCCGCCTGGCGCTTCTTGTCTCGACCGCGCTTTCCGGTGCGGCCTGGGCCGAGGACGTGACGCTGACCATCGAAAGCTGGCGCAACGACGACCTGGTGATCTGGCAAGACACGATCATCCCGGCGTTTGAAGCCGCAAACCCCGGCATCAAGGTCGTCTTCGCGCCGACTGCTCCGGCCGAATACAACGCCGCTCTGAACGCGAAGCTTGACGCTGGCAGCGCCGGTGACTTGATCACCTGCCGCCCCTTCGACGCCAGCCTTGAGCTTTACAACAAGGGCCATCTGGCCGACCTCTCCGGCCTGGCCTCGATGGCGAACTTCTCGCCGGTGGCAAAGTCGGCTTGGCAGACCGATGATGCTGCGGCGACGTTCTGCGTGCCGATGGCTTCGGTGATCCATGGGTTCATCTACAACGCGGATGCCTTTGAAGCGCTGGGGATTGCCGTGCCGACGACGCGGGACGAGTTCTTTGCCGCACTCGACACCATCAAGGCGGACGGCACCTATATCCCGATGGCGATGGGCACCAACGACCAGTGGGAAGCCGCGACCATGGGCTACAACAACATCGGCCCGAACTACTGGCACGGTGAAGAAGGCCGTCTGGCCCTGATCGCAGGCACCCAAAAGCTGACCGATCCGCAGTGGGTGGCCCCTTACGAAGAACTGGCCCGCTGGGGTGCGTATCTGGGTGACGGCTTCGAGGCCCAGACCTATCCCGACAGCCAGAACCTGTTCACGCTTGGCCGCGCGGCGATCTATCCGGCTGGTTCGTGGGAAATCTCGGGCTTCAACACCCAGGCCACGTTCAAGATGGGGGCTTTCCCGCCGCCGGTCGGCGCTGCTGGCGACACCTGCTATATCTCGGACCACACCGACATCGCGATTGGCCTGAACCCGGCCTCGGCCCATGGCGATCAGGCGAAGGTCTTCCTTGACTGGGTCGGCTCGCCCGAGTTTGCGACACTTTACGCCAACGCCCTGCCGGGCTTCTTCAGCCTGAACGCGACCCCGGTTGTGATGCAGGACCCGCTGGCGCAGGAGTTTGTGTCGTGGCGTGACAAGTGCCAATCTTCGATCCGTTCCACCTACCAGATCCTGTCGCGTGGCACGCCGAACCTTGAGACCGAGACCTGGGGCGCTTCGGTGGCCGCAATCAAAGGCACCGAGACCCCGGCAGATGCAGGCGCACGGCTGCAGGCTGGCCTTGCGTCCTGGTACGCTCCGCAGCAGTAATCCTGAAACTTCGGACTGGGGGGCTTCGCGCCCCCCAGACCCTCCGCGGGATATTTCCACCAGTATGAAAGGGGTAGAACATGGCTTCGCGTAGGCCCTTGCGCTGGCACATCGCCGTCTTCCTGGCCCCGGCGCTGCTGATCTATTCCGCGCTGATGATCATTCCCCTGTTCGGCACGCTGACCGAGTCCTTGATGAACGTCACCGAGGCAGGCGAGCGGGTTTTCGTGGGCCTTGGGAATTTCGCCACGCTGTTTGGCGATGCGCTTTGGTCTGATGCGTTCTGGAATGCGCTTGGCAATAACACCTGGTTTTTCGTGATCCACATGCTGGTGCAGAACCCGATCGGTATTCTGCTGGCGGCGATCCTGTCGACGCCACGGCTGCGGATGGCGGCCTTTTACCGCACTGCGATCTTCATCCCGACGGTGCTGAGCTTCGTCATCGTGGGCTTTGTCTGGAAGCTGATCCTGTCGCCGATCTGGGGCATTGCGCCCGGGATGCTGGACTTTATCGGGCTGAAGTCGCTGTTCGCGCCATGGCTGGGCAAAGAGCAATATGCGCTGACGACACTGGCGTTGATCTCGGTCTGGCAGTTCATCGGCATTCCGATGATGCTGATCTATGCCGCCCTGCTGTCGATCCCGGATGAGGTGATCGAGGCGGCGGAAATGGACGGGATCACCGGGGCCAGCCAGTTCTGGAAGATCAAGCTGCCGCTGATCCTGCCATCGATCGGCATCATCTCGATCCTGACATTCGTCGGCAACTTCAACGCCTTCGACCTGATATATGTGGCGCAAGGGGCGCTGGCGGGGCCGGATTATGCAACCGATATTCTGGGCACCTTCCTGTACCGCACCTTCTTTGGGTTCCAGCTGCAACTGGGTGACCCGCACATGGGGGCCACAATTGCGACGGCGATGTTCTTCATCATCCTGACCGGCGTCTGCGTCTATCTGTTCCTGATCCAGACGCGGCTGCGCCGCTATCAGTTCTGAGGGGGTCGCCATGCAAGCCAGACAAAATCTTGGCCGCACGATTGCCGCCCATGCCGTCCTGATCACCTGGACGCTGGTCGCACTTTTCCCGGTTTTCGTGATCGTGGTGAACAGCTTCAAGTCGCGGAAGGCGATCTTTGCTGATCCGCTGTCGCTGCCCTTGCCGTCGAATTTCGACATGGTCGGCTATACGACGGTCATGCATCAGGGTGACTTCTTCCAATACTTCCTGAACTCGATGATCGTGACGGTCGGCAGCCTGTTCTGCGTGCTTCTCTTCGGAGCGATGGCGGCATTCGCCCTGTCGGAATACCGGTTCAAGGGTAACACGCTGATGGGGCTTTATCTGGCGCTTGGCATCATGATCCCGATCCGGCTGGGTACGGTGGCGATCCTGCAGATGATGGTCGCAACCGGGCTGGTGAACACACGGACGGCGCTGGTGCTGGTCTATTCGGCGCAGGGCCTGCCCTTGGCGGTGTTCATCCTGTCGGAGTTCATGCGGACGGTCTCGGATGACCTGAAGAACGCTGGCCGAATAGACGGGCTGTCGGAATACACGATCTTCTTCCGGCTGGTCCTGCCGTTGGTCCGCCCCGCAATGGCGACGGTGGCGGTTTTCACCATGATCCCGATCTGGAACGACCTTTGGTTCCCCTTGATCCTCGCGCCGGGGGAGGAAGTGAAGACGATCACCCTTGGCTCACAAGTCTTCATCGGCCAGTTCGTGACCGACTGGAACGCTGTTCTGGCCGCCCTCAGCCTCGCGATCCTGCCGGTTCTGGTCCTTTACCTTCTCTTCTCGCGTCAACTGATCCGTGGCATCACTGCAGGAGCTGTCAAATGATCCGCACGCTTGTTGCAGGCCTTGGCACCATGGGGCGCAGCCATGCGTTGGCCTATGCGGGGAACCCGGCCTTTGATCTGGTCGGGCTGGTGAACCGGTCGAAGGTCGCCTTGCCAGATGAGTTGGCGGGCGTGCCGCTGCATGGCGATTTCTACGCCGCCCTGCGGGAAGTGAAGCCCGATCTGGCCTGTGTGGCGACCTATACCGACAGCCATGCCGACTATGCCTGCGCTGCGATGGAACAGGGCGCGCATGTGTTTGTCGAAAAGCCCTTGGCGGCGACGGTGGCCGATGCGCAAAGGGTGGTCGATTGCGCGATGGCGAATGGGCGCAAGCTGGTCGTGGGCTATATCCTGCGCCATCACCCGTCGTGGATGCGGCTGATTGCCGAGGCCCGGGCCTTGGGCGGGCCATATGTGTTCCGGCTGAACCTGAACCAGCAGTCTTCCGGCCCGACGTGGGAGGTTCACAAGACCCTGATGCAGTCAACCAGCCCCATCGTCGATTGCGGCGTCCACTATGTCGATGTGATGTGCCAGATCACCGATGCTGCGCCCGTTGAGGTGCGCGGGATGGGGGTCCGGCTATCCAATGAAATCGACAAGGACATGTACAACTACGGCCATTTCCAGGTGCTGTTCGCTGATGGCAGCGTTGGGTGGTATGAGGCGGGCTGGGGCCCGATGATGTCGGACACGGCGTTTTTCGTGAAGGATGTGGTGTCGCCCAATGGCGCGGTGTCGATCAAGATGCCGGAAAGTGCCAAGTCGGATGACCATTCCACCCACACCATGACCTCGAAGCTGCGTATCCATAGGAACGGCCAGCCAGATGAAGACCTGTCGATGGCCGATGAACCGGGGCATCAGGCCCTGTGTGACCGTGAGCAGGCCTTCATGGCCCGCGCGATTCTGGAAGATATGGACCTGACCCGCCACATGACCGACGCGGTCCGCTCGCTGGCTGTCTGCCTTGCTGCAGATGAAAGCGTGCGCTCTGGCAACCCTGTAAAACTGTGAGGCTGCAATGGGCGCTTTGACCCTTACCCAAGTCACTAAGGCCTTCGGCAAGACCGAAGTCATCAAAGGCGTCGACCTGCGCGTCGAGGATGGTGAGTTCTGCGTCTTTGTCGGGCCATCTGGCTGTGGCAAGTCCACCCTTCTGCGGATGA
Organism: Paracoccaceae bacterium; assembly: GCA_947504705.1. Lineage (GTDB taxonomy): Bacteria > Pseudomonadota > Alphaproteobacteria > Rhodobacterales > Rhodobacteraceae > Tabrizicola. The sequence continues at coordinate 109,399 of CANNIA010000009.1, forward strand.
TTGCGGGGCTGGAGGATGTGACCGACGGCGAAGTGGCGATTGACGGGGTGCGGGTGAATGAAACTGCCCCCGCCAAACGCGAAATTGCGATGGTTTTTCAAAGCTATGCTTTGTATCCGCACTTGACCGTCCGCGACAACATGGGGCTGGCCTTGAAGCAGGCCGGGGTGTCGAAAGTGGCGATTGTCGAGGCGACAAACAAGGCCGCGAACATGCTGTCGCTTGATGTGCTTTTGGACCGTCGCCCTGCCGAGCTTTCGGGCGGGCAGCGCCAACGGGTGGCGATCGGGCGGGCGATTGTGCGGACGCCGAAGATCTTCCTGTTCGATGAACCCCTGTCGAACCTTGACGCCGCCCTGCGGGTGGCGACGCGGATCGAGATTGCGAAACTGCACCGTGATCTGAAGGCGACGATGATTTATGTGACCCATGATCAGGTCGAGGCGATGACGCTGGCCGACAAGATCGTCGTGTTGCGCGCGGGCAAGGTCGAACAGGTCGGCAAGCCGATGGAGGTTTACAACAACCCCGACAACACCTTTGTCGCCAGCTTCATCGGGTCGCCGCAGATGAACATGCTGTCGGGTGCAGCTTTGGGGATCACCGCGCATACGCTGGGCATTCGGCCGGAGCATGTGGCGATCTCGCGCGACAAGGGCAGCTTGCCGGGCCGGATCAGCCATGTCGAAAAGCTGGGCGGCGAGACGCTGGTCTATGTGCAAGTCGAAGGTCAGGGCCTGCTGACCGTGCGGCTTCTGGGCGAATACGATTGGCAGGTCGATGAGGCGGTTTACCTTTCCCCCGACCAGACCCGCGCTTTCTTGTTTGACGCAGGCGGATTGCGCATCCGAACCTGACCCAAGAAGTCTCAACTGCCATCTGGAAGCCGGTCGCATGAGCGGTTAGGCTGACCCTATGCAAAAGCCCAGCGACAACCCCGCCGATCCGTTCAAGAAAGCCCTGGCCGACGCCACCCGCACGATGGCGGATGACCCGGAGATGACGGTGACCTATTCCGTCGACCCGGCAGGCATGAACAAAGAAGGCGTGCGCCTGCCGCAAGTCAGCCGCCGGATGACGCGGGACGAGGTGCTTTTGGCCCGTGGCACAGCGGATGCCTTTGCCCTTCGCAGGCGCTATCACGATGACGGGGTCGCGGCGCGATACGCCCCGACCGGGCCCTTGGCGCGGGATATCTATGAGGCGATGGAGAATGCCAGGTGTGAGGCGGTCGGCGCCCGCGACATGCCGGGGACAGCCGGAAACATCGAGGCGAAGATCGGGCATGAGGCGGACCGCAAGGGCTATGGCCAGGTGACTTCCGCGTCCGAAGTGCCGCTGCCGGTGGCGGCGGGCTATCTGGTGCGGCAGATGGCGACTGGGCGGCCCTTGCCGAAATCGGCAGCCCATGCAGCCGACCTTTGGCGCGGTTTTGTCGAGGAACAGGCGGGCGAGACCCTGTCGAACCTTGACCATGTGCTGGGCGACCAAGCGGCCTTTGCCCGGCTGGCACGGAAGGTGATTGCCGACCTTGGCTATGGAGACCAGCTGGGCGACGACCCGGACGCGCCCGAGGATGAAGCGGGCGATCAGGCGGAAGAGGATCAGGATTCGCCCGACAGCGCCGGGGACGAGCAGGAAGAAAGCGAAGACGCCGAGGCGTCCCCTGAGCGGAGCCAGGAAGACCAGCAAGACCAGAACCAGGCGCAGGTCACGATGGAGGACAGCGCCGACATGGAGCAGGGCGACGAGTCCGAGCTGCCGGATGGCGAGTCCCCGCTGGAACCGCCGCCCCCTGCCCCGCATTCGGATGCCGACCCGAATTACACGGTCTATGCGACGGATTTCGACGAAGAGGTCAAGGCTGAAGACCTTGCCGAACCGGCGGAACTGGAACGGCTGCGGGCGTATCTTGACCAGCAGCTGGAACCCTTGAAGGGGGCTGTGTCGCGGCTTGCGAACAAGCTCCAGCGCCGGTTGCAGGCGCAGCAGAACCGGTCCTGGGACTTTGACCTTGAGGAAGGTACGCTGGACGCAGGCCGTCTGGCGAGGGTTGTGGCGAACCCGACTACCCCGTTGAGTTTCAAGCAGGAGAAGGACACCGAGTTCCGCGATACTTGCGTGACTTTGTTGCTGGACAACTCCGGTTCCATGCGCGGCCGCCCGATTTCCATCGCGGCGATCTGTGCGGATGTCTTGGCGCGGACGCTGGAGCGGTGTTCGGTGAAGGTCGAAATCCTGGGCTTTACCACCCGCGCCTGGAAGGGTGGCCAATCACGCGAGCGGTGGCTGGCACAGGGACGCCCGCAGATGCCGGGGCGGCTGAACGATCTGCGCCACATCATCTATAAGTCCGCCGATGCGCCGTGGCGGCGGGTCAGGCCCAATCTGGGGCTGATGATGAAAGAGGGTTTGCTCAAGGAAAACATCGACGGCGAGGCCCTGGAATGGGCGTTCCGGCGGTCGATGAACCGGCCCGAAGCGCGCAAGATCCTGATGGTGATTTCCGATGGCGCCCCGGTCGATGATTCGACCCTGTCGGTCAACCCGGCCAACTATCTGGAAAAGCACCTTCGCGACGTGATCGCGATGGTCGAACGCCGCCGGGCGGTGGAGCTGATCGCCATCGGCATCGGCCAT
>CANNIA010000010.1 GCA_947504705.1 Paracoccaceae bacterium
CCGGAATAGTCGGCGCAAGTGCGCCGCGCGGTGGGCAGAAGCTCGCCATCCGCCTTGTTCACCAGGATCAGGTCGGCCATTTCCATGATGCCGCGTTTGACGCCTTGGAGTTCGTCTCCTCCGGCCGGGGCGAGGAGGAGCAGGAAGATATCGGTCATCTCGGCGACCACGGTTTCGGATTGCCCGACACCCACGGTTTCGATCAGGACGATATCAAAGCCTGCCGCTTCACAGATCGCGATTGCTTCGCGGGTGCGCCGGGCGACGCCGCCCAGTTGGGTTTGGCTGGGCGAGGGGCGGATGAACGCGTTTGGATCACGCGACAGACGCTCCATTCTGGTCTTGTCGCCAAGGATCGAGCCGCCGGAGCGGGCCGAGGAGGGATCGACTGCAAGGACCGCCACTTTCAGGCCCATGGCCGTAAGCATCAGGCCAAAGGCTTCGATGAAGGTCGATTTGCCGACGCCGGGCGTGCCGGAAAGGCCGATCCGAAGGGCTTGCCGACCCGGTTCGCGCAGGGCGTCAAGGAGAGCGAGCGCTTCGGTCCGGTGATCGGCGCGGCCGCTTTCGACCAGCGTGATCGCGCGGGCCAAGGCCCGGCGGTCGCCAGCGCGGATCAGTCGGGCTCGGTCTTCGGCGTCCATGCGGTCTCCCTCTTGGGTCTTTCTGCCGGATAGGGGCGGGCTTGGCGAGGGGCAGGCAGGCGATTTCGGTCGAAAATCTTGGGGCTTCCCTTGGCAAGGGCCCGCGCGCCATAACCGGGGCATGATCCTTTTGCCGGTTTCCTCGATCCTGCCCGACCTTGCCGATGCCTTGCAGGCGCGGGGGCTGGCGGTGTTGCAGGCGCCGCCGGGGGCGGGCAAGACGACGCTGGTGCCGCTGCATCTGCTGGCCACGACTCCGGGCCGCATCCTGATGCTGGAACCCCGCCGTCTGGCCGCGCGGGGTGCGGCAGAGCGGATGGCCGAGACTTTGGGCGAAAGGGTTGGCCAGACAGTCGGCTACCGCATCCGGGGTGAAAGCAAAGTGTCCGCCGCCACCCGGATCGAGGTGGTGACCGAGGGCATCCTGACCCGGATGATCCAGTCCGACGCCGAGCTTTCGGGCGTAGGGCTGGTGATCTTTGACGAATTTCACGAACGCAGCCTGAATGCCGATCTTGGGTTGGCCTTGTGCCTGGAAGTGCGGGGGGCTTTGCGGCCCGACCTGCGGCTTCTGGTCATGTCGGCAACGCTGGATGCCGGCCCCGTGGCCGCGCTGATGGGGGATGCGCCGGTCATTTCGTCCGAGGGCCGGGCGTATCCGGTGGAGACACGCTGGCTGCCGCGCCCGCCGGATGCCTCGTTGCGGCTGGAGGCGGTTGTGGCGCGGGCAGTACGGGAGGCGCTGGAGGAGACGGACGGCGGGGTGCTGGTCTTCCTTCCGGGGGAAGGCGAAATCCGGCGGGTGGAGGGCCTGCTTGACGGTCTGCCGGGTGTGGCGATCCGGCCGCTTTTCGGGGCGATGGACTTTGCCGCGCAGCGTGCGGCCTTAGCCCCGACCGGGGCGCGGAAGGTGGTGCTGGCGACCTCCATTGCCGAAACCTCGCTGACCTTGCCGGATATCCGGGTGGTGGTGGACGCAGGCCGGGCGCGACGGGCGCGGTTCGACCCGAACTCCGGCATGTCGCGGCTGGTGACGGAACGGGTCACGCGGGCCGAGGCGGATCAGCGCCGGGGCCGGGCTGGGCGGGTGGCTGAGGGGGTCTGTTACCGGCTGTGGACCAAGGGAGAGGAAGGTGGCCTTGCCGCCTTTCCGCCCGCCGAGATCGAGGTGGCGGACCTTTCCGGCCTTGCGCTGGAACTGGCGCTGTGGGGCGGGGTGGACCTGCCATTCCTGACGCCTCCGCCGTCCGGCCCGCTGGCCGAAGCGAAGGCGCTACTGCGCGGCCTTGGTGCCTTGGACGACAAGGGTCACATCACCGCGCATGGTCGCCAGTTGGCCGCCCTACCCCTGCATCCAAGGCTGGCGCATATGCTGGACGTGGCGGGACCGGAGGCGGCGACTTTGGCCGCCCTTCTGGCCGAACGAGACCCCCTGCGTGGGGCTCCGCCTGATCTGGGCTTGCGGATGCAGGCCGTGGCGCGCCCGGTGCCGGAGGTGCATCGCCCGACAGTCGAACGGATTCGGGGCGAGGCGAAGCGGCTGGCGGCTTCGTTCAAGGGCGCGGCAAGTGGTGCGCCCAAAGGCCTTTCACTGGCCGAAATGGCCGCCCTTGCCTATCCCGACCGGATCGGGCTGCGCCGCAAGGGCGAGGCGCCGCGTTGGGTCTTGTCGGGTGGAAAGGGGGCGGCGATGGCGGCGGGCCTGCCGCTGTCGGGCGCGCGGCTGATCGTGGCCACCGACCTTGATGGCGACGCCCGGGAAGCCACCGTGCGGCAGGCGGTGGCGATTTCGGAAGGTGAGGTTCGGGGGCTGTATGCCGACCGGATTGCCTGGGAGGAGGTTTGCGAATGGTCGCGGCGCGACGGGCGGGTGCTGTCGCGCCGGCAGGAGCGGCTGGGGGCGCTTGTGCTCGATGACCGGCATTGGGAAGCGCCGCCTGTCCGCGTGGCGCTAGCCGCGCTGGAGGGAATCAGGACCTTGGGCCTGCCATGGTCGGCGGCCTCACGGCGGCTACGGGCACGGGCGCGGCTGGCGCGAAGGGAGGGCTGGGCCGAGGTCGAGGACCCTGCCCTGCTGGCTTGCGCCGAAGACTGGCTTTTGCCGCATCTTTCGGGGCTGAAGACCGAGAGCGAGTTGAAGGCCTTTGACCTTCTGCCCGCCTTGCAGGCTCATCTGGGCTGGGACCGGTTGGCCGAGATGGATCGGCTGGTGCCGGGCAGCTTTGAAACTCCGCTGGGGCGGAAGATCCCGATCGACTACGACGGCGAAGTTCCGGCCATTGAAGTGCGCCTGCAAGAGATGTTCGGGGTGACGGTGCATCCGGTCGTCGGAACCGACCGCCTGCCCCTGCGCATCACGCTTCTTTCGCCTGCCCGCGCCCCGGTGCAGGTGACGACCGATCTGCCGCGGTTCTGGGCCACATCCTATGCCGATGTCAGGAAAGACATGCGCGGGGCCTATCCCCGCCATCCCTGGCCCGAAGACCCGACCGAGGCCGAGCCGACGTTGCGGGCGAAACCACGGGGGACGTGAGGCACCAAGTTTCTTCCCTAAGGAATTTGGCCCGTCTTTCACACCTGCAACAGAGATTGACCACCGGGGCTCTTTCCCCCTGCGGGCGCGCGGCCTATGAGAGGCGCTAACATTTGAGGGCGGATGATGCAGATCGACAGGCAAGCACAGCGGGCGCGTTGGGCAGTGGCGGCCATGTTCATGGCCAATGGCCTTGCGACCGGTATCTGGGCGACGCAGATCCCGTTCCTTCTGCCCCGCCACCAGATCACTGAATCCACGCTGGGCCTTCTGATCCTGGTTCTGGGGATCGGGGCCGTTTCCGCCATGCTTTTCTCGGGACGCCTGATCGTCCTGTTCGGCCTGCGGCGGGTCCTGACGGTTTTCGCGCTGGCGATGATCCCTACCCTGCCATTGATCGTCTTTGCCCCGACGCTTTGGCTACTGGCCCCGGCAATGGCTGCCTTTGGCGCGATTGCGGGGTCGATGGATGTGGCGATGAACGCCCAAGCAGTCGAGGTCGAGCGCAGGCTGGGTCGAGCGATCATGTCGGCCTCGCATGGGTTCTGGAGCCTTGGCGGCTTTGTCGGCGGCTCTGTAGGCAGCTATGCCATCGTGAAGCTTGGTGCCGAGGGGCAGTCATTGCTTGCAGCACTGGCAATCGGGTGTCTCGTGGTTGGTGCGATGGCGTTCCTTCCGCCGCCCCTGCCGCAAGCAAGCCCCGAGGGCGCGCTCGCCCCGAAGCACCAGCTTTTCCCGCGCGACTTCCACATCTGGCTGCTGGGATCCTGACGCTGTTTGCGATGATTCCCGAGGGGGCGGTGCTCGACTGGGCCGCGATCTATCTGCAGAAAGAGCTGGGCTCTTCGGTCGTCACCTCGGGCTTGGGCTTTGCCTGCTTTGCCGGCACCATGGCCATCATGCGGTTTCTGGGCGACGGGGTGCGCAACCGGTTTGGCGCGGTTCGCACCTTGCGGGTCTCGGGTTTTATGGGTGCTGCGGGGCTGATGGGGGGCGCACTGGCCCCCTTTGACTGGGTCGCGATAGTCAGCTTTGCAGCGGCGGGTATTGGCGTGGCGAATATGGTCCCGGTATTGTTTTCAGCCGCTGGAAACCACCCGCGCTTGCCTGCGGCTTCGGCGATCTCGATTGCGACGATGGTCGGCTATTGCGGCATTCTTGTCGCGCCGTCATCCATCGGATTTCTGGCCGAGCATGTGGGCTTTCGGCCGACCTATGCCGGGCTGTCGCTGTTGTTGGTCATCGTGGCGCTTATGGCCGGACGCGCGGCGGACGCCGATGCGGCAAGGCCAGCCCGCACTGCTGAAGCGGTGGCGGGCTGATCTTCCTAAAGGGCTAGAGCATACTTAGACCGCGCCCATGTAATCGAGCTTGCCAAGCTCGATCCCGTTGTGGCGCAGGATGTTGTAGGCGGTGGTCACATGGAAAAAGAACTGCGGCAAGGCGAAGAAGGACAGGTAATCCGCGCCCGACAGGGTCATGTCCCGGCCACCGGCCTTGAAGGCGATCTGACGCTCGGCCGCCTTGGAGAAATCCTCGGCAGTGAAACCTGCCATGTAGCCGCGGACGGCGCTGATGCGGTCACGAAGCTCGGCAAAGCTGGTTTCGGTATCGGGGAAGCTCTTCGGCTCTTGCCCTGCAAGCCGGGCCGTTCCGCGGACCGCGAAGTCGCAGGCAATCTGAACCTGACGGGTGAACGGCAACATGTCGGGGTAAAGGCGGTCAGCAAGAAGGACCTCGGGCTTGAATTTCTTCGCCTCGCACTGCGCCTCGGCCTTGGTGAGGATGGCGGAAAGGGCAGCAAAGAAACGGTCGAAGACGGCGACGGATTGGCGGTGCATTGGGGCCTCCTCTGGCGCAGATAAACCTGCGAATTGTGCGGACCATAACCCCCGGCAGGGAAAGGGGCCAGCCCTGCCGGTAAGCTCCTTTATAGGACCCCCTGTGCGGCAATCATCACGACCCCCATGATCAGCACGAAGGCACCCTCGATCCGGGCGGCGGCTATGGTCTTCTGGCTGAAAAGCGAGGCCGCCGCCAGAAGGGCGGCGATGGCGAGGATCGCGAAGATCGCGGTGACGAGCGCGGTGATGGTGGCGGTGGCGCCGATGACTCAGGCCATGAAGGAGGTTCCGGCCAGCTGAAAGGCCATGGCCATGACGGGCATACGCGACGGAGGGGTGATGCCGTGGCTGCCGACCGACCAGATCTTGCCGAAGATCGGTCCGAACCACAGGACCCCAAGCCCGAAGCTGACAACCGTGCCGGCAATGACCGCCGTCCAGTTTACGCCCATGAGAATCTCATCCGTTTTTCGCATCCTTTTCCGTAAAGGTTGCCGCAAGTTTCTCCAGAATGCCGGTCCAGCCCCTTTGATGGTTGTCGCGGCTTTCCTCGGTCATGAATTTCACATGGGTCAGCACGATGTCGGTGCCATCGGTCACCGGCGTCAGCTGGAGTTCAACCTGGGTGCCCGGGGCAGACCAGGGGGCCTCCCAGGTGAGGGCGAGGCGCGAAAAGGGCTCTAGCACAAGATAGGTGCCTTCGTGCGGATAGGGCTTGTCGCCCTGCATCATGACGAAGAACCGCCCGCCGATACGCGGATCGGAGCGGGCCTCGGAGACATGCGTATCGGGCCCCGGCGATATGAAGCGGCGCATGGTTTCGGGGTCAAGCCAGGCGTTGTAGACCGCTTGCGGACTGGCCTTCAGGGTCCGTCGGCAGGTGAGGGTCAGGTCAGTCATCGGATTTGTCCTTTGCAAGATGGGCTTCCAGGGCATCAAGCCGAAGCTCCCAGATCGAGCGAAGTTGCTGGAACCAGCGGTCGACCTCGGCCAGTGGTGCGGTCTGAAGCTCGATCAGGTGCTCGCGCCATTGGGTTCGGCGGCTGACCAGACCGGCCCGCTCCAGCACCATGATATGCTTTGACACGGCGTTAAGACTTATGTCGAAGCGCACCGCGATGTCGGTCACCCGCGAAGGGCCTTCCTGAGCCAGATGCGACAGGATCGCCCGTCGCGTCGGATCGCCCGCGGCTTTGAGCACCATGGTCAGGGGGTCGGAGTCGATTCGTTAAACCATATGGTGAAATTACCATCGATCCGCCCCTCAATCAGCCATTTTGGTGAATGATAGCTGAAAGAAAAATCGCGCAAGTCGACGACGGGCGCGGTGAGTGGCCGATCAGACGCTGAGGCACCAGCGCATGACGGCCTTTTGTGCGTGCAGGCGGTTTTCGGCCTCGTCGAAGATCACCGAATGCGGGCCGTCCATCACGGCGCTGGTCGCCTCGTCGTTGCGATGCGCGGGCAGGCAATGCATGAACAGCGCGTCGGGCTTGGCGCGGGTCATCAGCTGCTCGTTCACCTGATAGGGGCGGAGCTGGTTGTGGCGGCGTTCCTTGGTCGACTCGGGATCGTGCATCGAGACCCAGGTGTCGGTGACAACAAGGTCAGCGCCTTCAACGGCGGTGAAGGGGTCGCGCTGGATCGTGACGCGGCTGCCTTTGGACCGGGCGAATTCGACGAACTTGTCTTCGGGGTCCAGCGTTTCCGGGCCGGTGAAGGTGAAGTCGAACCCGAACTGGCCGGCCGCATGCAGGAAGGACGAACAGACGTTGTTGCCGTCGCCGCACCAGACGACCTTGCGGCCTTTGATCGGGCCACGGTGTTCCTCATAGGTCATCACATCGGCCATGATCTGGCAGGGGTGGCTGCGGTTGGTCAGGCCATTGATCACCGGGACGGTCGCATGCTCTGCCATTTCCAGAAGCGTTGCTTCTTCAAAGGTGCGGATCATGATCAGGTCAACATAGCGCGACAGGACCCGGGCGGTATCCGCGATGGTTTCGCCATGGCCAAGCTGCATTTCCTTGCCGGAAAGGACCAAAGTCTCGCCACCCATTTGGCGCACGCCCACGTCAAAGGACACGCGGGTGCGGGTCGAAGGCTTTTCGAAGATCAGCGCAACCATTTGGCCCTTGAGCGGCTGGTCATCATCGGGCGTGCCCTTGGGGCGGGTGTTGCGGGCGGTCTTCATCGCCTGAGCAGAATCGATCATGGCCCGAAGGTCGGCGGGGGTGGTCTTGTGGATATCGAGGAAGTGCTTCATTTCGTTTCGCTTTTCTGAACCGGCGGAACCGGAGGTTTCACACCTTCCGCAGCCTTGGTTTCTTGGACCAATGGTGCAACCAAGGCTGCACCCGTGGGATATTCGGGGAAGAGAAAGCTCAGGCGGCCTTTTCCAGACTGGTTGCTGTCTCGTCGAGGCGGGTCAATGCTTCGGCGATGTCGGCGTCAGGGATGTTGAGCGCGGGCAGCAGTCGCAGCACGTCGTCAGCGGCCGCGATGGTGAGGATGCCTTGGTCATAGCCAGCCTTGACCACATCGGCGGGGGCGGGCTTGCATTTCAGACCCAGCATCAGGCCTTCGCCCCGGACGGATTCGAACACTTGCGGGTGGCGGGCGACAAGGCTTTCAAGGCCCTGACGCATCAATGCGCCCTTGCGGGCAACCTCGGCCAGGAAGGCGGGGTCGGAGATCAGTTCGACAACCTTCGCGCCCACCGCGCAGCCCAGGGGATTGCCGCCATAGGTCGAGCCATGGGTGCCTGCGGTCATGCCTTTCGCCGCGTTTTCGGTCGCCAGCAAAGCACCCAGCGGGAAGCCGCCGCCGATGCCTTTGGCGACCATCATGATGTCGGGGGTTACCCCCGCCCATTCATGTGCAAAGAGGCGACCGGTGCGGCCCATGCCACATTGCACCTCGTCGAAGATCAAAAGCGTGCCGGTTTCATCGCAAAGATCGCGCAGGCCCTTCAGGCACTGGTCGGGGGTCACGCGAATGCCGCCTTCGCCCTGGATCGGCTCGATGATCACGGCGCAGGTCTTGTCGGTAATCGTAGCGCGGATCGCGTCGTGGTCAGCTTCGGAGCTGGGCCATTTCAGATGGACGAACCCCGGCATCAGCGGGCCGAAGCCCTTGACCATCTTCTCGGACCCCGCCGCCGCGATGGCACCGGTGGAGCGGCCGTGGAACGCGCCTTCGAAGGCCACGATCTCCACCCGTTCAGGCTGGCCGTTTTCATAGTAGAACTTGCGCGCCATCTTGATCGCAAGCTCGGCGGTCTCGGTCCCGGAATTGGTGAAGAACACCGTGTCGGCGAAGGTTTGGTCGGTCAGAAGCTTAGCCAGCCGTTCCTGTTCCGGCACGGTATAGACGTTCGAGACATGCCAGAGCTTCTGCGCCTGTTCGGTCAGGGTCTTCACCAGATCGGGGTGGGCGTGGCCCAGCGAGTTCACTGCAATACCGGACCCAAGGTCCAGATATCGGCGACCATCCTCCGCCATCAGCCAGCTGCCTTCGCCGCGGGCAAAGGCAAGCGGCGCGCGGTTGTAGGTCGGCAAGACGGACGGGATCATGAGCGGGGTCCTTGGAATGAAAGCCAATGGGTGCCTGACGGCGGGGCTATAGTCAACTTGGGGAAGATGCGGCGCAATGGGCGCGCCAATGACGGCAGCAGGGCTCAGACGCGGGGGCGTCGGCGCGAGACAGGGATATGTCGGGTAGCTGCGGTCATGCGGGCCTTCTAGCCCGGCTTCCCAATTCCGTAAAGCCCTTCCGCGGAAATCGCCACCTTACAGGGGCCAGCTGCCTTGCGACCAATTCCCGCAGGGATTGCGTTTAAGGCTTGCCGCTTGGGCAAAGGCCTTTTTTGCTGGAAATGGTCTGTAAAGGCTGGCAAGGCAGGATCAAGGGGCTGGTCACCAGTGGCCCGCCATTCCATCGACCGACCGCAACGGGGACGAGGTTTCGAAGGACCGCATGGCCGCGCAGAGCATCCCTGTCGGCGTCTACGCCCTTGACCAGTTCGACTTGCCCGAGCGTCGCGCCGGGGTCGGGCTGGCTGTGCGGCTGGCCGAAGAGCCGCCGCGCTTGCGCCCTGATCCCCGGATCACGGAAATCCATCTGGTAGACAGCGAGGAAGGCATGGTCCTTGCCCAGCCGCTTGCGCTGTCCGGCGAGGAGTTGCCCGAAGGCGTGCGGGTCACGGTGGAAGCGCTGGAGGGAATATCGTCGCTGCTTTTGGTCAGGGCCGGAGGTCGGCCTGTCGGGTTGGCCGCCGCCGGTGCAGGCACGGCGGCGGAAAAGCCCGAACATCTGACGGCCTTCGTCGCCGGGACGCTGATCGACACCCCGGATGGCCAGCGCCCAGTGGAAGAGTTGGTCGCGGGTGACCGGGTAACGACGCTTGCCAATGGCTCACGCGCGCTGGTCTGGGTGGCGCGGCGGCAGATTTTGCCGGTTGAAATTCTGGCCCTTCCGGGTCTCAGACCGCTGTCGCTGCCAGTCGGTTCAGCAGGGAACGACCGGCCGCTCCTGGTTTCGCCTCGGCAGCGGATGCTGATCGACGACTGGCGGGCCGAGGTCTATTTTGGCGAGGACCGCGTGCTGGTCGCCGCCGAGGCCTTGTCCGACACTCGCGATACAAGGCCACCGCTGCCAAAGGATGGGGTGGAATATGTCATCCTCATGTGCGACCGCCATGAGGTTCTCGTGGCAAACGGGGCGCTGACGGAAAGCTTTCACCCCGACGAGGCGGCATTGGCGGCACTGACAGACGCAGAACAGGCCTCGCTGGCAGCGGTTGCCAGCCGGGCAGACCTTCTCCGCCGTCGCCCGGCCTATCCGATCGTGAAGAATGCCGAAGCCCGGGCGTTGCGGCTGCCCGGTTAAAGCGGTTCAAGTTGATGTTGAATCAGAAGTCAAACCAAGGGTGTTTGGAATCTGATGCTTTGGGTTTCAACAAGAACTTGAACCACTCTAGGCGGCGCAGATCGCGGCCAGCATTGCGATGATCGGCGGATAGTAGCCTGCGTCATAACCGCTTTCATCATCCAGCACCGACAGGAACGAGGCCACGCGGCCCGTCACCGGGTTCGCGACCATATATTGCCCGCCATAGCCGCCATGGCCCAGCCAGACCCCATCGGTATTGGTCTGGTTGGAATAGCGTAGATGCTGACGCGGGGCGGGCATGCGGATGCCTGCGCTTTGCGTCTTGCGGATGAACTCAGCCGAGCCGAAGGGCCGGCCATCCACCCCCTGCCCCATTCGAGCAAAGACTGACCCATAGCGGCAAAGATCGCGCGCCGTCAGGCAGATGCCTCCGTTCAGAAGCGGAAAGCCGGAGCGGTCGGTGGCGACATGAAGGCCGCCCTCAAACCCCGCTGCATCGGCCAGATCGGCCAGCCATTGCCCCATAGGGTGTCCACCGCGCGCTTCGGCGGCAAAGGCCAGCACATCGGTATTGGCGCTTTTGTAAAGGTATGAGCCGCTGTCGTTGACCAAATCCTTCGCCCCCGGCGCAAGCCCGATACTGCCGATGAAATCGCGGTTCAGGGGTTCCGGGCCGGACGGCAACCGCATTCCCGAAGCTGCCTCATGCAGGAAGGCGGTGGTGTCGGGGTTGCTGTAATCCTCGTCATAGCCGTTCTTGACGTTCATGTTCAGAGCGTCCTGCAGGCTGGCCTCACGGTAGCCCGCCCCGATCCAGGGCAGGATCGCGCCGATCTTTTCGTCCAGGGCAAGTTTGCCATCCTCCCACAGCCGACCGGTAATCAGGTTCATCGACATCTTGGAAATCGACATGATCGAATGCGGGCGGTCGGGACCAAAGTCCGGGGCATAGCTTTCGTAAAGCAGCCGGTTTCCCTCGGTCACCGCCATGCCAGAAAACCACGGCAGGCTGGTCAGCCGCCGCACATCCTCGCGCTGCGAGATCGAAAGGTCGGCCGACAGCCGCAAGTCAAGCACGTTAGCCGCCCGATAGCTTTGCGCATAGCGGGTCACGCGGTGCAGATTGTGAAACCCGTGCCGGCGATGCGGGGCCGAGTTCCAGCGCGGGCGATGATCCTCGCCCACCAGCAGGTCGGGGTTCGGGTGGCTCCTGTGCGGCATGGTGTTTCTCCCTTTGCGGCAGGATAGGCGGCGGAAGAAGACTGCCGCAAGGGCCGCGTTTGCCCGAATCGCCGCGATTGACCGCCAACCCTTGCGGCCACCTGCCATGGACGGATAAGATGCCCAGGAATTTCAGACAGGCGGAGACGGGTATGTCCTGGACGGACGAGCGGGTCGAAACGCTCAAGCGCATGTGGGTCGAGGGTCAGTCGGCCAGCCAGATCGCCAAGGAACTGGGCGGGGTGACCCGCAATGCAGTTATTGGCAAGGTCCATCGGCTGGGCTTGTCGAACCGCGCGAGTAGCGCCGAAGAGCAGGAAGCCCCGCAAGCCGCTGCCCCAGCCAAAGCGGAAGCTGCCCGCCCGGAACCGGTTGCTCCGCGCGCCGAGCCGCCGCGTCCTGCCCCTGCCCCGCAGGCGGCTCCGGTGTCGAACGTAACGACGCTGCCGGTGCGCAAGGCGATCATCCCGGCAGGCCAACCGCTGCCGCCGCAGCCCAGCCTGAACGAGATCAGCCCCGAAGCGCTGGCCTCGGTCCGTGAGGTTGAAAAGCGGGCCCGGAAGCTGACGCTGATGGAACTGACCGAGCGGACCTGCAAATGGCCGATTGGCGACCCGGCAACCGATGACTTCTGGTTTTGCGGCCTGCCGTCGATCCCCGGCAAGCCCTATTGCGAAGCGCATGTCGGCGTGGCCTTCCAGCCGATGAGCGCCCGGCGCGACCGTCGCCGCTAAGGATACTTCCCGGGGGCTCGCACCCCCGGGCTATTCCAGGATTTCCAGCAAAAGCTTCTTGGCCGCGTCATCCAGCGCGTCCCCGGCGCCATCAACCGCCGCATTGCCAAGGCTTTGGTCCGGCGCGATCTTGACGCCAAGCTCTTCTTCCAGCCGCTTTTCAAGTTCGGACTTGGCCTTGGCTTCCAGATCTTTCGCCTTTTCTTCCATCTTTTCGCGGGCGATGCCTTCCAGATCCAGCTGGAAACGCGGATCGGCCCAAGTGCCGGTGATCAGCAGGGGAACCATGACGCCTCCGGTCCCATCCTCGGCCGCCAAGGCCGTCGGGCGCAGGCGATAGTCCAACGTCTGTTTGCCGATTCCGATTTCACCCGACCCCGAGGCAATGAAATAGGGTGACACCATCTTCATATCGCTGTTCGACAGCACCCCGCCCGCGATCACGAAGGTTCCTGCCAGTGCATCGAAGATCGTCTTCTGCCCTTCGCCCACATGGTCAGGCTCCAGCGTCTGCAGCATGCTGGCAATATCGATCCCCTGGATCTCACCCGGCCCAAGGCCCACCTCGCCCTTGCCTTCAAGGCTGGACATGATCGCCGCCATGGAATTGCCGACACCCAGATATTCCAGCTCGAAATCCCCGGTGGAAACCAGCCGGTCCCAGCCCAGAAGGTCGGTAAACAAGGGTTCAGTTGCAAGCCCGACCATCTTCAGCCGCCCGCCGACCGACAAACCGCCACGCCCGTTCACAACAAAATCACCGGTGACCATGCCGCCATAGGCATTGGCCCCCTTTATTTCGATCTTGGCCCGCGCCCGTTCCACAGTAACCAGCCCACGCACTTCGCCAAACTCCATCGGCCCAAGCGCCAGGGAAGGGGCCGAAAACCCGATCTCAGCATCAGCAAGTCCCAGCGCCGAGACATCGATTTCCTCTGCCGACCAGCCCGTGCTGGCAGCACTCTTCCCGGAACCGGCACTTCCCCGTGCGTCACCGATCATCAGCGGCCCGGCGACAAGCTGGCCCGTGAGTGTCGGACGCGCCTCGCCGGGCTTCAGATCGAAATCGCCCGAGATGTGGTTCGAATCGGCATCGACTTCGGCCCCGCGCAAATAGGCGGCACCGCTGCCGTCCAGCGTTACCTGACCTGCAACGTTCAGCTTATCCTGACCCATGCCCAGACTGGGCTGCGACAGTTCAGACCCCCAAAGCCGACCGAGTGCAGGCAGGTCCGACAGATCCGCCGCCAGAACCCCTTCGGCTGCCACGGGCGCGAACCCACCGCGTCCCTCGAACGCGACGGTCGAGCCACCGGCGACCAACTTCACCGTCAAGGGCACCACCCGCCCTTCGGTAAACGCAGAAAACACATCGCCTGCAAGATCAAGCGACACCGGCTGACCGCCCGAAAGCGCCTGACCCGACAGAGTGAAGGGGCCGGAGTAATCGGGCACCTCAAGGCTGGCGGTCACGTCAACCAGCGTGATCTCGCGACCGGTGCCGTGGTCGACAAAGCGGATGCTGCCGCCTTCAATCGTGCCCTCGGCCAGGGTGAAGGCAGTTGCAGAGTTGGGCACCGATCCTGCACCGTTTGCCTCGCCCGCACCGAAGTCCCAGTTGTTCTTGCCGTCCTTCGAGCGTTCCAGATTGAACACCGGGGTCACGGCTTGGACGCCTTCGATCTGCACATCGCCGCCCATAAGCGCGCCCAGATTGATGTCAACCGACAGGCTTTCCGCTTGAAACAGCGGATCTTCGCTGCTCGACCAATCGGCATTCGCAATGCTGACCGGCCCGGTCGTCACCCCAAGGCTGGGCCAGATGCGCGGGCTGATGTCGCCCGAAAGCTCCATCTTGCGGCCAGTCATCGTTTCAAACTGCGAGGCGAGCAGCGCTGCCACCCGTTCCGAGGGGATCAGCGCCAGCACCCCGACGGCAAGCAGGACCAGAACCAAAAGCCCAAAACCGACCCGGACGACCCAACGCATGCTCACCTCCGACACTGCTTGTTTTCACTAACCTTAGACCTCGCGCGGCCAGCCTGCCAAGTCGGGTCTCCTGACCTTGCACCCCTCTGGCATCAAATAGCCGAGATTGCTTTCATCTTTGCCCAAATATTCGCGCCGCAGGCCACCCTTTCCACAGGCGCGCCATCGCGGTATAGGGCGGCCCATGTCCGAGAACCCGCCCCTCCTCCGCCCCGACCTTGCCCGTGCCCTTGTCCCTGACACCCGGCGCGCGGGCCAACCGACCATCGGCATGGTTTCCCTTGGCTGCCCCAAGGCGCTTGTGGACAGTGAACGCATCCTGACGCGCCTGCGCGCCGAGGGCTATGCGATCAGCCCCGACTACAAGGGTGCCGATGCGGTGATCGTGAACACCTGTGGGTTTCTGGACAGCGCCAAGGCCGAAAGCCTGGAGGCAATTGGCGAGGCGCTGGCCGAAAATGGCCGGGTGATCGTCACCGGCTGCCTAGGGGCGGAACCTGAATACATCACCGGCGCGCATCCGAAGGTTCTGGCCGTGACTGGCCCACACCAGTACGAGGCGGTGCTGGACGCTGTCCACGGTGCCGTGCCGCCCTCGCCCGACCCGTTCATCGACCTTCTGCCCGCCGCCAGCGTCAGCCTGACGCCCCGACACTACAGCTATCTGAAGATTTCCGAGGGCTGCAACCACAAGTGCAAGTTCTGCATCATCCCCGACATGCGCGGCCGTCTTGTCAGCCGCCCCGCCCATGCCGTGCTGCGCGAGGCGGAAAAGCTGGTCGAAGCCGGGGTCAAGGAACTGCTGGTCATCAGCCAGGATACCTCGGCCTATGGCGTCGATCGCAAGCACGACCTGTCGCCCTGGAAGGGTGGTGAGGTGCGCGCCCATATCACCGACCTTGCGCGTGAGATGGGCAAGCTGGGCGGCCCGAACAAGCCCTGGGTGCGGCTGCACTATGTCTACCCCTACCCCCATGTGCGCGACCTGATCCCGCTGATGGCCGAAGGGCTGGTGCTGCCCTACCTCGACATCCCGTTCCAGCACGCCCACCCGGATGTGCTGAAGCGCATGGCCCGCCCTGCCGCCGCCGCGAAGACTTTGGACGAAATCGCCGCCTGGCGGGCCATTTCGCCGGACCTGACGCTGCGGTCAACCTTCATCGTCGGCTACCCCGGCGAGACCGAGGCCGAGTTCCAGACCCTGCTTGACTGGCTGGACGAAGCGCAGCTGGATCGCGTCGGCTGCTTCCAATACGAAAACGTCAAGGGTGCCCGGTCGAACGACCTGCCCGACCATGTGCCTGCCGAGGTGAAGCAAGAGCGTTTCGAGCGTTTCATGGAAAAGGCCCAAGGCATTTCCGAAGCGAAATTGGCCGCCAAGGTCGGCACCCTGCTGGAGGTAATCGTCGATGAGGTCGACGAAGACGGGGCCACCTGCCGCACCAAGGCCGACGCGCCGGAAATCGACGGCAACCTGTTCATTGACGAGGGCTTCGAAGGCCTAGCGCCCGGCGACATCGTCACTGTCAAAGTGGACGAAGCTGGGGAATACGACCTCTGGGGACACCGCGCCAAAGGCTGACCCCCAAGCAATAAAGAGCGCGCCAAACCTATGGCACGCCCTTGAATTGCAAAAGACCGGAAACCCTATGCCACTTCTGCCTCACGCGCCCGGCGGCTGGTTGTTGTTGTTATCGTCGTTGCCACACAGCGCAGCGCACAGGGCGACGCCCACGATGATGATCGGAAGGATCCCCATCGACGAACCGGCCTTTTCAGCCACGACTTCGGATTCCTCTTCGACGATGACCGGTCCGCCCGCTTGGGCGGCAGTCGAGATCAGCAGCGCGGCGGCAATAGAGGTAGCAAGAAATTTCTTCACGGTGCGTCCTTTCAGACTTTTCAACTGGTTGCTTTCTCAAGAACCCTAGCAAGTAATCTTCCCGCTGGCGAGCCATTTTCGGTACGGGGTCAAGAAATCTGCCCCTCCCAACGCCCGCAAGAAACGCCAAGTGAAACGAAAAAAGCCAAGCCGGTTTCCCGACTTGGCTTTATGCAAATCCGACCGAAGCCGGAATGCGATCAGTTTTCGCCGTTGTCGTTGCTGCCGCACAGAGCAGCGCAAAGAGCAACACCGACGATGATGATCGGAAGGATCCCCATCGACGAGGCGGCCTTGTCAGCCACGACTTCGGTTTCTTCTTCGACGACGACCGGGCCGCCAGCCATGGCAGCCGAAGCGCCAAGGGTCAGGGCCATGACCGATGCAATGAGTTTCTTCATGATTTTCTCCAAGTTGAAGGCGTTCCCGTCGAAAGACAGGTCACAGTTCACGTTACCCAGCGCCTACGCGCGCAGCAACACCAAAGCGTGAATTTGTTGCCCTTGCGCGCTCAACGTTGCGCGAAAACCACACTTGGCCGATCTTGCGGCCTCAGATCAGGCCCGGAACCACTTGATCGGGCGGGCGGTGGCCATCGGCAAAGGTCTTGATGTTGATAATCACCTTCTCGCCCATCTCGATTCGGCCCTCGATCGTGGCCGATCCCATGTGCGGCAGGCAGACCACATTCGGCAGATCGCGCAGCCGCGGGTTAATATCTCCACCACGTTCATAGACATCAAGCCCTGCCCCGGCCAATTCGCCTGCCCGCAGGGCCCGGGTCAGGGCGTTTTCGTCCACCACCTCACCCCGGCTGGTGTTCACCACGACCGCCGTCGGCTTCATCAGCTTCAGGCGGCGGGCGTTCAACAGATGAAATGTCGAAGGCGTATGCGGGCAGTTGACCGACAGGATATCAACCCGCGCCAGCATCTGGTCCAGGCTTTCCCAATAGGTCGCCTCGAATTCCGCCTCGGTCTCGGGGCGCAGGCGTTTGCGGTTATGGTAGTGGACCTGCAACCCAAAGGCTCGTGCCCGTTTTGCTACGGCCTGACCGATTCGCCCCATGCCAAGGATGCCAAGGCGCCGCCCGCCAAGCCGCCCGCCCAAAAGCGCCATCGGCGACCAGCCCACCCAGCTGCCGGACTGCATCACCTGCAACCCTTCGGGGATCCTTCTGGTCACGGAAAGGATCAGCGCCATCACCATGTCAGCGGTGTCTTCGGTCACCACGCCGGGCGTGTTGGATACCAGAATCCCGCGCTGCCGCGCGGTAGCAACGTCGATATGATCGACCCCTGCCCCATAGTTGGCGATCAGTTTCAGCTTATCGCCTGCCTGCGCCAAAAGGGCTGCGTCGATCGTGTCGGTGATGGTCGGCACCAGAACATCGGCGTTGCGAATGGCGGCTGCCAACTCGTCGCGCGACATCGGCAGATCGGGGTCACACAAGGTGACGTCGAACAGTTCTTTCATCCGCGTTTCAACGGCTTCGGGAAGGCGGCGGGTCACGACCACGCTTAGACGGGCGGTTGGCATCGGCGTTCTCCCCGGTACTTCCAAATCAGGCGTCCTTGGTGCAAGGTGCCGCCAAGCGGGGCGATGCACAAGACCCCCGGCATTGGATCGGCAAAGACGGCGGGCAAAGACGGCGGGCAAGGCAGCGGGCATGTGGCGGATCGGCAAGGCATTGGCAGTCGTGGCGGCACTTCTTGGTTGCCCTGTTTCTGCTCAGGAAAACGGCTCGGCACCCCTTACGGAAAAGCTACCAGCCAAAGAATGCCAGCCCGATATCGGCTGTGTGACCAACCTGCCCCTGCCCCGCTTTGTCTCACTGAAGGGCAGCGAGGGCAACGCGCGACGCGGGCCCGGCCTAAGCCACCAGATTGACTGGGTATTCACCAGGGCCGGAATGCCGCTAAAGGTCACAGCAGAATACGAAAATTGGCGGCGGGTCGAGGACTCCGAGGGTGCTGGCGGATGGGTGCATTATACGCTTTTGTCTGGCGTTCGGACGGCTTTGGTGACACTGGACATGGCCGAGTTTCACCATACTCCGGCTGACACTTCGACGGTCGTCGCCCAGGCCGAAATGGGGGTTGTCGGGCGCATTCTTGAGTGCGACATTGATTGGTGCCGCCTTGCCCTTGACGGGCAGCGGGGCTGGGTGCGAAAAACGTCAATCTGGGGCGCGGCCGCTGAAGAAATCATCGAATGATCCGATCCGGGAAACGGTGCACCTGACGCTTACGGCTGGGTCGGCATATGTTCTGGTGGCGGCCTTTTTGGTTGCCCTGAAGCTTTGGGCTTTTTCCGAGATTGGGGCCCTGTCGATTGCCGCCTCGCCCGCCGAATCTGCGCTGGACTTGATGATGTCGTTGGCCGCAGCCGCGGCGATTATCTATGCAGCCCGCCCACCAGACGAGGACCACGCCTTTGGCCACACCTCGATCGAGGATCTGGTGGCACGGCTCCAGTCGATCTTCATCCTGATTTCCGCTGGAGTGATCGGTTGGGCGGCGATCGGGCGGCTTTTGACCCCGGTGCCGGACCAGCTTGAGGCCGAAGGCTGGGGCTTGCTGGTGATGGGGGTGTCAGTCGCCGTCACCATCGGACTGGTCTGGTGGCAAGGCCGGGTCGCGCGGCGGACGGGAAGCAAAGTCGTGGCTGCTGATCGCCTGCACTATCTTGGCGATCTTCTGCCCAACATCAGCGCAGGCCTGCACCGCGCGATCCTTGCGGCCTATCCGCGTGCCGATGTGATCATCCAGAAGGATGTGCATGGCGACTGATTTGGCCTATGTTGACTTCGCCGATTGCACGCTTGATTATACAGTTGAATAAGAAGGCTTGCCTATGCCCCCGACCCGCCGCATCTATCGCCGTGAAGGCGAAGAAAGCCGCCGATCTGCCCTGATCACCGCGACGCAGTCGCTGGTGGCCGAGGGCGGGCCGGAAGCTGCAACGGTGCGTGCAATTGCCAGCCGGGCCGGGGTGACTGCCGGACTGATCCGCCATTACTTCCAGACCAAGGAAGAGCTGATCGGTGCCTCATTCCGCGCGCTGATGGACAGCATGATCCAGACCGGCGCCGATGCTGCCAAGATGGTGGATACCAGCCCGGAAGGGCGTCTAGCAGCCTTTGTCGGCTCGACCCTACGCCCACCGGTGATGGAGGCGGGGTCGGTTGTGCTCTGGGCTGGCTACATGCACAAGCTGCGCAATGACCCGGACCTTCTGGCCGTGCATGAAGCGGCTTACCTTGCGTTTCGCGACACCCTGCAGGACCTGATTGCTGCCCTGCCCCGCAAGGCTCCTGCCGCGCAGCACCGCGCCGAGGCGATTGCCATCAACGCACTTCTGGATGGACTTTGGGTCGAAGGATCGCTTCTGCCCGACAGCTTTGCCGCGCGCGAACTCATCACCATCGGTCTTCGATCCACAGGAGCGATCCTTGGCGTCGATCTTCTGAAACCCACTGACCTGTTGCCCGAATTCGGAAAGTCTTAGACATGAAATACGCATCCGTCACCGACCGCCTTGCAGGACTTGGCGGCGCCAAATGGGCGCTGCACGCTCGCGCCCGTGCCCTGAAGGCCGCCGGGGAAGACATCATCGAATTCACCATCGGCGAGCCCGATGTGCCGACGCCCGAGGTCTTCATCGAGGCTGCCCAGCGCGCAATGGCCGCTGGCCGGACCGGCTATTCCAACGGCCGGGGGGAACCGGGGGTTCTTGCCGCGCTTGCGGCGCGTTATTCCGCCCGCCGTGGCCGCCAAATTGGCAAGGATCAGATCATGTGCCTGCCCGGCACCCAGACCGTGCTTTATGCCGTGCTGCGCGCGCTGGTGGAAACCGGCGACGAAGTTCTGATCGGCGATCCGATGTATGCGACGTATGAAGGCCAGATCGTTCAGACCGGGGCGACCGCTGTTCCAGTTCCGCTGCGCCCGGAAAAGGGGTTCCGCATGCAGGTCGCCGATGTCGAGGCGCGGATCACACCCCGCTCGCGCGTTCTGTTCCTGAACACGCCGCACAATCCTACTGGCTCGGTCTTGCGACCCGAGGATATTCGGGCGCTTGGCGAACTGGCCCGCAAGCATGACCTGTGGATCATCTCGGACGAAGTCTACGAAGACATGATCTTCCCCGGCGTCACCTTCTCATCACCGCTGGACTTCCCCGAACTGTCCGATCGCGTGGTCGTCGCCTGCTCGATCTCGAAATCCCATGCGGCACCGGGCTTCCGGTCCGGCTGGTGCGTCGGTCCAGCCGAATTCTGCGCGCGACTGCTGCCACTTTCAGAAACCATGCTTTTCGGCTCGCAACCCTTCATTGCTGACATGACTGCACTTGCCGTTTCCAATCCATCCCCGGTGGCTGCCGGCATGGCCGAACGCTTTGCCAACCGGGCCGAGATGTTCTGGCGCGCGCTGGACGGAGTTTCGGGCATGCGGGTTCACCGACCTGAAGCGGGTATGTTTCTTCTGATCGACATCCGCGCCACCGGGCTGTCGGGCAATGCCTTTGCCGAAACCCTGCTTGACCAGCACAAGGTCGCGGTCATGCCAGGCGAAAGCTTTGGCGACGGACTGTCGGGCTGGCTTCGCCTGTCGCTGACCCAATCCGACGACAAGGTCATCGAGGCCTGCAGACGCATCGCCGCCCATGCGGCCAGTATCCTGGAGAAAGCGGCATGAGTACTGTTGGCATCCGCTTGGTCGAGGGTCTGATTGACCGGGGCGTCGATACTGTCTTCGGTATTCCCGGCGTCCATACGATTGAACTTTACCGTGGCCTTTCGGCGGCAGGCGACAAGATCCGCCACGTCACCCCCCGCCACGAACAGGGCGCTGGCTTCATGGCCGATGGCTATGCCCGCGTCTCGGGCAAGCCTGGGGTCGCCTTCGTCATCACCGGGCCGGGGGTGACCAACATCCTGACCGCAATGGCCCAAGCAAAGGCGGATTCGGTGCCGATGCTGGTCGTCTCGGGCCTTGGGCGCAGTGACACGCTGGGCAAGGGCTTTGGTCGGTTGCACGAGCTTCCCGATCAGGGCGCCATGGTTGCCGCACTTTGCCATTCCGAAACCGTGACCGATCCGGCCAAGCTTGGCGAAGTCCTTGATCGCGCCTTTGCTGCCATGACCTCTGGCCGCCCCGGCCCGACGCATATCCAGATTTCCACCAACATGATGGGCGTCGACTGCCCCCCGGTCAGCCCGCCCGCGCAAACCGGTGCCGCCCCGCTTGCGCTCAGCCGCATCCGCAGTGTTGCTGCCATGCTGAACCAGGCCGAGCGGGTGGTGATCCTTGCTGGCGGCGGCACCCGTGGGGCAGAGGCCGAGTTGCAAAAACTGGCCGAACTTCTGGATGCCCCCGTCATCCAGACCGTCAACGCCCGCGGCGCTATGCATGGCCACCCCTTGCTGGTGCCCGCCCAGCCAAGCCTTCCTTCCACGCGGCGGCTGATCATGAATGCCGACCAGATTCTGGCGATTGGCACCGAACTTGGGCCGACCGATTATGATGTCTATGCCGATGGCGATGTGCCGGACATGTCAGGCATGATCCGCATCGACATCTGCGCCGACCAGCTTGCCCGCCACCCGGCGAAGGTCGCGCTCAAGGCCGATGCCGCGACGATGATGGCAGCGCTGATCCCCTCGATTGCCTACAAGAACCGGGGCGGGGCCGCCCGCGCGGCCGCCACGCGCGCGGATGCCCGCGCTGATCTGCCGGGCCTGTCCGAGCCGATGCCCGATCAACTCGCCATGGTCGAGGCGATCCGCGCGGCGATACCGGGTGCGATCATCGTCGGTGACAGCACCCAGCCGGTCTATGCCGCGAACCTTTATTATGACCACGACCGCCCCGGCGGATGGTTCAACGCCGCCACTGGCTATGGCACGCTGGGCTATGGTCCGGGCGCTGCGGTCGGGGCCGCGATTGCCGCCCCCGGCACGCCTGTTGTCTGCCTGATCGGCGATGGCGGCTTGCAGTTCAGCCCCGGCGAATTGCGCACCGCTGTCGACGAAAAGCTGCCGATCACCTTTGTCGTCTGGAACAACGGCGGCTTCCGCGAAATCTCGGACTCCATGCGCGCTGCCCAGTCGCCGGTCCTTGGCTGCAGCCCATCGCCCCTGCGGATGGAAAGCTTTGCCGATGCCTGCGACATGCCCTTTGCAAGCATTCCGCAAGACCCGGCGGCCCTGACCGAGATCCTGTCTGTCCCGCAAGACGGCCCGCGCTTTCTGGAGGTTCAGGTCCTCTGACGCGCGAGGATCGGCACCAAAAGGAAGATCATCCCGACCAGCGACGCCGCGAAGACAAAGGCAAAGCGTAGGCCGAAACCGCCTGCGATCACCCCCAAAAGCGGCGGCCCGACGAAATAGCCGAAATAGCCCAGAAGCGTGGCCCGTGCGATGGCGCGGGCGCGCGCTTCCGGCTCGCTCATCCGGCCGACCACTGAAAAGGCCGTCGGTGCCAGGACCGAGCCTCCGATCCCCGTGATCACCAGCCCCACATAGGCCAGTGCCGGGGTCGGGGCCGCCGCCACGATCAGCGCACCAAGGGACGCCACCACAGCGCCGACCCGAAGGATCGTGAAGGCATCCACCTTTCCGGCCAACCACTGCCCGCCAAGCCGCGCAAAGCCCATGGTCAGCGCCAGCGCTGCAGGCCCAAGCGCGCCCTGCTCAGGGCTGCCGCCAAGGGTCTTTTCGATATGCAGGGCCGACCAGTTTTCCGAGGCATTCTCGGTCGTGAAGGCGATCAGCACGATCCCGCCACCGATCACCGGCACCAGCCCCAAACGCGGCGCGCTGCCATCCTTGGGGCGACGAAGGCCTTCGATCAACCCGTCTGCTTCGACCGTCAGCACCGCGCAAATCAGGGCGACCCCGGCCATGGTTCCCATGACCCAATCCGGCCCCCAACCCGCCCCACGCAAGACGCCGGTCAGCACCGCGCCCCCGGCATAGCCAAAGGAATAGGCGGCATGGGACAGGTTCATCAGATGAACCCCGCGCTGGTTCTCTATGGCCGCGACCCTTGCGTTCATCAAGACATCGGTCAAACCCGTCGCAGCCCCGGTGCAGGCCATGGCCAGCGGGAACAGCCAGACCACATTGGCCTGCCCCGGCAAGGCAAAGGCCAGCGCCATCAGCGCAACCGCCAAAGGCAGGGCCATCCGGCCCGTCACCGCACCAAAGGCGGGTGCCACCAGCATCGCGCTCATCGCGGCAATCGGGGTGCAGAATATCAAGAAGCCCAGCTCTGCCTCAGTGACGCCCAGCATCGCTTGCAAGTCCGGCAACTCGGCCGCATAGGTTCCCCACAGTACGCCCATGGCCAGAAACGCCGCAAGCGCGGCCCGGGAATGGGCTAGGGTGTGCCGGGAAAACATTGAAAGGCTCCGTGAACCGAACCCCTTGGCTAGCGCAGCCTGCCAGCATAGGCCAGTCCGGGCGCGACCCTCCCACCGGGTGAATGCGACATCGCCGTGCTTGGCCTCCCCTGGCCAAGTTTCGCCTTCCCTTCCCCCCGATTCGTCGCTATAGCCCCCCGGTCGCGCCATGCACCCTTGGAGGATGGCGGACTTATATGGAGAGAACCTATGGCACGCGAGATCACTGATCTTACCGCCGAGGTACGGACGGGGACAGGCAAGGGGGCCGCCCGTCAAGCCCGTCGTGACGGCTACGTACCTGGCATCATCTATGGCGACGGCACCGAGCCGGTCGCAATCAAGATGAAATTCAACTACCTCCTGACCCGGCTTCGGAAGGGTCGCTTCCTGCAATCGCTCTTCAACCTCAAGGTTGATGGCCAGCCGGACGTTCACGTCATCTGCCGTGGCGTCCAGCGTGATGTGGTCAAGGACATGCCGACCCACGTCGATTTCATGCGGGTCCATGACGAAAGCCGGATCGAACTGTTCGTCCACGTGACCTTCATCAACCACGAAGCCAGCCCGGGCCTTAAGCGCGGCGGCACTCTGACGGTTGTGCGTCACGAAGTCGAACTGGAAGTCACCGCCGGTGACATCCCCGATCACATCACGGTCGACCTGACCGGCAAAGTGATCGGCGACGTCATCCACATCGAAGACGTGGTGCTGCCGGAAGGCACCAAGGCTACGATCAACCGCAACTTCGTGATCGCCAACGTGGCCGCCCCTGCGGGTCTGGCTGCCGTCGAAGAAGAAGCAGCCAGCGCTTAAGGCGGTTGACGGTTGAAATAGGGCGGGGGGCCTTCGGGTCCCCCGTTTGCGTTTCGGGGCCAAAGGATTTTCAGCGGTCCGACCCGGTCGGATCAGGCCGCGTTGTCTGGAGTATCCCGCCGGAAGACCACGGTCGACCCTTTCGATCCGTCCATTTCCAGCGCGAACCCCATCGCCTCCAGCGCCGCGACAACACGGTCGACTTCGCCGTCGCCATAGATCTGTGGGTGGAACTCGACAATGATCAGCCTGACCCCCGGCAAGGGTCGGATCAGGATGTCAATCTCGGCCCCCTCGATGTCGATGCAAAGGACTGTCGGCCGGGCCATCTCTAGCAACTTGGCAATTGGAATTGCCGGGACGCCGATCGATTTGGTGTCATCAGGCCAGACCCGTGTCGACTTCAGCGCGCTCGACCAGAACGGCTGGCGGGGAACAAACTCGACCTTTCCCTCGGCCTCGCCAGTCGCGGCCGCATGGATCAGTTGCACCTTGCCAAACCCATTCAGGGCAAGGTTCATCCGGGCAAGGCTCAGGATTTCCGATGAGGCTTCGATCCCAACAACCGCACCCTCGCCGACGATCCGGGCTGCAAGCGTGCAGATATAGCCAATCCCGGCACCAAGCTCCAACAACCGGTCGCCCGGGCACAGATGGGTCGAGATCGCGTCTGCTTCCTGATGTTCATAGCGCCCAAGGGCAAGCGCTTCCTCGATCTTGCCACGCAAGTAGAACGGCGGGACCTCGAAGGCCAGGCCACGCAGGGTAAAAACGGCCATACTTGCACCAGCGAATTGTCGGTCAACGGCTCTTAGGCTATAGCAACACCCTTGAGGATGCATCCAGAAACGGGGCTGGCAGTGAAACTCTGGGTCGGCCTGGGCAATCCCGGCGCGAAATACGCCGACAACCGGCACAACATCGGTTTCATGGCGCTTGACCGCATCGCCGCTGATCACGGCTTTTCACCCTGGCGCAAGGCCTTTCAAGGACTTGTTAGCGAAGGCCGCCTTGGGACCGAAAAGGTCGCCCTCCTGAAACCCGAAACCTTCATGAACCTCTCCGGCCAGTCCGTTCAGGCCGCCGTTGCCTTCTGGAAACTGCCGCTCGCCGATCTGACCCTCTTTCACGACGAGCTTGACCTTGCCCCCGGCAAAATGCGCCTGAAACAGGGTGGCGGCCACGCCGGTCACAACGGCCTTCGCTCGATCCACGGTCATCTGGGCGAGGCCTATGCCCGCGTCCGCCTTGGCATCGGCCATCCCGGCGTGAAGGACGCAGTCGCGGCTTACGTCCTGCACGACTTCGCCAAAGCTGATCAGGACTGGCTCGACGACCTCCTCCGCGGAATCTCCGAAGGCGCCCCGGCCCTTGCCACGGGCGACGGCCAGAAATTCATGAACGCGGTCGCCCTGCGCACTGCACCGCCCCGGTCCTCGACCACGAAGGACCAGCCCGATACACCGTCAGCGCCCCCAAGCACAACAGCTGAACCAGACAGCCGCAGCCCGATGCAAAAGCTTCTGGACAAGTTCCGGCCCTAGCCACCCCTCCCCCCCTTGCTGAAAGTCATCCCAATCCTCCTCCGCCCGGGCCTTTTCGGCAATCATCCGGCGGGTGTCATCACAGCACAACTGGTGCAATCGCACCTCATCCGGTAGGGCCATGGCCGCCTGATAGACCGCTTCAAACGCCTCGGCATGGCCATTCGCCGTCTCATCGCGCTGATCGCCGGTGTCGGCTTCAAGGAATTATTGCGGACGATGGCGATCCTTCAGCCGCTCGGGGGCAGAGTGCCCGCCTTCAGGCTGAAGGTTTCCGTAGATCGCAGCATGCAATGGTTTATCTGCTCCACGGCATTGCTGTCCAACGCCGCCTCAACGGTCCGCAGATAAGGCCCATCCGGCTGCCACTCTGGCACCGACCTGCCCTCCGGGGATGATCCAGACCCTGCCCGGATCGCCCCACGCCTTCCCCGCGCGCTTCAGCGACAGGCCGCGCGGGCCATGCTCGCCCAGCGCATCTAACCAGTCCGGGTGGCGATGCAGGGATTTGACGTTCCAAGCCAGCCGGCGACCTGCACCGCAGGTGCGAAAGAACTGCCGATGCACCGGCAAATCAACAAAGCGGTCTTTGCCATCGGTGCCGAACACCTGCCAATTGGGCGACATGCCCAGAAACTGCGGCGTGCCGTCCGTGTCCAGATGTGGGGCCAGAAGATCCGCCAGCAGACCCTGCCCGCGATGGATGACCAAAACCTCATAGACATCACAGAGCAGCACCCATTCCGCCCGTCGCACCGCCCGATGTTTCCGTGCCTCTGCCAACTTGCGCACCTTGATCCGGTGACCGGGCGGAATGTCCTTGCGGATATGATGTGCCCAGCCCGCCGCCTGCAGCGCATCCAGCAAGTCGGGCGAATGGTCGGTGCAATTGTTGGTGACCACGACAATATCGCTAAAGCCCAACCACCGATACCAGGCGACCCATTCCACGATGAACGGCCCTTCGTTCCGCATCGAGGCAACAACTGTGGCTTTCAGGCTCCGCAAACGCTTTGTCCCAAGTGGCTGGATCTCTCCATGCCTGCCTCAGCCAAGCTCCTCACACAAGCGAGAAGCGCCCGTCAGGGCCGCCAAGCGGCTGCTAAGCCCGCGACACCAGCCCCGTCAGCGCCCGGCTGACCAGCGTCGAAACCCCCGGCTTTTCCAGCGCCGCAAAGGGCAAGGGTCGGCACAGCTCCATCGCCGCAACGCCAACCCGTGCGGTCAGCCCGCCATTGACCACCCCCTCGCCAAACCGGCGCGACAGCTTGGACAACACTCCTCCCCCGGCAACCAAGCCAATAAGATCGTCCGTCAGCGCCATCGCCCCTGCGGCCACCATCGACCCGAAGACCCGACGCAGCAGACGCACACTGCCAAAGCTGCCCGATCGCCCGCCATAAATCTCGGCAATCCGCCGGATCATCCGCAGGTTTGACACCAGCGCCGTCGCCACATCAGCCAAGGCCAAGGGCACCAGCGCCGTCACCATCGCCACCTGCCGCGCCGCGCCTTCGATCACCAGCCGCGCTTCGGCGTCGAGGGGGGTCAACAACTCCCGCTCAGCCAAGGCCAGCACGGCATCGGCGTCCAGCACTTCGGCCTCCCGCTCGACGAACCGGGAAAGCCCCCAGGCGACATCCGCTCGTCCGGCATAAAGCCGGGTCAAGGCATGGGTCACCCGTCGCGCTTCGGCCAGGTCTGCCGCTACCCGCGCCGCCTCAGCCCGCTGGCGCAACCCGTCCAGACGGCGCAACCGGATGAAAGCCGCCCATTCCCGCAAGCCAAGGATCAACCCGGCAAGGACGGCAAAGCCCACCAGCGCAAAGGCCAGCCAACCCAGCACCAGGTTCCGAGCCAGCAGCCCGGTCACGAAGTCATAGGCCGCAACCGAAATCGAAAAGGAAAACACCGCCCCAAAGGCCCAAAAGGCAAAGCGGGTCACAGCCGAACCCCGTCGCGCCGTCAGGGCGGCCACCGCCTGCATCGCCTGCCCCTGCGGCGACAGATCCGGCACCGGCGGCGCAGCCGAAGGATCTGCAGCCTCATCGATGTCCCGAACGAACGGCTTGGGCGAGGGGCTCACAACGCATCTCCGATCAGGAATTCCACCGCCCGGTCCAGCCGGATATGCGGCGGACCTTCACCCGGTTTCAGGCTTAACCGCGCAGGCGCGAAACCCATCAAACTGTAATCCGCCTCCAGCCAGCTCTCGGCCCCCTCCCGTGCCGGTGACAAAACCCGAGCGGGGTCTTCCGGCAGATGGCCGGGATACATGACCGCGGGCCTGCCAGTTGCCAGCAACGTGCCCTTCACCGCTGGAAGCTCCTCACCATCACGGCTGGCCGTTTCCTCGACCGTCGCCCGCAGGCTGGCCAGCGACATCGCCTCGGTCTTGGCCCCGCCAAAATCCGCCCGGGACTTCGCTTCGGCCAGAAGCGCCGCCGTGATCCCGGTCAAGGCCGGGTGCTGCATGTGGTGCAGATGGTCGGCCTTGGTGGCCGCGAACAGGATGCGCTCTATCCTGCGACCCCCGAAAAGACCGGTCAGCCACGAGTTCCGCCCCGGCCGGAACGCCCCCAGAACCTCGGCCATCGTCTGACGCAAATCTTCGACTGCGCGCGGCCCCTGATGGATCGCGCCCAGCACGTCAGCCAGCACGATCTGTCGGTCGATCTTGGAGAAATGGTCGCGGAAAAAGGGCCTGACCACGCGGGCCTTATATCCCTCATACCGCCGCTCCATTTCGCGCCAAAGGCTGGCACGGGGGGTATGGGCGGGCTTCGGCAAGGGGGCAAAAGTCAGCACGGGTGAGCCTGCAAGGTCCCCCGGCAACAGGAACCGCCCCGGCGTGACATCAACCCGCCCCAGATCGCGCGCTGCTTGCAGATAGGCGGTGAAACTCTCCGCCAGCCCCCGCGCCGTGCCCTCCTCCAGCGGCAGCGCCCCATCCTCGGCCCGCGCCTGGGCCAGGAACACCGCCGCCTCCGGGCGCTTGGCAAGCCGGGTCAGGGTCGCTTCGGACCACGCCTCGTAGCACTGGTCGAGGAGGGCGAGGTCAAGCAGCCATTCCCCCGGATAATCGACGATGTCGAGGTGGAGTGTGTGCAGCCCCCGCAGGAAGGAAAACAGCCCCGAAGGGGCCACCCGGAACGAAAGCCGCAGTTCCGAGATCGCCCGCGTCGAGGCAGGCCAGCGGGGTTGGTCGCCGGTCAGGGCGGCGAGGTGGGTCTCGAAATCGAAGCGGGGCAGGGTCAGGTCGGGCTGGGGCTGCAGATAGACCGCCTGAATCCGCCCCTGAGCCTGGGCCTTCAGTTGCGGCATCCGGCCCCGGTTCAGCAGGTTCGCGACGAGGGCGGTGATGAATACGGTCTTCCCCGCCCTTGACAGGCCCGTCACCCCCAGCCGGAGGGTGGTGTCAAAGAAGGTCTCGGAAAACACTGCTCCCGCCCCCTCGACCCTGCGGGAAATCCCGTCCGTCAGCCCGGATAACACGCCTGCGGCCCCTTCTTCATTGGCCTGCCCAAGATAGGAAGCGGCGGCGGGGATTGATAGGGGGGCCAGGTAGGGTGGGCAATATTGCCCACCTTACGGGGGGTTGTCCACGCCGGACAGATTTTGGTTTCCCAATTGTTTCCGAGGCTTGCCTGTGGACGTTAGGGATTTGGAAAGGTTTTCGTCCCGCCCCGTCTTGCGCGTCTTATGGCCGCCCTTCCGACGCCCGACTAAGTTGGGCGGTATTGCTCACCCTACTTTGCGCCCTGCCTTCCGTTTGCCGTCCGCATTCACAACCGCATCCATCCGGTATAGTCAGTCCCCATGCCCCGTTATGCCCTTCAGATCGACTATCACGGCGGCCCGTTTGCGGGGTGGCAGCGGCAGGCGGGGGGTTTGGCTTCGGTACAAGGCGCGGTTGAGGCGGCTTTGGCCAAGCTGGAACCCGGCCCCCACACCATCGCCGCTGCCGGGCGGACGGATGCGGGGGTGCATGCGACGGCGCAGGTGGCGCATGTGGATCTGGAGCGGGAGTGGGAGCCGTTTCGCCTCGCCTCGGCCCTGAACGCGCATCTGCGGCCGGATCCGGTGGCGATCATCGCTTGCGCCAGGGTGGCAGAGGATTTCCACGCCCGGTTTTCGGCCACGGGGCGGCGCTATGTGTTTCGACTGGTCGCCCGCCGCGCGCCGGTGACGCATGACAAGGGCCTCGTCTGGCAGGTGTTGAACCGGCTGGACTTGCAGGCAATGCGCGACGGGGCGGCGCGGTTGATCGGGAACCATGAATTCACAACGTTCCGCTCGACCCTTTGCCAGGCGAAAAGCCCGATTAAGACGCTGGACCGGATCGACATTTCCGAGCACCCCTATGCGGGCGGCTTGGAATACCGGTTCGAACTGGCGGCGCGGAGTTTTCTTCACAATCAGGTGCGCTCCATCGTCGGCACGCTTGAAAGGGTCGGCGTCGGGGCCTGGTCGCCCGATGACGTGCAGGCGGCGCTGGAGGCGAAGGACCGCGCGGCCTGTGGACCGGTGTCGCCGCCGCAGGGCCTCTATCTGGTGGGTGTGACCTATCCGGTTGATCCGTTCGCGGGTTGATCTGTTGAAGCGGGGGCGCTTCGCCCCCCGCCCGCATCCCCAAGTGAGTATTTTTGCCAAGAGGACGCGCAAGGCAGTCATTGTGACCTGCGTGTCCTGCAAGGGCTTGTGCGGGCGGAGGGGATCGGGAAAGCTGCGGCAAACGGAGAACATGACGTGATTGACCTGATCGAAACCCAGCTTATGGACCCTTTGCGGATCGGCCTGATCGTCGGTCTGGTCATCACCATGTACCGCACCCGGGCGGCAAGCGGGTCGCTGTTGCCGCTTGGGTTCGGGGTTCTTTTCGTGGCGGTGATTCTGCCGGTGTCGAACCCCAAGCCCGGCATCACGCTGACCGACGCTGTGCTGGCGGGGCTGGTCACGAACATTGTCATCCTTGCCATCGTTCTTGGCCTGGCGGTGATCGTCCGGCGTCTGCGCGGCTAGGTCTTGGGCAAAAGGGGCGGGCTTCTGTGGAAGCAGAGGCCCGGGCCGAGGGATCGCCCCCCGGCCCGGAGGTTGGTCACTTCGCGTCGTCGGCGAAGATGTCCTTCTTGTGGGTCCCGTTCGGCACTAGAAGCGTGCCGATGACTACGGTCACAGCGGCGACCACAATCGCGTACCACAGGCCTGAGTAGAGGTTGCCAGTCTGCGCCGAGATGGCGAAGGCCGTGGCCGGCAGAAGGCCTCCGAACCAGCCGTTGCCGATGTGATAGGGCAGTGACAGGCCGGAATAGCGGATGCGGGTCGGATAGAGCTCCACCAGCATCGCCGCGATCGGGCCATAGACCATCGTCACCAGAACGATGAGATAGGTCAGGATCAGAACCAGTTCGAAGTTCTGGCCAGTGAAGACACCGAAGAAGCCAGCAGCCTTGGCGATTGACGGGTTGTCAACACCGGCAATCGGGTAACCGACGGCCTTGAGCGCTTCGTTGACGCCCTTTTCGAAGGCACCCTTCACACCGTTTGCCTTGGCAAGGTCGGCTTGAGCAGCGTCATAGCCTGCCAGTTTGTCAGCAGGCACAGCTGCACGGGCAGCGTCCAGCGCGGTTTGTGCCGCCGCGACTGCGGCATTTGCAGCGTCGAGTGCGGTTTGCGCCGTTGCCTTGGCGGCATCGTCCGCAGCAGCTTTCACCGCCTTGTCGGCGTTGCCTGCAGCAGCAGTGGTCTGCGACAGCGCAAGCTCGGCATCGGTGACAGCCTTGATCAGGGCTGCATCAATCCCGGCCTTGGCCTCATCGACCTTTGCCTTGGCCGCGGTGATGTCGGCCGCATTTGCCGCGCCATCAAAGGATGCGACTTCCGTCTCGCCGATCTTGACCGTCGCCAGCGCGCCAGCCGCGCCGTCAACCTTGCTGTAGTTCACCGTCGACTTGGCCAGGAACGAGGTGGCAATGTCGCAAGAGGTGGTGAACTTGGAGGTCCCCGTCGGGTTGAACTGGAACGAGCAGTCGTTCGGATCGACGGTTACTGTGACCGACTGCTGGTGTGCGGCATGCAGGACCGGGTTGGCAACCGAGGTGATGAGGTTGAACACCGGGAAGTAGGTCACTGCGGCAAGCAGGCAGCCAGCAAGGATGATCGGCTTGCGCCCGATGCGGTCGGAAAGCGTGCCGAAGAACACAAAACCGGCCGTACCGAAGATCAGCGACCAGGCGACAAGGATGTCAGCGGTCTGGGCATCGACCTTGATGTTCTTGAGGAACAGCAGGGCATAAAACTGGCCCGAGTACCAAACCACCGCCTGACCGGCAGTCAGACCAAACAGCGCGATCAAGGCGATCTTGCCGTTTTTCCAGTTCCCGAACGCTTCGCGCAGCGGTGCCTTGGAAGCGCTGCCTTCTGCCTTCATCTTCTTGAAGGCCGGGCTTTCTTCCATCGTCAGACGGATATAAAGCGAGATCCCAAGCAGCAAGATCGAGATCAGGAACGGAATCCGCCAGCCCCAGGAATCGAACGCGGTCAGCATCTTTGGGGTGCCGTCCGGGTTCATCACGGTGACGCCGGCCTGGATAAATTCTACGGACGGAAAGGCTCCGTTCAGGTAGTTGCGGGTCAGCATGATGACGATCAGCGACACGAACAGACCAATTGTCGCCGTCGTCTGGATCCAACTGGTGAACCGGCCACGGTTTCCTGCGGGGGCATGTTCCGCCACATAGACCGCAGCACCACCGTATTCACCGCCAAGAGCCAGACCCTGCAAGACGCGCAAGGCGATCAGCAGAAGGGGCGCGGCCAAGCCGATCCGTTCGTAAGTGGGCAGGCAGCCGACAAGAAAGGTCGATGCCCCCATGATCAGGATGGTCATGAGAAAGGTGTACTTGCGACCGATGACGTCGCCAAGCGAGCCGAAGACCAGCGCGCCGAAGGGTCGCACGATGAAGCCCGCAGCAAAGACGAGCAGCGTGAAGACGGTCCGCGTCGATTCAGGGATCGAGGGCGAAAAGAAATGCTGGCCAATGACACTGGCAAGCGTGGCGTAAAGGTAAAAGTCATACCATTCGAAGATGGTTCCGGCGGACGAAGCAAGGATAACCTTCCTCTCTTCCCCGGTCATGGGACGCGAGCGTGTGCCGGCGTCTGCTGCAGTAGCCATTGTGGCCTCCTCCTTGTTATCCAGTGCAATGCACCGGCCCCTGTTCCGATCGCCGCCGCCCTTTGGGCAAACCTCCCCCGGTCCCGGAAAACCGGGTTTCGCCGAAAGGCCTTGCTGCGATCTCTCCCTCCCCTTGGCCGTTTGGCCTTGGGGCCTTTTCCTTACGCTGCCACCCCTTGGACAATCGCGCCCAAAGCTTGCCGGATATCGGCGATGGGACCCATCGCATCCAGCCGCTCCAACACGCCCTTGCCGTCGTAATAGGTGATCAGCGGTGCCGTCTGGGCGTGATAGGCGGTCAGCCTGTCGCGCACCGTCGTGGCGGTGTCGTCAGCCCGGCGTTTAAAGCCCAAGCCGCCGCATTTGTCGCAAACCCCCGCCGTGGCGGGGTGCTTGAACTGGTCATGGTAACCTTCGCCGCACCCGGCGCAGGTATACCGTCCTGCGACGCGGGCAACCATCGCCGCGTCGCCCACCTCAAGGCTGATCGCAGCGGTGATTTTTTGCCCCGCTGCGGCCAGAAGTCTGTCCAGCGCCTCGGCCTGAACCGCCGTGCGCGGGAACCCGTCAAGGATGATGCCCTTTGCCACATCGGGCTGGGCCATCCGGTCCTTCAGGATCGCCAGCACGATGTCGTCGCTGACCAATTGGCCCGCTTCCATCACCGCCTTGGCCTGCTTGCCCGCATCCGTCCCCGCCGCCACGGCAGCGCGCAGAAGGTCGCCGGTGGACAGCTGGATCAGACCGAAGTCCTCCTCCAGCATCCGGGCCTGCGTGCCTTTGCCGGCACCGGGGGGACCAAGAAGGATAAGGACAGGACCCATGCGTCAGCCCCGGTTCATGCGGTTGGCGATCAGGTCATCGACGACCGAAGGATCCGCCAGCGTCGAGGTATCGCCAAGCGCGCCAAAGTCGTTCTCGGCGATCTTGCGCAGGATCCGCCGCATGATCTTGCCCGAGCGGGTCTTCGGCAGGCCGGGGGCCCATTGGATCAGGTCGGGCTTGGCAATCGGGCCGATTTCGTTGCGGACCCAGGCTTCCAGCTTCTTGCGCAGATCCTCGGTCGGCTCGATCCCTTTCATCAGGGTGACATAGGCATAGATGCCCTGCCCCTTGATGTCATGCGGGTAGCCGACGACTGCAGCTTCGGCCACCGCTTCATGCGCGACCAGCGCCGATTCCACTTCCGCCGTGCCCATCCGGTGGCCCGACACGTTGATCACGTCATCAACGCGGCCGGTGATCCAGTAATAGCCATCCGCATCGCGGCGGCAGCCGTCACCGGTGAAGTAATAGCCCTTGTACTGGCTGAAATAGGCCTCTTCAAAGCGCGCATGGTCGCCCCAAAGCGTGCGCATCTGCCCCGGCCAGCTGTCAGCAAAACACAGGACACCATCGGTTTCCACGGCCTCTTGCACCTTGCCAGACGCGGCATCCAGCACCACCGGACGCACGCCAAAGAAGGGCACCGTAGCTGACCCCGGCTTGGTCGGGATCGCGCCCGGCAAGGGCGTAAGCATGTGGCCGCCGGTTTCGGTCTGCCAGAAGGTGTCGACGATCGGCAGTTTGCCCTTGCCGACATGGGTGTTGTACCAGGACCAGGCCTCGGGGTTGATCGGCTCGCCGACCGAACCCAGCAGCTTCAGTGACGACAGGTCATGCTTTTCCACCCACTCCGGCCCCAGCCCCATCAGGCTGCGGATCGCGGTCGGCGCGGTGTAGAACTGGCTGACCTTGTGCTTGGCGCACACCTCCCAGAACCGGCCTGCGTCCGGATAGTTCGGCACGCCTTCGAACATCAGCGTCGTGGCACCGTTGGAAAGCGGACCATAGACGATATAGCTGTGCCCGGTGACCCAACCCACGTCAGCGGTGCACCAGAAGACATCGCCGTCATGGTAGTCGAAGGTGATCTGCTGCGTCATCGAGGCATAGACGAGGTAGCCCCCCGTTGTATGTACCACGCCCTTCGGCTTGCCCGTGGACCCCGAGGTGTAAAGGATGAACATCGGGTCTTCGGCGCCCACTTCGACATAGGGACAGTAGGGCTTGGCCGCCGCCATTTCGGCGTTCAGGTCAAAGTCACGGCCTTCGGTCCACGAGGTCTGGCCCCCGGTCCGCTTCACCACCAGCGCCTTGACCTTGTCCGAGCAATGCAGCAGCGCCTTGTCGGTATTGTCCTTGAGGCCGGTCTTCTTGCCGGCGCGCGGGGCCCAGTCGGCGGTGATCACCAGCTTGGCGTCGCAGTCGTTGATCCGGTTGGCCAGCGCGTCGGGCGAGAAGCCGCCGAAAACGATGGAATGGATCGCCCCGATCCTTGTGCAGGCCAGCATCGCATAGGCGGCCTCGGGGATCATCGGCATGTACAGAACCACGCGGTCGCCCTTGGTCACGCCATGCGCCTTCAGCACGTTGGCAAGGCGGCAGGTCTGCTCCAGAAGCTCGCGGTAGGTGATGTGCTTGGACGGGGTCTTCGGATCGTCGGCTTCCCAGATGATCGCGGTCTGGTCGGCGCGGGTCAGCATGTGGCGGTCGATGCAGTTGGCGCTGACGTTCAGATGCCCGTCCTCGAACCACTTGATCGAGACTTCGCCCGGCTGGAACGAGGTGTTCTTCACCTTCATGTAAGGCTTGATCCAGTCCAGCCGCAGGCCTTCGGCCCCCCAGAATGCATCCGGGTCCTTGACCGAAGCCGCATAGCGCGCCGCATACCCGGCGGCATCGACATGGGCCTTGGCCGCAAAGGCGGCGGATGGCGGATAAACGGACTTGGCAGCGTCGCTCATGTATTCTCTCCTCCCGTCAGGGTCCGGCCGGACCGCCTTGACGACTGATTTCTAGTGCCATGAGGCCACTTCCCCAAGCGGAGATTAGCACCGAGTAAATTATTTCGTAACCCACTATTTTATTTACATAATATTGTAAAATCTTTGACCAGTTGTCAGTGAATACTGAAAAGTTCTGAAAATTCTGTCAGGTAAGTGCTTGGAATTGAACCTGGCAGCCGTAACAGGGGCGTGATCTTCACGCCGCCGCCCACAAGATCACTGCTTTTTGGGCAAGCCGCCGGAATTGGTCCTGTCGACACTGCGATTCGGCGACACTGCGCAAGGCTTGATTGGCCTTGCTTTCGCCAAGGTCGGCCTTGCTCACCGCGCGCCGAGAGGCCCAAGAAGTCAGGGTTCGGTTGGCTCTGGCCGATCAAACAGAAGATGGGGCAGCGAAATCCCAAGCAGCACCGCCCCCAGCGGCAGCGAGAACATGAAACCAAGCGCCTTATAGCCCAGGGCACCAGTGATGCCGCCGAACAGGAAGGAAACGACCTGCAAAAGCAGGACACCAAGCTTCCCGTAATCAGCGCGAACTTTGCTGGCCCGGCGCACCAGCCCGTAAAAGGCGCGCCCCAGCTCGATCCCGATATCGGTCACCATTCCAGTCGCATGCGTTGTGCGAATCCGCGCGCCGGACAGTTTGGTGACCATGGCGTTTTGCATCCCCATGATGAAACACAAGCAGGCGATGGAAAATAGCCGCCCAACCTCCGAGGTGAAGATCCAGCCAAAGGAAAAACACAACAGGAACCCACCCTGCACCGCGACGGGAAGCGAGTACTGGTGATGACTGTGATGGTCTCGCGCCCAGCTGATCAGGACGGAACTGAACCCCGCCCCGGCCGTGAACGCCGAGATGGCCAGAACCGACACGAAGGCCAGCCAAAGATTTCCGAGCGCAAGGTTATCGGCCAGCGAGGCCAAATACCCCGTCATATGCGAAGTATATTGCTGAACCGCAAAGTAGCCACCCGCATTGGCCGCACCGGCCACACCAGCCAGAACCACGGCAAGGGCATGATCATCGCGTTCCCCTCGGACTGCGTGGACCAACGATTTGCGCTTGCGTGCGTTGACAGGTCTGGACGGCGGGACGTCAAGCTTGGTCATTTCATCGGGCTTCAAGTCTGTGCAACCAGATCAACGCCACGTGATCCCGGCCCAAGCGCCGCCTTAAGCCGGAACCCGCAAGCCCATTGTGACCATCGAAGATGTCAGTCATGATCGCTTCCATGCGAGGAGGGGACCAGTAATCGCTGGCAAAAGTCGCTGAATGGCGCAAGAAGACCGCCCCGCGCCCACGCTGTCAACCGTGAAGACGACATGACCACCGACGCAAATCGCCCCGACCCAATTCAGCCCCCCGATGCCGAGGCGCGCGCTCTGGCGCAAAGCCTTCTAACGCTTGGCCATGCGGCCCTTGCCTGGACCGACCCGGATACCGGTACTCCCGGCATCAGCCGCATCACCTTTGCCCGCGACCCAGCGGAGGGCCTGCTGACCCTCCTCTCCGCCCTTGCCCACCACCACCGCGCGCTAAAAGCCAACCCCGATTGCGCGCTGATGCTGGGCGAGGTGGGCGGCAAGGGCGACCCGATGACCCATCCCCGGCTGATGATCCGCACGCAGGCAGCGTTTATCGCCCCCGAAGACCCCGCCCACCCCGCCATCCGCGCCCGCTGGCTGGACCGCAACCCCAAGGCGCAGATCTATATCGACCTGCCCGACTTCTCCTTCGTCCGCCTGACGCCGGTTTCCGCCCTGCTGAACGGCGGCTTTGCCCGGGCCTTTCGCCTGACGCCCAATGACCTTTGAAACGAAAAGGGCGGCCCCGCAGGACCGCCCCTTCCGCAAATGAAAGACTTCTCAGATCGGAATATCCATCCGCATCTTCACGATGCCCACACCCTTGACCGCCTCGCCCCATTTCAGCTGTACTTCATTCCCGGCACCCCCCGTCCCCGGCACCCCATAGGGCAGCGTATAGCGCACTGCATTCGCCGAGGTGGTGACCGCGCCTTCAGTCGACACCGACTCCATCATCCGGATCTTGCCGCCAAAGGGAATGTAGCCCCCGGCCGAGACGTTCCAGGTATCCGCCGCCGTGTTCTGCGTATGGGTCACCACCACCGGGTTCATGATCGTCTGGCTGACCTGATTGAAGCTGTTGCCCTCAACCCGCACATTGCGCGACTTGGTGAAATCCAGCGTCGAAAAACTGGTGTCCAGCATATCCACCCGGTCGACAATTGCATTGAACACCCGGAAGCTGTTGGCGACGATCGAAAAGCCGTTCAGGAAATGGCCCGAGCCATAGGGCTTGACCACGATCCAGCGGAAGGCCGAGGTGGTGTTCGACCCGATGAACACGTTGCCGACAATGTTCAGCCCCCCGAACGAAAATTCGGTGTCGAAATCCGGGAAGGCATCATGCTCGTTGCCCCATTCGATGAAGCAATTGTCGATATAGTTCCCCGTGATCACGGTCGAAACGTTGGTCTGCGTAAAGACCAGCCCCGCCCGGCGCACCCCTGCCACCTCGTCATCGCCCTGGAAGAAGTGGTTGGCGTGGATCAGGTGACTGGTTCCGTTCATCACCGCGAAATGGGCGAACCGCACGATCCGGTTGTTGCGGATCTTGGTGTCATTGGCTTGCACGTTCATCGCGATCGTGGTGCGGTCGACTGCCGCCAGCCCCTGTTCGTTCGACAGGAACTGGCACATGTCGACGAACATGCCCTGACAGCCGCCGCCAATCGATGTGATGCCCCGATCCAGCGGGCGGTTAAAGCTGCAGGATACGAACCGCTGCGTCGTGCCCGAAAGTGGCAGCATGACACCCGAGCAAAGGCCAAGACAGTTGAACTCCAACCCTTCCATCTCGAACCGAGACAACTGATCAAAGCCGGTGAAATCCAGCATGTATTTGAACCGCCGGAACGTATAGCTGCGCGTGCCTGCAGCACCGTACAGCGGCTGGCTCAATTCAACCGTGCCAGCGCCTACGTTCTTTGACCGGACATAGACCTCGCGCCCAACACCGGTGCCAACCACCAGCGCGCCAACCGGGACGCTTGCCACATTGCTGACCCCGGTCAGCACAAGCGAGTTTGCCGTCGAATAGGTGGCGACCGAGGTCACCTCCTCTGTTGCCCACCCGGCCGATGCCACCGCGTTCAGCGAGCCGTTGCGCACCACCCGACGGTTGGTAAAGCTGGTCAGCCCGGTCAGCGCGGCCACGTCAATCGGCTCGGTCATCTCGACCCGACGGCCCGAAAGGTCCAGGGTCACATGGTCGGTGAAATAGAACAGCGCCTGCAGCGCGCGCTTGAAGCCTTCAAGCTCGGACCCGAAGGCCTGCTCATGGGTGTTCAGATCAAAGTTCCGCACCAGCGTCAGCTTGCGGTTTTCAGGCATCGACACCGTGCCCTCGAACCGGATGCGGTTGTTGATCGACACATCGCTTGTCAGGCGGAACACGCCCGAGGGCACCAGAACCTCACGCCCGTTGGCATCGGCATCGGCGGCAAGGAAGGCCGGGGCATCATTGGCCACCCCGTTGCCCAAGGCACCATAGTCGCGCACGTCGACCCAGTCCATCAGCTTGCGGATGAAGACATTGGTCACATCCTCGACCAAGATGTCGTCGATCCGCACGACGCCGCCATTCGGCCCGGTCAGGTCCAGCCCGACATGGCCATAGACCGCCGCCGTGCCCCAGGCCATGTCGACCCCGGTCCGGGTCGCGGGTGAGATGATCGCCTTGACCGTCACCACCTCGCCATAGGTCGTCAGTGTGACCGATGGCCCGACCTGCGTGACACCCGCCACATTGGCCCCGCCCACATCACCCGCCCAAGCCGCGATGCGCACGGTCGGCAGGTTCCCCGACACGACTTTCACCCGCGCCGTCACCTGCAGATACAGCCCCGGCTGGATCGGCGTCTGCGCAAAACTGCGCAGCTTCTGCGTGGCGTCAAGCTTCTGCAATTCCAGACAGCCAGCGAAATCCTGATCGTTGGACACCAGCGCCGCGTTGGCCAGCCCCTGATAGGACCCCGATCCCGGCGTCCCATCCTCGCGCGACCACAGCATCAGACCGGCCGAGAACGGCGGTGGCATCAGGACCAGCCCGTCAGTGATTGCCTTGTTCATCTTTGATTTCCCTCGCTTCGCACCAATGCCTGGGGCGAAACGGCGGGGCTGAAATCCCCGGGCCCGTGCCGCCTTAGGGCATTTGGGTAGCAAGGAAGGCTTAACCATCTCTCAGCTCAGCGCGCGGAGGTCAGACTTTGGATGCAACAGTTTCTTCAGCCAATGTTGCGCGTCCTGCACCGCAACTGACCCGATCCCAGATCGGTGAAGGATGGGAGGACCGCCTCACCCGCCGCCTGTATCGGGCTTGTATCCAATCAGCGCAGCCTGACGGCCAGACGCGCGCCTTGGGCTGGGTTTCCAAGGCTCAGGCAAATCCTAATATTTTCCTAACACCCGCAGCCAACCCTTTGGAAACGCTTGCAGGTCTGATTCTGCCCACCGTGGACAGGGTCACACTCCCATATGCCGCACCCGTGCCCCCCACTCGATGGCAGCGGCGTGCAACCGGTCGACCTTCAGCTCTTCTCGGACCTCTTCCAGCATCCTCAATTCCACCTGACTATGCCTGCCATCCGCCGTGACCACGTCGCAAGCCAGGGCGTAGGCCGTCTCATACAGCCGCTCGGGCAAGGCTTCGCGGATCAGGCCGAAGAGGGCGTCCAATCCGTCTTCCTCTTCGAACAAATCAAAGACGATGCGGCTGACGCGCTGGATCCGGTCAGGGTCATAGGCCGCGAAGGCGGGCATGTGGTTGACCATGCGGGTGATTGCAACCAGCTCGGCCGTGCGCATGTTCTCATCCGCCGCGGAACAGGCGACCATGACAGCCACAAGGGCATCTTGGGAGGACATGGCGGGGGTATTGGACATCTGAGTTCCTTTCGCGGTTGAGGCAGAGATTATTGACGCGAGAGCAGGGGGGCAATAGAGGACGGACGGTTCGGGGCACATGCCCCCAGCGGCCCATGTTGGGCGTTTCAGGAGAAAAGCAATGATCAGCTTGCGCGATGCGGCGATGAATTCGAAGGCTTGGCCCTTTGAAGAGGCCCGCGCTGTGCTGAAACGCTATGGCGGCAAGGACCCGGCGAAGGGCTATGTGCTCTTTGAGACGGGCTATGGGCCGTCGGGGTTGCCTCACATTGGCACGTTCGGCGAAGTGGCGCGGACGACGATGATCCGGCGGGCGTTCGAGATCATCTCGGACATCCCGACGCGGCTGATCTGCTTTTCCGACGATGTGGACGGGATGCGGAAGGTGCCGGAGAACGTGCCGCAGCAGGAGATGTTGCGCGCGCATATGCAGTTGCCGCTGACCTCGGTGCCCGACCCCTATGGGGAATATGAAAGCTTCGGCGCGCATAACAACGCGATGCTGCGGCGGTTTCTGGACACGTTCGGCTTCGAGTATGAGTTCATCTCGGCGACGGAGTTCTACAAGTCGGGGCAGTTTGACGCGACCTTGCGGTTATGTGCCGAGCGCTATGATGCGATCATGGCGATCATGCTGGCCAGCTTGCGCGAGGAGCGGCAGCAGACCTATTCCTGCTTCCTGCCAATCCACCCGGAAACCGGGCGGGTGATGTATGTGCCGATGAAGGAAGTGAATGCCAAGGATGGCACTATCACCTTTGACGACGAGACGGGCCGCGAATGGACGCTGCCGGTCACGGGCGGGAATGTGAAGCTGCAGTGGAAGCCG
This sequence comes from Paracoccaceae bacterium, assembly GCA_947504705.1. GTDB lineage: Bacteria > Pseudomonadota > Alphaproteobacteria > Rhodobacterales > Rhodobacteraceae > Tabrizicola. The sequence continues at coordinate 41,313 of CANNIA010000010.1, forward strand.
GACTTTGGCGCGCGCTGGGCGGCGCTGGATGTGGACTTCGAGATGTATGGGAAGGACCACAGCACGAATACGCCGATCTATGACGGGATTTGTGAGGTTCTGGGCGGGCGGAAGCCGAACCACATGACCTATGAGCTGTTCCTGGATGACCAGGGGCAGAAGATTTCGAAGTCGAAGGGGAATGGGCTGACGATCGACGAGTGGCTGACCTATGCGGCCACTGAGAGCCTGTCGTATTTCATGTACCAAAAGCCGAAGACGGCGAAGCGGATGCATTTCGACGTGATCCCGCGCGCGGTGGATGAGTATCACCAGCAGCTGCGCGCTTTCCCGGATCAGCCGGTGGATCAACAGGTGAATAACCCGGTCTGGCACATCCATGGTGGAAAGCCGCCAGAGTCGAAGATGGTGGTCAGCTTCGGGATGCTGTTGAACCTTGCCTCGGTTGCGGGGGCGAAGGATGCCAAGGGGCTGTGGGGCTTTATCAAGCGCTATGCGCCGGATGCCTCGCCTGAAACGCATCCCGATCTGAACGCGGCGGCGGGTTTTGCGGTGCGCTATTTCGCCGACAAGATCGCGCCGACCCGGGTGTTCCGCCTGCCCTCCGACATGGAGCGGGCGGCGATGGAGGATCTGGTGGGCCGCCTGAAGGTCTGGGATGGGGCCTCCGACGACGAGGCACTGCAGTCGATGGTCTTTGCGATTGGCAAGGAGCACGGGTTCGAACCGCTGCGTGACTGGTTCAAGGCGCTTTATGAGGTGCTGCTGGGGGCAAGCGATGGGCCGCGCTTTGGCGGGTTCGTGGCACTTTACGGCGTGGCCGAGACCGTGGCGCTTATCGAGAGGGCTCTGAAGGGCGAACTGGTCGGCTGACGCCCGAAAGGGGTGGGGATGGGACGCGAGGCGGAAGGTCATGCGGTCTGGCGCGGCGAGGCGGGCGCGGTCAACGCGCTGCTGGAAAGCGACGGCATAATCTTGCGCGGTGAAATCCGGGCCAAGTTGCGGCGCGATGGTCTGATGGGTTGGAGCGTTGAAGGTGATGACCTTTGCCTGCGCGTCGAGGGGGAGCCACTGGTCCTGACGCTGGGGGCGAAGGAGGCGGCGGCTTGGTCAAAAGCGCTGGAAAAGCCGCTGCCTTCGCTGGCCGCGAAGCTGGGTGTTTCCGAGCAGGCAAAGGCCTGGGTCATGGGTGGACCTGCACCAGAAGAAGTCACCGTTGCATTGGCCGGGTCAGTAGCAACGGGGCACGAAGGCGCGGCGCTGATCATCGCGGTGCTTAGGGGGCCGGGCGATCTGCTGGCAGCATTGGCGGCAGGCCAAACCCATGGCCTGCGGGTTTGGTGCGTGCATGGCAAGGGCAAAGGCGCGGCGGTCAGCGACGCGGACGTGCGTGCGACGTTCCGAGCGGCGGGCTGGATGGATATCAAGGCAAGCGCCGTATCCGAGGGGTTCACCGCAACGCTTTATCGGCCACCGAAGGCTTGACGAATGTTCCATACGTCCTAAGCTTTGAGGGGCGGGATGTTCAGACATGAGGAGCGTCAGATGCGCCTTTTCTCCCTTATTCTTGCCCTTGGGCTGGCCTTGCCGGCCAATGCCCAGGAAGAGCCGATCCAGCACGTCATCGAAAGCCAGATCGGGGCTTTGCAAGATGATGACTTTGCGCTTGCCTTCAGCTTTGCCAGCCCGACGATCAAGGGGTTGTTCGGCACGCCCGAAAACTTTGGCCTAATGGTCAAGGAAGGTTATCCGATGGTCTATCGGCCCTCGGACGTGGACATGCAGGATCTGCGGGAAATTGCCGGGAACCTGTGGCAGCGGGTGCGCGTGGTCGATGAGGCGGGCAAGACCTGGTTTCTGGACTATATGATGATCGAGACGCCGGAAGGCTGGCAGATCAACGCAGTGCAGATCCTGCCTGCGCCGGAAATCGGGGTCTAACGCAGCGGCGGACGGCAGCTCCCACCCAAAATTGTGAGGGAGGCCAGGTTCGCCGGGAGTGTGGCGCACAATTAAGGCGCATCCCATGGCAGGCGGGGAGAGGGTCGGGGCATGCCCCGACCCACGGCTAGCGGGAAAACCGCTTGTACTTCACCCGCTTCGGTTCCAGCGCGTCGGGGCCCAACCGGCGGACCTTGTCGTCTTCGTAGGCCTGGAAGTTGCCTTCGAACCATTCCACATGGGCGTCACCTTCGAAGGCGAGGATGTGGGTGCAAAGCCGGTCAAGGAAGAAGCGGTCGTGGCTGATGATGATGGCGCAGCCGGCGAAGTCTTCGATGGCGGCTTCAAGTGCCTGCAGGGTTTCGACGTCAAGGTCGTTGGTCGGCTCGTCGAGAAGCAACACATTGCCGCCGGATTTCAGAAGCTTGGCCATGTGGACGCGGTTCCGCTCACCGCCTGACAGAAGGCCGACCTTCTTTTGCTGGTCGGTGCCCTTGAAGTTGAAGGCCCCGGTATAGACGCGGCTGTTCATCTGCATGTCGCCGAGGTGGATGACTTCTGCCCCGCCGGAGATTTCCTCCCAGACGTTTTTCGCCGGGTCGAGGGCATCGCGGGACTGGTCGACGAAGGCCAGCTTCACGGTTTCGCCAAGCTTAATTGTGCCTTCATCCGGGGCTTCTTGCCCGATGATCATCCGGAACAGGGTGGTCTTGCCGGCCCCGTTCGGGCCGATGACGCCGACGATGGCGCCGGGGGGGACGGTGAACGAGAGATCCTCGATCAGCAGCTTGTCGCCCATGTGTTTCTTAAGGCCCTCGACCTCGATCACCTTGTTGCCAAGGCGTTCGCCGTTCGGGATGATGATCTGCGCAGAGGAGGAGCGTTCCATGACGGTCTGGTTGGCCATTTCATTATAGCGCGACAGACGGGCCTTGCCTTTGGCCTGACGGGCCTTGGCGCCCGACCGGATCCACTCCAGTTCCTTTTCCAGCGCCTTTTGCTTGGTCTTGTCTTCACGGGCTTCCTGCTGCATCCGCTTGGCCTTCTGGTCGAGCCAGGCGGAGTAGTTGCCCTCGTAAGGAATGCCACGGCCTCGATCGAGTTCAAGGATCCAGCCGGTGATGTCGTCCAGGAAATAGCGGTCGTGGGTGACGATCAGGATGGTGCCCTTGTAGTTGATCAGGTGCTTTTGCAGCCAAGCGATGGATTCGGCGTCAAGGTGGTTGGTCGGTTCATCAAGCAGCAGCATTTCGGGCTTTTCAAGCAGCAGCTTGCAAAGTGCCACCCGGCGGCGTTCGCCCCCCGAAAGGGTGCTGACATCGGCGTCATCGGGCGGGCAGCGCAGCGCGTCCATCGCGACGCCGACGGTAGCTTCCAGTTCCCAGAGGTTACCGGCGTCGATCTGGTCTTGCAGGGCGGCCATCTCGTCGGCGGTCTCGTCCGAATAATTCATCGCCAGTTCGTTGTAGCGTTCCAGAATGGCGGTCTGGGCCGCCACGCCAAGCATGACGTTTTCCTTGGCGGTCAGGTTCGGATCCAGATGCGGTTCCTGCGCCAGATAGCCGACCTTGGCACCCTTGGCGGCCCAGGCTTCGCCTTTGAAATCGGTGTCTATGCCGGCAATGATCTTCAAGAGCGTGGATTTACCCGCACCGTTGACGCCCACGACACCGATCTTCACGCCGGGCAGGAAGTTCAGGTGGATGTTCTCAAAGCAGGTCTTGCCGCCGGGATAGGTCTTGGAGACGTTCTCCATGTGGTAGACATACTGATAGCTGGCCATGGGGGCTCTCCTGACGGGGCGGCGGTTTCGTGATGTTGCGCGCTATGTAGCGATTGTTCGGTGGAAGGGCAACGGCAGCGGTCGCTGAGTGAATTGGGGCTTTCGTCAGCGGGCGGCATTGGTTAGCCATTCTGAATGCGGCAAGGTTTCCCGATCGCCCTTAAGGGCATGGTCATCGGCCTTCTCGGCGGGTCGTTTGATCCGGCGCATGAGGGGCATGCGCATATCACCCGTGAGGCGCTGAAGCGGATGGGGTTGGATCAGGTCTGGTGGCTGGTTTCGCCCGGCAATCCGTTGAAGGCGCGGCAGCCGGCACCGATGGGGGATCGGTTGACGCGGGCGCGGGCGGTGATGCAGCATCCGCGGGTGAAGATCACGGCGCTGGAGGAGGCGTTGGGGACGCGGGCGACGGTGGACACGATTGAGCGGCTGCGGGCGATCTATCCGAGGGTGACGTTTGTCTGGCTGATGGGGGCGGACAACCTGGTGCAGTTTCATCGTTGGGGTCGCTGGCGGGATATCCTGCGGTCGGTCGCGGTGGGGGTACTGGCGCGTCCGGGGTCCGGTGTCGCGGCGCGGATGTCGGTCGCGGCGCGGGCGTTCCGGGTGCATCAGGTGGACCGGGGCGAGACCCTGCGCGGGCATCAGCCGCCGGTCTGGTGTTTCGTGAACCTGCCGTTGAATGATGCCTCATCAACCGCGATCCGAGCCAAGGGCGGTTGGCGGTCGGGGCGGAGCTAAAGCGCCTTGGCCAGCCAGGTATCGGCTGGAATGTCGGTGAATGGTGCGGTGTCGGCCCAGCCGGTGGAGCGGTAGAGCGCCACGGCCTCGGTCAGGACGCGATTGGTTTCCAGCTTGAGGGTCCGCAGGTTCATCGCGCGGGCTTCAGCCTCGATCGCAGCCATCAGGCGGCGCGCAAGGCCCTGACCGCGTGCAGAGGCGGCGACCCAAAGGCGCTTGACCTCTCCCGTTGATGCATCAAGCCGTTTCAGGGCCACGCAGGCGACCGGCATTTCATCGGACCATGCGATAAGGAACCGCCCCAAAGGCGGGCGATAGCTGTCCGCGTCAGGGTCGGGAAGCGGGAAGTCCTGCGCATGGGCATGCGGGACGCGGGCTTCGAGTTCGGAGAAATAGGCGCGTTGGCAATCCTGCGCTTCGGGCGCGTCAGGGTCGGTGGGGCGAAGTTCGACCTGATCGCGGTTGAGGATGGTTGCGATCAGGTCCATCGCGGTCAGGACTTCATCAGCACGGGAGCCGGCGCGGGTCAGGATCTGCGATGCCTGGTCATGGATGATTGCAAGGTAGGCGGCGACTTCGGCCTGACCGGTCGGCGTGAGCCGGGCAATGCCGCGGCGGCGGTCGGCGGGGTCGGTTTCCGTAGTGATCAGGTGTTCGCGCTCAAGGGCGCGCAGGAAGCGGCTCATCAGCCCGGAATCAAGCCCCAGTTTCGCGCGGATCATCGCGACATCGGTGCCTTCGGGGCGGACAAGGTGCAGCACGCGCGCGGCACCCAGCGGGCGGCCCCGACCCATAAACGAGGTATCAAGGGCCCCAGCCTCACGCACGACGGCACGGTTGAAGCGGCGAAGGCGGGCGATGGGGTCAAGGATCATGTCGGACCTTGGTCAGTTATTTTATCTGACAGTAGTCAGATAAATTGAAAACGCAAGCGGATGGTTTGCCCCACTGGTGGAATCGGGGAAACTGCGGCTAACTCGCGCAAAACGGGAGAGAGATTGTGCTGACACGGCGGATGATCTTGGGCGGGCTGCTGGCCGGGGTGGCGATGCCCGCGCTTGGCGAGAGCGTCGAGCGATCGCTGCGTCCGAAGCTGCGCCCTGCGTCGATTGGCAGCGCGGCAGGCAGCACGGGGGGTGTGTCCCAAGCCGAAGTCGAGGGGATGATTGCCGAGGCAAAGCTGGGGGGTGAGGTTGCCTTTGTGCTGGCCGATGGAGTGACCGGCCAATTGCTGGCGTCACGCAACCCCGATTTGCCGCTGCCGCCTGCGAGCGTGGCGAAGACGGTGACCTCGCTGTTCGCGCTGGAGATGTTGGGGGCGGGGTTCCGGTTCAAGACAAGGGTTCTGGCGACTGGGCCGGTTTCGGGGGGCATTGTGCAGGGCGACATCGTGCTGGCGGGCGGGGGTGATCCGACCTTGCAGACCGATCAGCTTGGCGATCTGTTGGCGCAACTGGCCAAGGATGGGCTGAAGGGCGCAACGGGGCGGTTTCTGTATTGGGACGGGGCCTTGCCGCAACTTGATGCCATTGCCGACGACCAGCCGGACCATGTCGGCTATAACGCCGCGATTTCCGGTCTGAACCTGAATTTCAACCGGGCCTATTTTGAATGGAAGAAATCGGGCAGCGACTGGCACTGCACAGTCGATGCGCGGGGCGACCGGTTTCTGCCTGTCGTCGAGATGGTCGAGGTTTCGGTCGCGAAACGGGATGCGCCGCTGTTCACCTACAAGCGGGGCAAGGTGGAGAAATGGACAGTGGCCTCAGCCGCCTTGGGCAAGGACGGAAGCCGTTGGCTGCCGGTGCGCGATCCGGGGGCCTATGTGGCCGAGGTGTTCCGGACTTTGGCACGCGCGCAGGGCATCAAGCTGGACCGCGCGGATCGGGTAGAGGTCTTGCCAAAGGGCACCGAGCTTGGCCGGGTGGAAAGCGAGGATTTGCCGGATCTTCTGCAGGACATGCTGAAGTTCTCAACCAACCTGACGGCGGAATGCGTGGGGCTGGCAAGTTCGGGGCAATCGGGGCTGAAGGCCTCGGCCAAGGCGATGACCGATTGGGTGGCGCAGGTCTTTGGCGTTGATTTCGACATGCATGACCATTCGGGGCTTGGCGGATCGTCGCGGGTGACGGCGGCGGGTATGGCCAGGATGCTGGTGCAAGCCGAGCGCGAAAAGCGCGGGTTGAAGCCGATCCTCAAGGAAGTCGGCATGAAGGATGACAAGGGCAATCTGGTCGAAGGCAGCAAGGTCAAGGTGCTGGCAAAATCGGGGACGTTGAATTTCGTGTCGGCCTTGGCGGGGCATATCGTGCCACCTGTGGGGCGAGAGCTGGTGTTTGCGATCTTCACCGGCGATCCGGAGCGGCGCGATGCGGTGCCGGTGGCGCAGCGGGAGGAGCCTGAGGGCGGCCACGCCTGGACCAAGCGCGCGCGGCGGCTGCAGGGGCAGTTGATCAACCGTTGGGCGGGGGCCTACGGCTGACCGGGGTCAGGTCAGGGTGACCCAAAGCGCATGGACCGCCATGTAGACCACAATCAGCGAGCCGATGGTGTAGAAGGTGGCGCGGGTTTCGTGCGAGGCCTGCGTGGCATAGGCGACGGCATGGGCAGCACGGGCGGCGACAAAGCCGTACATCAGGGCCTGCGCCAACCAAAGCGCGGGGTTTGTCGTGGTGAACAGAAGACCCGCGATCCAGAAGGCCGGGATATTCTCAAGGTCGTTGCGATGCATGCGGCGCGAGCGGTCAACGTAGTCGTTCAGGTCCATCTGCGCGGGGTCGGGATGCGGGTTGATCAGCCCGGGACGCAGGTCTTCGGGGCTGGCAAAGCCGGCGTGGACTTTCATCATCCGGTATACTGTCATCCAGCCCTGACCCATGATTTTCAGGACCAGAAGGGCCGAGGCGATGAGGTAAGTCGCGAAAACGGGGTTGCTGGGATCGAAGGCCATGATCGCTTCCCTTCTTTGGCAAGCGATTTACTTACCGATGGTAGGTTGGTAGCTTACCAATGGTAAGGCGTCAAGGATGCGGTTGGGATGAATACCCGTGAGAAGATCCTTCAAGTCACGCGCGCGCTACTGGTTTCGGGCGGGATCGGTGCGGTGTCTTTCGATGCGATTGCGCGCGGGCTCGGGCTTTCCAAGCAGGCGGTTCTGTACTGGTTTCCATCAAAGCAGGAGCTTCTGGCCGAGATGTTCGTCGGCTGGCTGACTGCCGAGGCGGATGCGGCGGTTGCGGCTTTGGCCGGTGCGGGGACGGGTGCCGAGGCGATCAAGGCCTTTGTTCCGGCGATTGCGGGGTTCCACTTTGGCAGTCTGGACCGGTTCCGGATGATGTATCTGGTGCCCCAGACGCTGCGGGGCGGGGCGCAGGACACGCCGGATGACGCGGTACTGGCGCGGATCCATGCGGCGACCTCGCGGCTTTACGGCGCGCTGGCAGAGCGGCTGGAGGGCGACCCGCTTGCAGCACGGCAAGAGGCGGTTGCGGTGCATTCGGCGGTGCTTGGGCTTTTGCTGATGGTCGGCCTTGCCGAGGCGGCGGGCGATCCGTTGAAGCATGCGTCCGACGATCTGGTGGCGGCGCTGGTCGCGCGGCTGACCGGCCAATCCGTGCCGGAGCCGGGCTGAGGCGCTGCCGAGGGTCATGGTTTGCGGCATGACCCCCGCTGCCCGAGAAGGTCAGGCCGCCTTGCCAGTCCAGGGGCCGATGGTGGTGGCGATTTCGGTGATCGTATCGACCGGAAAGCCGCCAAGTTCGCCGTGACGGAGGATCTCCTCGGCGCTGGGCGCGTCATGGATGCAGTAAAGCTTGTCCCCGGCGACAAGGGTTTGCTCCCAGATATAGGGCACGCCAAGACCGGCCACGACGCCATTGGATTTGACGGCGATGTCGCGAAGCTCTTCCTTGGTGAGGGTGTTGGCACCTGGGACGGTGCGTTCGATCAGGTATTTCGGCATGATGTTCTCCATTCGCGCGGGATTGCGCTTGAACGATTGGATGATTCGCAGCCCGGCATGTGTGCGGCTGTTGGCGGCGGGTGGAGGGGAAGCGATGGCCGCACACGGCGGCGCACACGGTGTCTGGTCTGACTGGGGCGATGCGCCAGTTTTCTGGCCGTTTTGGGGGGCGTGATGCGGATCAGACTGCTTGGGCGACCGGCGATTGAGACCGATGCAGGCGAAGGGGTCGTGCGCGGCCTGCAGGCCTGGGCGGTTCTGGCGCGGGTGCTGTTGTCCAGCCGGCCGGTGCCCCGGCGGCAGCTGGCGGCGGAGCTCTTCCCCGAGACGGTTGATCCGCTGGGTGCCCTACGCTGGTGTCTGGCCAGCCTGCGGCGCGCGCTTGGCCCCGAGACGATGACCGGCGATCCGATCGTTGCCAATCTGCCGGAAGGCTGCTGGGTGGATGTGCTGGCGATCGAGGAGGCGGAGTTTGATCCGCTGACGGCGGGCGAGTTGTTGGAAGACAGCGCGACGGATGCCGGCGGCAGCGATTTCGAGACTTGGCTTTTGGTTGAACGGTCGCGGCTGGCGGCGCGGGTGGATGCGCGGCTGCGGCGGGATACGTTGGATGCGTTCGCGCAGGGTGATGCTGCCCGGGCGCTGGTGCTGGCGGGGCGGGCGGTGCAGCGCCAGCCCTATGACGAGGGCGCGCATGTGCATCTGATCCGGGCGCTGGTCCTTTCGGGTCAGCCCGAGGCGGCGCGGGCGCATGCGCTTCGGATCGAGGCCGAGTTCATGCGGGAATTGGGCACGGCACCCTCGGTTGCGCTGCGGTCGGCGGCGCGGGCGGGGTTGGCGGACCCTCCGCTTGGGCCGGATGCGGCGACGGTGGTGCGCACACTTTTGCAATCTGGCACGGCGGCGCTGAATGTGGGCGCGGTGGATGCGGGCTTGGATTGCCTGCGGCGGGCGGCAGTGGCGGCAGAGGCACAGGGCGATCTTGGCTTGCGCGCCGAGGTGCTGGCAGCACTTGGGACAGCGCTGGTCCATTCGGTGCGGGGGCAGGATGACGAGGGGATCCTGCATCTGAAGCAGGCCGAGGAATTCGCCAATCAAAGCCAGAACCGCGTGGTGGCCTGCCGTGCGGTGCTGGAGCTTTCTTATGCCGATGCGCTTGCCGGACGGCGGCCTGATGCCCAAAGGTTGGCCGAACGGTCACTGATCCTGGCCGGGGGCGACCCAGCCCTGTCGGCGACGGCGCAGGGCTTTGCCGGGTTCAATCTGATGGATTGGGGCCGTCATGCCGAGGCTGATCTAGCCTATGAGGCGGGCCTTGCAGCAACAAAGCAGGCGGGGACCAAGCGGCGCGAGGGTTGGATCCTAGGCCTTGCGGCCTGGGGCAAGTTACGGGCGGGCAAGCTTGACTTTGCGGCGGACTGGGCGCGGCAGAGCATGGCGATCAGCGACCAGCTGGAATGGCTGTCGTTCCGGCCATGGCCCGAGATCGTTCTGGCCGAAGCCGAGGTTTTGCGGGGCAAGGCTCCCTCGGTGGTGCGCGACGGCTTGCATGCCACGCTGGCGATGGCGGGGCAGTTGAACGATCCTTGCTGGCAAGCCGGGGCCTGTCGGGCGATTGCGCTGACCTATGAGCGCGACCGCGAGCCGGAGGCGGCCCTGCACTGGCTTGATCAGGCGCTGGCGGCCTTTGCGACGGTCAGCGACCCCTATGCTGCCCTGCTGGTCCGGATCATGCTGGACCGGACCCGCATCACCCTGACTGTCGACCGCGAAGAAGCCCGGGCGCGCCTGCGTAAGCTTTTGGTCACCGCCGCGCGGCTGCATGCCGAGGCCGAGCTTGACGAGGCGATGGAGCTGCGCGCGACGATTGGGGCGGCTTAGGGCCGGTTACCGATACCGCCGCATCACTGTCTTGGCGATGTTCGAGGCGATGTTCTTGGCGCTCCACCCGGTCAACTCACGCAGGGTTTTGGCCTCGTCCTGAATGCGCTGGCGGGTTTCAGCGACGTATTCCTTGCCCTCTTCGCAGGTGATCTTGCCTTCGAACGGGTGGTTCATCACATATCGGCCCTGAAAGTTGTCTCGGTTCTCGGTCACGGCGAATTTCAGGTCTTCGAAGAAGCTGTCCTTGGAATAGCGGATGTGAAGGCGGGTGACGAACAGGTCTGGCGTCGCGGCTTCGGCCTTGGTGACCCAGCTGACACCGAGCGACTTCAGTTCTTCGTGGCTTAGCGGATCGTCGGCGCAAGGGTCGCACCAGGCCATGTCCCAGGCGTATTCAAGGAAGGCGGCGTTCTGCCCTGCGGCGCGGTCGAACATGGCGCGGTAGAACTGTGGGAAGACTTGAGCCACGAAGACCGGGACGTTGATGTCGGAAGGGATTTCCTTGGTCATGTAGTTCTTCAGTTCGACCCGGCCTTCTTTGGCGAGTGCAAGAACGATCAGATCCTGCGGGCCGTCGCCGTTCAGCTTGCCCAGCTGGATCGGCAGCATGAAATCCTTGGACTTGAAGTGCAGTTGCAGGGGTTCAAGCTCTTGGGTTGCCTCGGTGGCGTGGCGGTCAAGGTTCACTTTGGCGACGAAGAATTTCATCCCCATATCGATATAGCCCTTGAGCGCGGCTTCGGCCCCGTCGGGAAGCTGATAGCCCTCGCCCCGCAGGAATTCGGCAAGGCCATCGGATTGCTTGGCCGAGAGCATCTGGATGTCATAAGAGCCGACCGCGAATTCGCGTTCGATGGTGACGCCAAGCGAGCGGGCACCTTGGTAGCGTTCGCGTTTGGTGGGGCCTGAATCAGATGCCGCTTCGGCAACGACTTCCATTTCTTCCTCGACGACAACAGCGCAGGGGTCATAGTCGAAATACTCCACCAGCCGGGGCGCGGTGTAGCGGTCAAGATGGGCGACGGTATCGGCGGGGACGGTGGTCACCTGATCGCGGTTCAGCACCTTGGGCGTCGGCACGATCATCGCGAATTCGGCGGGGCTGCCGGTATAGTCCGAGGACATGGTGATGACCGAGTTGTTCCCGGACCGGGTGTACACGACCATCGAACCCTTGTTGTAAAGCGCGCCATCCGCGCGGGCGACGTAGAAGCCGCAGAAGGCATTGGCCGAGGGTGCGGTCAGGGTCAGGGCAGCAAGGACAAGACGGAAAAGGGATTTGCGCATCAACAGCTCCTGCAATGGAATGCTGGGGCCAAGCATTACCCCGGCCCCGCTGATATGCAAGCAGTCTTCGCTTTGTCGTCAGGTGGGCTTCTTCGCAAGCTCCATCGCCTGGGCCAGCACCGCATCGTCGCCGATCTGGTTCATCAGGATCAGGATCAGGCGGGCGTTGAGGGCGTGGCTTTCGTCCTCACTCAGCCCGTCATGCAGAGCGATCAGGCGGGCATAGCTGTCGTCGGGGCGCGAGAGGTTCGGAGCGGTGATCAGCATCGGTTACTCCTTCCCCAAGGCGCGGGCGAAGGCTTGGGTCACGGCAGGTTCGTCGTAAGTCTCCCAACGGGCGGCGACGTGGTGGTCGGGGCGGATCAGGTAGATGGCGGATTTGGCTTGGCCCAGGTAGCGGGCGGTCAGTTCCGGCGTGGCGGTCAGGGCAAGGCGGGGTAGGATCTGGCCTTGGGCGGTCAGGCTGTCAGGCGCATGGGCGTCGATGGTCAGAAGGGTGAAGCCTTGCGTCAGGCGGTTCAGGAGCCAACCTTCGGGCGTGGGCGCGTCGGGGCAGGCAGAGCCTGGGCGTGACCGGGGCGGCATTGCTGCGTGGTCCGGGCCATTCAGGGTGGAGCCGTCGTAGGTGCAGGGCACCGACAGGCGGCCCGAATTCACGATGGTCCGGGCAAAAGGCAGGGTCGCGGCAAGGCCAAGGACGGCATCGCGGAACAGCTTGGACACCTTGGATTTCGGGGTGATGAAATCGGTGGCGCGGCTGGAGTTCAGGATATTCTCATCAGCGCCGTGCACCCGTTCGCTGTCGTAGCTGTCGAGGAGGGCGTCAGGGGCTTGGCCGGCCATGACGGCGGCAAGTTTCCAGCCGAGGTTGTCCACGTCCTGCAGGCCCGAATTCGCCCCGCGCGCGCCGAAGGGCGAGACCTGATGCGCGGAGTCGCCGGCAAACAGCACCCGGCCATGGCGGAAGCGGTCCATCCGGCGGCACTGGAAGGTGTAGATCGAGGTCCAGACGAGGTCATAACTGACGTCCGGCCCCAGCATCGCGTCGACGCGGGCGCGGATCTTGGCGGGGTCAAGCTCGGCCTTGCGGTCAATGTCCCAGCCAAGCTGGAAGTCGATGCGCCAGACATCGTCGGGCTGTTTGTGGAGGAGAGCGGAGGCTCCGGACTTGAAATGCGGTTCGAACCAGAACCAGCGTTCGGTTGGGAAGCTGGCCTGCATGCGCACATCGGCGATCAGGAAGTTGTCTTCGAAGACGCGACCATCGAAGTTCAGCCCCAGCATGCCGCGCAGAGGGCTGCGGGCACCGTCGCAAGCGACCAGCCAGTCGGTGCGTAAGGAGTAGGGGCCGTCGCGGGTGTCGATCTGCAGGGTGGCCCCGGTGGCATCGGGGGTGACCTGTGTGACGCGGTTGCCGCCGCGCATTTCGATGGGCGAGCCTTTGGCTTGGGCGGCAAGGATGGCGTCGTGCAGGTATTTCTCGAAATACGGCTGTTGCAGGTTGATGAAGGCCGGGAAGGCGTGGCCGCCTTCGGGAGACAGGTTGAATTCATAGAGAAGCCGGTCGTCGTGGAAGACCTTGCCGACGTTCCAGACAACGCCCTTGCCCATCATCGGACCCGCCGCGCCAAGACGGTCGCAGATCTCAAGACAGCGCTTGGAGAAGCAGATGGCGCGGCTGCCTTCGCCGACGCCTTCGTTGTCGTCCAGAACCAGAACCGGCACGCCGCGCAGGCCAAGGTCAAGTGCCATGGCAAGGCCGACGGGGCCTCCGCCAACGACGACGACCTTGTGGTAGGCGGGCTCGGCCCGGTCTTGGTCGGCGGACCGGGCATAGGGGTAAAGCGTGAAGGCAAGGGTGGAATGTGCGGTCATGGCTTAGCCCTGCAACGCGGCCCACATGTCCAGATCGCGTTGCGCGGTCCAGATGCGGGGATGACCGATCCCGCGTGCTTCGTCATAGGCGCGGGCGACGTTGAAGGGCAGGCAGTGTTCGTAGATCGCGTAGTCCTTGAACTTGGGGTCGCATTCGGCGCGACAGGCATCCCAGGCCTCTTTCAGGGTGCCGTTACGGGCAGCGACGCGGGCGACGGGTTTGTAGGTGCTGTCGACGAAATCGCGGGTGCGGTCGAGGGCGGCATTCACTGCGTTCTGCCCGATCACGGCATCGCCACGGCCCGGCGCGATGGCGTCTAGGTCATAGGCGCGGATCGCCTCTAGCGTGTTACCCCAGTCGGCAAAATGGCCGTCGCCGCAGTAGCAGGCGGAATGGGCCTCGACGATATCGCCGGTGAACATGACGTTCTGGTCTGGGACATGGATGACGGCATCGCCAGCGGTATGGGCGCGGCCAAGTTGCAGGATATCGACCCGCCGTTTGCCCAGCCAGACGGTCATCTTGCCGTTGAAGGTGGTGGTCGGCCAGGTCAGGCCGGGGATCGATTCATGGCCTTGGAAGAGACGCGGGAAGCGCTGGAATTCGCTGTCCCAGTCTTCCTGCCCGCGCTCGGCCACCATGTTGCGGGCGGCTTCGGACATGATCACTTGCGGCGCGTGGAAGGCCGATGCGCCGAGGACGCGGACGGCGTGGTAATGCGTCAGGACGACATGAGAGATCGGCTTGTCGGTCACGCCCCTTATGCAGTCGATCACCTTTTGCGCAAGGCGGGGGGTGGCCTGCGCCTCGACCACCATAACGCTGTCATCCCCAATGATGACGCCGGAATTCGGATCGCCCTCGGCAGTAAAGGCGTAAAGGCCTTCGCCGATTTCGGTGAAGCTGATCTTCTTGTCCGCCATGTCGCCTTGCGACGCGAAAGCCCGTGTCATGTCAGGTCCTTGAATAGGGGTCTTTGAGGGCGGGAAGCAGGGTTCCCGTGCAGGTGCCGAAGCCGATGGTATAGCCGTCGCCCTGTGCCTTGCCCCTCAGCGTCAGGGTGTCGCCGTCCTCGATAAAACTACGAGTGCCGCCTGTGATGGCGATGGGTTCCTTGCCGCCCCATGAAAGTTCAAGAAGGCTGCCACGGCTGTCCTTGGTCGGGCCAGAGATGGTGCCGGACCCGAGAAGGTCGCCGGTGTTCATCGGGCAGCCAGAGCTGGTGTGGTGCGCCAGAGCTTGCGCGGCGGAATAGTACATTTCGGCATAGGTGGTGCGGGCGATGATGGTCTCAACACCGGCTTCGGGGGTCAGACCGACCTCCAACGCGATGTCATAAAGCATCGGGCCGGGTTCCTGCAGATGCGGCAGGAGGGGCACTTCGCGGGCGGGGGTGGAGGTGCGGAAGGGCGCCAACGCGGCGCGCGTCACGATCCAGGGGGAGATGGTGGTGGCGGTGGCTTTCGACTGGAAGGGGCCGAGGGGCTGGTACTCCCAGCCCTGAATGTCGCGGGCGGACCAGTCGTTCAGAAGGACATAGCCGAAGATCATCGCATCGGCTTCGGCGACGGTCACCGGGCCTTGCGAGGGGGTGCCGACGATGGCGCCCATCTCCAGTTCGATGTCAAAGCGGCGGGAAGGCTGGAAGGCGGGGACAACGTGGTCCGGCCCCTTGACCTGCCCCCAGGGGCGGCGGACCGGGGTGCCGGAGACGACGACCGAGGAGGCGCGGCCGTTATAGCCGATGGGGATATGCAGCCAGTTCGGCGGCAGAGCGTTTTCTGGCCCCCGGAACATTGAGCCGACGTTGAAGGCATGGTTCTGGCCGGCGTAGAAATCGGTGTATTCGCTGACGAGGAATGGCAGGTGAAGCTCCACCTGCGCCAGCGGCACCAGATGCGGCGCGACCTTGGCGCGGTCTTTCGCGCCTTCGGTCAGAAGCACGGTAAGGCGGGCGCGAAGGGCGGCCCAGACCTCTGGCCCCGCCTCCATCAAGTCATTCCAAAACGGCACATCCAGATAGGGCGCGCCGGGGAGGGGGAGGAGGCCCTCTTCTTCCAAGGCGCTGACATCCAGAACATGGTCGCCTATGGCCACGCCGCAGCGCGGGTCTTCGCCTTCGGTGGAAAAGACCCCGCAGGGCAGGTTGTTCAGCGGGAAGGGATGGTCAGGCGCATTGGCGCTGTCGACCCAGGAGCGGAGAAGCGGCATGTCGGTCCTTGGTAGGGCGCGCCTTCAGGCGCACCGTTGGCGGGAAGGTGCGCCCGAAGGCACACCCTACGATCATTTCACGCCGGGCGTGCCGTCGAACTTCCTTTCAAGGCTGCCCCAGCAGTCGATGTAATCGTCCTGCAAATGGCCCGCCGTGGCCGCCCATTCGGTCAGATGCTGCGGGAAACGGGTTTCGATCATGAAGCTCATGGTGTCGTTCTGCTTGACCGGCACCATCGGTTCGTTCGAGGCATGCTCAAACGCCCCCTTGTCCGGCCCATGCGGCAGCATACAGTTGTGTAGGGACATGCCGCCTGGGATGAACCCCTGGGGCTTGGCATCATAGACTCCGTAGATGTTGCCCATAAGCTCGGACATGACGTTCTTGTGGTACCATGGCGGGCGGAAGGTGTTTTCGGCCACCATCCAGCGTTCGCGGAAGAGCACGAAGTCGATATTGGCCGTGCCTTCAATGCCAGACGGGGCGGTCAGGACCGTGAAGATCGACGGGTCGGGGTGGTCGAACAGGACCGCGCCGATGGGGCAATAGGTGCGCAGGTCGTATTTCACCGGGGCATAGTTGCCGTGCCAGGCGACGACATCCAGCGGCGAGTGCCCGATCTCGGTCACATGGAACTGGCCGCACCATTTGACATAGACCTTGGACGGCGCGTCACGGTCTTCATAGGCCGCGACAGGGGTCTTGAAATCGCGCCGGTTGGCCATGCAGTTCGCACCGATCGGGCCACGGCCCGGAAGCTGGAACTTCTGGCCGTAGTTTTCACAGACAAAGCCGCGGGCGGGGCCTTCCAGAACCTCGACCCGGTAGACAAGGCCACGCGGAAGGATGGCGATTTCCTTCGGCTCAAGGTCGATGACGCCTAGTTCGGTGCAAAACCGCAACCGGCCTTCTTGCGGGACGACGAGGAGTTCACCGTCAGCCGAGAAGAAGTATTCGTCCTCCATGCTGGCGTTGACTAGATACATGTGGCTGGCCATGCCTGCTTGGGTGTTCACGTCGCCCGCGGTGACCATGGTCCGCATGCCGGTGATCCAGGTCAGACGTTCAGCCTGAGGCACGGCGACGGGGTCCCAGCGGTACTGGCCAAGGCTGATGATGTCGGGGGCGATGTTCGGCGCGGATTTCCAGTGGGGAACCGCGATCTTTTGGAACCGGTGGGTGTGCTTGACCGAGGGGCGGATCCGGTAGCACCAGGTGCGTTCGTTCTGGTGGCTGGGCGCGGTGAAGGCCGTTCCCGAAAGCTGTTCGCCATAAAGCCCGTAGTTGCATTTCTGCGGGCTGTTCATGCCCTGCGGCAGGGCGCCGGGCAGCGCCTCGGTCTCAAAATCATTGCCGAAGCCGGGCATGTAGCCTTCGTGCGGGCCTGCAATCGAGGCGGCGCGGATCATGCCTTTGGGCAGGGAATGGCTGGTCATCTGGTCCTCCGGTCTGGCGGCGGGGTGTCGAATCTGGGGGAATATTTAGTTGCGACTGCAACCAAGTCAAGCTAAACTTGTTATGCAATGCGGGGAAAGGTGGGCATATTGATCTGGCTTTACGACTATTGGCGCAGTTCGGCTGCTTACCGGGTGCGGATCGGGCTGAACCTGTTGGGGCTGGGATACGAAAGTCTGTCGGTTGATCTGACCAAGGGTGAGCAGCGGGCCGAGATCAATCTGGCGCGGAACCCGCAAGGCCTTGTTCCGGCGTTGGAAATCGATGGTCTTTTGTTGACCCAGTCGCTGGCGATCCTGGAGTATCTGGACGAGACGCGCGGGGCGGGCTGGTTGCCCGGCGATACCGCAGGGCGGGCGCGGGTGCGGGCGATTGCGCAGGCGGTGGCGGTGGACATTCACCCGGTCTGCAACCTGCGCGTCGCCCGTCATGCCGAGACCAAGGGCGGGATCCCGATCGCCGAGTGGATGGGGCATTTCATTCCCTTGGGCTTGGAGGGGGTGGAGGGTCTGCTGGCGCGCGGGGACACGGGGCGGTTCTGCCATGGTGACAGCGTCAGCCTTGCCGACATCTGCCTTGTGCCGCAGGTCTATAACGCCCGGCGCTGGAATGTGCCCTTGGACGCCTTCCCGCGCGTCCGGGCGGTTGCCGAGGTCTGTGAGGTGCTGCCCGCCTTTGCCGCGGCGCATCCTGACAAGGTTGCACCCAAATGACCAAGGGCGCTGACCATTTCGACCTTGAAGGCTTTCTGCCCTATCTTCTGAACCAGGCGGCCGAGGCGACCTCACGCGCGTTTCAGGCGGTGTATCGTGACCGCTATGGGATGACGCGGACGCAGTGGCGGGTGTTGGCGCATCTGGGCCAGTTCGGGGCGATGACCGCACGGGATATCTGTGCCCGCAGCCACATCGAGAAGACCAAGGTCAGTCGTGCTGTGGCGGCGCTGGAAGGCGACGGGATGCTGGGTCGCACGCCTTCGCCCGAGGATGGGCGGGCGGAGATATTGTCGCTTACGGAGAAGGGCCGCGCGGCCTATGCCGACCTGGGCGAGCTGGCCAAGGCGCATGATCGGGCGCTACGGGGCGTGGTCGGGCAGGAAGCCTCGGCCAAGCTGGACGAGGTGTTGCAGCGGCTGATCGACACGACTTGACGCTGCAACTTCTGGCTCCGCTATGATTTCTTCGAAGAAATCGTGCCCTTGGCGATCCAGTCGTCGATGATGGAAAGCGCGGTTTCCGCAAAGACAGGGTCGTTCAGATGGGCGTCAAGTTCCACCATTTGCACGTTCGACGGGCAGGACTTGCGCATTTCGTCGCAAAATGCTGCCAGCCCTTTGGGATCGCAAAGCGGCTCTCCGGGCAAGTCCCAGCAATGCCCGCCCCTGGTCGGCAGGACAAAGACCACCGGCCCCGCTGCGGTAGCAAGCTTCCTGCAAACCTCGCGCGCCACGTCGCGTCGTTGAGCGGGGGTTTGCAGGACGGTGGTCAAGAGCCGGTTATGGGCATGGGCGGGCGTGCCCCTGAAGAGATCCGGTGGCGGCTGCCAGCCCACCAGGTCCACCAGATCAAGACAGCCGATCGACACGATCTGCGGGATGCCCCGTCGGCCCGCGTTGGTCAACCGATCCTCGCCCGCGCTGATCGCCGAGCCGAAGAGGTGGTTCGCCACCTCTTGCGGCGACAGGTCGAGGACGGCAGCGAAGGCCCCCTGCGACGCCAGACTTTCCAGCGCGCGGCCACCCATTCCCGTGCCATGGAACACGGCAACTTCAAAGCCCCGCGCCTCAAGTGCCGGTTTCAGCGCGACCATGTAGGTCACGACTTTGGAGTTGAAACCCGACATGGCGATAATCGGGCGCTTGCCATCCGGAATCGACACGGCCCGCGCGGCCCCCAGCACTGCGCCTGCGGCCTGCGACAGCGAGGCCTTGCAGATCGAGTTCAGCCCGTAAAGTCCGCCCGCCCAAAGGATCATCTGGATATCGGCGGGAACCCGGCCCGGCGGGATCAGCGGCGAAAAGCTGATGGTCGAAACGACATATTTCGGCACGCCTAAGGGCAGAGCGGCACAGAGGTCAAGAGCAAGGTCGGTGCCCATCGAGCCGCCAAGGACGACAGCGCCCTGAATGCGGCCTTCGGCGTGCAGTTTTGCGGCCAACGCCGCCGATCCGGAGGCCATGATCTGCATCGCGGTATTCTCGTCGCCAGAGGTGATGGCTGCGGCGATGGAAGCCCCCGCAGCCTCGGCCACCTGATGCTTGGAAATGTCGGTGGGTTTCGGCGGGTCGCCCAGGACGCTGACATCCATGGTCACGACCTGCCCACCCTGGGCAAGGATCACATCGCGCATATAGTCAAGTTCGGCGCCCTTGGTGTCATAGGTGCCGGCGACAAGGATGGTTTTCCGGGGCTGGTCCATGGATTTCCTCAGTCAAGAAGGGTTTCGGCCAGCTGGGTGGCAAGGGTGACAAAGCGGGTCAGCCGAGCTTCGCCGCCCGGTTCGGGCAGGCGTGGGACGATCCAGCCGACATAGGTAAAGGCGCGGATCGCCTGAAAGAGCGGCAGCGCAGTCAGGTCGATAGGGCGGGTTGCAAGGTAGCCTTGGGTAAAGGCAGCTTGCAGGGGTACGGGGTCGGGTTCGCGCCGGATGAAATTCAGGGCCGTGGCGATGTCGAACAGCCGATAGCCGAAACCGCCATCGTCAAAGTCGATCATCTGCGGGCCGGACGCGCCGAAGAGGACGTTTTCCTGCACAAGGTCGGCGTGGATCAGCCCGTAATCCGGTGCAGGTAGCGCGGACTTTATGTCCCGCGCCTGATGGCGGGCCTTGGTCAGCAGGTCTGTTTCGGCTTTCGTCAGGCGCGGATTCTCCCAGAAGCGGCCCCAGAGAGGGGTTTCCCCCAGAAGCCCGTCAAGATCCCAGGCATGGCGCTGGAACCGTGGCGGCGGGATCCAGTCGTCGCTTTTCTGGTGCAGCCCAGCCATGGCCCGACCCAGCGCATGATAGGCGACCTGCCCGTCCAGCGCAGGGTTCAGCCGACCGCCCTTGCCCATCGGCGCACCGTCAAGCCAGCCAAGGATATCGACGATCTGGCCGTCAACTTCGTGGCAAAGCGCCCCGTCCAACGCGGGGAACGGCTTTGGCACCGACAGGCCTCGGGCCTGCAGGGCGGCCATCCAATCCAGCTCGGATACAAGCTCGGCCTTGGTGCGAAGGCCCCTTCGGTGCAGGCGCAGGGCGCGGGGCGGGGTGCAGTCGATGCGGTAGACGAGGTTCTCGCGTTCGGCGACCAAAGTGGTCGGGTGCCCGGGCAGACCCCACAGTGCCAGCGCCTTGACCACAGTGCCTACGACGGGATCAGTCACGGGCGGGGCCAAGGTCGGTCAGGATGGCGTCCAGCGTGTGCAGCATCTGGTCGGCATCGGCTTGGGAAAACGGCATCGGCGGGCGGATCTTCAGGGTGTTGTAATGAATGCCAAGCTTGTTCATCAGGATGCCGCGCTGGCGCATTTCATTGGCGATGCGGGTGGTGAACTTTGGCGCGGGAGTCTTCAGCGCGCGGTCGGTGACCATCTCGGCCCCGAAGAACAGGCCATAGCCGCGTATATCGCCGATGCATTCGTGGCGCTCTGCCAGACGCGCCAGCCCGGCCTTGGCATAGGCGCCGACCACGCGGGCATTTTCCTGCAGGGCTTCATCCCGTAGCACATCCAGCACGGCCATGGCGGCGGCACAACTGACGGGATTGCCGCCGAAGGTGTTGAAATACCGAAACCCTTTGCGGAAGGCGGTCATGATGTCCGTCGATGTCACCAGACCGGCAATCGGGTGGCCGTTGCCCATCGGCTTGCCCATTGTCACGATGTCGGGCTGAAGGCCAATGCGCTGATGGCCCCAGAACGCCTCGCCGTTGCGGGCGAAACCGGGCTGGACTTCGTCGGCGATGAACAGCCCGCCGGCTTTGCGGACAACGGCGGCAGTCGGGTCCAGCCAGCCCTTGTCGAGCATCGGAAAGCCTTCGTTCAGGAAGGCGGGGCATAGGATGATGCCGGCAAAGCCATGACCTGCGGCTTCAAGCTCGGCAATCGCTTCTTCGACCTTGGAGGCAAAGGCGCGGGCATGGGCCATCCCCGCCTCTCCGCCCAATGGGCGATAGCTGTCGGGGGCAGGGACATGGCGGACATGGCTGCCGTTGCCTGTCGCCGGGATGTTGGTGCGCGACAGTTGGGCCACGGCAGTGGTGTTGCCGTGATAGGTGTGGTCGGTCGCGATGATGCCACGCTTGCCGGTTACCGCCTCGGCCATGCGCAGGGCGATGTCATTCGCTTCGGACCCGGTGCAGGTCAAAAGCGCGGCCTTAAGATCGCCGTCGAATGTCGCGGTCAGACGCTCGGCATAGTCAAGGATGCCTTCGTGCAGATAGCGGGTGTGGGTGTTCAGCGTCCCAGCCTGACGGCAAATCGCCTCGACCACGCGGGGGTGGCAATGGCCGACATGGGGGACGTTGTTGTAGCAGTCCAGGTATTCGCGCCCCGCCGCATCCCAGACCCGCGTGCCAAGGCCCCGGACCAGATGCACGGGGTCTTCGTAGAAGGTCTGCACATTGGGGCCAAGAACGCGCTCCCGGCGGGCCAGAAGGTCGGCCGTGGTCATAGCTGGATCCAGGCGGTCTTGAGTTCGGTGTATTTCTCCAGCGCGTGCAAGGATTTGTCGGCCCCGTTGCCGGATTGCTTCATGCCGGACAGGGGCACTGTGATGTCAGAGCCGCCATAGGTGTTGACGTGGACAACGCCCGAGCGGATGCCCCGGATCATCCGGTGCGCGCGCGACAGGCTCGCTGTCCAGACTCCCGCGGCAAGGCCGAAGTCGCTGGCATTCGCAAGGCGCAGGGCTTCGGCTTCATCCTCGAACGGAGTGACGGCAAGGACGGGGCCGAAGACTTCCTCGCGATACAGGCGGTGTTCGGGGCGGACGCCGGTCACGATGGTCGGGTCCATATAATAGCCGCCGGTTTCCTCCAGCGCACGGGTGCCGCCGGTGACGATCTCGCCGCCTTCGCGGGTGGCGTCGGCCACGAAGCCAAGGTTGCCTTCAAGTTGGGTGAGGGAGTTGACCGCGCCGACCTGAGTGTCGAGGTGCAGGGGGTTGCCGGGGGTCAGCTTGCGGGTGGCGGCGGCGAGTTCGGCAACAAATTGGTCGTGGACCGAGGCTTGCACCAGCAGGCGCGAACCGGCGACGCAGACTTGGCCCGCGTTGCGGAAGATCGCGTTAGCGGCGGCTTTGGCAGCGGCGGAGAGGTCGGGGGCATCGGCGAAGACCACGTTCGGGGATTTGCCGCCCAGTTCCAGATAGCAGCGCTTCAGGTTCGACTGGGCAGAGTATTGCAAGAGTCTGCGCCCGGTAGCTCCCGAGCCGGTGAAGACCATGACATCGACGTCATGGCTTAGGGCAAGCGCCTCACCCGTCACGCGCCCCGGCCCGGTGACCACGTTGAAGACGCCGGGGGGCACACCTGCCTCCAGCGCCAGTTCGGCGAGGCGGAGGAGGGAAAGCGAGGCGGTCTCGGCCGGTTTCAGGACGACGGAATTGCCGGTGGCCAGCGCCGGGGCGATCTTCCAGGCGCCGATCATCAGCGGGAAGTTCCACGGCACGATGGCCGCGACGACGCCCACGGGTTCGCGGTGGATCAGGGCCAGCACGTTCAGCGCGGTGGGGGCAATCTCGCCATAGACCTTGTCGATGGCCTCGGCGTAATAGCGGAAGGTCCCTGCGGCGCTGCCGGGTTCGGCTTTCAGCGCCATGGAAATCTCGGTTCCGTTGTCGCGGACGCCAAGGACGGCAAGTTCGGTTGCGTGGCGGTCGATCAGATCGGCCAGCCGGTGCAACACCGCCTTGCGCCCGGCGGGGGCCATGCGGGACCAGCGGCCATCTTCAAACGCGCGGCGGGCGGCGGCGGTGGCTTCAGCCACATCAGCGGCAGAGGCGGCGGAAAGGGTGGTCAGTATGCGGCCATTGATGGGAGAGAGAACCTCGGTCTCACCGCCCCGGCCTTCGCGCCATGTGCCGTCGATCAGCAGCTTTTGGGCTGGGATCGTGGCCTTGGCGAGCGTGTCGATATCGGCTTGGGTCAGGGCCATGGCTGCATCCATTCGGCATGAAAAAGGGCGGCCCATGACAGGCCGCCCCGGTTGCGTGAAGGATCAGAGCTTGGTCTTGCCCAGATCGGCAAACCGGCCCGGATCGCGGGATTTCAGCATGGCGGCAAGGGCGATGCCGATTACGCCAGCCACGATCACGAGCGACGGCAGCATCCAAGAGAGGTTGCCCTCTGCGCCGGTGAGTGCACCGAAATCCATGAAGATCTTGACGAACAGGATCGCCATGACCACCCCCGCAATCAGCGGCAGGACCTTGGTCGAAAGCGCGCCTTCGCCCAGAGCGTTCCGCGCAAAGAAGGCGATGACCGAGAAGGAGGTCAGAGACATCAAACCCAGGACACCCAGGGTCCCAAGTTGCGACAGCCACGAGAACAGCGCAAAGACCGGGTCCAGGCCAAGCACGACGAACAGAGTCACAATGAGCAGCGCCAAGATGGACTGGATCACCGAGCCGACATGCGGGGACAAATGCTTGCCGTGGGTGATGCCAACGCTGTCGGGCAGGATGCCTTCGCGACCCGTGACGAAGATGTAGCGGGCGATGGCGTTGTGGAAGGCAAGCAGGGCGGCGAAAACCGAGGTTACGAACAAGATGCCCATGACGGTCGTCAAGGTGTCGCCCAGATAGGTGCCTCCCAACACGAACAGGAACGAGGTCGGGTCAAAGCCTTCGGCACCAAGGGTGGGCATAAGGTTGTCCATCCCGATGCCCATGATCATCAGCCACGCCGTGATCGAATAGAAGACGCCAATAGCAAGAACCGAGACATAGGTTGCCTTGGGCACCGTGACATGGGCGTCACGCGCTTCTTCCGAGTAGATCGTTGTGGCTTCAAAGCCGATGAAGCCGGCAAAGCAGTAAAGCACCCCGATTGACCAGGTGTCGGTCGAAAAGATCTGCGCCGGGGTGAACGGTGCAAGGGAAAGGCCCGAAGCGCCGCCTTTTCCAAG
The DNA here is from genome assembly GCA_947504705.1 of Paracoccaceae bacterium. Classification (GTDB taxonomy): domain Bacteria; phylum Pseudomonadota; class Alphaproteobacteria; order Rhodobacterales; family Rhodobacteraceae; genus Tabrizicola. The sequence goes on from CANNIA010000010.1 coordinate 65,562, forward strand.
GATCACGACATCCAAGAGGATAACGATGGCAAACTCAAGGAAGACAAGCAACATCAGGACCTTGGCCGAAAGGTCCACTTGCCGGTAGCCCAAGACGGCGATGATCGCGATTGCGGCGTAAGACCAGTAGTACCAAGGAACGTCGATCAGCCCCAGACCAGCAGGCCCGAATGTCCCGGCGGCTGCAAAGCCGAACAGGCCCATCAACCCTATCTGCATGGCGTTATACGACAGCAGGGCTATCATGGCGGCCGCGCCGCCGACGTGACCGCCCAGCCCCTGCGCCGCGAAAGCATAGAATGCCCCGGCGTTTTTCACATGTCGGGCCATGGCAACGTAGCCCGCAGCGAAAATCAGGAGGATCGCCGTCACCAGAAGGAAGGTTCCAGGGATACCGGCTCCATTTCCCAGCAGCATTGACAGTGGAATGCCACCTGCCGCCCCAGTCAGCGGGGCTGCGGCAGAGATGACCATGAAGGAGATAGCCGCAACGCCCAAGGCGTTAGGTCGCAAGGCTTTGGAGGGGGTTCCGATATCAGCCATGGTGTCCCCCGAGTGCATAAGTATGCGTCATTCGCATGTTCCCTTCCCTTTGGTTCCATTTGGCGCAGGCGTAGGCCGCCCGTCAGAGGTGGTTTATTATTCGAACCGACGGTTCAAAATCAATTTGACAGGACCGGGTGGTTTCTGTCAACTCAAATGAAGGCACGGGCGGCTTGCCAAGTAAACCGTCAGTCATTCATGGACCTGATCCGCAGATGGGAACCGTCTCCAAAGCGCTGGAATTGCTGGACCTCTTCACCCGGTCCCGCCCGCAGATCGGGCTGTCCGAGCTTGCGCGGCTGTCGGACGTGAACAAGGCAACCTGCTTCCGCCTGATGGGAGAGCTGCAGAATCACGGGCTGGTCGAACAGGTCGGCGCGGCACGGGAATACCGGCTGGGGCCAGCGGTCCTGCGGCTGGCCGCCCTGCGTGAGGCGCATGTGCCGATGCGGGATGCGGCGATGCCGGTTTTGCAGGAATTGGCCCGAGTGACGGGGGAAACCGCGCATGTCTCGGTTCTGTCGGGGGGGCAGTTGCGATCGATTGCCCATGCCTATTCCGGGGATTTCGGCACCAAGGTGATCATGGACGACGTGCATGTGTTGCCGTTCCATGCGACCTCATCCGGTATGGCGGTGCTGGCGCATCTGGACGCTGCGACCCAGGCGGCCGAGTTGAAAAAGCCCCTTCCCGCGCGCACGTCCAACACAGAAACCGACCCAGCCCGACTTGCCAAGCGGCTGAAGGACATTGCCGCGAGAGGCTATGCCGAAAGTGCGGGCGGCTATGAGGCGGAAGTGCATTCCTTTGCGGTTCCGTTGTTTGACAGTGTGGGGGCCTGCAGCGGCGGCCTTGCGGTGGCCAGCCCTCGCAGCCGGGTGACATCCGAGCATACTCGCGTCGTCCTGTCCGGTCTGGCCCGTGCAGGACGCGAATTGACCGAGCTTTGGGGGGGCAGTCTGCCGCCTGCGATTGATGACAAATGGCGCGCTTTGGCGTGAGGAAAGGATACCCGATGAAGGACGCGAATTTTCTGAAGGCCAACAATGCCCGGTCGATCTGGCATCCGATGACCGCCCCTGCCGACAGCATGGCGCAGCCGCCGGTGATCCTGACCGGGGCATCGGGTGTGCGGATCAAGGACATCGACGGGCATGAGGTTGTGGATGCGGTGGGGGGCCTCTGGAACGTCAACCTTGGCTATTCCTGCCAGCCGGTAAAGGACGCCATCGCGGCGCAATTGGACGCCCTGCCCTATTACTCCACTTTCCGGGGCACCTCGAACGACAAGGTGATCGAGCTGGCCGAGGAGCTGCGCACCTTCTTCGAACCCGACGGGCTGACGCGGGCCTTCTTTACCAGCGGCGGGTCGGATTCGGTGGAAACCGCGCTCAAGCTGGCGCGGCAGTATCACAAGATCCGGGGGGAGGCTGGGCGGATCAAGTTCCTGTCCTTGAAGAAAGGCTATCACGGCACCCATTTCGGCGGGGCCTCAGTCAATGGCAATGCGAACTTCCGCTTGGCTTACGAGCCGCTGCTGCCCGGCTGCCACCACATCCCCGCGCCCTATACCTATCGCAACCCCTTCAACGAATCCGACCCGGCGAAGCTGGCTGGCTTATGTCTGGCGGCATTGGAGGACGAGATCGCGTTCCAAGGCGCAGGCACGATTGCCGCCTTCATCATGGAGCCGATCCTGGGCGCGGGCGGCGTGATCCCGCCGCATCCCAGCTTCATGCCGGGGGTAGAGGCAATCTGCCGCAAGAACGGCATCCTTCTGATCGCTGATGAGGTGATCACCGCCTTTGGCCGCACTGGCGCCTGGACGGGCAGCCGGTTGTGGGGGGTGAAGCCTGACTTCTCCTGCACCGCCAAGGCGATCACCAACGCCTATTTCCCCTTTGGTGCCGTGATGATCGCGGAAGGCGTGGCGCAGGTGTTCGAAGGCGACACCTCGGGCAAAGCCGCCATCGGGCATGGCTATACCTACTCCGGCCACCCGGTCGGGGCGGCGGCGGCGCTGGCCTGTCTGGCGGAAACCAAACGCCTGAAGGTCAACGAAAACGCTGCCGCGCGCGGGGCCGAGCTTTTCGCCGGGATCAAATCGCTGATGGAGCAGTATGAGCTTATCGGCGATGTCCGGGGCGGGCATGGGCTGATGGTGGCGATGGAGCTGGTTGCCGACCGGACCACGAAGAAGCCCGCCGACAAGGCAGTGACGGCACGGGTGCAAGAAACGGCCTACCGCGAGGGTGCAATGGTCCGGGTTTCGGGGCCGAACATCATTCTTTCGCCGCCTTTGGTCGTGACTTCGGCGGATGTGCAGACCATCCTGTCGGCGCTGGACGCCGGGCTTGCAGCGGCATGAGGGCAGCATGACCACCGGCTTCTGTTTCGACGAACGCACCCTTTGGCATTCGACCGGCGAGTCGGTGCTGTTCCTGCCCCCCGGTCGCTGGCTGCAACCGCTTGCTGCCGGAGGTCATGCCGAAAGCCCGGAAACCAAGCGGCGGTTCAAGAACCTGCTGGACGTGTCCGGCCTGTCGCGGAAGCTGGTGGTCGAAGCCGCGCCCCCTGCCATGGATGAGGCCCTGCGCCGCATCCACCCGGCGTCCTATCTGACCGAGTTCAAGCGGCTCTCCGAAGGTGAAGGCGGCAACCTGGGCGAGGAATCCCCCTTCAGCCCTGGCGGGTTCGAGATTGCCGCCCAGTCCGCTGGTCTTGCCATCCACGCGATGGACAAGGTGCTGACCGGTCAGTGGCAGAACGGCTATTCCCTGTCCCGCCCACCGGGGCACCACTGCATGCCCGACCATTCGATGGGGTTCTGCCTGCTGGCGAACATCCCGATTGCCATCGAAGAAATGAAGGTGCGGCACGGGTTGGGCAAAGTCGCGGTGGTCGACTGGGACGTGCATCACGGCAACGGCACTCAGGCGATCTATTGGGACCGGCCCGATGTGCTGACGATCTCCTTGCACCAGAACGCCTGCTACCCGGTGCATCTGGGCAAGGTTTCGGAACGGGGCGAGGGCAAGGGCGAAGGGGCGAATATCAACCTGCCGCTTTTGCCCGGCGGCGGGCACGAAAGCTATCTTGCCGCGATGGACCGGATCGTCCTGCCCGCGCTGCGGCGGTTCCAGCCGGAACTGATCGTGGTGGCCTCGGGGCTGGATGCCAACCCCTTTGACCCGTTGGCCCGGATGATGGCCCATTCCGGCACCTACCGGGCGATGACCGAACGGCTGATGCTGGCAGCAAGCGACCTTTGCGGCGGCAGGCTGGTGATGGTGCATGAGGGTGGCTATTCCGAGGCCTATGTCCCCTTCTGCGGCCATGCGATCATGGAGACGCTTTCGGGGCAAAGGACCGAAGTGGTCGATCCCTTCCTGGACCTGGCCGCGCTGCAGCAGCCCCCGGCGGAATTTATGGCGCTGGAAAACCAGCGGCTGGCCGGGATGGCCGAAGCCTTCGGACTGCCGGCATGAGCGGGGATTTCGTCGCCCTTCTGGGCACAAAGGGCGGGCCTGCGATCCGCAAGGGTTCACCCATGCCGACCTCGTCGGTGCTGGCCTTGGGCGGGCAGAGGGTGGTGGTGGACTGTGGGCTTGGCGTCACGCGGGGACTGGTCGATCAGGGGATTGCGCTGAAGGACCTTGGGCTGATCTTCATTACCCATCTGCATTCGGACCATTACCTTGAGCTTGGGCCTTTGCTGCACACCGCCTGGACAGCGGGGCTGAAAACCCCGCTTCGGGTGTTCGGGCCTTCGGGTCTGGCGCGGTATTGGGACGGGTTCATCGCGTCGATGGCCGAAGATATCGACACGCGGATCGAGGATGAGGGGCGGCCCGATCTGCGGTCACTGGTCAGTTTCACTGTGCTGCGCGCCGGGGAGACGGTTGAGGTCGAAGGGCTGACCGTGCGGGCGATGCAGTCGATCCATCCGCCCTTGGTGGAAAGCCTGTCGCTGTCCTTTGCCACAGGAGCCAAGCGCATCGTCTTCTCGGGCGACACGGCGCACAACCCGGCGTTAGTGGAATTTGCGAGGGGAGCCGACCTTCTGGTGCATGAGGCGATGCTGGCGGAGGGGTTGGACGCGTTGATGAAGCGGATCGGCAATGGCGATGACCGGCTGATGAAGCACTGGCTGCGGTCGCATACAATGGCGGCGGATGCGGCACGGGTGGCGAGTGAGGCGGGAGTGAAGGCGCTGGCCTTGCATCACCTGATCCCGTCGGACGATCCAGCCTTTGGCCCGGAGGACTGGCAGCGGGCAGTCGCGCCGCATTGGCAGGGCAAGTTGCATGTCGGGCGGGATGGACTGCGCATCACGCTCTGACCGGTGACGCGGGCTTTATGGCGTGGCATGGTAGGGCGGAAACGGGCAGGATAGACGATGACCGAAACCGCACCAAGCCTTGTGCAGCATATCCTGCAGCGGATCGACCTTGGCCAATTGAACCCCGGCGATACGCTTGATGAGGCGGAGTTGGCCGAGACCTTTGGTGTTTCGCGCACCCCCCTGCGCGAGGCGGTGCTGTATCTGGAAGCCTTGGGTCTTGTCCGCCGCCTGCCCCGCAAGGGGGCCGCGATCTTTCGCCCGACGCTGGAGGAGTTTTTGGCGATCCTTGAGGTGCATGCCAAGCTGGAAGGCCAGGCGGCGGGGCTTGCCGCAAGGCGGCTGTCGCGGCAGGGGGCGGAGGAGCTGGAGGCGGCCGTCAAGGCCTGCGAAGACCATGCCGCCAAAAGCCCGGATGCGGACCCGGACGGCTACTACCAGCATAATCTGCGTTTTCATGCCTGCGTCGCCCATGCTTCGGGCAATGCGGTTCTGATCGATGCGCTGAAGACCAATGCGCGGAAATTGCTGGCCTACTATCGCGCGCGATACCGGTTTCAGGGGGCGATTGCGGCCTCGGCCACGGAACACCGTGACATTTCCCGGCTGATCCTTGACGGCGATTCCGCCGGGGCCGAGGCGCGGATGCAGCGGCATGTGCAGTTCGATCAGGTCACGGCAATGGACCTTTTGGCGGCGTTGTCCTGATCCTCAGGCCTGTTCAAAGAACCGGGCGATCCATTCGGCGAAACGGGGGCCTTCGGGGGCCTTGGCCAGCGAGGCACGGGCGCGGGTGCCGACTTCGGGGGGGAAGTCGGGGGTGAACTCTTCGACCAAAGCGGCAAGGAAACCGGGTGTCATCTCGGGGTGATGCTGGGTCGCGAAGACGCTGCCCCCGATCCGGTAGGCAGCGATCGGGCAGGTGAGTGATTCGCCCATGACCTCGGCCCCTTCCGGAAGCGCAGTCACCTGCTCGCCGTGGGCCGAAGCGAGGGTGATTTTGTGGGCATCTTCGGGCATCCAGGGCGCGCGGGTGCTGAAGGTGGTTTCGGTGGTGCCAAGGATGAAAGGACCGGGGTTCGGCCCAACCTTGCCGCCCAAAGCCTGAGCAATCGCCTGATGGCCGAAGCATACGCCCATCATTGGAAGTCCCGCAGCAAAAGCGCGCCGGATCAGGTCGGAGAGCCTTTCAATCCAATGGTTTTCGTCATTGACTGAGGCCGGGCTGCCGCCGATCAGCAGCCCGTCGAACCCCTGCAACGAAGCCGGAAAGTCATTCTCGGTCACCTCGAAGGTCGTGACCTGCCAGTTCGGGCGGACCAGCTTCAGAAGCGTGGTGAACTTCTCGGCATCGCGCGGATGCCGTGCGGCAAAGGCGCTTTGGTCGGTGTTCGTCACCAGCACCAAGATATGCATGAGATTTTCCTTTACATGTTTAGCAAATCCATAATTATACAGATAACGCCTTTGGGCAAGGAGAATGCGATGACGGTCTGGACCCCCACGGATGACGGCCATGCTGATCTGACCAGCCATGACACGTTCATGCAGGGCGCCCCGCACAACACCTTTGCCCGCCTCCGCCGCGAAGACCCGATGCACTGGACCGAATATCCGCAAGGCGACAGCTTCTGGTCGGTGACCCGGCACGAAGACATCCATGCGCTGAACGGCAAGCCGGACCTGCTATCCTCGGCCCGGGGGATCCGGATGGAGGATCAAAGCTATGAAGAATACCTCGCCCGGCGGACCTTTCAGGAAACCGATCCGCCCGAACACATGATGACGCGGGTGAAGGTGGCGAAGGCGTTTTCCAAGCCGGTGGTCGCGGGCTTTGAGCAGGCAATCCGTGACCTGTGCGCGACGATCCTTGATGAAGCGCTGGCAAAGGGCACCTTCGACGCCACCAAGGACATCGCCCGCGAATTGCCGATGCGGATGCTGGGGCGGATCGTGGGGCTGCCGGATGAAGATCTGCCCTGGCTGGTGGAAAAGGGCGACGCGCTGATTGCCAATACCGACCCGGATTTCACGCCGCATGTGTTGGACAAGCTGACCACCGACGAGTTTCGGATGATGCCTTTCAACTCGCCCGCCGGGGCGGAGCTGTTCGTCTATGCCAAGGACCTGATGCAGCGGAAAGAGGCGGCGGGGGATACTTCGGGCGTTCTGCACATGATCCTGCAGCCGGGCCATGACGGCTCGGTCATGCCGGAGGTGGAATTCCGCAATTTCTTCTGTCTGGTCGTGGCGGCGGGCAACGACACCACCCGTTATTCGATTGCGGCGGGGTTGCAGGCGCTGGCGCATCAGCCGGAATTGTTGCCGCAGATCCAGTCGGGGGCGGTCGACGACACGATGGCCGATGAGATCATCCGCTGGGCCAGCCCCACCAGCTATTTCCGCCGCACCGCGACCCGCGATTTCGAGATGCACGGGCGGCAGGTAAAGGCGGGGCAGAAGGTGCTTTACTGGTTCGCATCAGCCAACCGGGACGAGACGGTGTTTGAAGACCCTTTCCGCGTCGATCTGGCGCGGAACCCGAACAAGCACCTCGCCTTCGGTCAGGGCGGCCCGCACCTTTGCCTTGGCATGTGGCTGGCGCGGCTGGAAGTCCGCGTCTTGTTCCAGGAACTGGCCAAGCGGATCAAGTCGATTGAACCGGCAGGGGAGCAGAAATTCCTGCGCTCGAACTTCGTGGCGGGGCTGAAAAACTTGCCCGTCCGCGTAACCATGCAATGATGACAAGATAACCAACAGGGAGTGACCGCCATGGCGGACCGGCTGAGAGCCATGTTCTGCGACCACCTGAGCCTGATGCGCGGCAAGTATCTGCCCGCATCAAAGATCAAGTCCGACGGCACCCGGATGGCGCGGCCTTTGTTCAGCGTGCATTGGGACAAGGACCTGATCCTTGACGCGCCCCACACGAAATGCCGTGAGGGCATTCCCGACATGGAGCTCCGCTGGGTCGAAAGCGAGATTCGCGATGGGTGGGAGCCCGATACCAAGGTTGTGACCGGCGATCTTTATGACAGCGATGGTGCCCTGATCCCGATGTGCCCGCGTTCTGCCCTGAAGCAGGCGAGGGCGGCTTGGCAAGCCAAGGGCCTGACCCCCAAAGTCGGGATCGAGCTCGAGGCCTATGCCTTCGAGATCACCGAGGATGGCAGCCTGAAACCGATGCACACCCCCGGCGGCTATGTCTATGGCACCGGCCCCTTCAGCGACCCGACCGGGTTCACCGATGCGATCTGGGATCGGGCGGAAGAGGCGGGGTTCCGGCTGGAGCTTATCACCTCGGAATACGATACACCGCAGTTCGAATTCACGCTGGCCTATGACGAGGCGGTGAAGGCGGTGGATGACATGGTCCTCTTCCGCCAGATGGCCCGCGAAGTGGCGCTGGAGCACGGGATCCTGTTGACCTTCCTGCCGAAGCCCTTCCTGAACAAGGGCGGCTCGGGCGTGCATTTCAACATCTCTTTCGCCGACAAGGCGGGCAAGAATGCTCTGGCGACCGGGCCGAAGGGCGGGCCGGATCACATGACCGATCTGGCCAAGGGCTGCGTCGCTGGGTGGCTGCAGCACCACAAGGGGCTGGCCGGAATTCTGGCGCCGACCGTGGGCAGCTACCTGCGGCTGCAACCGGCCTCGATGTCGGGGTACTGGTGCAACTGGGGTGGCGACCATCGTGGGGTGACAGTCCGGGTGTCGGAAGAGGGCGGGCCGAAGACGCGCCTTGAACACCGGATGGCTGATGCCACCTGCAACCCTTATACCGCGATGGCGGCCCTGTTGCAGGCAGCCCTTCTGGGGGTCGAAAAGGGCTATGCCCTGCCCGCACCCGAGACCGGCGATGGCTTTGACCGCACCGATGCGGGCTATGGCGTGGCCCCGTCGCTGTCCGAAGCGATGGATGATCTCGAGGCCGATACCGTCCTCGCCGCCGCTCTGGGCAAGGAACTGGTGGAGCATCAGGTCTTCATGAAGCGGATCGAGGTCGAAAAGACCGCCGGTCTCGAAGGCGATGACCTGCGTGATTATTACATCTGGTACATCTGAGAAGCGATGATGAAGGCAACCTGGATATTGCAGGATGGCAGCGCGGTCACGCATGACGTGCCCGAAGGCCAAAGCCTGATGTCCGTGGCGGTGGCAAAGGGCGTCACCGGCATCGTCGGCGAGTGTGGTGGGTCGCTGTCTTGTGCGACCTGCCATGTGGTGGTGGATCCGGACTGGGCGGCGCGGGCTGGCGGGGCCGAAGGGTTCGAGGAAGACATGCTGGATGTCGCCGAAGCCCCGCGCGAGCCAACCTCGCGTCTCTCGTGCCAGATCAAGATGCGGGCGGACCTGGCCGGTATTGTCGTCCATGTCCCCAAGGTCTGACCGCCGGTGACCGGCAACCGGCTGGACCTCTTGTCATCGATCCTGGAAGAGGCTGGCGCCGAGGCGCTGGCCTTTTTCAATCGCCTTGGCGCGCGGAAAGTTGACACCAAAGCGCCGGACGATTTCGTCTCGGACGCGGACCGCGCGGTCGAGGTGACGTTGCGCCGGCTGTTGGAGCGTGACTTCCCCGGCTGTGACGTGTTGGGCGAGGAATATGGCGGCGAGGTTGGCGCGCGATATTGGGCGGTAGATCCAATCGATGGCACGTCGAATTTCCTGTCTGGCCTGCCGTTCTGGGCGATCTCTCTTGGCCTTATCGAGGATGGTCAGCCCGTCCTCGGAGGCGTGATTGCGCCGGTCATGGGGATGATGGCTGTCGGCGGCGCGGGGGACCTGCGGGAAGCCGGCCTGTCGCTGGACTCCCGCCCCGCTGCCTCACCCTGCATTGGAATGGGCAGAAACACGCGCTGGCCCTTGGCCGAACGCCACGCAACCGAAGCGTTGATTGTCGAGGCCGGGCTTGCCCCCCGCATCCTTGGCTCTTGCGCACTTGCTCTGATGCTGGTCGCGACCGGCCGCCTTGCAGGATACATCGAGCCGCGCGTCGGTGGCATGTGGGACTGCGCTGGCGGCTTGGCCTTGTGCCGCGCAGCGGGTGTGCCCTTCCGATACCGCGCGCATCCTGATGGAACGGTCGATGTCGCCGCGGGTGGGGTCTTGGGGCTGGCGCCAATCGGCTGGTAATCAGACCGGAAAGCCAGCATCGGCCTTGGGCTGGTCCATCACGATCTGGCTTTGCACCCGTGCCACTGCCGGATGCGGCAGCAGGCGTTCATGGATCAGCCGGTTCAGGTCCTTCAGATCCGCGCACCAGACCCGCAACAGATAATCCGCCTCGCCCGTCAAGGTCCAGCAGCCCGCCACCTCGGGCAGGATCCGGATCAGCGACAGAAATCCCTTGGCGGTTTCCGGGTTATGCGCGGCCATCTGCACCTGAACAAAGGCCTGCACCGTCAGCCCCAACTTGCCCGGATCAATCCGGGCACGGTAGCCGGTGATAACGCCCTCTGCCTCCAGCCGTTGGCGGCGGCGGGCCGTTTGGCTTGGGGAAAGGTTAAGCGCTTCGCCCAAGTCCTGCGCGGTCATATCGCCGCGGGCCTGAACTAGGGCAAGAAGTCGGGAATCGGTTGCATCCAACATGCGTCAATCTCGCATTACTTCGTCCATAAGCGCAGATTTCACGCGCATCCCAGATAAATCAAGCGCCGAAATGCGCATGAACACCCCTTCACTTGTGCAACACTTGCCGCAAGCACTCTCACAACCGAGGTTTCCCATGGGTCCCTTCCCGCATTCCGCCCCGAAAGCCGCGATCACTGCCGAGAACCCGGCCGGAACCGACGGCTTTGAATTCGTGGAATTCGCCCATCCCCAACCGCAGGAACTGCGCGACCTTTTCGCCCGCATGGGCTATGCGCTGACCGCCCGCCACAAAACCAAGGCGGTGGAGCTTTGGCAGCAGGGCGACATCACCTATGTACTGAATGACGAGCCCGGCAGCCACGCCCGCCGCTTTGTTGGTGAACACGGCCCTTGCGCGCCCTCGATGGGCTGGCGGGTGGTGGATGCCGCCCATGCCCATGCCCATGCGGTCAAACTTGGGGCAACCTCCTATGACGGTCCCGGCAAAGTCCTGGAGGTTCCGGCGATTGTCGGCATCGGCGGTTCGCTGATCTATTTCATCGACCAGTACGACGAAGGCTTGAACCCCTATGCTGATTTCGATTGGCTGGGCACCGCCAAACCGCATGGGGTTGGCTTCAACTACCTCGACCACCTGACCCACAACGTCCACAAGGGCAACATGGACAAGTGGTTCGATTTCTATTCGGGCCTGTTCAACTTCCGCCAGATCCGGTTCTTCGACATTGAAGGCAAGTTCACCGGGCTTTTCAGCCGCGCCCTGACCAGCCCTTGCGGCCGGATCCGCATTCCGGTGAACGAAGACCGGGGCGAGACCGGCCAGATCGTGGAATACCTGAAGCGCTACAAGGGCGAGGGCATCCAGCATATCGCTGTCGGTTGCGATGACATCTATTCCGCGACCGATACGATTGCGGATCGGGGCCTGAAGTTCATGCCGAAACCACCGATGGCCTATTATGCCCTGTCGAAGACCCGTGTTGTCGGCCATAACGAACCCATCGATAGGCTGGCCAAACACGGCATCCTGATCGACGGCGAAGGCGTGGTTGACGGGGGCGAGACGCGGATCCTGTTGCAAATCTTCTCGAAAACCGTGATCGGGCCGATCTTCTTTGAATTCATCCAACGCAAAGGCGATGACGGCTTTGGCGAGGGTAACTTCCGGGCGCTTTTTGAGAGCATCGAACAGGACCAGATCGAACGCGGTGTGCTTAAGGCGAGCTAAGCGAAGCTGATCCGAACTTGACCAAAGGGGCCGAAGTCGGCGTGGAAGCTGCTTCCAGCCGGGGCCTCGATGGGTCGGATGAAACTGCCGGATAGGACGATATCCCCCGCGCTAAGGCCCCGGCCATAGCGGGCAAGCCGATGCACCAGCCACAGGATGCCGGTGACCGGATCGTCAAGCACGCCCGCGCCAAGGCCGGTTTCCTCGACCACTCCGTCGCGTTTGACAACAGCGCCGACCCAACGCAAGTCGTGCGCACCCACGGTATGGCGCTGCGCCCCAAGCACGATCCCGGCATTGGCAGCATTGTCGCTGACCGTGTCGGTGATGATCCGTGCCTTGCCCGTCGCCGGATCGCTACGCAGAATCCGGGTATCCAGGATTTCCAGCGCCGGCGCGACATGCGCGGTCGCGGCTATGACATCCTCGCGGGTCGTTGCCGCGCCAGAAAGGACGCGGGCCATGATGAAAGCAATTTCCGCTTCAGCCCTCGGCTGGATGAACCGGCCAACGGGCACCGTTGCGCCGTCGGCAAAAAGCATGTCGTCCAGCAACACGCCCGAGTCCGGCGCGTCGATCTTTAGTGCCTCCTGCATCGCGCGCGAGGTCAGGCCGATCTTCCAGCCAATCCCCTTGCGGCCCCGCGCGTGTTTCATCGCGACAAATTCCGCCTGCACGGAATAGGCGTCGTCCAGCGTCATTTGCGGATAGGTCAGCGACAGAAGCCCGATCTGCTGGAGTGTCGCCTCGGCCTGAAGCAACGCTCGCGCTGCGGTGCGGTAATCGTCGGGGGTCATTCGTCGGCCACTCCGTTCCTAAGCACGCCGATGCCTTCCGCCTCGATCTCGACCACATCGCCAGGTTTCAGCCAGATCGGCGGATCGAACCGTGCGCCTGCCCCTGTGGGCGTGCCGGTGACGATGATGTCACCCGGAACCAGCGTCGTGAAGGTAGAGATATAGGCAATCTGCCGGGCCACCGGGAACAGCATCCGCCCGGTGCGGTCGTCCTGCCGGACGTCGCCATTGACGCGGGTGGTCAGGCGGATGTCTTTGATCTGGGCGGGGTCGGTAAAGGGCACCAGCCCCGGCCCCATCGCGCCGGAGCGGTCCCAGTTCTTGCCCTGTGTCACGTTGAACTTCGCATGCCGCACCCAATCGCGGATCGTGCCTTCGTTGCAAAGTGTCAGGGCGGCGATGTGGGAAAGAGCCTGATCCTCCGGGATGCGGCGACCACCCTTGCCGATGACAACTGCAATTTCACCCTCATAGTCCAGTTGCGGGCTTTCCGGCGGGCGGATCAACGGCTTACCGTGACCCGTGAAGCTACGCGGAAAGCGGACAAAAAGCGACATGTTCGGCGGGGCTTCCTGCCCATCCTTGTACTCAGCATTTCGGTCGGGAAAGTTCACCCCGACGCAGATGATCTTCTCGGGGTCTGGGATTGGCAGGTCGTATGTGAACGATTGTTCCGTATGGGACGCAGAGCGGTTCGCGGCAGCCGCAAGCACCAGCGCGACTGACCCCGCTTCGATCACGCTTCGCAGCGTTCGCCACTGCGAAAACTCCCCCGACAGCGCCAGAACACCGCCCGGTGCAGTGACACCCCAGTGCTGCTGCCCGTCCGAAGTAAAGGTGACGAGCATCATGGCGCGATGATCGGGGTGGCTTTAAGGTTGCTTGCCACGGTTGGGGTGCCGGCAAACAGACTGCCCTCCTCGAACCAACTGCGCGGGGCGGGCGCGCCCCAAAGCGTCTGGCGCTGCGGGTCCTTCAGGTCCCACTTGATCGGCTCAAGATCAGGGTCAACGGTTTGATAGTCCGAGCAATAGATCTCGATCCGGTGGCCGTCGGGGTCGCGGATATACAGGAAGAAGGCGTTGGAAATGCCGTGGCGGCCGGGGCCCCGTTCGATGTTCGCCAGCCAGCCAGTTGTCGACATAAGATCCAGAAGGTCGATGATGTTCAGCGGTGTCGGCACCCAGAAGGCGGTGTGATGCAGGCGCGGGCCCAAACCGTTTGTGAACGCAAGGTCATGAACCCCGCCCTTCCGATGCGTCCAAGCGGCCCAAAGACGGCCAGTCTCGGCATCCTCGGTGTATTCGGTAACGCGAAAGCCGATCTCGTTCCAGAAGGCGACCGAGGCGTCGACATCCGGCGAGAAGCAGTTGAAATGGTCGATCCGCAGGGGTTTGACCCCGTGATAAAGCTTGTACTGCTGATGGATCGGCGGCAGGCGGTCCATCCGGGCGTAGAATTCAAGCGGAATGCCCTGCGGGTCGCGGGTCCGAAAGCTGCGCGTGATATGCGGGGTCTCGACCCATTCCACCGGCAGGCCTTTGGCCTTGAAGAACACAGCCGCGCGGTCAAGGCTGTCTTCATCCCAGACTTTGAAGCCCAGATACTGCGCCTCCGCCTTGTCGGCCTTTTTCAGGATGATGCAGTGGTGGCCACGCTCTTCCAGCGCCCGCAGCGTCAGCGTAGTGGCGTCTTCATAGGTGACCTGCAGGCCCAGAGTATCGACATAAAAGGCGCGAGACTTCGCTAGGTCGGTCACGCTGAATTCGACATGGCTCAGGCGCACGGTGTTGAAGGGCGGGTAAAGGTTCGGGGCGGGGACGGGCATTTCTCAGGCTCCCAGACGCTGGATATTGTGGTGACCAAGGGCAAAGGCGGTGTTCTTCTGTTCCATGTAGAACTCAAATGACCAGTCGCCTCCATCACGCCCGATGCCGCTGGCCTTGACCCCGCCGAAGGGTGTGGGCAGATGGCGAACGTTTTCCGAGTTTACCCAGATCATGCCCGCCTCAAGCGCATCGCTGAACCGCAGCGCGCGGGTCAGGTCGTTGGTCCAGAGGTAGCCGGTCAACCCATAGGCGGTGGAATTGGCGATCTTCAGCGCCTCAGCTTCGTCCTGGAAGGTCAGCGAAGTCAGGAAGGGGCCGAAGACTTCTTCTTGCGAAATCCGCATTTCGGAATGGGCGTTCGTAAACAGCGTCGGACGGACGAACCAGCCCTTTTCGCCCACCCGATTGCCGCCTGCGGCAAGGATTGCGCCGTCAGCTTTGCCGATGCCGATGTAGGAAATGACCTTGTCGAAATGGGTCTTGTGGATCATCGGGCCAATTTCGGTTGCAGGGTCCAGCGGATGGCCGAGCTTGATCAGGTTGATCCGATCAACCAGCTTCGTGTGGAACTCATCGGCAATCGTGTCCTGCACCAGAAGGCGGGAAGAAGACGTGCAGCGTTCGCCGTTCAGCGAGTAGATCATGAAGATCACAGCATCCAGCGCGCGGTCCAGATCGGCGTCATCAAAGACCACCACCGGGTTCTTGCCGCCGAGTTCGAAATGCACCCGTTTCAGCGTGTCGGCACCCTGCTTCATGATCATCGACCCGGTCCGACTTTCGCCGACAAAGCTGATGGCTTTGATGTCGGGATGTTCGGTAAGGGCCTTGCCAGCTTCCTCCCCCAGACCGTTCACTAGGTTAAAAACTCCGGGCGGCAAACCTGCCTCATGGCAAATCTCGGCCAGCAGGCGGGCTGTCAGCGGGCTGAACTCGGCAGGTTTGTGAACCACAGTGCAGCCTGCCGCCAACGCGGGTGCAATCTTCCACGTCGAGAGCATGAAGGGCGTGTTCCAGGGGGTGATCACCCCCACCGGACCGACGGGTTTGCGAGAGGTCACGTTCAGATGGTCAGTTGTTGGGAGACTTTTCCCGTCCCGCGCCGATGGGGCCAGATCTGCGAAGAAGCGGAAGTTCTCGGCCCCGCGCAAAGCGGCCTTGGACATGAAGCGCCAGGCCTGGCCGGTGTCCCAGCATTCGCAAAGCGCGATTTCCTCGGCCCGCGCCTCGATCAGGTCGGCGATGCGGTGCAGGATCGCTTTGCGTTTGTCGCCGGGCATCGCGGCCCAGGCCGGGAAGGCCGCCTTGGCCGCTTTGGCCGCTGCGTCGATGTCCGCTGCCGTCCCCCGTGCCGTCTGCGCGATCAGGCTTTCATCGACGGGCGAGTGGGTCTCGAACATGCCACCCGAACCGGGGGTATCGTGGCCGCCGATCAGGTTCAGTATCCCCTTGTCCCGGAACCGGGCAAGATGTCCGTCCAGTGTCGCCAGATGGGTTGCAAGATCGCTCATTCGCCACCTTTCAGGTATTTGCGGATGGAACTGGCCTTGGGAGAAAGCACAGGGTCGATGTCGCGCATTTCCATAGACAGCATGAAGGAGGATGTGGCCATGACTTCAGCACAAAAGCCCTCGGCCGCAGCAAAGATTGCGGCGGTGGCTTGCGCTTTGGCCTCGACTGTGCGGCCGCCGCGCAGGCGGACCGAGATGTCAAGGAAGGCATGACCCGGGTTACCGTCCGCGATCACCACGTGATCAACCTTGATCGCCCTGACTCGGACCCCGGCCAGCGCGATGACCCCGGTCGCAACCGCCGCATCCCGCAGCACGGCGCAAAGCCCCGCGACATCAAGTCGGGCTTCAAGACTGGCGGAGTAATCGATCTGGATATGCGGCATCTTACCCTCTTACTTGCTTTGTTAAGTAAAGCCACTCCCCGTGTCAAGCTGTCGCAACGGGCTTGAGACTGAGGCAAAAGACGGGGATAGTCAGCACATGACCGATGAGCTTCCGCTGCGCCGCACGAAACGTTCGCTTCCCATCGCCCTTTTGAGGGCGCGGGAAAGTGTCATGGGTCCGATTCGCGAGATGCTCGCATCCTCTGGAGTGAACGAACAGAAGTGGCGCGTGCTGCGGGTGCTGCAGGAACGGGGCCCGTCGGAACTGACCCAGCTTGCCGATGAAGCCTGCCTTCTGTTGCCAAGCCTGACCCGGATCGCAAAGGCAATGGAGGAAGATGGGCTGATCTCCCGCACGACGCCTGAAGACGACCGCCGCAAAACTATCGCCGCGATTACTCCGTCGGGCGAAGCGCTGATCCGCGCCCATTCCGCCAAAAGCGCGCAAATCTTCGCCCGGATCGAGCGGGATTTCGGGGCAGTGCGGCTGGAACAACTGCTGGACATGCTGGAAGCTCTGCAAGCCCTGCCGCGTGAGGGTGAGAAGGGTTAACCTAGGCCCACCGCCTTGCGATAGGCACGCTGGCCATAAAGCAAAGCGGCAGTTTCGTCAGAGAGATCAACGCCGACCACATTGCCGACGATGATGTAATGCGTCTCCCACAAGAGCACGGTGGCAAGCTTGCATTCAAAGCGGGCGGTGGCCTGGTCCAGCATGGGCTGTCCGATCAGGCCCGCGCTCCAGCTGATCTGGTCAAAGCGGGTGGCGCGGTCCTGCCCGTCGCGGCCGGCGAAAAGGTTGGCGACCGATTCCTGACTTTCGTGCAGAAGGTTGGCGCAGAAAGCGCGGTTGCCAAGGATCGCGGCAGCAGCTGGGCTGCGGTGGTGGATGCAGGCCAAAAGCGACGGGTGGTCACCATCGGCGGAAACCGAGGTGAGCGAAGAAATCGTCACCCCCGACCGCCCCGATGGGCCGTCGGTCGTGGCCACGGCGACAAAGGTCGCAGCTCGGCTCATGCCTTCCAGAAAACGGCTGCGCAGGTCGGTCATGGCGTCACCCCAGGTCGAAGAATCGTTCCAGTTCCACGTCCGGAACCTTGCGCCGGAATTCGTCGTATTGGCCAGAGCGGGTAGAGCTGAAGCCCTCGACAAAGCGCTCCCCCAGCCAGTCCTTGGCGAAACCCGACCCGCGCAGCCGTTCGATCGCCTCGGGCATCGAGCGGGCAAAATCGCGGGGGGCTTCCTGGGCATACCCAGAGCCGATGATTTCCGGGTCGGGTTCGGCCTTTTCCAGGATCCCGGCGACACCGGCGGCGATGGTCGCGGCGGCGGTGAGGTAAGGGTTGGTATCGGCCCCTGGCAGGCGGTTTTCCACCCGCAGGCTGCCCGCGTCATGCCCCACCACCCGCAGCGCCGTCGTACGGTTCTCGTAGCCCCAAGTCAGGCCGGGCGGCGCGAAAGTTCCGGGCGCAAACCGGCGGTAGGAATTGACCGTTGGCAGGAAGATCAGCGTCATCTCGGCCAGGTATTTCTGCAAGCCCCCCAGGAAATGCCGGAAGGTCTGGCTGACCCCGTTCTTCTGTGACGGATCATGGAACAAGGGCTTCCCCGCCTTGTCCTTCAGGCTGATATGCAGGTGGATCGACTGGCTGTCCGCCTGTTCATTCCAGCGCGGCATGAAAGTCACCGACCGCCCCTGCCGTAACGCCAGCGCCCGGATGAAGTTCTTCAACAGCATCAGCTGATCGGCAGGCTCCAACCCCTCGCCCGCCGCAATGCAGGCTTCCATGAAGCCGGGGCCGATTTCTTCGTGCATCTTGGCAAGGCTGATCGCCAAGGGCTCACAGATCCCGGCCACGGCCTCATACCATTCGGTCTGGACCGCCTGATAGATCACCAGATCATGGCTGGCGTGCTGAGTTGCAGTCCTCAGGTTCCGGTAGCCCTTCGCCCGTGCGCTTTCAGGGGTCTCGTCGAAAAGCGTGTATTCCAGCTCCATCCCGTATTTCGGCACGAACCCCGCCTCGCCCGCTCGCGCCAGCACCGATTCCAGGATCGACCTGGGGCAAAGCTTGGCGGACTCTCCGGTGAAGTTGGACAGGACCAGAAGGTCATTGCCGGGCTTCGCCCAAGGCAGGCGGCGGACGCTGGAAGGATCGACGGCAAGCGGATCGTCATGGAAATCGCCGGTCTCGTCATTCACTCCGGGGATGGTCAGCAGCACATCCGTCGGGTCCAGCGCCAGTTGCGCCGGGGCCATGCCCATGCCGTTTTTCACGATCCCGCGAAGGCTGCCAACCGAAACCATCTGCCCGCGCAGAAGCCCATTGGTATCGGCCATCGCAACCGTGGCGAAGCGGCTGGCGGGGTCGGCAAGATAGTCGTCAAGCGTCATGGATCACCTCTGCGGCTTTTGGGGTCTTCAGGGTTTGAAGCCGCGAAAGATCGGCCTCGGGATTGGTGGAATAGGCGCGCAGAAAGACCTGCAGCCCGTTGGTGACATAGCGCGCCAACATGGTGCGGTTAAGCGCCAGATCGGGGCGATACAGCGCCCGTGTCCGGGGGGCGGAAAGGATTAACCCCCAAAGGTCTTCAGCGGCCAGTTCGGGATCTTCGAACCGCAAGCGACCTGCCGCACGCTGGCCTTGAAGAAACCCGGCCAGGGCATCAAGAAGCTGATCCGGTCCCGCCGCCTGATAGGCCCGCCCGATTTCAGGAAAACGCTGCACTTCCGCCAGGATCAGCCGGGCCAAGGACAGCATCATCGGCTGCATCACGGTATCGGCATAGCGCCAGGCAAAGCTGTGCAATTGCTGCACCATCTCGCCGCTATCGGGTGCGGCAAAGGCCTGAAGCATCGCATCACGCTTTTCCAGCATCATCCGCGCGAAAAGCGTCTCTTTCGACGGGAAGTATTGGTAAAGCGTTGGCTTGGTCAGCCCCGCTGCCTCGGCCACCTGATCCATCGTGGTGCCGGAATAGCCATTGGCCGCAAAGCACTGCAGCGCCGCATCAAGAAACGCGCGCTCGCGGGCGATCCGATTCAGTTGGCGGCGGGGAAGTTCGCTCATGGCAGGTCGCGCAGAAAGGTGATGAGGTGGCGGCTATAGGCCGCAGGAGCCTCGACATTGCAGACATGGCCTGCGTCATGGATCACTTCAAAGCGGACATTGGGGCGGGGGGCCGCATCCCAGACCCTGCCCGCAACGCTCCGGATTTCCGGCACAGGGGCAAGGCGGTCATGCTCGCCCGTCATCATCAGGACAGGCATGGTCAGCTTGGCAAAGTCGAACTGCTCCAACGGGTTGGTAAAGCAGACCAACGCATCACGGTAGGTAGCCGCCGGGATCGCCGCCATGCTGTCGAAAAGTGCCTGCTTCACCGCCTCCGACGCGTTCGGCCCAGCCAGCACCTTCACCACAGCAGGCGCAAAATCGACGGGCACTTGCCCTGCGTTCAGCGGCACTTCGCGGCTGACCCGAAACGCTTCACGCTCCTCCGGCCCAGCTTCCGACATGCCGGTGCAACCGCCCGACAGGACCAACCCGTCCAGCATTTCGGGATGACGCATCGCGAACGACGTGGCGATCCATGAGCCATAGGAAAGCCCCACCAACACCAACCGCTTCGCCCCCAGAACCTCGCAAACCCGCAGGATATCGGCGCAATAGTCATCGACCTTGGATTGCTTGGGTCCCAGCGAGCTTTCGCCATAGCCCCGCAGGTCCAGCGCAGCGGCGCGCATCACTCCGCCCACGGCCGCAAGCTGCGGCAACCAATTCACCCGCCCGCCGCCGATCCCATGCAGGAATAGGCATAGCCGCCCATCGCCGAGGTCTGGCGTGACCGTCAAGGCAAGGCGCGGCAGGTCATCAATGAAAATGCTTTTCGCCTCTACGGGGTCGCTCGTCAAAGCCTCTGCCGACCCTGCCATGCCCAGCTTCCCCGGCAGCGCCGCAAGCCCGGCCTCGAACACCGCCCGGGTGCCGTCGCAGATCGCCTGCAACCGCGCGCCACTCGCCTCGACCTCAGCCGACCAGGTGACCAGACTGCCCCCCGCTTCGGCCCCAGTCACGCTGATCCGGGCATTATAGCGGTCACAGCCCGCGATCCCTTCCAGATGTCTATAGCCCAGGATCAGGTCGCTTTCGGACAGGTAGGTCAACTGCTCGCGATAGGTCCCGGCCTCGCCTTGCACGGTAAAGGCCCGGATCAAGGCCCCACCCGAGCCGCGTTCCGCCCGGATCGTCGCGACCAGCGGATGCCAAGCGGCGGTGAAATCTCCCAGCACCGCCCATACCGCCGAAGGCTCCGCCGCGATCTGCCCGGTGACCTGCACCCGGTCCTTCGCCATCAGCGCAAAGCCCGCAACTGGCCGCTGTCGCCGCGCCAAAGTGAGTTCCTCGCCCCGCCCTCATCCCCGGGCGCTGTGTCGATCTCGTCCATCTCGTAAAGCGCAAGGACCCCCAGATAATCCTCCATGATTTCGGAGGTATAGGGCAGCATCAGCGCCCCACAGCGGCTGTCGCGGTACATCCGTTCCAGCGGCAGGGACTTCAGCATCGACTGCCCGCCGCAGGTGCGAATGGCCAGCGCTGCAATCTCCTGCACGCCCTCCATGATGTTGTATTGCGCGGCATACATCCGCATCACTTCGCCCTTGGTTGGGAACCCCTTGCCCTCACAGAACGCCTGCCACCACAGCGCCCGCATGTTCGCCAGACGCGCGTACATCCGGCCCACGGTGATCCGCTTGGTCGCATACATCCGCCGGTCAATCGGCGGCTGGCCAGGGATTTTACCCTTCAGGTAATCGACCATGAAGTCATAGGCCCCTTGCGCGACCCCCATATAGGTCGGCGAAAGGGTCGCCATCATATGCGGCCAATGCGGCAGGGTCTTCCCGAAAATGCCGCGAGGCATCAATAGGTCATCGCGGGTGACGAAAACGTCTTTCAGAATAAGATCGCGGCTGTTCGTGCCCCGCATCCCCAGCGGGTCCCAGTCGCCCTTTACCGTCAGGCCGGGGGTGTCTTTGTGCACGACGAACAGCATCGTGTCTTCATGCCGGGGCTCGATGCCTTCGAAGACCTCTGTGCAGACGATGGTGTAATAGTCGCAGTAGCCGGCGAGGCTGGCGAACTTCTTGAAACCGTTGATCTTCCATCCGCCCTCGACCGCGCGGGACTGGGTCTGGTTCGGCTTCGACGTCCAGTTCTGCCCACCCTCAGAAATGGGCTGCGAATAGATCGCCTTCTCGGCAATCGCCCGGCGGAACTGGCGTTCGCGCAGGGGAGCGAATTCGGCCTTCTCCTCCGGCGTCAGGTTCGGCATCTCATACATGAACCGCGACCAGGCCATCGACCCGTTGTGCATGTTGAAGGTCAGCGCGGTGGCTCCGCAGTACTTGCCGATCTCGGCCCCGACCATGGCATATTCGCCAAGGTCAAACCCCCAGCCGCCGAACTCCTGCGGGATCGACAGGCCCAGAAACCCCGCTTCGGCGAGATCGTGGTAGCTGTCGGTCGGGAAGCTGGCGTCGTCATCCACGGCCTTGGCCCGCTCGGCAAAGGTCGGGCCCATCTCGTTGATCTTGCGCAGCGCCGCCTGCACTTCGGGGCGGATGCGGCTTAGGTCATAGTAGTCGGAAATATCGCTCATCTTTGCCTCGGCTTTAGGGGTTCAGGTGGCAAGTGCGCCTTGCAGAACGCCCTTTTCAACAACCACTTGGCCGTCGAGGGCGATGGTGCAATTGCGCATCGGCAGGTCGAAATGGCCCAGCGAATAGCGCCCGGCGTATTGGTTGGCGCCGGTCGACCACAGGAACGACCCGGCAATCGCCCGGAACTCCACCGCCTGCATGTCGCGCTTGTCATACATGGCCGCGCTGACCCATTTCGCGCCGGGGTTCACCCCCCAGCCAACATGGGACAGGCCATAGGCGTTGCGGTCATTCCACGCCTCCATATACTCGCGCAGATGCAGGGCATCGATCCCTTCGCCCTTGATTTCCGTGACAAAATCATCCGTCACGGTGAAATCGATCCGGCTGGTCAGATAGGTCTTGAACGTCAGGTTCATGTCGCCCACGTCCATCACGATCCGCCCGTTCACCGCGCCATTGCCGGGGAAGGCCAAGCACAGGCCGCCGGGCCAATGGGCAACCGCCCCCGGAGTGGTGCCGAACCCTGCGGTTCCTCCACAAGGGGCGCCTTCAAGGCTCACGTGCAGGTCGGTTCCTGAGGGGGAGGTGACGTGCATCCATTTGGCCTCGCGGAGCATCTGGATGCCGAGTTGGACTTTGGCGTTCAAAGCCTCGGTGGGTTCAGTTCTTTCAAGGATTTCAGGGTGTTCGTTGGTGATGACCAACAGCCGCGTCCGCCCCGCATCCTCGATCTCGGGCCATTCGGGGGCGTGGATGATGCCTTCGACGGTGCAGTCGACGATCACCTCGCACAGCTTCAACGCCTCGATCACCGCGCGGTTGCCCTGGATCGCCCAAGAGGTGCCGGTGGACTTTACGGGCACCGGGGCGGTCTGGCGGGGGGTGGGCATCTGGATCATGCAGAACTCGGCCCCCAGATCATGGGCGGCCAATTCGCTTAGATGTACAAGGACTTGGCGGGACTGGGTTTCGGACAGGATCGCCACGCGGGTGCCCGGCCCGATGCCGTTCAGCGTGAAGACGCGCCGGAAGGCGGCAAGCCATTTGCCTTCGATCCGTTCCTGCAGCATGGCGGGCCTCCTGAATTCGGCGGAAAATCCTTAACTCATGAGTTAATGTTTCCGATGAGGGGGCAAGCTGTCAAGGCCCGCCTGCAAACCGCCCGCAAAGCCTTGAGAACGCTGACTTAACGCCGAGGTTTCGGGCCGGAAGAGCTGTCTTCCATGTGTCTTCCACAGGTCTTGCCCCCGTCTTCCCGCCCGGAGGGCAGGGAGAGCGTTAACCATGAGGGGCGAATCGGGATGGGCGTGGTCCGGCGGCGATAGCATTGGCCCGAACCGCGCGCCCGGTTTGCCCAAAGTTAAGGACGACGGGGCACCGTTCATCGCAAAGCCAAGATGCGGATGGAATAGATGGAAACCAAATTTGCCAGATTTCTGCGATCCGGCGGGAATGGCGAGTTCTTGATCAAGCGTCAGGGAACGTCTTGGGTTGGTGTTTGGCCAACGCTTTCCTGCAAGGACGAGTTTCCGAACTATGCCGCCCTTCGTGCAAGTTTCGCGGAAAGACTTGACGGGATCATCCAATCAAACACGGCAATGTTGCTGCAAAGCATCGGGGCCAGATTTGACCCGCCACTGACAGAGAATGACCTTTCGGATGTCGGTCTGACGAGGGCTGATACATTGAACCTCTGGAACGAACGTATCGAAGCGATATGGTCTGAATGGCATTCCCATTTGCAAAGGCTGCGACCGATCCGCGAGGCGATGGAGCAGCAGCTTCTGCGGGGCTTTGCGGGTCTGATCAACGAATTGCGGCAGAAGGGCCTTGGCATCGGTCAATATATCTGGCGCTCGCAGGATGACGGGAAGGTTCGGTCATCGCACGCGCATTATGACGATCAGGTCTTTCGTTGGGACGACCCGCCGGAAGGCGGGCACCCAGGACAGGCCGTCAACTGCCGTTGTTTCGCAGAGCCGCTGCCGCCAGGTTCATTTGGCAATGTCGTTCTGGCCGACTTGACCATTCCAGCCGACGGGTTCGGAATCCCTGGGTCTGGACTTGGGCGGAGGCTGGCTGCCGGGATGATTGCCCGAACGCCCCCCGGGCTTGCCCTTTATGCCGCATTCGAGGCGAGTGGGCAGTTGCAGCAGTTCACCGAGGCTGCGAGCCAGCAGCGCATACTCGCAGCCGCTGCAATCATCGGCGCTGATTTGGGAACCGTCGAAGGTCTGTGGGCCGCGATCACCTATGCCCAGGCGAAAGAGGCGGCATCTACGGGCGGGTTGGCCAGGGTGCCGAAAGATGGCCCTGGGGCAGAGATTTTCGCACAGGGCATGGCGCTTTATGCGATGGCCAATCCCGAAGCACTGCGCAGTGTCGAAGGTTTTCAGGAGGCCACGCGTCGCGTCGAGGAAGTTGCGTTGCAGGCCTGGCGAGAAGGTCGATTGGTTGATCGGGACGGAACGCTAGCGTCGGGTTGGGCCGAAGTCTTCCGTGAGATGACCGAGGACGAAAAGCGGCTTGGTCAATTGCCGGGGTTCACGCCGGAGCAGATGGAAGCGTTTCGCGAGGAGTATCCGGCGGAAGTTCTGGGCCTGCCGTTCCATACGGGACATGGGCCGGTCGAGGACCCAATGGGCAATGTCATCTCGACGCCGATCCCAGACGTGGACGGACCTTCCATCGCAACGATCATCAATCCCCACTCTGTGGAAACTGTCCGTATCCCTGACGATAGAGTTATCCACATTCTAGATGGAGATTCTACTGGCGGTGGGCATCGATCGGGTACAGGTTCCGCCAACAAGACGGAGTTCCCATCAACCTGGACCGATGAAAAGATACTGGATGCTATTCGAGAGGTTGCTGGAACCGGCACAGTCCTGGGACCGGCCCGTCATCAAAATGAACTGCTCATCACTGGGGAGGTTGACGGAGTCCAGATTGAAGTTGTTGTTAAGCCGAATGGCGATGTACGCACTGCATACCCAACGGGCGGCGATGGCGTCATAAGAAACCCAAGGTGGTGAAGTCATGACCGAATCCGAAATGATCGATAGCTTGGAACGTCAGATGGGACGCTTGGTTCCTACGGGATTTGATCTGTCAATGGAGCGGCGTTTTTTTAATGCAGGTGAATGGCTTCTTGTGTTTGAAGGCATTTACGTGGGAAACAAACGCCACCCGAATGTGCTGGACCCAACTGAGATTGAGGACTTGGAGCGCTACTTCGATGTCGACATGTCCGACTTGGCTTGAACGGCTGCATTAGGCGTAGCCAATCTTGCTTAAGGGCGCCTCACACCCCCATATGCCGCACCCTCGCGCCCCACTCGATGGCCGCCGCGTGCAACCGGTCGATCTTCAGCTCTTCGCGGACCTCTTCCAGCATGCGAAGCTCGACCTGGGAATGGCGGCCGTCGGCGGTGACCACGTCGCAGGCGAGGGCATGGGCGGTCTGATCCAGGGCTCGGGCTGGGCCGCTCGCAGCAGGCCCTCTCGCAGCCCAGCGCCGGGGGTGATGCCGGTGATCCGGCGCATTGGCTGGTCGACGCGGAGGCCGCTCCCCCTGCCCTTCCAACGGCTGGCCACCCGCCATGCGCGGGGAAAACGGTGAAGAAATCGTTACTGTCCGCAGGCAGGCCATTGTAATAAAATGATATTTTATCCAAGTCCAGCGTGGACAGCTACCCCCTTTCCTTTCCCTCCCGGTTGTGCGATTTTCCGCCCCGCGACGTTATCTTTTCGACCACTGTCTCCGACCATCGGCCACAGCAATCGACACTAGCTGACGGGGCCAAGCCGCCGCATTCCGCGGGCGGCAGACTAGAGGAGAATTCACGATGGCCAAGGGCACCGTGAAGTGGTTCAACGAAACCAAAGGTTTCGGTTTCATCGCCCCCGAGGGTGGAAAAAAGGACGTGTTCGTCCACATCACCGCGCTGGAGCGTGCAGGCCTTCGCAGCCTGAAGGACGGCCAGCCGGTCACCTTCGACATCGAAGCAGGCCGTGACGGCCGCGAAAGCGCGACCAACCTCGCACTGGCATAAGCCGGGGCGGATCTTCGGATCGGATGGGGCAGGCTTTGGCTTGCCCTTTCCCATTCCGCCGGGCCATTGCCGCCCCGTGGCTTTCTTGTCATGATAAATCCTGCGGCCCAGGAGTGACCATGACCACGCCAGATTATCAAAGCCTGATCGACGCGCCAACCTGGGCGTTCATCGACCGGACGAACAGCTTTTACCCGCTAGATACCGCGACCAAGGGCATCGCCGACCAGCGCGCGATCTATGACCGGATGTGCCAGGCCTTCCAGACGGACTATCCGGCCGGAGTGACGGCGCAAGACGAAGCCATCGCCGGGGTGCCCTGCCGCGTCTATCCGGGCAAGTCACCCACCGTCATCTACCTGCATGGCGGCGGCTATGTCGTAGGCGGGCTGCACAGCCATGACGGCATCTGCGCCGACATCCGCGCCAAAACCGGATTGACTTTGGTCGCGGTCGACTATCGCCTGTCGCCCGAGCACCTTCACCCCGCCGCCTTTGACGATGCCTGCGCGGTGGTCCGGGCGCTGGGCGCCGAAGGCCCGGTCGTTCTTGCGGGCGACAGCGCCGGGGGCAACCTTGCCGCCGCCGCATCCCATGCTCTGCGGGGGTCGGGGGTCGCGATCCTTGGCCAGGTCCTGATCTATACCGGTCTTGGTGGTGACATGAACCAAGGCAGCTACCTGACCCACTCCAACGCCCCGATGCTGACCCGCGACGACGTGCTGTTCTACAAGGACATCCGCCATGGCCACCCGCCACCCGATGGCGACGCTACCATCAGCCCGCTGCAGGGCGACGATTTCACCGGCCTCCCCATGACCCTTGCTATCGCCGCCGAATGCGACCCTCTGGCAGATGACGCTCACGACTATGCCCGCAAGGTCACCGAGGCCGGTGGCCGCGCCCATTCGATCACCGAACCGGGCCTTGTCCACGGCTACCTGCGCGCCCGCGGCTCGGTTCCCCGCGCGGCGGCAAGCTTTGACCGGATCACCGCCACAATCTCGGCCTTCGCCG
This sequence comes from Paracoccaceae bacterium, assembly GCA_947504705.1. GTDB lineage: Bacteria > Pseudomonadota > Alphaproteobacteria > Rhodobacterales > Rhodobacteraceae > Tabrizicola. The sequence goes on from CANNIA010000010.1 coordinate 92,527, forward strand.
AAAACCGCTGGCCCTTTGGAGGAACCCAATGAACGCCCCAACCGCCAACCTGACCCACTGGGCTGAACGCGTCGACATGGCCGCAGCTTTCCGCTGGACCGCGCGGCTGAACATGCATGAATCGGTCGCCAACCACTTCAGCTTGGCCGTGAACCCGGAGGGCACGCGGTTCCTGATCAATCCGAACGGCAGGCATTTCAGCCGGATCACCGCGTCCTCTCTGATCGAGATCGACGCGAATGATCCTGCGACGATGGACCGCCCGGACGCGCCGGACCCGACGGCCTGGGGGTTGCATGGAAGCGTCCACCGGGCCTGCCCGCATGCGCGCTGTGTGATGCATGTCCATTCCATTCATGCTACGGTTCTGGCCAGCCTTGCCGACAGCCGCCTTCCGGCCATCGACCAGAATTCGGCGATGTTCCACAACCGGCTGGTCGTGGACAACCATTACGGCGGCATGGCTTTGGGCGATGAAGCCGCCCGCTGCGCCACGATGCTGGCCGATCCGAAGATCACCACGATGGTCATGGGCAACCATGGCGTGCTGGTCATCGGGGCCACAGTGGCCGAGACGTTCAACCGCCTTTACTATTTCGAGCGCTCTGCCGAGACCTATATCCGCGCCCTGCAAACCGGCCGCCCGCTGCGGGTCCTTTCGGAAGAGGTCGCCGAGAAGACCGCGCAGGAATGGGAGGCCTATCCGGGCTTTGCCGACGCGCATCTTGGCGAGATGAAAGCGATCCTTGATGTCGAGGATACGGGTTACGCAAACTAAGAAACCGCTCAGCGCTCCCTTACGGGCGCTTTTCGCTGAAGTCCGGCCAAGCGAAGACCGCCCGCAAGGGAGGGATGAGCGGATGACGAATATGTTTGGGCACGGCGGTCGGGGATCAGACCCCTACGCCGAATCGGTTGAACATCGATCAACGTGTCAGAAAGGGTGCCCCGATGGCCGAGAAACCGAACCTTCTTATCCTGATGGTGGACCAGTTGAACGGGACCCTGTTCCCCGATGGTCCCGCCCCGTTCCTGCACACACCGAACCTGCGACGGCTTGCCGAACGGTCAACCCGTTTTGCCAATGCCTATACCGCCTCGCCCCTTTGCGCACCGGCACGGGCAAGCTTCATGTCGGGCCAATTGCCTAGCCGCACCCGTGTCTATGACAATGCCGCCGAATTCGCGAGCGATATCCCGACCTATGCCCACCATTTGCGACGGGCGGGCTATCAGACGGCTCTGTCAGGCAAGATGCACTTCGTCGGCCCCGATCAGCTCCACGGGTTTGAAGAACGCCTGACCACCGACATCTACCCCGCCGATTTTGGCTGGACCCCGGATTACAGGAAGCCCGGGGAGAGAATCGACTGGTGGTATCACAACCTTGGCTCGGTCACCGGGGCGGGGGTGGCGGAAATCACCAACCAGTATGAATACGACGACGACGTGGCCTTCCAGGCGGTGCAGAAACTTTACGACCTGTCGCGCGGTGCCGACCCCCGGCCTTGGTGCCTGACGGTCAGCTTCACCCATCCGCATGACCCGTTCGTTGCCCGGCGCAAGTACTGGGAACTTTACGATGGTGCGCCAGAGCTGGAACCGGCCACCCCAGTTGCCTACGACGACATGGACCCCCATTCCAAACGCCTGATGGACGCCTGCGACTGGCGCGGGATGGAGATCACGCCAGACCATATCCGCCGCGCGAAACAGGCCTATTTCGCCAATATCTCTTACATCGACGACAAGATCGGCGAGATTCTGGCGGTTCTGGAAGCGACGCGGCAAGAGGCGACCATCGTCTTCCTGTCGGATCATGGCGAGATGCTGGGCGCGCATGGGCTTTGGTTCAAGATGACCTTCTTCGAAGGCTCGGCCCGGGTGCCGATGATGATTTCCGCGCCGGGGATGAAACCCGGCCGGATCGATGCACCGGTTTCAACCATCGACCTTGCCCCGACACTGGCCGCCTTGGCCGGGATTTCGATGGCAGAAGTCGCGCCTTGGACCGAAGGGGTGAACCTTGTGCCCGTCGCAGGTGGGGCTGAACGGGGGCCGGTGGCGATGGAATATGCCGCCGAAGGCACGATCACGCCGATGGTCGCCCTGCGGCAAAGCAAGTGGAAATACATCCGTTGCCCCGCCGATCCCGAGATGCTGTTCGACGTCGAAAGCGATCCGGGCGAGAGGGTAAACCTCGCCGCCGATCCCGCCTATTCCGCGACGATGGCCGAGTTCCGTGCCTTGGCCGATGCCCGCTGGGACCTGCCCGCCTATGACGCGGCAGTCCGCGAAAGCCAGGCCCGGCGCTGGGTGGTGTATGAGGCCTTGCGGAACGGTGCCTATTTCCCCTGGGACCACCAGCCGCTGCGCGCGGCCTCGGAACGCTACATGCGCAACCATATGGACCTGAACATCCTGGAAGACAGCAAGCGGTTCCCAAGGGGAGAGTAGAGCGACGGTGGGCGGATCGCCGACCCTACATTCTGCCCAACCACATTCCTCTTGGCCAAAATACTCCCACCTGAGGCATCCCCGGGTTCTACCGGGCACTCCGGTTCAGACTCTCCCGCGACAGCGCCGCCTGAGGGGTTCGATGCCCCGAAGGCGGCTCCCCCTTTCAAAGTCCACCCGTGGCTGATGACAGCCGAAAGCTGATTGCTTCGGCGATATGGGGTTTGCGGACATTGGTGCTGCCTGCCAGATCGGCGATGGTGCGGGCGACGCGCAGCACCCGGTGATAGCCGCGCGCGGTCAGGCCCATGCGTTCGGCGACGCGGGCAATCAGCTCGCGGCCTTCGGGATCGGGGGCTGCGTGGTCTTCCAGCGACTTGCCCTCAAGATCGGCATTGACCCGGAGTTCGGGGTGATCGGTGAAGCGGGCGGTCTGGATGTCGCGCGCCTTGGCGACACGCGCGCAAATTGTGGCGGAAGTGTCGCCCGAGGCGGGAAGATCAAGGTCAGCAAAGGCCACGGGCGGGACTTCGACGCGGAGGTCAAAGCGGTCCATCAGCGGGCCGGAAATGCGGCCCAGGTAATCCTCGCCGCAGATCGGGGCGCGGCCACAGGCGCGGGCGGGGTCGGTCAGATAACCGCATTTGCAGGGGTTGGCGGCGGCGATCAGCAGGAATCGGCAGGGATAGCGGATATGGGCATTGGCGCGGGCGACCATGACCGAGCCGGTCTCGATCGGCTGGCGGAGGGTATCCAGGACGGTGCGGGGGAATTCCGGGAATTCGTCAAGGAAGAGAACGCCGTTGTGGGCGAGGGAGATTTCGCCGGGTTTTGCCCCCCGCCCCCCACCGACGATGGCGGCCATAGAGGCGGTGTGGTGAGGTTCCCGGAACGGGCGATCCCGCGAAATGCCGCCTTCGGTCAAGAGGCCCGCCAGCGAATGGATCATCGAGGTTTCCAAAGCCTCGGTGGCGGAGAGGGGCGGCAGGATGCCGGGCATCCTTGCGGCCAGCATGCTCTTGCCTGACCCCGGGGTGCCCACCATGAACAGGTGGTGCCGCCCCGCCGCAGCGATTTCCAAGGCGCGTTTCGCCCGTTCTTGGCCTTTGACTTCGCGGAAATCGCGGTGGCTGACGGTGCGGGTCACTTCGCCAGCTTCCGCAGGGGTCAGCGGGCTGCGGCCGGTATAGTGGTGCAGCACTTCCTCCAGCGAGGCGGCGGCGAGGACCTGGGTGGCGCCGACCCAGGCGGCCTCGGCCCCGCAGGCCTTGGGGCAGAGGAGCGCGCGATCCTCGACCGCAGCAGCCATGGCGGCGGGAAGCGCGCCCGCGACGGGGATCAGGCGGCCATCGAGGGACAGTTCGCCCAAGGCTACGGTGCCTTCGACATCCTCACGCGGGATGATTTCGAGCGCGGCCAGAAGGGCGATGGCGATGGGCAGATCGAAATGTGAGCCTTCCTTGGGCAGGTCGGCGGGGGAGAGGTTGACGGTGATCCGCTTGGCCGGAAGCGCAATGGACAGGGCCTGCAGCGCGGCGCGGACGCGTTCCTTGGCCTCGGTCACGGCTTTGTCGGGCAGGCCTACGATCATGAAGGAAGGCGAGCCGGGAGAGACGGCGCATTGCACTTCGACCAGTCGCGCCTCGACGCCTTCGAAGGCCACGGTGTAGGCGCGGGCGGTCATTGCCACGTCTTGAGGGTTGGGGCGGTTATTGAATGGAGCGCGTTCCGCGCAAGCTTCTTGTCTCGCCTCTGCGCGCGAAGGGCGCGCAACCGGCTCGGGGATTTGCCTCCGGCGGGGATATTTGGCGAAGGGAAATTGCAGGGCGTGTTGGCCCTATGGAAAGCGGGCGCATCCGTTTCCGCCTTTTTGACCTTGCCAATTGCTGAGTGCATTGCGCCCCACCCGATTCACCTTGGTTAACGGGTAGGGCGCAATGGTTTACGAGTGGTAAAGGGCCATGAATTTCGGCCAAGCCTCGGCATCGGCTACGGTCTTGTCGCGGCAGAAGGCGTTGCAGAAACCGAAGCGGCGTCCGTAAAGCTCCAGCGCATGGGTCACGGGCTTGCCGGAATAGGCGCAGGCCGTGTTCACTGTGTCGGCGCAGTCCACGGCCTTGGCGGGCAGCGGCACCGGACCGGGCCAGTCGCGGCGGGGATAGTCGCGGCGGTAGAAGTCCTGATCTGCGCCATCGACCATGCCCATCGCCCGCCAGCGCCGGAAGCTGGGGTGCGCGAGATGGGCGTTGACGTAAAGCATCGCGTCAGGTCCGACGGGCAGGTTGTAGCCGGCGATGCGGGCGGCGACCGGGGCAAAGAAGGCATCGACTGCCGAATAGGCCCCACAGAGCCAGGGGGTGGTGGAGCCGGTCGTCTGGCGCGCCCAGGACCAGAGGGTTTCCAGCCGTTTGATGTCGGCCAGAACCTCGGGCGTGGGCTGGCAGTCGGTGTAGCTGACCCGAAGGTTCATGGCGCAATGGCTGCGCAGCGCGGTGAAGCCTGCGTGCATTTCGGAAGCCAGAACCCTGGCAGTGGCGCGGGCATGGGAACCCTCCGGCCAGATCCCGGCATCGGGGTGGTGGGTGGCCAGTTCCTCGGCAATGGCGATGGTCTCGGGGACCACGGTGCCATCCGCCGTGCGCATGGTGGGCGCGGTTTTGGCGGGGAAGTAGTCCTTCAGAAGGGTCGGGAGTTCATCGGTGTAAAGCCGGGCGGAATGGGTTTTCACCGGGATACCGAACGCATCGAACAGCAGCCAGCCGCGCAGGCTCCAGGAGGAATAGGCGCGGTCGCCGATCACGAGGTCATAGGTCATGTGTGTTGTCCTTTCGCGGGCATTGAAGCCTGCGGCACCGGCAAAGGGAAACGATGAATTGTGGCGGCGATGATCACGGGTGGTGATTGATCGCGAAGACTTCGGGCGGGGGGCCGAAGGTCAGGCTGGTGACCGAAAGGTTGTCGATCTTGTGTGAAAAGGCCTGAGTTGTCGGGATATCCAGCGCCCGCTGCAAGACGGCAAGGATCGCGCCGAAATGGGCGACGATGATCAGGTCGGGCGGGCCTTGCAGCCGGCCCAACGCCGCCATTACGCGGTTGGCCATGTCGTTCCAGCTTTCGCCACCGGGGGGGCGGGTATCGCCGGGGCTTTCCCAGAAGGCGCGGATCAGGTCGGGGGTTTCGGCCTCGACCTCGGCGAAGGCGCGGGCTTCCCATGCGCCGAAATGGATTTCGCGAAGGTCGGGGTCATGTGGCAAGCGCGGCCTTGGTCCAAGCGCATCAGCCGTGGCCACCGCGCGGGAGAGGTCGGAGGAGATGACCGGAGCATCGGGCGGCAGATGGGCGGAGAGCCGCGTCAGGGCGGCGGTATTCGACAGATCGGCGGGAAGGTCGGTCCAGCCGATCATCGCCTTGGCATGGGTCGGTCCGTGGCGGACCAGCCAGAAGCGGGTCACTGCAACTGGCCCTTCAGCACCATCGGCAGGCCGGCGATCACGGTGACGACCAGCCCGGCTGCTGCGGCGAGGCGCTGGTTCAAGCGGCCCTGTTCGTCGCGGAAGCGCCG
>CANNIA010000011.1 GCA_947504705.1 Paracoccaceae bacterium
CGATAATGGCGCGTCTTACATCGCTGGCGATCTGGCCGAATATCTTGCGGACAAGGGCATGAAACATATTCGCGGCGCGCCGATGCATCCACAAACGCAAGGCAAAATCGAGAGATGGCATCAGACCCTCAAAAACCGCATCCTGCTGGAAAACTACTTCCTCGAAGGAGAGCTTGAAGCCGCCATCGCGGCCTTCATCGACCACTACAACAACCACCGCTACCACGAGAGCATCGGCAACCTAACGCCAGCAGATGTCTACTTCGGGCGCGGCGAAACCATCCTGGCTGAAAGGAGACGCATCAAACACAAGACCATCCAAAACCGCCGCTTGAACCATCACCGTAAAGCAGCATAACCTGAACCCGATGAGCCAATGACCTCCGCTCCAAAATCACCGCGGATGTTCCAAATCATTCGACGACGGACAGTGACCTTATGGACAAACTCCGCCGCCGCACAGCCGGCGGAGACGGATTACCCGAGAGTTAACTGCGCTTTCTTTCCAACAGAACGAACTTGCGACATTGTAGGCCGTGGGCCCCCGCAACCAGTCTTTCGCTAAACGAGAACAGTACGTTACGCCGCCCCACGGGGCGGCTTCGTCATGTCTACATCCCGGACATTGCCACTGACCTGCCACTGGTCTTTCATCCGGCCACGACCGGAGCCCGGTGGTCATTTACGCCTGTTGGCGTGGTTTGAGCAATCGCCCGGCGCGCGGAACTTTCATCGCGTGGAGCGGGTCGGGCGATTGCGGTGGTCAGGCGCAGGGCGAAGCCTGCGGGGGTCTGATAGCCAAGGGCCGAATGAGGCCGCATGGTGTTATAGTCTGTCACCCAGGCCGCGATCAGATCGCGGGCATGCGCCAGGTTGCGGAACAGCGTTTCGTTCAGAAATTCGTCCCGCATCCTGCCGTTGAAACTCTCGATGAATCCGTTCTGCATGGGCTTGCCCGGGGCGATGTAGTGCCATTCGATCTTGTGCTCGGCGCACCACCTCAGGATGGCGTTCGAGGTCAGTTCCGTGCCGTTGTCCGACACGATCATTCCCGGCCTGCCGCGCCTTTCGATCAGGGTTGTCAGTTCCCGCGCCACGCGACGGCCCGAGATCGAGGTGTCAGGGATCGCGGCCAGGCATTCCCGCGTGACGTCATCGACCACGTTCAGCACCCGAAACCGCCGCCCGCAGGCAAACTGATCGTGGACGAAGTCCAGCGACCAGCGCGCGTTCGCGCGGGCTAGGGAAGAGTGCGCTGACAAGTATCAAGGTGGCGTTCATCGAAGTCCTGCTATTTGGAACGGCAAGGAGTGATCGTGAAGGCCACTAGACCACTCTGAAGCCCCTCAAGCGGCGCGCTTTGCATCGTGGATTTAATGGTTACAGGCTCCAGATTTCTTGGCGCGCTGACGTCGGAATGATGGCGAGTCGCCTGACGCCCATCCCCTACTCCATCGAACGCCTCGCGTCGGCATAACGATGCCAAACACTCGATCTGTTACCCCAAACGTTACCCGGAACGAAGAAGCCCCGCTCAAAGCGGGGCTCTTTTTCTTCTAAGTCTTTGTTCTAGTTGGTGGAGCCAGGGAGGATCGAACTCCCGACCTCTTGAATGCCATTCAAGCGCTCTCCCATCTGAGCTATGACCCCGCCGGTTAGACCCGCGCATGGGCTGCGCGATGCCGGGTGTTTAGGGTAGCTGGCCAAGGCGTGCAAGGGGAAATATTCCCCGTTTACCCGGCCAGCTGCGTCAGACTTCTTCCTCGTCGCCGGGCACATCGGCCAGGTCGTCAAGCGATACGGTGTCGTCGGCATCGTCTTCCAGAAGGTCGTCGTCCAGCTCGGTATCCGCAGTTGCGGCACCTTCCAGCATGACGTCTTCGGCTTCCATATCATCGACCAGGACGTCGTCATCCTTCTCGGGGACAGGGCGCGAAATGACCGCGGCGGCCAGTTTGCGACGGACGGATTCGATATCCACGACCTCGCCCGTATAGGGGCTGACGATCGGGCTGCGGTTCAGGTCATAAAAGCGCTTGCCGGTGGTCGGGCAGATGCGCTTCGTGCCCCATTCTGCTTTGGGCATGGTCATCCCTATGAGTGGTGGGTAGCAAGAAAGCTGCCGCTTGCCACAGTGGCAGGCGAGTGTCAAAGCCTTTTGCTTGCTCAGGCAAATGGCTATGGTCCTGACAGGTTTCAAGGGGTTTTCATGCCGGTTCTTCCAGGCCCGCCGCCGGTCGAGGTGCATCTGAAGCGTTCGGCCCGGGCTCGGCGATTCTCGCTGCGGATCTCGCGGCTGGATGGGAAGGTCACATTGTCGATGCCACTGCGCGCACGTGAGGGCGAAGCGCTGGCTTTCCTGCGCGGGCAAGAGGGCTGGCTGCGCGAGACTTTGGCCACGATGCCTGACTCGGCGGTGCAGCCCATCGGGATCGGTTCGCGTATCCTGGTCGAAGGGCGCGAGCTTCTGCTGGCCCCGGGAGCCGGCCGCAGTATCCGGGTCGAGGGCGAGATGCTGCTGGTCCCCGGCGATCCCGCCGCCGCCGGGGCAAGGGTCGCGGCCTGGGCGAAGGTTCTCGCCCGCGACCGGTTGGCGAAGGCCTCGACCCATTATGCCGGGCTGGTCGGGCGCAGCTATTCCAGCCTTGCCCTGCGCGATACACGGTCCCGCTGGGGCTCCTGCTCGCCCGAGGGGCGGCTGATGTATTCCTGGCGGCTGATCCTGGCCCCGCCCTTGGTGCTGGACTATGTCGCCGCCCATGAGGTCGCCCATCTGGTCGAGATGAACCATTCCCCCGCCTATTGGGCGGTGGTCAGCCGGATCTGTCCCGGCTGGCAGGCCCATCGCGCCTGGCTGCATGAACATGGCCAAGCGCTGCACCGTCTGCGGTTTCAGGATTGACCCATGGGCCTTGCGGGTGCTTCCCTGCAGCCCATGCTGACACCCCGACCCCCAGACCCCAACGCTTCGGCCCATGAACGGGTGTATCGCTCGCTCCGCCAGCAGGTCATGCACGGCGAGATGGACCCCGGCCAGTCGCTGACCCTGCGGGGCTTGGGCAAGACCTACAGCGTCTCGATGACCCCCGCGCGTGAGGCGGTGCGGCGGTTGGTCGCCGAAGGGGCGCTGACGCTGTCCTCCTCGGGCCGGATTTCGACGCCGGAGCTGACCCCGGAACGGATCGAGGAGCTGGCTGCGATCCGGGCGCTGCTGGAGCCTGAAATGGCCGCCCGTGCCCTTCCGCGCGCCCATTTCGCGCTGGTCGAGCGGTTGTCGGCGATCAATCAGGCGAACATGGAGGCGGCCCTGAAGGGGGACGCCGTGACCTATGTTCGCACCAACCTGGAGTTTCACCGGACCCTCTACCTGCGCGCCCAGACCCCGGCGATGCTGGCGATGTGTGAGACGGTCTGGCTGCAACTGGGGCCGACCATGCGGGCGGTCTATGCAAGGCTGAAACGGCGGGAGGCACCGACGCATCACCGGGTGATTCTGGCGGCCTTGAAGGCGGGGGACGAGCCGGGGCTGCGGCTGGCCGTGCGGACCGACGTGACCCAGGGGCTGCGGCATCTGGCGGGGTGAGTGTCCACGGCGGGCAGATTCGGAAGCTGTAGGAAAAGCAAGGGGTTGAGTGTGGGCGTTAGGGATTTGGTAGCGATCACGCGCCAAAGCCGGAGTTGTGTTATTCCAGTCTGGTCAGACGAGCAGCACCCCCGCCGTGGTAGGAACTGTCTGGATAATCCCACCGCCAGCATTCTCCGGTAGCGTCGTCGACAAGAACAGAAATCCAGCCGGATGGGTCGGTCCAAACCCGCCGAAGCGTAAGGCGTTTCTGGTCGGCCTCTGGTCCATTTAACACAGTCTGCAGTTCTTTCTCCACAAAGCTGGAAGATACCATCCGAGCAAAATTTGTCTTTCATCTTACCAGAGAAACAGCGGTTTCTTGGCGTAATGGACTTGTGGTCGATCTTTTGCCCGGAATTATGGGCGAAGCCCGCCGGGCAGCGCCCGACCGCCTCCTCGGGCGGGCGCTTTGCAACGTCAGCCTGCAGAACTTCGGTGGGACGGGTTGCACCATAAAGGGCCTAGAACTGCGGTTGCTCGCCCACCCGGCGGTCGGGCGTTGCCCTCTGTCTTGATGTTCGGTGCATCCTTGCACAGAAGCCCCACGCATTTGCGCCTTGGCGCGGGAGCTCTACTGCCCCATCTTCTACTCAACGCAATCAGGAGACTGCCATGTCCATCCGCCCCGTCATCGAGACCCGCCGCGCCCAGCCCGCCATCGAAGGGGCAGGCGTGCATCTGCATCGGGCCTTCGGGTTCCGCGACCCCTCGGAGCTGGACCCGTTCCTGATGTTCGACGATTTCCGCGGCGACCATCCGCGCGATTACTCGGCGGGGTTCCCGTGGCATCCGCATCGGGGGATCGAGACCATTACCTACGTTTTGGCCGGGACGGTGGAGCATGGCGATTCGCTTGGCAACAAGGGGACCCTCGGGCCGGGGTCGCTGCAGCTGATGACGGCGGGGCGGGGCATTCTGCATCAGGAGATGCCGAAGGGCGATGCCAAGGGGCGGATGCATGGCTTTCAGTTGTGGGGCAATTTGCCGAAGGCACTGAAGATGACCGCGCCGCGCTATCAGGACATGTCGTCCGAGGCGCTGCCGGAGCGGCAGGAGGATGATGGCACCTCGATCCGCGTGGTAATCGGAGATTATCGCGGGGTGAGAAGCCCGGTGGATGGGATTGCGGCGGACCCGCAGTATCTGGATATCTTCGTGCCTGCGGGAAAGCGGAAGAGCTTCAAGATCGACACGCGGCGACGGGCATTTGCCTATGTATTTGAAGGTGCAGGGAATTTCCGCGATGCCGCGCGGCCCGAGGGTGTGCTGCTGGAAAAGGAAGTGAACGGCCGCGAGGTCAACATTCGTGACCTTTCCGGCAACAGGACGCTGGTCCGCTTTGGCGCGGGCGACGAGGTGACGGTGACGGCAGGGCCAGATGGGGTGCGGTTCCTGCTGATCTCTGGCGCGCCGATTGAGGAACCCGTGGCTTGGGCCGGGCCGATCGTGATGAACACGGAAGCAGAACTGCGGGAGGCTTTTGCCGAGTTGCGTAACGGGACGTTTATTCGGCCGGGGCATTGACGCTGGACCCCGGGGGCGCTGCCCCCGGACCCCCGGGATATTTGGAAACAGAAGAAAGCCGGGTTTCTCGCGAAACTGTCAGGCGTGGATCGCGCCGTCGCCGCAGGCAAGGGCGGCTTCGCGGACCGCTTCGCTATAGGTCGGGTGGGCGTGGCAGGTCAGGGCCAGATCCTGCGCTGAGGCACCGAATTCCATCGCGACGCAAACCTCATGGATCAGATCGCCTGCCGCCGGGCCGATGATGTGGCAGCCGAGGATGCGGTCGGTGTCCTTGTCGGCCAGGATCTTCACGAAACCCTCGGCCTGGAAGATCGCCTTGGCGCGGGCGTTGCCCATGAAGGGGAACTTGCCCACCTTGTAGGCGCGGCCTTCGGCTTTCAGCTGTTCCTCGGTCTGGCCGACATTGGCGACTTCGGGCGACGTATAGATCACGCCGGGGATCACACCATAGTTCACGTGGCCATGCTTGCCCGCCATGATTTCGGCCAGTGCCATGCCTTCGTCTTCGGCCTTGTGGGCCAGCATCGGGCCCGCGATGGCATCGCCGATGGCGTATAGGCCCTTGATATTGGTCATGAAGTGGTCGTCGGTCTTGACCGTGCCGCGCGGGCCCATCTCAACCCCAAGGGCCTCCAGCCCAAGGCCTTGGGTGTAGGGTTTGCGCCCCGTTGCGACAAGGACGACATCGGCGTCAAGGCTGGCTTCGGTGTCGTTCTTCTTCAGCTTCCAGGTGACCGTGGCACCGGTCTTGGTCTTGGTCACTGACTGCACCGCCGCGCCCAGAACGAACTTAAGTCCTTGTTTTGAAAGGATACGCTGGAAGCTTTTCGCGACTTCCGCGTCCATTCCAGGGGTGATCGCGTCCAGGTATTCGACCACGGTGACCTCGGTGCCAAGCCGGGCATAGACAGACCCCATTTCAAGCCCGATCACGCCCGCGCCGATGACGACCATGGATTTCGGCGGTTTCGCAAGGGTCAGTGCGCCAGTGGAGGTGACCACGGTCTCCTCATCCACGGTAACGCCGGGGAGAGTAGAGGCCTCGGAACCCGTTGCAATCACTATGTTTTTTGCGGTGTGAACCTCGTCGCCCACTTTCACCTGACCGGCTGAGGGGATGCTGCCCCAGCCTTTCAGCCAGGTGACCTTGTTCTTCTTGAACAGGAATTCGATCCCCTTGGTGTTGCCCGAAACGACATCGTCCTTGTAGGCCTGCATCTTGGCCCAGTCGACCGTGGGGGCAGCCCCAATCAGGCCCATTTTCTCAAAGTTTTCATGGGTTTCGTGCAGCAAGTGGGTCGCGTGAAGCATCGCCTTGGACGGGATGCAGCCGACGTTCAGGCAGGTGCCGCCCAAAGTCTCGCGCCCTTCGACCACCGCGACTTTCAGGCCCAGTTGGGCGGCGCGGATGGCGCAGACATAGCCGCCGGGGCCAGCGCCGAGGATGATGGTGTCAAAGTCTGCCATGGTCAATTTCCTTGGTTTCGGCCGGTTCCGGCGGTCTTCATTCCGTCTTCCATGTGTCTTCCATCCGTCTTCCACCTGGTCTTGCGCACGGCGTTAAGGATTTCAGACGAGGGCGGCGATCAGCATGATTACGGTAGCAAGCAAGCCTACGCCCCAGATCGCGGAACGCCAAGGGCGCAGGCCTGCGGCATAGGCGGGGATATAGAGGACGCGGGCCGCGAGGTAGGTCCAGGCGGCGGTTTGGGTGGTTTCGGTCGACTGGTTGCCAAGGGTCACGACCACCACCGCGAGGGTGAAGAGGATCAGGCCTTCGAAATGGTTGTTCATTGCGCGTTGCAGGCGGCCGGTCAGGGTTGAGAGCGGCCTTGGCGGCGGCGTGTCGCGGGGGCTGGAGGTGTAGGCGACGCCAAGCTCGATATTGGCGGGGATGGCGAAGGCCGCGTATTGGGCGACCTGCAGGAGACCGGCAAGGGCGAGGGCGGTGAGTTCGGCGGTCATTCGAAAGCCCCGGGAAGCTGGGCGGCAAGCTCGGTAAAGTCGCGGCGGGACCAGTGCTGGAACCACTGGTCTTGCGCGGCGCAGAAGTGCTGGATGTCGGCGAAGGGGGCGTCTTCTGGGGGCAGCAGGTTTTCGGGTGCGGCTGCGGTGGTGAAGGCGGTGATGGCCTCGGGCGGGATGTTTTGGGCGGTCAGAAGTGTGACGGCCGCAGCGATATCGGCTTGCCAGAAATCGAGGGCGGTCTGGTGGTTTTCTGCGTCCAGTGCCGTGCAGGTCAGAAAGACGCGCTGGTCAGAGATCGCCCGCGACAGCAGGATATCAGCGGCGGGGGTGCCGGTGGGGATGACTTGGGCGGGGGTGCCGGTGGGGATGACTTGGGCGAGGGTGGGGGTGGTGAGGAGGAGGGTGAGGAGAGGTGCGGCCAGCCATGGTGCGCCATGAATGCACACCCTACGGGGACGCCCCATCCCACGAGGGGAGGCGGTTGTCGCGGCGGTGGGGGTGGGGTGAGTCATGGGGTGGCTTTCGTAGGGTGCGCTACAGCGCACCGTTTGCAAGGGTGGGGTGCGCTGTAGCTCACCTTACGGGTTGCTCTCGTCGCGTAGCTGCAGGTGGGCGGGGCGGCCATTCGCGGTTTCGACGATCTTTCCGTCCTCGAAGACCATCGTGCATATCGCAGCGATCTCAACACTCTGGCCAGATTCATCTGGAACGGAATAAGTCATTTCAACCGACCGCTTTGAGTACTTCGGTCCTTTCGGCATGGAGTAGGTTAGTCTTGCTATGCCTCTGGCTTTCTCGTCCTCAATGCCTGCCCAAAGAAGGTATTCGTCGACGGTGATTTCAACGGACTTAAGATTTTCGCATCTCTGTCTGACGTATCCCTCACGTAGCTCGTAGTATTTATGCCCGCGCATCTCGCATATTTGGCAAGCCAGTTCCTCGTCAGTTTGCAAGTAGTCCGGTATGAGGTCGGTACCCCTATCTGTCAGCCAGCCATAGAGACCAAGAATTGGAATCCACAGCAGTATCGGCTTGGCAGCACCCCACCTCATCACAAATCCATCAGCAGCCGACGCGGGTCTTCCAGCGCCTCTTTGACGCGGACGAGGAAGGTCACCGCGCCTTTGCCGTCGACGATGCGGTGGTCGTAGCTGAGGGCGAGATACATCATCGGGCGGATGACGATCTGGCCCCCTACCACGACCGGGCGGTCCTGGATCTTGTGCATGCCAAGGATGCCGCTCTGCGGGGGGTTGAGGATGGGGGAGGACATCAGGCTGCCGTAGACGCCGCCGTTCGAGATGGTGAAGGAGCCGCCCTGCATTTCGGCCATCGACAGTTTGCCGTCGCGGGCGCGCAGCCCCAGTTCGGCGATCTTTTTCTCGATCTGGGCAAAGCCCATCTGGTCGGCATCGCGGACCACGGGGACGACGAGGCCATTGGGGGTGCCGACGGCGACGCCCATGTGGACGTAGTTCTTGTAGACCACGTCCTGACCGTCAATCTCGGCGTTGACCTCGGGGACCTCTTTCAGCGCGTGGCAGCAGGCGGTGACGAAGAAGGACATGAAGCCCATCTTGACGCCGTGTTTTTTCTCAAAGGCGTCCTTGTAGGCGTTGCGCAGGTCCATGATGCCGGACATGTCGACCTCGTTATAGGTCGTCAGCATCGCGGCGGTGTTCTGCGCGTCTTTCAGGCGGCGGGCGATGGTGGCGCGGAGGCGGGTCATCTTGACGCGCTCTTCGCGCGAGGCATCTTCAGCCGGGATCGGGGCGCGGGGCATGGCGGCGGGGGCGGGTGCTGGGGCCGCTGCGGCGGCTTGCGCGCCTGCGGCACCAGCGACGGTGCGGGCGACGTCTTCCTTCATGATCCGGTTGTCACGCCCGGTGCCTTGCACCTGATCGGGGGTAAGGTTCGCCTCGGCCATGGCTTTCTTGGCGGCGGGGGCGTCTTCGGTGGACTTGGCGGCGACGGGGGCAGGGGCCGGGGCTGCCGCCGGTTTCGGGGCGGCGGCGGTGGCACCTTCGGTCACGATGGCAAGGCGGGCATTGGCGGCCACGGTCGTGCCTTCGGGGGCAAGGATTTCGGCAAGGACTCCGGCGACGGGGCTGGGAACCTCGACCGAGACTTTGTCGGTTTCCAGTTCGCACAGCATCTCGTCCAGCTTGACCGCATCGCCCGGTTTCTTGAACCAGGTTGATACGGTTGCCTCGGACACGGATTCGCCAAGGGCGGGGACCATTACGTCTGTCATTTGAATTCTCCGATTCCGGGGTCAGTTCAGGCCAAGAGCCTGGGCGACGAGTTGTTGCTGTTCGTATTTGTGGCGCGAGGCGAGGCCGGTGGCGGGCGAGGCGGAGGCCTTGCGCCCGGCATAGGACATCCTTGTCGGCTTGCCGCGAACCTTGGTCAGGATCACTTCGATTTCCGGCTCGATGAAGGACCACGCGCCCTGGTTCTTGGGTTCTTCCTGGCACCAGACGAAGTCGGCCTTGGGGAAGCGGCCAAGTTCCTGGGTGAGCGAGATCGTGGGCGCGGGGTAAAGCTGTTCGACCCGCAGAAGATAGGTGTCGTCGGCCCCTTGGGCGTCGCGTTCGGCCAGAAGGTCGAAGTAGACCTTGCCCGAGCAAAGGACGACGCGCTTGATCTTGTCGTCGGCCTTCAGCTTTTGCGTCGAATGGCCCTTCTGCGCATCATCCCAAAGGACGCGGTGGAAGGTGGAGCCGTCGGTGAAATCGCTGGTGTCCGAGATGCACATCGGGTGCCTGAGCAGCGACTTTGGCGTCATCATGATCAGCGGTTTGCGGTAGGTGCGGTGCAACTGGCGGCGCAGGATGTGGAAGTAGTTGGCGGGCGTCGTGCAGTTGGCGACGATCCAGTTATCCTCGGCGCTGTTTTGCAAAAAGCGTTCCAGGCGGGCCGATGAATGTTCGGGACCCTGGCCTTCATAGCCATGGGGAAGCAGACAAACGAGGCCCGACATCCGCAGCCATTTGCTTTCGCCCGAGCAGATGAACTGGTCGATCATGATCTGCGCGCCGTTGGCGAAATCGCCGAACTGGGCTTCCCACAGGGTCAGGGCGTTCGGTTCGGCAAGGCTGTAGCCATACTCGAAGCCAAGGACCGCATATTCCGACAGCATCGAGTCGATGACTTCAAACCGCGATTGGCCGGAGCGGATGTGGTTCAGGGGGTAATGGCGTTCCTCGGTCGTCTGATCAACGAAAGCCGAGTGGCGCTGGGAGAAAGTACCACGGGTGCAGTCCTGACCGGACAGCCGGACAGCAAAGCCTTCGGTTTGCAGCGAGCCGAAGGCCAAAGCCTCAGCCGTCGACCAATCAAAGCCGGTGCCCTTGGCGAACATTTCCTTCTTCGCCTCAAGCTGGCGGGCGACGGTCTTGTGCAGATCAAAGCCTTCCGGCACGCGGGTCAGTGCGGCGCCAATCTCGGCGAAGGTGTCGGCCTTGATCCATGTTTCGCCGCGCTGGTAGTTGTTCAGGTCCTTGGTCTCAAGGTTCTTCCAGCGACCATCCAGCCAGTCGGCCTTGTTCGGGAGAAAGGCCTTGCCAGCCTCAAACTCCTCATTCAGGCGGGCCTGGAAGGCAGCCTTCATATCTTCGATCTCACCCTCGGGCATCAACCCGTCGCGGATCAGCCGTTCGGTGTAAAGCTGCAGCGTGGTCTTTTGCTTACGGATCCGGGTGTACATCGCCGGGTTGGTGAACATCGGCTCGTCGCCTTCGTTGTGACCGAAGCGGCGGTAGCAGAAAATGTCGAGCACCACGTCTTTGTGGAACTTCTGGCGGAATTCGGTCGCCACTTTGGCGGCATGAACCACGGCTTCCGGGTCATCGCCGTTGACGTGGAAGATCGGGGCTTCGACCATCAGCGCGATGTCGGTCGGGTAGGGCGAGGTGCGGCTGAAGGCGGGGGCGGTGGTGAACCCGATCTGGTTGTTGACGATGATGTGGATGCAGCCGCCGGTGCGGTGGCCTTTGATGCCGGAAAGCTGAAGGCATTCGGCCACCACGCCTTGCCCTGCAAAGGCCGCGTCGCCGTGCAGAAGGATCGGCAGGCTGGCGATGCGTTCGGCGGCGTCGTTCAACTGGTCCTGCTTGGCGCGGACCTTGCCCAGGACAACCGGGTTGACCGCCTCAAGGTGGCTGGGGTTGGCGGTCAGCGACAGGTGCACAGAGTTGCCGTCAAATTCGCGGTCGCTGGAGGCCCCAAGGTGGTATTTCACGTCGCCCGAGCCATCCACATCCTCGGGCTTGTAGGACCCGCCCTGAAATTCGTGGAAAATCGCCCGGTAAGGCTTCATCATCACGTTGGCCAGAACCGACAACCGGCCCCGGTGCGGCATGCCGATGATGATGTCTTTGACCCCCAAAGCTCCGCCGCGCTTGATGATCGCCTCCATCGCGGGGATCAGCGCCTCGGCACCATCAAGGCCGAACCGTTTGGTGCCCATGTATTTGACATGGAGGAACTTTTCGTACCCTTCCGCCTCGACCAGCTTGTTCAGGATGGCGCGGCGGCCCTCACGGGTGAACTGGATTTCCTTGCCGTAGCCTTCGATCCGTTCCTTGAGCCACGAGGCCTGTTCGGGGTTGGAGATATGCATGTATTGCAGCGCAAAGGTGCCGCAATAGGTGCGCTTCAGGATGTCGATGATCTGCCGCATGCTGGCATGGGTCAGGCCCAGCACGTTGTCGATGAAGATCGGCCGGTCAAGGTCGGCTTCGGTAAAGCCGTAGGAGGCGGGGTCAAGTTCTGGCTGATGCTTGGTGTCGGTCATGCCAAGCGGGTCAAGATCGGCGGCAAGGTGGCCCCGGATCCGGTAGGCGCGGATGATCATCAGGGCGCGGATGCTGTCGACCACGGCGCGCTGGATCTGCTCGGTGGTCAGGGTCACGCCAGCCTCGGCAGCCTTGGCGGCGATCTTCTGGCCTGCGGCCTTGGCCTCTTTGGCCGGGGGCGGTGCGGCCCATTCGCCGGTCAGCGCGGCGGTCAGGTCATCCGTGGGCGAGGGCGGCCAGTCGGCGCGGGCCCAGCTGGGGCCTTTGGCGGCGCGCCTTGCATCCTGTTCACTGTCGCCCATCGCGCGGAAGAACTCGGCCCATTGCGGGTCGACCGAGTTCGGGTCGGCGGCGTGGCGCGCGGCCAGTTGGTCAACATAATCGGCATTGGCCCCGTCAAGGAAGCTTGAGGCAGTGAAGGCGGCGGTGGGGGATTGTTCGGTCATTGTGGGCCTCCGAGAGGGTGGGGCAGACAGTCAGCTAGGGAGCCGTCAGAGATATGAAGTAGTTTTCGGGCGTCCTTCATGGCTCAAGCGCCCAGACTGGGTGTGAAACCTGGCTGTAAAAAGCCGCGCCGATGTCGGTTGAGATGCCCAGCGCTGTGCTGATTCCCTTTGGGTCAAGCGAGGCTGATGTGACGCTGAGACCTGAACGGGCACTGTCGGAGCCGAACATATCGATTTTTGTCAGGCTGAGTGCGGGTGCCGTGGGTGCGCGGAGTTTCGGAAAGTAGGAGCTGCCTGTCAGCGCGGGAGAAGGAACTGCCAGAAGGCAGGAGAAGAATGTGGACAGATCGGTGCCCCCAGTGACAGTCAAGAGCAAGGCTCCGGTCTCTGTTTCCTTCAAGAGCTTGGCACTTTCATGCGCCAGAGAGCGGCCGATATACTTCTGGACCTTCGGCCATTTCCCTTGCCAGAAGTCGGCACCTTCTTCCTTGCCGCCAAGCTGTGTTGCCCAAACCTCAGATGTCGCAAGATGGGCAACGGCAAGCTGGTCGAGGTAGGTTTTTTCTTCCTCTTCGGGAACCACCGCCCAATCGTTTGCTTCAAGAACCCGGATGGCTGTTTCCGGCTGGTGCGCAACCGCGATGCAGATGGACATCGTGTCCTGGGCCGAGAAGGCACGGTCGAGGGTTTCGGCCCCCGCAGGTCCCGCGATGGTAATGAGAAAACTCGCGATTGCACCCGGAATGCGCATCATATTCACCCCTTGATCGCCTTCAGCACTGCCTCACCCAACCCAGCCGGGCTATCCGCCACCACAATCCCGGCGCGGAGCATGGCTTCGATCTTCGACTGGGCGTCGCCTTTGCCTCCGGCCACGATGGCTCCGGCATGGCCCATGCGGCGGCCGGGGGGGGCGGTGCGGCCGGCGATGAAGCCGGCGGTGGGCTTCCAGCGGCCTTTTTTCCGCTCATCGGCAAGGAACTGGGCGGCGTCTTCTTCGGCGGCCCCGCCAATCTCGCCGATCATGATGATCGAATGGGTCTCGGGGTCGGCAAGGAACATCTCCAATATGTCGATATGCTCGCTGCCTTTGATCGGGTCGCCGCCGATGCCGACGGCGGTGGATTGGCCAAGGCCGACGTCGGTGGTCTGCTTGACCGCCTCATAGGTCAGGGTCCCCGAGCGCGACACCACCCCGACCGTGCCCTTGGAGAAGATCGAGCCCGGCATGATCCCAATCTTGCATTCGCCGGGGGTCAGGACGCCGGGGCAGTTCGGGCCGATCAGGCGGGACTTCGAATTGATCAGCGCGCGCTTGACCCGCATCATGTCAAGGACCGGGATGCCTTCGGTGATGCAGATGATCAGCGGGATTTCGGCGTCGATCGCCTCAAGGATTGAATCGGCGGCAAAGGGCGGAGGAACATAGATCGCGGTGGCGTCGGCACCGGTTCTTTCCACCGCCTCATGCACCGAGTTGAAGACCGGCAGGCCAAGGTGGGTTTCGCCCCCTTTGCCGGGGGTCACGCCGCCGACCATTTGCGTGCCATAGGCGATGGCCTGTTCGGAATGGAAGGTGCCCTGCGAGCCGGTAAAGCCCTGGCAGATGACTTTCGTTGCCTTGTTGACGAGTACGGCCATCGGGGCCTCCTTCACGCTGTCGGTTGGGGGGCGGATAGCCCGCCCCCGGGGTTCAGTGCCCCCTTGCGGGGGATCGGGTTATTCGCCGGTGCCGAAGTTGAAGCGCCAGGCCGAGGTGGTTTCACCTTCGCAGGTCGGGTCCTGCCCGCCCGAGGTCAGGATTGCGATGGCCCCGTTCGAAAGCGTCTTGGTCATGCAGCCATCGGCATCGGTGCCGTCAGCCGTCACCTCGACCCCAGAATTGCCGCCCATCATGAAAAGATCGAAGGCCATTTCCGCATCGCCCGTTCCGATGGCGCTGCTTTCCACTTGGCAAAAGCCAACGTCGTTCGAGACCATGCCCGAGGTCGACCCGCTGGCGGGGATAAGGTTTGTCACCCCCGCTTCGGCATCAGCCTCCGCGGTCCAGTCATACATTTCCATCTGCGCGACGGTGGTGTCTGCCTTGCCTTCGCCTAGCATGCAAAAGCCGATCCCGTCGATCATCTGGTAGACCGGGTCCTGGTCTTGAGCAAAGGCCGGGGCGGTGGCAGTCAAGATAATAAGGCATGCAATCTTCTTCATGGTTGTCATCCTTTTCACGCTTGTGGGTCTTGTGGTGTTGAATCTGAGAGGAAAGTGAAATCGTCGTCTAGCCGGCCACCCGTCCATGCGCGAAGCCTGCGCTATTTCCGGAAAGCCAGTTTTCGCAGGCCCGAAGAAACTCATAGTCTTGTGTGTACCAGCGGCGGAGATTGTCTTTTGCCAGATCTGATAGGGGAGGTACGCCGTCATAGGATTGCTTGCGCGCGTAGCGATCTTCGCCCGTCGCCTTGACCGGGGCGTCATGGCCGATGCGGCGCAGAAACTCGGCCAGATCTTCTTCGATATGCTCAAGCCGGATGATCCAGACCGGAGGGCGCAAGACAAGGTCGAAACCATGAAGAGTGAAGTTGTCCACCAGATTGCGGCTGGTGTGGTAGATCGACTTCATTGCAAGCGCAGCATCAATGCCCCGCTGATCAGGGCGGAAAAGGGCCTCTGCCAGATCGTTTGCCGATTCGAACAGTCCGAAAGCACGCATTTCGTTCGGGCTTCGGGGTTTGCCCGGCTTCATTTCCCCCTTTGCCTGACGCCAGTGAAAGGCAGATCGGAACCGAGTCAGCGGATCGCGCGTCGAAAAGAAATAGCGCTGGTCGCTCGGCAGGTCGATCAGGCGGACGTCGTGTTCATGCGCGCGGATCCGGTTTTGGATGCGCCCCGCGTTTACCTGCCGGACAACCAGCTTGATCTGGGATCCAGCGGTTTTTGGCACATGCAGGAAATGGATGGAATCCTTCGGGTAACCGAAAACGCGGTCAGTCGCATTCACCAGCCGGTCGCGCAGCGTTTCAGGTCTCATTTGGTGCCCTCCTTGCACCAAGGCAGCACGATCCAACGCCGGCGGCGGGATGGGCGCGGTCTGCCTTGTTGATGTGAAGAAGCATCGGCGTTTCCTTTAATGCCAGTCTTGGAAGGTTGGCAGCGTCATTCGGATAGCATGAAGCGCAGTGCGGCCCCGGTTTGTGACATGCAGACCGGGTCATTGCCCGAACTGGTCAGTGTGCCGATGACCGGGCCAAGGTCATAGGTGGTGCAGCCGTCTTCGTCCTTGCCCATGGTCGGTGGCGTGTCGGTCAGGCCAAGGAGTGTGGCCTCCATTTCGGCGGTGCTGATGGCTTCATCGGCGATCATGCAGAAACCGGGTTCGGTCCAGTAAAGGACCCACATGTCGCCCATTTCCCACGCGGCGGTGCCGTCACCTTCCCCCTCGGCCGCGGTCCAGCCCGCCTCGCCGAAGGCTGTGTCGATGATTGCGGGGTCACTGGCCCCTTCGGCGCAGGCAATGATCGCCCCGCCAAGGGCGGTTTCGGGGGCGGAAAGGAGGTCACTGGCCGTGAAGGACATTTCGGCATGGGCGGGAAGGGCGGCCAGACCAAGTGCCGCGATCAGGGTAAGCGGTTTCAACGTCACCATCACTCGCCCTCGCCAAAGAAGAAGCGGATGGCGGAGTTCTGGTCGGACGTGCAGACCGGAACCGTGCCGCCGGACGTGATGACCGCAACCACATCGTTGGAAAGGGTCAGAGTCGTGCAGCCGTCGTCGTTGGTTTCGCTTTTTGTAACGGACGGCCCGCCAAAGGCCAGATAGCCCGTCAGCTCCAGCGCGCGGTCGGTGCCGAGAACGGTGCTTTCGATCTGGCAATATCCCGGTGTGGGCGACATCACGCCCAGCGTGTCAGTGCCAACGCCGGGCCGGAAGTTGACCACGGTGTTGACGGTGTCTTCCTCATGCGTCCAGCCATATAGGCCGAGTGCGGTGACCGTCTTGTCGGGATGCCCCTCGCCCATGGCGCATGCGACATAGCCCTCAAGCAGCTGGTTCGACGGGTCAGCATCCTGCGCCAGCGCCGGAAGGGGGGCGAGGAGAAGGGCGAGGAGGATGAGGCGGGATACGGGCAATGCGGTCACTTCGAGGTTGAGGAGAGGGGTGGTGGGTTTGCAATCGCCCTACCGGCTTGCTGAACATAAAGGTTGAGGTTCCGTATCATCCAACCACTCCCGTCGCTGTTACAGTGGGATCGCCCGTCATTGTCCGGTCCGAACCATGAGCTTTCCAATAGGCAAGCACGAGGTCCCGAAGCCTTTCAAAGTTCAGGTCAAGATCGGTCGATGCAAGCCAGAAGTCGCTCTTGTAAAACCTTTTGTTGAGAGTGATCCAAAATCTCATAAATTGAGAGGTTTCCAGTTTCAGGCCTTTATCGATTACCAAGCAGAGCATCGAGGTTCGCGCGATGGTCAATGTCTGGATGTCGCTTATCGAAGGCCAAGGAACCAACGTCCGCGACAGTCTCAAATCCATCATTCCATCGGGAGAGAGCGTGACCGGATACCTAGGGCCGAGTGTCAATCTTTGAAACCCAATGATGGCACACAGCCCAAAGAATACGATGCACAACCAGCCGGTTGGCTCTGCAAGAGCGCCCCGTCGCGTGTCGCTGAAATCGCCGGTGATCAGCCACATCCCGCCTAGGACGGCCAATAGTGCGCCACCAACCAAAGCGATCAGTTTGGTCACAGAGCGACCAATCCGAACAGTGCTTGATGTGCTTGCATATGCCATTTTGTTTTTCGCTTGCTCGGGCTTCGACAGACTTACCCCTTTACCGCCTTGACGATCTTCTCGGCTCCGTCCTTCAGGTCATCCGCCGCAATCACGTTCAGGCCGGATTTGCGGATGATGTCCTTGCCAAGCTCCACATTGGTGCCTTCCAGGCGGACGACCAGCGGGACCTTGAGGCCGACCTCTTTCACCGCCGCGATCACGCCTTCGGCGATGATGTCGCAGCGCATGATGCCGCCGAAGATGTTGACAAGGATGCCTTTGACCTGCGGGTCAGAGGTGATGATCTTGAAGGCCTCGGTCACCTTTTCCTTGGTCGCCCCACCGCCGACGTCAAGGAAGTTGGCAGGCTCGGCGCCGTAAAGCTTGATGATGTCCATCGTGGCCATCGCCAGGCCGGCGCCGTTGACCATGCAGCCGATCTCGCCATCCAAGGCGATATAGTTCAGGTCGAACTTCGAGGCGGCGAGTTCTTTCGGGTCTTCCTCGGTCTCGTCCCGCAGGGCGGCGATGTCGGGGTGGCGGTAGATCGCGTTGCCGTCAAACGCCATCTTCGCGTCCAGCAGGCGCAAGCTGCCGTCTTTCAACACGCAGAAGGGGTTGATCTCCAGCATGTCCATGTCTTTGTCGGTGAAGAGCTTGTAGAGGTTCTTGATGATCCCGACGCAGGATTTGACCTGCGCGCCGGAGAGGCCAAGCGCAAAGGCGACGCGACGGCCGTGGAAATCCTGCAACCCGGTGGCCGGGTCGATGGTGAAGGTGTGGATCAGTTCGGGCGTGTCGTGGGCCACGTCTTCGATAGACATCCCGCCTTCGGTCGAGGCGACGATCGAGATGCGGCTGGTGCCCCGGTCGATCAGGAAGGCGAGGTAGAATTCGCGGTCAATCTCGCTGCCGTCTTCGATATAGATCCGGTTGACCTGCTTGCCCGCCGCGCCGGTCTGGATGGTGACAAGGGTGCGGCCCAGCATTTGGCGGGCGAATTCGGCGGCCTCACCCACAGAACGCGCGATACGGACACCGCCCTTTTCGCCAGCCTCAGGCTCCTTGAATTTGCCCTTGCCGCGGCCGCCAGCATGGATCTGGGATTTCACCACCCACAGCGGGCCGTCAAGTTCACCCGCTGCGGTCTTGGCGTCTTCGGCTTTCAGCACGACGCGACCGTCGGAAACCGGAATGCCATAGCTGCGCAGAAGTGCCTTGGCCTGGTATTCGTGAATGTTCATTGGCTGGGTTCCCTTGGATCAGGTAAAGGCCGAAATGGTTGCCTATCTTGTCGCACCTTTGACGCTATGATCCAAACGACAAATCCGTGTTAATGCCCGCAAATGTGCAGAAAATGCGGTTTGTGATCACGATTTGGAAATTTGTGATCACTGGACTTAAAAGTGTGATCACATGGCAATGATATCACCGCGTCCGGTGCCGATTCGCGGCTTGGGCGGGTTGTTGACTTCCCGCCGCCGCGCTGCGAAGCCTTCCGGATAGCATATAGGAGGCCCCCATGCCGCGTCCCAGCGCCAATGATATTGCCACTGCAGCCTTGCCCCGGATCAGCCACGGGCGCGGGGTCTATCTGTGGGACACGGATGGCAAGCAATACATCGACGGCTCGGGCGGGCCAGCGGTGTTTTCGGTGGGTCATGGCGACGTTAGGGTCAACAAGGCCGTGGCCGAGCAGATGGGAAAGGTGGCTTACGGCTACCGTTATCTCTTCACGGCCGACCCCTTGGAGGAGATGAGCGAGCGCATCTGCAAGGCCACGGGGCTGGCGGACATGGTCTATACGACGAGCGGTTCGGAGGCGGTGGAAAGTGCGGTCAAGATCGCGCTGCAGTATCATTTCGACAAGGGCGATCCGGCGCGGGTGAAGTTCATTGCGCGGAAACGGTCGTGGCACGGCAACACGATGATGGCGACGGCGCTGTCGGGGTTCGAGGACCGCCAGCGCGCCTTTGCCGGGGCTTTGCCTGTGGTGGGCCG
Source organism: Paracoccaceae bacterium (assembly GCA_947504705.1). Classification (GTDB taxonomy): domain Bacteria; phylum Pseudomonadota; class Alphaproteobacteria; order Rhodobacterales; family Rhodobacteraceae; genus Tabrizicola. Next base: position 19,128 of record CANNIA010000011.1, read on the forward strand.
GGTGAGTGCGGCGAATGCCTATCGCCTGCCTGCGGGCGTTAGCCGCGAGGGGTTGGTTGCGCATCTGGCGGCAGAGCTGGAAGCGGAAATCCAGCGGCTTGGGTCGGAGACGGTGGCGGCTTTCATCTTCGAGCCGGTTGTGGGCGCTGCCGGGGGCGCGCTGCCTGCACCGGAGGGTTACGCCAAGGCGACGGCCGAGGTTTGCCGCCGCCATGGCGTGCTGGTCATCTGCGACGAGGTGATGTGCGGGTCCGGGCGCACCGGGGTCTGGCGGGCGTCGGAAGAAGACGGGATCACGGCGGATATCATCACGGTGGCGAAATCGCTGTCGGGCGGCTATCTGCCGCTTGGCGCTGCGGTCTATACCCAAGAGATCGCCGATGTGATGGCGGCAGGCCATGGCGGGCCGCTGACCGGGCATACCTATACCGGCCACACCGCCTGTCTGGCGGCGGGCGTTGCGGTGCAACGGATCATCGAGGAAGAAGGGCTTTTGGCCCGCATCCGCGACAAGGGCCCGCGCTGGCAGGCGGACCTGCGCGCCCGGCTGGCGCATCTGCCGCAAGTGGGCGATGTGCGGGGCCGGGGGTTCTTTATCGGCGTCGAAGTGGTGGCGGACCCTGAAACGAAAATCCCGTTCGACGCTTCGCTGGGCGTCAATGGACGTATCCGGGCAGAGGCGCTGAAGCGCGGGCTGATCTGCTATCCATCCGGTGGCCATGTCGACGGCGCGGCGGGGGATACGCTGATCCTTGCGCCGCCGTTCAACGCCTCCGATGCCGAGTTGGACGAGATCGCCGACAAGCTGGTCGAGACGCTGGAGACGGTGATCGCGGGGGTGGCGGGGCAGTAGTCCGCTGGCCCCCTCGTGGGTTCGGGCGCTTATTGAATTGAGCGCCTCCGGCGCGTTCCTTTTGTCTCGCCTCTGCGTGTGAAGAGCACGCAGAGGCTCGGATTTTGCCTCCGGCGGGGGTATTTGGCGAAGAGAAAGCTGTGGTGCAGTTTTAGTTCAGGAATACGGCGAAAAGCATGGAATCGCCCTGCACCAGGCTTTCAAAGTCGCGCCAGGCAGCGGCGCTCATCTGGGGGCCTTTCTCGGCATAGGGCAGAAGCCCTTCGCCCTGAACCCAGGTGATCAGGTCCACGGCGGGCGGGTTTTCGAACATCTTCTTCACGTTGATCCCGGCCTCGGCCCCGAAGCGCCAATGCGGGATCAAGGCTTCGCCCGTCAGGAGTTTTTCGGCATCGGCCAGAACCGCCTGCCAACGCTCGGCCGTGCCGGGGGGCATATAGATGCCAAGGCCGGAAACCTGCGCCTCATTCGGGATCCATTCGCCGGTGTTGTCCGTCTCCAGCGCGACCATCGACCAGAAGCGGCGGTTTTCTGTGATCATCGCCAGAAGATGGTCGTAAGACTCTTGAGCCAGCGCCTTGTCTGGGGTCTTGGACAAGGCGAAAAGCACCATGGCGGCCCGGTCGACCTGGCGGCCGAACATCATGTCCATCGCGTTGTTGGGGGGCGTGTCGCCCCAAAGCGCGTAGATCGCCTTGGAGCTGTCCAGCACCCGCTGGATCGCGGGTTCAGGGTCATAGGCTTGCGCCAGTTTGCTGAAAGCCGACAGAAAATGCGTGTAGGCGGCAAGCCAAGCAGCATCAGCGGTGTCGAAGGTGATCGCGGGGTCTTGCACATCGACAGTGACCATTCTGCCGCCGCCAAGGGTCAGGCCGGTGACGGTGCCGAGATTTTCGCCTTCGTCGCGGGTGCCGTTCGCGTTGATGTCGAACCACAGGTCGGACATGCGGATTTCCAGCGCAAAAGGTTTATCACCCAGTTGCTCCAAGGCGGCGCGGGAGGCATCCATGTCGGCGTCAAGGCCGGTGATCAGCGTGCTGAAGTCGGCCGGGGCAAAGGGGCGGGCATTGGGATTTTCCGGGATCGGCAGGCGCAGGATCGGCAGTTCCGACCAGTCGGCTTGAACCCCCGTTTGCCACCGCAGCTGCAGTGCGGATTCAACGCCGCCTAGGAACCGCAGGCCGGCCAGCGCGAACAGTTCTTCATTCGTGGGTGAGGGCAGAGCGGCCAGTCGCGCCTCGGTCGGGCCGATGCCCGCGCGGCCGACTTCCTCGGACAGGGTCTCGGCAGCGACGGGGCTGGCGATAAGCAGGGCGGCAAGGGCAAAGCGTCGCATCGGGGCCTCCTTCTGGTTGGCAGGACAAATCTGGGGTCTGATCGGGTCCGGCGCAAGTCAGGAAGGCCGGACCTCGAGGGGGTTTCGCCAGTGCCCGGAAGCCGCTAAAACGCCGTTGTGCGGCACGTCATCACCCTTTCGACCATCCCGCCCAGGTTCAGCAAGCTGGGCCCGGCTCTGAAATCATTGATCGGCCAGACCTCGCGGCCTGAAGCGATCGAGCTTTACATCCCGCAGAGACATCGCCGCATTCCGCAATGGGGCGGTGGGCTGCCAGAGGTTCCGGTTGGGGTCAAGATTGTCCGTCTCGAGGAAGATTTCGGGCCGACCACCAAGGTCCTTCCTGCGGCCAGGGCATGGCGGCGGCAGGCGGTCGAGCGGATCTACGTCGATGATGACCGCGTCCTTGACCAAAACTGGGTCAGACTGGCCCTTGGCTTGCGCAAGCAGCATGCACGGGCGGTGATTTGTGGTGAAGGTTTCTGCATTGCGGACCGGTTTGGTGACCGTTTTGCAGGAACACCTGTTCCCAAGGCGGTTCCCGCGATAGACCCCCCGCGCGCAGTTTGGGCGACAGATACGCAGAATTTCCCGCGCGATTTTTGGCTCAGTGACTGGAAAGCGAGGTCTGGACCCGCATTGGCAACGGTTCGATCTGTCGGGCCATGTCGACATTGCCGAGGGCTATGGCGGCGTTCTTGTGAGGCCCGAGTATCTTGATGAGGCGGCTTTCCACATTCCGCCAGTGATCTGGGCTGTCGATGACATCTGGTTGTCAGGCACCTACGCCCGGCTGGGCGTTCCGATCTGGGCAGACAAGTCCCTGCACAAGGTCGAAGAAGTGCTAGAGACTTCGCGGCTTTTGCCGCTGTACAAGGCCGTGATCGAGGGGGCGGATCGTGACGGGGCGAACTTGGCCTGTATCGACTTCATGCGCAGGACCCATGGAATCTGTGGCGGCTTAGCTACCCCCATTTTCTGACACCGGTCAAAGCGCGGGGGCCTAGGCTTACTGGATCGGCAGCGCTGATCAGTTGGTCTGAACCCGGTAAGTGACCTCTGGTGAAGCGCGACTTTGACAGGTCCCGCGAAGCGCAGGCTTGCAAGCGCGACAAGACCCTTTTTGGTCGGGGCTGGTGGCTAAGGGCGAGGTGGCGCATCTGGGCCTGCTTACGGCCGGTCTTGCGCCTGTGGGCACCGAAGAAGTCAGGTCCTTGTCAGGAAGCTCGGGTTTGGCACGGGGGTTTACTGCAACAAGAGCGCTGGTTAGAAGGCACGGATGCGCCACATCATCACCCTTTCTACAATCCCGCCGCGATTTGCCGAAATCGGTTTGGCCCTAACATCGCTGCTTCGGCAGAAGTCGCGGCCCGAAGCGGTGGAGCTTTACATTCCCCAAAGCTATCGCCGATTTCCGCAATGGGGAGGTGGTCTGCCCGCAGTGCCGGATGGGGTGCGGATCATCCGAACTGAAGCCGATTTTGGCCCGGCCACCAAGATCCTGCCGGCCGCACGGGCCTATCGCGGTCAGGACGTCGAGCTTCTCTTTTGCGACGATGATCACGTGTATCTTCCAGACTGGGCCCAGCGGATTCTTGCTGTGCGCAAGGAACACCCCAAGGCAGCCGTCTGTGCGGCAATGACGACGGTAGAGCGCATGGGCGTGGCATGGCGGGCCTCGGGACCGCTGCCGCGCGCGGTCATTGCCCCAGAACCGGCCCATCAGCTTGGCTTTCAATGTCGCATGCTGGCGCGGGCTTTCAAGCCTCGAACGGCCCTGTCGAGGCGGCTGTTTCCGTTTCACAATCTGGTCAGGAGATCAGGCTATACGGACATTCTTGAAGGCTATGCCGGTGCCGCCCTGCGGCCTGAGTTTCTTGATGCTTGCGCCTACGATATCCCGCCGGTCATCTGGGCGGTGGATGATGTCTGGGTTTCGGGGCACCTGACCCGGAACGGGATTGCGATCTGGGCGGACAAGCGGCTGAACCGGAACCAATTGGTCACCGCTGTGGGAAGTACGACGCCACTTTGGCGTGCGGTGATCGAAGGAGCGGGCCGCGACCAGGCGAACCGGGCTTGCGTCGACTATATGCGCCAGACCTACGGGATTTGGGGCGGCGAGGCGGTCCAGAGCACCTGACCGCGTGGCAAAAGCGTCGGCTTGCGGGCCGGGACGAAGCCGGCGGCGTGGATCGTGGCTGCGGCGAAGCTTTCGGTGACATGATAGGGCGGCCGGTCGGGGTGGGTAACCACGCCGTCGGGCTGGCGCGTGGCTGCGGCGGCTTCGGGGGCGAGGAATACGGTGAAAAGGCAGGCCCGCAGGTTCGGGAGGCGGCGGAGGTTGGTGAGCGCCGTTTCCAGCATCGGGGCGGGCAGGTGAGTGAAGACGCCGAAAGCGATGGCAAGGGTGATGCGGTCGGGGACGCCGGGGTAGGCGAAATCGGGGTCCTCGATCAGCCGGTCTTCGGGCAGGCGGGTCGGGTCAGAGAGTTCGTGGAGCCTGCCGTGCCGCATCAGGGCGAGCGAGGCGTCGGTGCCCCAATAGTTGCCGGGCTTCAGGAAGGGCACCGCGAGGTGGCCCAGACGGAGCGAGCCGCAGCCGATGTCAAGAAGGTGGTCGTCGGGGGTCATCCCCTCGGCCGTAAGGGCGGCCATCTGGACGCGGGCGGTTTCCCCCCAGCGGCCGCCGACGATGTCGCGGTGGCGGCCCCTAGCGATGGCGTCCTCATAGAAGCCGGGGGCGAGGTAGGGGGAATTCAGCCGTGTCAGGCCTTGGGGTCCTTCTGGGCGGCAGCGGCGGCTTTCATCCGGGCCAGAAGCTGTTCCTTCGTCTCACGCGGTGGGGTCACGGATTTCGGCGCGCCCTTCTGGGCGTGATCAGGGCCGCGCGGGTTGTGGTGGGCCCCCTTGGGGTTGCCGGATTTCGAGTAGTCCATGGGTCTCTCCCTTGGGTCTTGGTGGGGTGGGGATGCCGGATTTGAGGGCCGGGGGCAAGGGGGTGTGGCTGTCCACGCAGGACGGGGAGGGGAGGGCGTGGGATTTCAATAGGTTGGCCGTGGGCGTTAGGGTGGCGTTAAAGAGTTGACGAAGTGGCGTTTGGGTAATGGCTGGATGCCAATCCCCCTTTGACGACGGGATGGTGGGTTGGCAGCCGCGCCGATGCAGTGGGCCGACGAGTCAGTTCAAGAAGATCATCATCAGATCTGAATTTTCTGTCATCAAATTGTTGAAAGCACGCAGATGTGCGTTCGAGATCAAAGGACCCTTTTCGAGATAGGGCACGGCGGAATCGCCTTGAACCCAGCCGATCAGGCTTCCGGGCTGAGGATTGTCAAAGAGTTTGCCAAGATTGACGCCGCGATCCCAAGCTCCACGCCAGAAGGGGACAAGAAGCCGACCCTCAAGCAGCGCTTCGGCATCCGTTAGAACGGAAAGCCAAATATCGGCGGTTCCATAGGGGAGCGTTAGGCCGAGGGCCGAACTTTGATGATCATTCGGAATCCACTCGTGATCATTGTCGCTTTCTTCCTTGACCATTGTCCAGAAGCGGCGGTTTTGTGCAATCATTTGCAGAAAATGCGCCTTCGCAACCCGCGAGCGGTCGGCATTTGGCGTCTGGCGCAGTGCTTCGCCTATGGTAACGGCTGCATCAAGAAGTGCGACAATATCGTAGTAGGGCTCTTCAGTACCGACGGAGCGGTCTACGACGCCAAGGGCGGCCTTGGTTGCAATGACATCGTCAATCGCGGCGGCTGGATCGTAGGTCAGGATACTGTTTGAGATGCCCGAGAGAAGATGGGTATAGGCCAAAAGCCAAGCTGCATCAGAGCCATCGAAACGGACCACGGGCAGGGGGGTGCTGGCTTTGCGCTTTGACCATTCGCGGCCCATGATCTGGGGACCAAGAATTGTGCCTGCGCCTTCGCGCGTGTCGCGCGTGCCGTTCATGTTGATATCGAACCAAAGGTCGTCAAGGGCAATGATCAGCGCGAAATCGGCGTCATCGGGCAAGGTTTCCAGCGTGGCGCGTGCCTCGTTCATCCCAGCGTCGACATCGGCGAAAAGCTGGCTGATCATTTCGCCCTTGAACGGCTCGGGCGCGGGGTTTGGCGGCACGGGAAGCCTGAGGATCGGGATATCCAACATATTGCCCATGTCGCCGATTCCGGTACGCCATTGCAGTTGCAGAGCGGCCTCGATGGTGGCCAGGAAGCGGAGTCCGCCGATGGCGAAAATCTCGTCCTCGGTCCTGGTTCGTGACAGGCCTTCCAGCGTTTCAAGCGTGGCGGAGATGCCGGTCTTGCCGATTTCGGCCGAGATATCGATGTCGGCTAGGGCGGGTGTTGCGAGGACGAAGGCCAAAAGAGACGTAGCAATGCTGCGCATGAATAACCTCCGGTCAAGGCAAGACCGAAGATGCGCGCCCGAGGGCGCGCATGCAAATGTGTTGGAGGTAGGGTATTCCAGACCTTACGCCAGCGAGGGGTCGATGGCTTTGCAGGCTGTCAGCAGGCCCCTTACGGCGTCGATGGATTTGTCGAGCATGGCTTGCTCGGACGCGTCGAGTTTGACTTCGACGACACGCTCCACCCCGCCGGCACCGATGATGACCGGGACGCCGACGTAGATGCCGTCAAGGCCGTATTGGCCCTTCACGTGTGCTGCGCAGGGCAGCAGGCGTTTTTGGTCTTTGAGGAAGGCCTCGGCCATTTCCACGGCGGAAGCGGCGGGGGCGTAGAAGGCGGAGCCGGTTTTCAGGAGACCGACGATTTCCGCGCCGCCGTCGCGGGTGCGCTGGACGATGGCGTCAAGTTTCTCTTGCGTGGTCCAGCCCATGGCGACGAGGTCGGGCAGGGGGATGCCGCCGACGGTCGAGTAGCGGACCGAAGGCACCATCGTGTCGCCGTGGCCGCCAAGGACGAAGGCGGTGACGTCCTTCATCGAGACGTTGAATTCGAGGCTGAGGAAGTGGCGGAAGCGGGCTGAGTCGAGGACGCCTGCCATGCCGACGACCTTGTTGTGCGGCAGGCCGGAGAATTCGCGCAGCGCCCAGACCATGGCGTCCAGCGGGTTGGTGATGCAGATGACGAAGGCGTTCGGGCAGTGGGCCTTGAGACCCTCACCCACCGATTTCATCACTTTCAGGTTGATGCCCAGAAGGTCATCGCGGCTCATCCCCGGTTTGCGGGGGACACCGGCGGTGACGATGCAGACATCGGCCCCGGCAAGGTCAGCGTAGGAGTTGGTGCCGGTGAGCGAGGCGTCGAAACCTTCGACCGGGCCGGATTGGGCGATGTCGAGCGATTTGCCCTGCGGCGTGCCTTCGGCAATGTCGAACAGGATGACATCGCCGAGTTCCTTGAGCGCGATCAGATGCGCAAGGGTCCCGCCGATTTGCCCCGCGCCGATAAGAGCGATCTTGGGTCTGGCCATGAGTGCCTCCTATGGGGATTTTACGGGGGCAGGCGTAGCCCCTTATTCGGGTTCTGTCCAGACGGGGAATCGGGCTCGGTATACAATTGTATGCGAAAAATTGTCGCTTTCGGGCCGGGAGGTTTGAGGTTAGCGGTAACTGGAAGCGGGGGGCGAAATGGACGAGGTTTGGTTCTGGGGGTTGGCGGTTCTGGCGGCATCGGTCGTGGGCATGGGCAAGGGCGGTGTGCCGATCGTGGGGATGCTGGCGGTCCCGCTGATGGCGCTGGTGATGAACCCTGTGATGGCGGCGGGGATGCTGCTGCCGGTCTATGTCGTGTCGGACATGTTCGGGCTTTACGCCTATCGTCACGCGTTTAACCCCCGGGTGCTGGCGGTGTTTCTGCCCGGCGCGGTGGCGGGGATCGGGATCGGCTGGGCGACGGCGTCTTTGGTGCCAGAGGCGGCGGTGACGCTGATGGTGGGGGTGATCGGGCTGGCCTTTGGGCTGAACCTGCTGCTGCGGAAGCCGGTGGTGATGGAGGCGAAGCGGGCGGAGGTCGCTCCGGGGCTGTTCTGGGGCACGGTGACGGGGTTCACGAGTTTCGTCAGCCATGCGGGCGCGCCGCCCTATCAGGTTTACACCCTGCCCTTGGGGATGACGAAGGCCGTGTTTGCCGGAACCTCGACTATCGCTTTTGCGGTGATCAATGCGGTGAAGCTGGTGCCCTATTATGCGCTGGGGCAGCTCAGTCTGGCGAACCTGAAGGTGGCGGCGGTGTTGGCGGTTCCGGCGGCGCTGGCGGTGTTTGCAGGGGTAAGGTTGGTCAAGGTGATGCCGGAGAAGGTGTTTTTCCGGCTGGTGACCTGGGCGCTGTTGCTGATTTCAGTCAAGCTGATCTGGGACGGGGTGCGGGGTTTAGGGTCGGGGGGGCTGGTCTGACCCGGAAGCTGCGGAAAAGGGTGGGGGTGGGCTGTGCTTGCGGGGTGGGGCTGTTAGGCTTGGGTTCAGGACTGCCCGAGGGGTCAATGATGTTCCCCGATACTGACACGCTCTATGCCGCCCTTCTGGTCGGCGACCCTGCCTATGAGGGGCAGGTCTGGGTTTGTGTCCGCACGACGGGGATCTTTTGCCGCCTGACCTGCCCGGCGCGGAAGCCTTTGGCGAAGAATTGCGCATTTCGGGCTTCGGTTCAGGACTGCCTCGCTGCGGGGTTCCGGGCCTGCAAACGAAGCAAGCCCGGTTGATCAGGCCGGGGTGCCAGTGACGGGAGAGTCTTCGGTCAGTGTCTCAAAAGCTGAACCGGAGGCGACAAGGCACATCTGGCCGTCGGGCAGGGTGACGGTGATGGTCCAGGTGCCGGTGTCGTCAGCTGCGAAAAGTTCCATCACTGCGGCGTCGCCCGCGATGCCGAGCGCGCGGCGGGTTTCGCCGTAGCGGTCGGCGAGAAAGGCCACCACACGGTCGCGGGCGTCGCATTGGGTTTCGCCACGGGCGATGTCGGCGGCAAGGGCCATGAGGCCGATGCCTAGGGAGAGGGCGAACATGGTCTGGGTCATTGGGGGGCCTTTCCAAGCGGTTATCGGGGAAAGGCTGCGCGGCGGGGGCTGCGATGTGGTTAATCAAGCGGTCGGTTACAAGTCACCCGCCCACAGGCTAGGACGAAGGCCGGCGGGGTCGGTCAGGATTGTCGTTGTTTTGCCAACACCCGGCAGGTGCTTGATGAGGTGCAGGCGCGAGCGGGTTTCGCCTTTGGTGTCCTGCCAGACAGCGCGGTAAAAGCTGGTGGCGCAGAAGTTGCTCCAGAAGCTTGCCAGCCGGGTGACGGTGACCTCGCGCGCGACGCCGTTCTGCACCATCCAGCGGGCGGCAGAGGCCCAGCGCCAGCCGAGGGTGGCGAAGATCAGGGTCAGGACTGCGGCGACACCGGCGACGACTTCGCCGATCAGGGCCTCGTTCGCGCGGTGGCCGGGTTCGATTTCGGTCAGGCTGGGGTCGTGTGTCCAATAGCGGACCGGGATAATGTCGCGGGTCTTGAGGCTGCGGTAGAAGGCTTCGGAGACGGTCTGTGCGCCCTCATGGCTGATCCCGTCGACGGTGAAGCTGACGGTGACCTCGAAATGACGCTGGGTGCGGTTGTTCGAGCGAGTGCTGGTCATGTTGAGGCCGGTGACCGTGGCCTGGGCATCGGCCCCCTCCTCGGCCAGGTGGCTGGCTTTGGCGGCGTCGATCCGGGCCAGCGTCAGGGCGAAGGCGCAGACGGCAAGCGTCATCAGCGCCCAGAGGCCCCAATGGGTGAAAAACTGCCGCAGGAAGGATTTGGGTTTGGTCATCGGGCGGCCTGTTGGTGGTGGGTTAGAGATCGCCTTCCCAGATGATGGCGCGGCGACCGGCGGGGTCGGTCAATACGGTGATCGTCTCGCCTACGTCCGGAAGATCGGCAGGCGGGTGAAGTCGGGACGCAGCCAAGGTGCCGGAGGGTTCGCGCCACGCAAGTTGGTAGCGTTTGTTCTTGCCATAGCTGAACAAACCGTCGACCTGGGCGGTGACTATTACTTGCCTTTCCACCCCGTTCCGCACCATCCAGCGTGCGCAATAGGCCCAGTGACCCCCAAGGCCTGCGAAAAGTAGGGTAAGCGCGGCTGCAAATAGCGCGAGGAAGAATTCCACCTCTGTAGCCTCTGCAAATGAGCCGCGACGGGTTTCCAGGAGCGTCGGGTCCTTGGTCCAGTACCAGATCGGGATGACCTTGCCGGTTCGCAAGGTGTTGTAGAATTCTTCCGAAACAGACTTTTCGGTCAGAACGTTCCTGAAGCCTGCCCAAAAACTAAGGCCGACATGGTAGTGGTAATTGGTACTGTGCCGACGGTGCGATGTCGTCACGTAGAGGGACGTGACAGTCGCCTGAGCCTCGGCACCTTCTTCGGCAAGGCGCTTTGCGGAAAGGCTGTCAGAGTAATCCATGGCAATCGCCAAAATGCAGAAACCGAGCGAATAGAGGGTGGCGGTTCCCCAACTGCCTAAAAATTGTCTGAAGAAGGATTTGCGCTCTGGCATGGCGATACGGTCAGTTGAAAAATCACCCGTAGGCTAACCACAGGCTGTTTCGCGCGCCAAGCGGTCATTTATGCTGCGATGCAGCAGATTTCCCCTTGCTGTTTGTGTCCGATCTGTGCTTTCAAGCGCAAGAATGTTGCGCGGAGGTGAGTGGTGACGCGTCCCTATCGGTCAGTCCTTTACATCCCGGCCGCGCGGGAGCGGGCGATGGAGAAGGCGCGGGATCTGGCGGCGGATGCGATCATCTTTGACCTTGAGGATGCCGTCTCGCCCGAGGAAAAGCCGCGTGCCCGGGTGCTTTTGGCCGAAGTTCTGAAGGGTTGGGATTTCGGGGCGCGGGCGCGGATCGTGCGGGTGAATGGGCTGGAGACCTCTTGGGGGGCCGAGGATCTGGCCGCTTTTGCCGGGCATCCGGGGGTGGATGCGGTGCTGGTGCCGAAGGTGAATGCGGCGGCGGATCTGGATGCAGTTGCAGCGCAGGCGACAGCCCCACTTTGGGCGATGATCGAGACGGCCAAGGGCTGTCTGAACGCGGGTGCGATTGCGGCGCATCCCCGGCTGGAGGGGATGGTGATGGGGACGAATGACCTAGCCCGCGAATTGGGCGCGCGGTTCCGGCCGGACCGGTTGCCGCTGATGGCGGGGCTTGGGGCGGCGGTGCTGGCGGCCAAGGCCGAGGGCAAGGTCATCATGGACGGGGTCTATAACGCGTTCAGGGACGAAGAGGGCCTGCGGGCCGAATGCGAACAGGGCCGCGACATGGGGCTTGATGGCAAGACGTTGATCCATCCGGCGCAGCTTTTGATAGCGAATGAGGTCTTCGCTCCATCTGACGAGGATCTGGACTTGGCGCGGCGGCAGATCGACGCCTTTGCCGAAGCGCAGCTGCGCGGTGAGGGGGTTGCCGTTGTGGATGGCAAGATCGTCGAGAACCTGCATATTGTCACCGCAAAGGCGATGCTAACGAAAGCCGCGCAAATCGCTGCCATGACATGAGGGGATGAAAATGTATCTGTTGATCGCCGGGGTCTTGATCTGGGCCTATTCGCATTTGATGAAACGGTTCACGCCGAAGTTCCGCTCCAGTCTTGGTGACAAGGGCGGCAAGATGGTGGTGACGGTCCTGTCGTTTCTGTCGATCTGGCTGATGGTTAGGGGTTATGGCTCGGCTGGTGTGGTGGAGGTGTGGAGCCCGCCGGCATCGATGGTGCATGTGAACAACGGTCTGATGCTGATTGCGGTGTATCTGTTCAACCTTGGTTTTTCTCGCGGGGTGATGCGCACGAAGTTGCGGCATCCGATGCTCGCCTCGGTCATGCTTTGGGCGATGGCGCATTTGCTGGTGAATGGCGATCTGGCCTCGGTCGTGCTGTTCGGGGGGATTTTGGTTTGGGCGGTGGTTGAAGTGGTGATGATCAACCGGATGCAGCGGGAATGGGTGCCGCCGGCGTCGGGGCCGGTGGTCAATGACCTGATCTATGCCGGGGTATCGGTGGTGGTCTTTGCGGTGATTGCCTTTGCGCATAACTGGTTGGGGTATTGGCCCTTTGGCTGAGCGTAAAGGGGGGTTGCACACCCCCCAAGGTCACGGGTTCGGGGAACCCGCGACCTTTCCCCCGTGGATAACTGGAGAAGAGAAAGACAATTTTAGTCGAATTGTCTGTAGCTTGCGGGTCTGGATGGGATGAAGCTCTATCGGTTTCTAAGCGCGGATGACACTTCGGTCTTCTGCCACAAGGTGACGGCGGCCTTGAACACGGGGTGGGAGCTGCATGGCTCTCCGACCTATGCCTTTGATGCGGTCCACGGGGTCATGCGGTGCGGGCAGTCGATGGTGAAGGAAGTTCCGGGTGACTACCACCCGGATGTAAAATTGAGCGAGCAATGAAGACGAATCCAGGTCGGTTTTTCGAGGATTACAGTCTGGGCGAAGTGATCCGGCATGCGGTTCCTCGCACGGTCGGGGCTGGAGAGCGGGCGCTTTATCATGCGCTGTATCCGGCACGGGGGGCGGTCTACTCCTCGGACGAGTTTGCGCGGTCGGTGGGGCTGGCGGCTTCACCGTTGGATGACTTGATCGCGTTCCATACGGTCTTTGGGAAGACGGTTCCGGATATCAGCCTGAACGCAGCGGCGAACCTCGGCTATGCCGAGGGGCGATGGCTGCAGCCCGTCTGGCCGGGGGATACCCTGCGGTCGGAAAGCGAAGTGATCGGGTTGAAGGAAACCTCATCCGGCGCGACGGGGGTGGTCTGGGTGCGGACGCGGGGGCTGAACCAGCGCGGGGAGGCGGTGCTGGAATATGTCCGCTGGGCGATGGTCCGCAAGCGCCGGCGCGAGGTCGTGGTGCCGGTTTTGGTGCCGTCGCTGGCAGCGGTGGTGGTACCGGGCGCGCTGGTGGTGCCGGAGGGGCTGGACTTCAGCGGCTATGATTTTGCGCTGGCCGGGGAGCCGCATCGCTGGGACGATTATGCAGTTGGCGAGGTGATCGACCATGTCGATGGGGTCACGGTCGAAGAGGCCGAGCACATGCTGGCGACGCGGTTGTGGCAGAACACGGCCAAGGTGCATTTTGACGTCACGCAGCGCGAGGATGGCAAGCGGCTGATCTATGGCGGGCATGTGATTTCATTGGCGCGGGCGCTGTCGTTCAATGGGCTGGCAAATGCGCAGATGATCGTGGCCTTGAATGGTGGGGCGCATGCCAACCCCTGTTTTGCAGGCGATACGGTCCGGGCTTGGTCTGAGGTGCTGGACAAGGCAGAGACGGCGGCTCCGGGAGTAGGGGCGTTGCGGCTGCGGCTGGTGGCGACGCGCGGGGCAGCGGGGCAGTTGCGCGGGGCGGACGGCAAGTATCTGCCCGAGGTGCTGCTTGACTTGGATTATTGGGCGCTGGTGCCGGTCTGAGCCGCGTTATCCGGCCCGGATTTGGTAAATGCGCAGAGGGGATTCATTTCCGGACCGAGCTGTGCGATGATGATTGCCGAGGCAGTGGAGGCAATCACATGAAGAAAATCGCAGCGGTGGTCGGAATGATTTTTCTGGCGGGTCCAGGACTGGCGCAGGGCTTGACCGTTTATGACGGGGCCAAGCTCAAGTTCACTCAGGACGAAGATGGGCCGAGTACCGGTTTCAAAAGCTATCTCTCTGGCTATGTCGAGCTGGACTTCAGCGGCATTTACGGCGGGATCTGGGGGCGGGCGGCCAGTGACGATCTATTGGACGAATACGACCTGTATCTGGGCTATCGCAACGAGACGGCCTCCGGGCTGAGTTATGATTTCTCGTATACCCGGTATTACTATCCCAATGACGGCGGCAATTGCTGCGGGGAATATCTTCTGAGCCTTGGCATGCCCTTTGGCGACAAGGTTTCGGGGTCGCTTGATGTCTATCACGACCCGGAATTCGATCTGAGCAGCGCCTATGTCGGGGGGACTTTTGCCGCCACCGATGCGCTGGAGCTTTCGGCCAATTGGGGCACCTATGAGGTGGACGGCGCCGGGAATGAACAGGAATGGGATCTGGGTGCGACCTATTACCTGGGCGAGGAAACTGCGGCGGACCTGCGCTATTATGACGGATCGGAATATGCGGGCAGCTATTGGGGCCTCAGTCTGTCCTGGGATTCGACGCTGTTCGGCGGGTGACCCCGACGCAGCACTTCTTGTGATCACAGTTTTTCGAATTGTGATCACATCTCGATTTTTCGTGCACCGATAGCGGCAACATTCTGCGCTTGCAGCATTCCGTGCGTGACATGGGCGAATTCCGCGCTATTGAAGATAAGGAACGACAGCCAGGCGCGGGGTTTAGGACCGCGCGCCGCAAGACGTGAGGACCGACCATGGCAGATGCAAAGCGGGCCGCGCCGAACCAGCGCCCCCTCTCGCCGCACTTGCAGATTTACCGGCCGCAGCTGACCGCGATCACCTCGATCCTGACGCGGATCACGGGGAACGGGGTGATTGTGGGGGTGATGCTGGCGGTGTGGTGGCTGCTGGCGGCGGCGACATCTGACGAATATTTCGCGGTGGCGAATGGGGTTGCGACCTCGTGGTTCGGGGATCTGGTCTTTACCGGGTCGCTTTGGGCGATCTGGTATCATCTTTTCGCCGGGATCCGGCATTTCATCTTTGACGCCGGGCGCGGGATGGACATTCCGACGGCGGAAAAGCTGGGCTGGGCCTGTATCATCGGGTCGGTCGTCATGACTGTGATCACAATTCTTCTGGTTCAGTGAGGCCGCGATGCAATATCTGACCCCCCGCAAAAGCGCTGAAGGCAATGGCTCCGCGCATACGGGCACCGAACACCACTGGGCGATGACCGTTACGGCGGCTGGATTGTGCTTTCTGGTGCCGATCTGGTTGTACATCTTTGGCCACGCGTTGGGCCAATCGCGTGAGGTGGTGCTGACGACCTTCGCGCAGCCGTTTGCTGCCATTGTCACCGCGCTGATCCTGATCGTCGGCATGCGGCATTTTGCGATGGGGGCCACGATGATGATCGAGGATTATGCCAGGGGCACGACCCGCAAGGTTCTGGTGATCGGGGCCATTTCGCTTTCCTGGGTGATCGCCGCGACGGGGTTGTTCGCGCTGATCCGCATCGCGCTTTGAAGGGCTGACCATGACCGCCTATCCGTATGAGACGCATGAATATGACGTGGTTGTCGTGGGGGCTGGCGGGGCCGGTCTGCGGGCAACTCTGGGCATGGCCGAGCAGGGTCTGCGCACGGCCTGCGTGACGAAGGTCTTCCCCACGCGGTCGCACACAGTGGCGGCGCAGGGCGGGATTGCGGCCAGCCTTGGGAACATGGGGCCGGACCATTGGCAGTGGCACATGTATGACACTGTGAAGGGGTCGGACTGGCTGGGCGATACGGATGCCATGGAATATCTGGCGCGGGAGGCTCCGAAGGCGGTTTACGAGCTGGAGCACTATGGCGTGCCGTTTTCGCGCACTGAAGAGGGCAAGATCTATCAGCGGCCCTTTGGTGGGCACACGACCGAGTTCGGCAACGGGCCTCCCGTCCAGCGGACCTGTGCCGCCGCCGACCGCACGGGGCATGCGATCCTGCATACGCTGTATGGGCAGAGCCTGAAGAACAATGCGGAGTTCTACATCGAATATTTCGCGCTGGACCTGATCATCACCGACGGGGCCTGCACCGGGGTTGTCGCTTGGAAGCTTGACGACGGCACGATCCATGTCTTCAACGCCAAGATGGTGGTCTTGGCGACGGGCGGTTACGGGCGGGCCTATTTCAGCGCGACCTCGGCGCACACCTGCACCGGGGACGGCGGCGGGATGGTGGCGCGTGCGGGATTACCGCTGCAGGATATGGAGTTTGTGCAGTTCCACCCGACCGGCATCTATGGCTCCGGTTGTCTGATCACCGAAGGCGCGCGGGGCGAGGGCGGGTATCTGACCAACTCGGCCGGTGAGCGGTTCATGGAACGCTATGCCCCGCATTACAAGGATTTGGCGCCGCGCGACTATGTCAGCCGCTGCATGACGCTGGAAATCCGCGAGGGGCGCGGCGTGGGGGCGCAGGGTGACCATATCCACCTGAACCTTTCGCACCTGCCGAAGGAGACGCTGGACCTGCGTTTGCCGGGGATCAGTGAATCGGCGCGGATCTTTGCGGGGGTGGACCTGACGAAGGAACCGATCCCGGTGCTGCCGACAGTGCATTACAACATGGGCGGGGTGCCGACGAACTATTGGGGCGAAGTCTTGAACCCGACGGCGAAGAACCCGGATGCGGTGTTCCCTGGCCTGATGGCGGTGGGCGAGGCGGGCTGTGCGTCGGTGCATGGCGCGAACCGGCTGGGGTCGAATTCGCTGATCGACCTGGTGGTCTTTGGTCGTGCCGCCGCGATCCGGGCGGGGGAGATTGTTGATGCGAAGGCACGGAATGCTCCGGTGAACGTGGCCGAGGTTGACAAGGCGCTGGCCCGGTTTGATGGCCTCCGGCATGCCAATGGCGCGGTGCCGACGGCTGAGCTGCGGCTGGAGATGCAAAAGACCATGCAAGCCGATGCGGCGGTGTTCCGGGCTGAAGAGACGCTGGCGGCGGGTGAGAAGAAGATGACGGCGATTGCGGGCAAGATGAGTGACCTTCACGTCACCGACCGCTCGCTTGTGTGGAACAGCGACCTGATGGAGACGCTGGAGCTGACCAACCTGATGCCGAACGCGCTGGCCACGATCTATGGCGCGCATGCCCGCACCGAAAGCCGGGGCGCCCATGCGCATGAGGATCACCCGACCCGTGACGACAAGAATTGGCGCAAGCATTCGCTTGCCTATGTCGATGGAGCGAAGGTCAACCTGGCCTACCGCGCGGTTCACACCGACCCCCTGACCACGGAAGCGCAGGGCGGAATCAGCCTGGCCAAGATTGCGCCGGCGGAAAGGAAATTCTGATGCGTGTGAGCCTTCCCCTGCTTGCCTGCCTGATGGTCGCCGCCTGCGACCCTGCCCAAGTCATGGACAGCGCGGTCAGGCGGGCGGCCTCGTCAGTGGTCTTCCCGGTGGTGAATGTCGACATGCCCGCCGGACCCGCCCAGTCTGCGACCGACTGTATCCTGAATGCGGCCAGCCCCGATGAGCTGGAGCTGCTGGCGCGGGATGTTGGGGTTGAGGCCGGAACCTCGACCAAGGCCACGATCCGCACAATTGCGCTGCGCCCGGTTGCGCAAAGCTGTTTCGCCGCCAATGGCGTGCCCCTGGTGAGGTAGATGATGAAACGTCTTTTTCCCCTGATCCTGCTGGCTGGTTGTGGCCCGATGACCTTGGCCGACGCCGAGCGCGACTGTTTTGAGCGCGCCCGTCTGGCCCAGCAGCCGAGGGGCTCGGTGATGGTCGGGGGCACCAATCATGGGGCGGTTGCGGGCTTGGATATCACGATCAGTTCCGATTATCTGAGCGGCCGCGACCCTTCGCAGGTTTACGACTCTTGCGTGATGTCTAAGGCGGGCCAGCCGCCGTCACGCCCGCTTTACGACATGCCCGGCTGGAAAGGCTGAGAAATGGTCCAGTTCACGCTGCCGAAGAATTCGAAGATCCGCACTGGCAAAACCTGGCCGAAGCCGGAGGGCAAGGCTATCCGCAAGTTCCAGATATATCGCTGGAACCCGGATGATGGCGAAAACCCACGGGTCGACACCTATTTCATCGATATGGACCTCTGCGGCCCGATGGTTCTGGACGCGCTGATCAAGATCAAGACCGAGATTGATCCGACGCTGACCTTTCGGCGGTCTTGCCGAGAAGGCATCTGCGGGTCCTGTGCGATGAACATCGACGGGATTAATACGCTGGCCTGCATCTATGGGCTGGATGAAATCAAGGGTGACGTGAAGATCTATCCCTTGCCGCATATGTCGGTGGTCAAGGACCTTATCCCGGACCTGACGCATTTCTACGCCCAGCATGCCAGCATCATGCCTTGGCTGGAGACGAAGACGAACCGCCCGGCCAAGGAATGGCGGCAATCGATTGACGACCGGTCCAAGCTGGATGGGCTTTATGAATGCGTGATGTGCGCATGTTGTTCGACGTCCTGCCCCAGCTACTGGTGGAACTCCGACCGCTATCTTGGGCCGGCGGCGCTGTTGCATGCCTATCGCTGGATCATCGACAGCCGGGACGAGGCGACGGGGGAGCGTTTGGACGAGTTGGAAGACCCGTTCAAGTTGTACCGTTGCCATACAATCATGAATTGTGCAAAGACTTGCCCCAAGGGGTTGAACCCGGCCAAGGCGATTGCCGAAATCAAGAAAATGATGGTTGAGCGGGTGGTCTGAAACAAAAAGCGACAGATTCAAAACCGGAGCGAACAGTTGTACACGATCGTCTTTGCTCCACCGGTAGAGGCCACCGACAATGGCCCTGGCTTCTGCCCGATCTGCAAGGGCAAGACCTCACGACCTGTTTTGACAGTCGGAGCCGCTGATCACCTGCCGGCCGATCTTGATCTGGTCGAGTGCGGGTCTTGCGGAACAATGTATTTTCTCGGGGCCGATCCTGTTCTTGGCTATGACTTTGAGGGTTTTGCACAGGACTATTGGTACCGCTATGTTCAGAACGGAGCGGGAATAACCGCCATGCTGGAACCGTTGCTGGCCATTGGCGGGCCGCGCGGAGGTGATCTTCTGGATATCGGTTGCGGATTTGGATTCGTTCCTGATTTCTGGCAGCGATCTGGTCTTGGTCAGGCCGTCGGACTGGAAACAAGCCTTTATGGCAAGATTGGGCGTGAGAAGCTGGGTGTTGAGATCATTGCTTCATACTACAACGATGCCAAGGAAATCGCCGGGCGGAAATTCGATTATGTTTACAGCAGTGAGGTACTTGAGCATGTCCAAGACCCTTTTAGCTTTTTAACGGAAATAAGTGGGGCCCTGAAGCCGAATGGCATTCTTGTCCTTACTACGCCTTGTGCCGAAGGCGTTTCCCCGACGACCGACATTCCGACAATAAGTGCGATCCTTTCGCCTGGCTTTCATTACTTTGTAACGCGTCCGGCTGCACTTGAGACACTGCTTCGCTCGTGCGGATTCGCGCATGTTCTGGTACGAAATGTCAGGAATCGTCTGCTTTGCTGGGCTTCTCATTCTCCCCTTCCGGAGATCACGGAAGGTTTCTTGGATTGGGATCTATATTTTCCGTATCTCGAGAACCTGGCTAGCAATTCTGATCCGCATGTCTCGGGTGGCGCACTTTATCGTTTGCTGAAGGACGCGATCAATCTGGGAAAATACGACATTGCGCGGCGCGCTTACCCGCTCTTTGCAGAAATTGCAAAGTCCGCCTATGGAATTGACTTCCGTTCTCCCAAAGAATCATCCGAACGGGCCAAAGCAAGGCAGTCCAGTGGTTCCGCGGAATTGCCGGCGTGGATGGGATGCGGCTACCTTTTTGCCGGAAGATACCTAGAGCTTGAAAATGCGCCGGCCCAACAACTGGTGACGCTTTATTCTGCCGCAGTGGACACTATGCAGCAAGAGATGGATGTGTTCTCCCAGTTTGCCCAAGAAGCACACCATTTCTTGCCAATGGCGCACGCGCATCTCTCAAAGACGCAGGCTGCTGTCTCAGCCCCGGTGAAAGGCCTTGGGTCAGTCGACTATCCTGTTGAGTTCGTACGAAAATCAGCGATGAATTTTCGGGGCAAGGAGGTCTGCCTCTTTGCCACCTATGTTCCAGAGGATCGGCTCTTGCCGGGTGCCCGCGCAATGGTTGAGGCATTGACGGCATCGGGCCTTACGGTTGTGGTCTGTTGCGCCGTCAAGGACATGAGCTTGAGGATCGATCTTGCTGGCCTTGACGGGGCGGCCCTGATCGTGAAACGCAAGAATGGCGGATACGATTTTGCTGTATGGGCTGCCATCCTTGCCGAGATGCCAGAGCTCTGGTCCGCTGAGAGGCTGTTCTTTGTAAATGACAGCATTCTGGGGCCATTGGATGGCTTTGATAAGGTTCTGGGCAGAATTCGCAACTCCGATGCTGCTTTCCTGGCTTTGACTGAGTCATTTGAAATCCGACATCACAGCCAGAGCTACTTCTTCGTGCTGCAGAAGGAAGCAATGCGGTCCCCTGAAGTTCGGAGCTTTTGGCGCGGGGTGCAGGTAGAGAAGACAAAAATGGAAGTGATCGAAAAGTATGAGATCAATCTTCTTCACTATGTCAGTGATGTTGCAGGTCTAAAAACGGAAGTCCTGTTCTCTTACGATCTTCTATTTCCGGGTGTTGACTGGAGCAAGATCAGGTTCCTGAATCCAACGCACTCTCTTTGGGAGCACCTGTTACGTTTTGGCTTTCCGTTCGTAAAGGCGGAGTTGCTTCACGCAAACCCCCTTGGGCTAAATATTGTTCATTGGCAGCCAGTCATTGCGCTGTGCGGCGGGAATGTTGACTTATTCAACCTGCATCTGGCCAGGATGACGGAAACCCGAGGGTCGCCAGCCAGGCGAAATCGCTATGGAAAATGGAAGTTGATGCGAAGAATCGTCGGAGATGAAGTTTTTTTTGAGATTTGTGAAGCATGGTCCAAGAACAGAAGGCCACGGCGATGAAGCAGGCAGACTTTGTGTCGGACGCATTGTTGCAGTTGACCGCAAGATCAACGACGGCACCGGTCGGGCGAACAGAGGTTGGTTGGAGCCAACAGGGGAAATGATCAAGCCTTGCCATTGCCACTCGATCATGACTTGCGACCGGACCAGTCCAGTGGGTTTGGGCCAGGCGAAGCCCGTTGCCCAGCTTGATATGATTGTGAGCAGGGAGGTGGTCTGATTTGCGACGCTCAAGACCGGAGCCGAATCCACAACCAATCACCGGCCAGCCGTTCTTGGCCGGCGACCCGCTGTTCACGGTGATCGTGACCGACTACGAGGCCTCGGTCTCGCGCGATTTTTTCCGGCGCAAGATGGCATGCTTGGCGGCGCAAACCTGCAAGGATTTCGAGGTTCTGGTCTATCACGATGGACCAAAGTCGCAAAGTTATGATGACGATCTCGCCGGTGGCCCGGTTCATCCGGCGACGCAATTCATCGTGACCCCCGATCATGTTGGGGACTGGGGCCATGCTGCGCGGGACTTGGGGATTCGTGCAGCGCGCGGGCGATGGATCATTCATACGAATGCCGACAATGTGTTCTACCCCAACCTGATTGCCGTGCTGAAAGATACGGCAACCGATCCAAAGCCCTGGACTTTTGCACGGGCGCCGCGAGCCTATCCATTGGGGTTGAGAACGTTTGCCAATTGGTTGGACCGGCGTTGGAAGACGAGACTGACAGCCTCACAAATATCTGAAAGCTCCGATCCACAGATTCTTGTCTATGGCATCATCATGCAGGGTATGATCGCGATGAGCGTCGCCTACGCCCGAGTTCAAGAAGTGGCCGGGCGTCAGGGGATCATCTTTGGCGGCGTTCCGGTCAGGTATGGCGCAAACGATGCGATGCAGCTGGTGATGCGGCGCGAGCTGTGGCTTGCGGAAGGGGGTTGGCACAACCGCGCCGTTGATGCCGATGGGCTGATGTATCCGGAATTCGCCCGGAAATACCGTGTTCTGGCGGTTCCGCAGGTGCTGGGAGAGCATTGGTAAGTTCCGGCCTGGCTTGGTATGGCGCGCTTGACTTTGCCCATGCGGCACGGGTTCATGCCTCTAAAAAAGGAGACCCGCCATGCCGAAACCCGTGCTTTACCATATCCCGGTTTGCCCGTTTTCGCAGCGGCTGGAGATCATGCTGGAGCTTAAGGGGATGCGCGATGCGGTCGAGTTTCGGGTGGTCGACATTACCATTCCGCGCGACCCTGAGCTTTTGGTCAAGACGAAGGGAACTACGGCGCTGCCGGTGCTGGAGCTGGAGGACGGCCGCATCCTGAAGGAAAGCCTGGTCCTGTTGCGCTATTTCGATGAACGTTATCCGGAAAAGACAGTCGCCCGCAGCGACCCCTATGAGCGTGCGGTCGAGCGGCTGTTCATCTCTCACGAAGGGCCGTTCGGCAACAACGGGTATCGCTTTGTGATGAACGGCGACCGGGCGAAAACGGATGGGCTACGGGATGCGCTTTTGGCCGATTATCGCTGGCTGAACGGCAAGCTGATACAGCACAATCCGGAGGGCACATTCCTGTTCGACCGGATCGGGCTGGCGGAATGCGTCTTTACCTCGCTGATGATGAGGTTCTGGTTTCTGGACTATTATGAAGGCTTCGCGTTGCCCGAGACAGCGGAATACGCCCGCGTTGCCCGCTGGGGTGCGGCTTGCCTGACCCATCCGGCGACGCAGCAGGTGAGCTTTGAGGAAATCGTCAAGCTTTACTATGACTACGCTTTGGGTGCGGGCAACGGGGCCCTATTGGCCGGGCGGGTGCGGTCGAGTTTCGTGCTCCAGCCCGACTGGCCCGGCCGCCCGATGCCGCCGAAGGACAAGTATGAGCGCATCGCTTCGGATGCCGAACTGGGGTTGCTTTAGCGCCGTGCCGATCCTTGTCTTGATCCTTGGGCTGTCGGTGTTCCTGTACCTCTGGATCACCCGGAGGAATTCGACGCTGACCCGGGCCTGCCGCTGGCGGCTGGATCGTCGCGTCGCCCCGGATGCCTGGCGCTGTGCGGCCTGCGGTGCGGTGGCGCGGGGCGCAGAGCCAAGGGATTGCCTGCGGGCTTAACAATGTTGCCGACCTAGACCGGTTCCGGCTGCTTTGAATAAGTGTCCCCAAACGCTTTCATCTGCGCGAAAAGGCCCTTCAATTCGGCCCCCTTGGGCGAGAGGGAATAGCTGACCTCGGGTGGGGTCACCCGCTGGACATGGCGCAGGATCAGACCATCCGCCTCAAGTTCCCGCAGCGACTGGGCCAGCATCTTGTGACTGACCGTCACCAGCGACCGTTTCAGTGCCGAGTAGCGCATCGCGTCATGCAACACGAGATGCCACAGGATCATCGGTTTCCAGCGCCCGGCAAGGGTATCGACGGTCAGTTGCACTGGGCAGTAATAGGCGCGGCCATTGATGTGAAAGGGGGGCTCGGTCAGCATGGCACTCACTTTCTTGTGCGTTCTATCCGGAAAGGTAGTGTCGTGCTACGCCGAAGTCATTCGGAAAAACATGAGGCGATGATGACCCCTGACGAAAAGACCAAGGCCGATGCGCTGGCCGTGTCGCTGGCGATCCAGAATGATGACTGGGCGGCGCTTGATGGGCTTTTGGCCCCTGGCTTCACCTATTCCGGCGACGGGATGGAGTTCAGCCGCGACGAATACATTGGCTTCATGCAGGGCATGAAGGACGCGTTCAAAGGCATGAAGATGGAGTTTCGCCATGTGCAGGTCGACGGCGAATTCGTGACCATCGACTTCATCTCGCGGGCAAAGAACACCGGCAAGTTCATGGGGGCTCCGGCTTCGCGCAAGGATATCGAGGTCCGTGGGATGCTGATCCGCCAGATGCGGGATGGTCGCGCGGTGCAGGAATGGCAGACCACTGACCTGATGGGGATGATGACCCAGATGGGGTTCAAGGCCCTGTTCGGCTATGCGATTGCGGTCGGGCTGTTCGGGATCAAACCGAAGAAACCCGTACGACGGATGTAGCACCGGACTTGTCGGGGCGGGAAATCCGGGCAAAGTGGCGGGATGAAGCTTGATCATCCCGAACACCCCGCTCCCCCAGACGCCCTTGCCCGCAAGGCTGTGCGACCCGTGATTTGTTATCCGGTCGGAGGCTTGCCTCGTCCGGATCTTGCCGCCTACCGCGCGGCGCGGGACGGTTGGAGTCTTGCGGCGGAGGTCCTGGTGCCCCCGCGTGAGGCGAAGGTGTTCGAGGTACCTGCGGGATGGTTCTTCCGGATTGTCAGTGTTCAGGGACCTCAGGTCGGCGATCTGAACCTTTTCGCAGCGGGGAACCTGGGCGAGCGGTTCTTTTCGGGAAAGACCCGGGCGCTGCATGGAACTCATCTCTCCAGCGGGGACAGGATGTGGTCCTGCCTCCCCTATATGCGCCCAATGGCGACGATCACCGAAGACACGCTGGACTGGTACGGGTTCGACGCCTTTGGCGGATCAGTGCATGACGTGATCGGCACGCGCTGCGATCCCTATACCCACGCGTTGCTGTCGGGTGGGGACCAGTATCACCACTGTTGCCATTCGAACCTGACTAGGGCGGTGTCGGCGCATTCGGGCCTACCGCTGAATGCGGCGGAACTGCATGTGCATGATGTGCTGAACGTTTTCATGTGCACCGGGTTCACGCGGGATACGGGGCAGTATTTCATGAAGGCTTCGCCCGTGCGACCCGGGGATTACATCGAGTTCATGGCCGAGATTGACCTGCTGGGTGCCCTGTCAGCCTGTCCGGGTGGGGATTGTTCGGACGAGCATTCCTCGGACGCGGCGGCCTGTCATCCGCTTTTGGTGCAGGTGTTCAGGCCCAAGGCCCCGCCTGCGGGATGGAAACCCGCTGCGGCGAATGCCTATGATCGCAGCCATGGGGTCGGTCAGGAATAACGCTCGGCCAGCGCTGTCTGTGCGTCGTCGTAGCGGTCGCCCCAGGCCCAGCCGATGGGGAGAAGACGGTCGATTTCGGCGCGGTCTGTGTCGGTGAGTGTGATATGGGGCGCAGTGATCCAGCCTGCCAGATGCCCAGCACTCCGGGTGCCGGGGATAGGAATCGCATGCGGCCAGCGGTCAAGCATCCAGGCCACGGACAGGGCGGCGGGGCTGTGGCCAAGCGCACGGGCGAAGTCGTGGAAGGCTTGCAGTTTGGCACGGTTGTGCAGCCAGTTTTCGTCGCGATAGCGGGGGACGCGGCGGCGGAAATCTGGTGGTTCGAAGGTCGATGGGTCGGGCATCGGCGTCCCGAATGCTCCGCGTGCAAGGGGCGAGAAGGGGATGAAGGCGACGCCAAGGCTTTGGCACCGTTGGATCAAGCCAAGCTCGGGCTGTCGGGTCCAGAGCGAGTATTCGTTCTGGACGGCGCTGACCGGATGGACAGCATGGGCGCGTTCCAGCGTATAGGGCGCGATTTCGGAAAGGCCATAGCCAAGGATTTTGCCTTCCTCCTGAAGCCGTTGCAAGGTTCCGGCTAGGTCTTCGGCAGGAATGTCAGGATCGTGGCGGTGGGCGTAGAAAAGCGTCACATGATCCACGCCAAGGCGCTTTAGCGAGGCTTCAAGGCCGGTTCGCAGGAACGCAAGACTGTTGTCTACGCGCTTTGCCGGGTCGTCGGTGAAGCCCGCTTTGGTGGCGATCATCGGGCGGTGTTTGCGGGTCTTGAGCCAGCTGCCGATCACGGTTTCGGCGGTGCCCTTGCCGTAGATGTTTGCCGTATCGAGGAAGGTGATCCCCTGTTCCCACGCAGCATCAAGGGTGGCGTGGCTTTCGGCCTCATTCGTCGGGCCGTAAGCGCCGCCGAATGAAAAGGTGCCAAGGCCGATGGCCGAGACCATGGGGCCGGACGTGCCAAGGCGTCTGGTCTTCATTGGGTCACGTAGTGGAGGCCCTGGAACCTTGCTCGTAGGGCGCGGGTCTTCCGGGCGACGGTTTCGGGGGCGTTGGAGCGCAGGCCCTCGGCGATCAGGGCGGCCAGTTCCGGGGCATCGGCGGGGGTGACGCCCCGGCGGACCAGCTCGGGCGTGCCGATGCGCAGGCCGTTGAGGTCACCCGCCACTTCGGGGATCGGCAGGCCGATGCCGCAGGCGAGGAAGCCTGCTTTGCGGAGCGTCTTGGAGGCCGCTTGACCGCCGCCGAAAGCCGCCGCCTCAAGCGCGAACTGGTGCGAGGTCGTGGCCCCACGGTCGGCGGCGAAGATGGGGAGGCCAAGCTTGGCAAGTTCGCCCGCGAGGGCGCGCGAGAGGTCGACCATGGCGCGGGCATAGGCCTTGCCGTGGTCGCGCCAGTCCAGGAGCGTCAGGCCAAGGGCAGCCGATTTGGCGGCGTCGAAATTGGCGGTGAGGCCGGGGAAGGCGATGGCATCCAGCCTTTGGGCGATTTCGGCGTCATTGGTGACAATCAACCCGCCAGCAGGGCCGCCAAGCGATTTGTAGGTGCTCATCGTCATCAGATGCGCGCCCTCAGCCAGGGGATTGGCCCAGACCCCACCTGCGATGATGCCGCATTGGTGGGCGGCGTCGAACAGGACCTTGGCGCCGACCTGATCGGCGATCTTGCGGACCTCGGCCACCGGATGGGGGAAAAGGTTGAGACTGCCACCCACGGTGATGATCTTGGGGCGAACGGCATGGGAAAGGTCGTGGAGGCCTTTAAGATCAATCGTATAGCCGTCCGCGTCGATAGGGGCCGGGTGGGTGGTCAGGCCGTAAAGCCCGGCGCAACCGTCGGCATGGTGGGTGACATGGCCGCCAATGCTGCCGGGCGGCGCGATGATGGTGTCGCCGGGTTTGGCCAACGCCATGAAGCCGTAAAGGTTCGCCAAGGCCCCGGAGCCGACGCGGATTTCGGCATATTTGGCGTTGAAGAGCTCGGCGGCGAGTTCGGCGGTCAGGACCTCGATTTCCTCGATCGCCTCAAGCCCCATTTCGTACTTGTCGCCCGGATAGCCCAGCGAGGGGCGAGAGCCGAGGCCGCGCGACAGGGCCGCTTCGGCGCGGGGGCTCATCACGTTGGCCGCGGGGTTCAGGTTGAAGCAGTCGCGGTCGTGGATTTCAAGGTTGCGGTCGATCAGGCCCAAGATCCGGGCCGCGACATCAGCCGAAGGGGCGGCCGCCCGGGTGGCGAGGTCCTGGATCAGGACCTCACAGCCAGCGGGAACCCATGGGCGCGGGGCGAGCCGGGGCATCTTAGGCAAAGGCCGCCTGAAGCGCGATCTCGATCATCGCGCCAAAGCTGCGTTCGCGCTGGTCGGCGGGCAGCGCCTCACCCGTGGTGATGTGGTCCGACACGGTCAGCACGGCCAAAGCACGCGCGCCGTGGCGGGCGGCGAGCATGTAAAGCTCGGCTGCCTCCATTTCCACGCCAAGGCAGCCGTGACGCTTCAACTCGGCGGTCAGGTCGGGGCGTTCGTCGTAGAAGGTGTCGGAGGAGAAAATGCTACCGACATGGACCGGGGTGCCTTTGGCCACGGCTGCGGCATGGGCCTTGGAGAGAAGGCCGAAATCGGCGGAAGGCGCGAAGTTCAGCTCGCGGAAGATGCTGCGCGAGGGGGTGCCGATGGTGGAGCAGGTCTGGGCAAGGATCACGTCACGGACCTTGACATGTTCCGGCAGAGCGCCCGCAGACCCGACGCGGATCAGGGTCTTGGCGCCATAGTCACGGATCAGTTCATTGGCATAGATCGACAGCGACGGCATCCCCATGCCGGTGCCATGGATGGTAACGCGGTGACCGTTCCAAGTGCCGGTAAAGCCGAGCATGCCCCGGACTTCGTTCACCAGCACGACATCTTTCAGGAAGGTCTGGGCAGCCCAGCGGGCGCGGTAGGGGTCGCCGGGAAGAAGGACGGTTTCGGCAATGTCGCCGGGCTTTGCGCCGATATGGAAGGTCATGTGATCCTCTTGCCGCCCTGCGGTCATGCTGCCAAAATGATCAGGCCATTAAGACGGCGGGACGGGGGCTTGGCAAGAGGAGGAACGCGCGCCCTGTCAGAGCCGGTGGTCGGCTTCGGTTGCCAGATCCTCAATCGCCATGCTGCAGGTCGCGCCGATGTCGACGGTGCAATCAGCCTTTGCCAAAGTGACTTCGGCCTCAAGGTCTTCGATGTCGAAGTATTCGGCCTTGCCGTCGCCATCAAGATCACTGCTCATCGCGGTGACGGTGGGTTGGGGGCAACTGCCTGCGCAGGTGGGAAGCCCGTCAAGGATCGGGGCCGCGTCTTCAGCGAAGGCCGGGGTCAAGCCGAGGGCGAAGCAGAAGGCGAGGGTGCGATACATGGCGAAACCTTTCCGTTGGTCTGGATCGGTTTTACGCCTTTCGCAGGCAGGGGCGTAGGCTGGTATTCCTGACCCTATTCGGCGGCGACCGGGGCCGGGACGGCCAAAGCGACAAGGTCCAGCATGATCTGGTTCAGCTGGAAATCCTTGGGCGTATAGACCCTTGCGACCCCCATGGCGATCAGGGCCTTGGCATCCTCATCCGGGATGATGCCGCCGACGACCAGCGGGGTCTGGGTCAGGCCAGCTTTGGCCAGAAGGCCCAGGGTTTCACGAATCAGTGGCAGGTGGCTGCCGGACAGGATCGACAGTCCGATGACATCGGGGCGTTGCTCTTCCGCCTTGGCGACGATCTCGGCAGGGGTCAGGCGGATGCCATCATAGGTGATTTCCATGCCGCAATCTCGGGCGCGGGCGGCGATCTGTTCAGCTCCGTTGGAGTGGCCGTCAAGGCCGGGCTTGCCCAGAAGAAGGCGCAAGGGGTGACCAAGCTGGGCCGCGGCTTTGGCGACGGCATCGCGGACGGGTTCAAGGCCTTCGGTGCGGTTCGAGGGGTTCTGGCTCACGCCGGTCGGGGCGCGGTATTCGCCGAAAAGGGCGCGCATGGCTAACGCCCATTCGCCGGTCGTGACGCCTGCTTTGGCGCAAGCGATGGAGGCGGGCATGATGTTCTGATCCTTCTGCGCCGCCTGCCGCAGCGCGGCGAGGGCTTTGGTCACGGCGTCGGAGTTGCGGGCCGCGCGCCACGCGGTCAGGCGGGTGCATTGATCGGCCTCGGCCTGGGGGTCGGACTGCATGATCAGGCTGTCGCCGGTGGTCAGGGGCGAGGGTTCCGAGGTGGTGAAACGGTTCACGCCGACCACGGTGGTCGCGCCGGATTCGATGCGGGCAAGGCGATCCGCGTTTGATTCAACCAGACGGGATTTCATGTAACCGATGGCCGCGACCGCTCCGCCCATCGCGTCGATATCGGCCAGTTCCTGCAAAGCCTCGGCCTTCAACGCGGCAACCTTGCGGTCCACGGCGGGGTTGCCTTCGAAAAGGTCGTCATATTCCAGAAGATCGGTTTCATAGGCTAGGATCTGCTGCATCCGAAGCGACCATTGCTGGTCGAAGGGGCGGGGCAGACCCAAAGCCTCGTTCCAGGCAGGAAGCTGGACGGCGCGGGCGCGGGCGTTTTTCGACAGGGTGACGGCGAGCATTTCCAGTAGAATGCGTGTCACGTTGTTTTCCGGTTGCTGTTCGGTCAGGCCCAAGGAGTTCACCTGCACCCCATAGCGGAAGCGGCGGTGCTTGGCGTCGGTCACGCCATAGCGGGATTCCAGAAGCTCATCCCACAGTTCCGTGAAGGCACGCATTTTGCAAAGCTCGGTTACGAAGCGGATGCCGGCATTGACAAAAAACGACATTCTTCCCGCCATTCCGGGGAAATCTTCTGCCGAAACCTTAACTTTCAGATCATCCAGCACAGCGCAGGCCGTGGCCAAAGCAAAGGCAAGTTCCTGTTCCGGCGTGGCCCCGGCTTCCTGCAAGTGATAGCTGCAGACGTTCATCGGATTCCATTTTGGCAGATGCTGGCCGGTATAGGCGGCCACATCGGTGATCAGCCGAAGCGAAGGCTGCGGCGGCAGGATGTAGGTGCCGCGTGACAGGTATTCCTTGATGATGTCGTTCTGGACCGTTCCCTGAAGCTTAGAGACATCGGCACCCTGTTCCACGGCGACGGCGATGTACAAGGCCAGGAGCCATGGGGCAGTGGCGTTGATCGTCATCGAGGTGTTCATCTGCTCCAAGGGGATGTCCCGAAACAGGGCGCGCATGTCTCCCAAGTGCGCAACTGGGACGCCAACCTTGCCGACCTCGCCCTTGGCGCGGGGGTGGTCGCTGTCATAGCCGGTCTGGGTGGGCAGATCGAAGGCCACCGACAGGCCGGTCTGGCCCTTGGCAAGGTTGCCGCGGTAAAGCGCATTGGACGCCGCAGCGGTCGAATGACCGGCATAGGTGCGGAAGAGCCAGGGATTTTCGCGGGTCCGGGATTCGCTGGTCATCATGGCCTCTGAGTCGCGCGGGTAATTTTATTTCGTCAAGATGGAGATAGGCGAAATTTTCGCACCATGTCAATCGCTGCGCTGCGGCATTTCCGTCGATAGGGTCTGGAGATCATGCCGTGACAGGTGAAAGGGAAGCTGCAAAACTTGGGAAGAGATGGCTGTTGGATCAGGCGCAGGAGGAAGTAATGCAGATACTAGCTGTTGCGATCGGGTTTGTCATGGCGACAGCCGAGGTCGCGGGGGCGACGGGTGGGTTTGACTGCCAGGTCGATGACGAAAACCTGAGTCTCTTCGTTTCTGGCACTATTTCGCACGGGCTTGGCGGCATGATCCTTGGCTATGAGGCGATTGCCGAGTTGAAGGCGAAAGCGGTGCCCGAGGCATTGCGCAAACCCGACCTTTCGGCCGGGCTTGTACACCACTGGCTCGACTACCCCGATCTCTGGCTGCACTTCTACGCTGAGACAACAGGCGACGCACCTTACTCCAGCCTTGACCTGATCCTGAAGACCGAAGCGACCATGGACGAGCTGACTTATGAAGGGGAATACCGCCTTTCGGTCTTCGACGGTGACACCGGGGAAGTGATCTTGCTGACCGGCAAGGCCACCTGCGGGGGCGAATAGAATCCCTGCGGCAAGCGATTGACAGGCGGCCCTTCGGCGGGTTTGTTGGCGCGAAAAGGGAGGGACTAATGGAAATCGTGAACACGCTGGCCTTTTGGCTGCATTTTGTCGGTCTGGCGCTGGGCGGCGTTGCCGCTTTCGGGATTCCGCTGACAGCGGCGCGGATTCATGGGGCCGAGCCTGCAGGTCGGCCTGCACTTGCCCAAGTGATCCAGGTGTTTTCAAAGGCCGGCAGCGCCGGGATTGGTACGCTGATCCTGACCGGGCTGATAATGACCTTCACAAAGTTGGACGGCTTCGCCGGTCAAAGCCCTTGGTTCCATGCCAAACTTGCGCTTGTCGTGGTTCTGGTGGGCGTCATCGTCGTCAACAAGAAGCTGGGCGCAAAGGCAATGCAGGGCGATGCCAAGGCTGCAGTAGTGGCGCGCAAGATGTCGATGGTTGGGATCCTACTTCTTGCCGGGATTATCTTCTCGGCGGTCAAAGCGTTTGGCTGAGACTAGGCCGCAACCGCACGTCAGCCGGGGGGACTTTGTTTCCACCGGTTGGACGGTCGATTTGGCAACTAATCCGCCAGCCTGTCGTAGGAGCGAAAAAATCAATCTGCGAGGACGCAGAACATCGTCCGCGACATAGCGGCGACGGGCGCGGCGCGCTGCGTTTTCCGGGGCTAAATGATGCCGCAGGACGACAGGGCAAAAAGAAGCAGAAGGCCGGTAACAAGTCTGGTCATGGCGATCTCCGTTCCTGAAACATAGACGAGGCCTTGAGGCTACTCCTGAAGGGCGATTCGCGTAAGCTGGATAGTATGATCGGGGCTACGGGATTTACGGCGACAGCCAAGCCTGACAGTCTGGCTGGTATGTTCCGCGCAATCGAAGTTCCGCTCTGGCTTTTGGTGCTGATCCTTGGCTTTGCCACGGTCAGCTTTGCCACGCATTTCCTGTTCCCCTCGGTCCGCTGGTATTTCCGAAGGCGTGCCGAAGCGGGGCTGGCGCGCCTGAACGCCCGGCGGGACCGCAAGATCGACCTGTTCAAACTGGCACGACGGTCCGACATGGTGGCGCGGCTGTCCTATGATCCCAAGGTGGTCGAGGCGGCGATGGCCCATGCGACCGCGACCGGGGTTCCAGGAGATGTCGCGTTTCAAGAGGCCCGCTGCTATGCCCGCGAGATCGTGCCGGGATTTTCGGCAACGGTCTATTTCGGCTTTGGTACCCGGGCGGCCAAGTGGCTGAGCCTGCTTTTGTTCAAGGTTCGCGTCGGACAGGTGAATGCCGGCCTGAGCCAGATCGACCCCAAGGCTGCGGTGGTTTTCGTTATGAATCATCGTTCGAACGTGGACTATGTGCTTGTGACATGGCTGGTCGCTGAGCGTTCGGCCGTCAGCTATGCGGTAGGCGAATGGGCGCGGGTCTGGCCGCTTTCGGCGCTGATCCGGTCGATGGGGGCCTATTTCATCCGGCGCGGCAGCCGGAATGCTTTGTACCGCCGCGTGCTGGCACGTTATGTGCAGATGGCGACCGAAGAGGGCACGACCCAGGCGATCTTTCCCGAGGGTGGCTTGTCGCTGGACGGGCGGATCGGGGCGGCAAAGCTGGGGCTGCTGAGCTATATTGTCGAAGGCTGGACACCCGAAGCACGCGACGTAGTCTTCGTGCCAGTGGGTCTGGCCTATGATCGGGTGCTGGAAGATCGGGTTTTGGTCGAGGCAGCAAAAAGCGAAAAGCGGCAGTTCCGCAATCGGCCCTTCTGGGTGGCGGGCCACGCATTGCGCTTTCTGTGGCGGAGGATGTGGGGCAAGACCAAGGGCTTCGGCACGGCAGCAGCGAGCTTTGGCGGACCGATTTCGCTGCGAGAGCATCTTGGCGCTGGCGGCACCGTAACTTCGCTGGGCGACCGGCTGATGGCGGCGATCGGGGCTGTGGTTCCGGTGCTGCCTGTGCCGCTGGTCGCCGAGGCGCTGGGCATGGGTGTTGCGTCGCGTGAGGAGCTGGCCGAGCGGATTCAGGCCCTGATCCAGCGGCTGACTGCTGCCGGAGCGGTCCTGAAGCTGCCAGCGAGCATCGAGGCCGTGCTGGACGAGGGGTTAGAGCCGCTGATGAAACGCGGGCTGGTCAGCAAGGATTTGCAACCCGTTGCCGAAGAGGTCGAGCTTTTGGCCTTTTACGCCGCTTCACTGCGACAAAATCTTACATGACAACTTATTTCATTTGTGCCCCATGGGTCCGGGACCTAGGGTCAACCCGACAATAAGTCGCTGAATCATGGAGATTATCTTGCACAAAGCCCTGACTGCCGCCCTGGCCCTTTCTGTCGCCGCCCTGGCGGGCTGCGTTGACACCGGCACCACCTATACCACGACCGGCGGGACAAACCGGCATGTCACGGTCTATAACGCCTCCTACCTGACGATCACGAACTTCTACGGATCGAGTGTCGGGTCCAGTTCCTGGGAAGAGGATATCCTGGGCAGCTCGATCCTTCCGTCAGGCGGAGCGGTCGACATCAACTTTGACGATGGCACCGGAGCCTGCTTGTTCGACTTCAAGGCGGTGTTTGCTGATGGCAGCTCAGCCATCGAGCAGGGGATTGATGTCTGCAGCACCAGCTCGGTCACGGTTCACTAAGGTCTCTGCAACGCGGCGGACATAAAGTTTCAAAAGCATCGGGTCAGCCTATTGCAAAGTTGCGCGCAAGAATATTACCTTGCGCGCAACAGCGCTGTGATTCTGCGGCGCGGCATTGACTGGAGGCTCTGTTGGCATTGGACACGCACCCCGCACTCGCGACCTATGACGCGCCGATGAAGGACCTGTACGAGCTGGGCGAGATGCCGCCCCTGGGCCATGTTCCGGCAAAGATGTACACTTGGGCAATCCGGCGCGATCGCCATGGCGCACCCGATCAGGCCATGCAGCAAGAGGTGGTCGACACCTGGAAGATCGACAGCCAGGAAGTGCTGGTCATGGTGATGGCTGCGGGCGTCAACTACAACGGCGTCTGGGCCGGTCTTGGCCAGCCTGTCAGCCCGTTTGACGGCCACAAGTCGGATTATCACATCGCCGGATCGGATGCTGCCGGGATCGTTTGGGCGGTGGGTGACAAAGTCAAACGCTGGAAAGTGGGGGACGAGGTCGTCGTCCACTGCAATCAGGATGACGGCGATGACGAGGAATGCAACGGCGGCGACCCGATGTTTTCCCCCAGCCAGCGGATTTGGGGGTATGAGACGCCGGACGGATCCTTCGCGCAGTTCACGCGGGTGCAGGCGCAGCAGTTGATGCCGCGGCCTAAGCATCTGACCTGGGAGGAATCAGCTTGCTACACGCTGACGCTGGCGACGGCTTACCGGATGCTGTTCGGCCATGCGCCGCATGACCTACAGCCCGGGCAGAATGTACTGGTCTGGGGGGCGTCAGGCGGACTTGGGTCCTATGCGGTCCAACTGGCGAACACGGCGGGGGCGAATGCGATTGGCGTGATCTCGGACGAATCAAAGCGCGATTTCGTCATGGGGCTGGGCGCCAAGGGCGTGATCAACCGCAACGATTTCAAATGCTGGGGGCAGCTCCCTACGGTCAACAGCGAAGAATACAACACTTGGCTGAAAGAGGCCCGCAAGTTCGGCAAGGCGATCTGGGACATCACCGGCAAGGGCGTGAACGTCGACATCGTTTTTGAGCATCCAGGTGAGGCGACGTTCCCGGTGTCCTCGCTGGTCTGCAAAAAGGGCGGCATGGTGGTCATCTGTGCCGGGACCAGCGGGTTCAACTGCACCTTTGACGTGCGCTATATGTGGATGCACCAAAAGCGCCTGCAGGGGTCGCATTTTGCCCACCTGAAGCAGGCGGCCGCGGCGAACAAGCTGATGGTCGAGCGCCGCCTTGACCCCTGCATGTCCGAGGTCTTCCCTTGGGCGGAAATCCCGAAAGCGCACATGCTGATGTGGAAGAACCAGCACAAGCCGGGGAACATGGCGGTTCTCGTTCAAGCGCCGCGCACCGGCCTGAGGACCTTTGAAGATACTCTGGAGGCAAGCCTCTCTTGATAGCGACAGCCTTAATCGCGAATTAACCCTCGTCGTGGATATCTGTGCTTAGGTTTGGGGGGCTGCCAGTTGGTGGCCTTCCGCAATGGGCCAGACCGGCCCGGCACGATTTCGGTCCGAGGGGTAGATGCGTCACGATTGGATCCTGGATGTCCTGACGGATCTTCATGCTTATGCCTGCCGGAACGAATTGCCGGGCCTTGCCGACAAGGTTGAGGCAGCGCTTGATGCGGCCCTGCGTGAGATCTCGGGGCAGGAGGACGCAGAAACGGGTGCCGTGCTTCGTCTTTTCAAGCGGGGTCGGGCGCATTAGCTGGCCTACCGCTTTCCGGCGGGGCGGGCTATGGTCCGCCGATGCAGGCCCCCGCGCTGACCTTTTCCGATGACCAGGCAGATGCCTATGACCGGCTGACCGCCGCTTTTGTTGGTGCGGGCGTCGATATGGTCGAGGGCGCGCTATCTCCGATGGCCGAAGGACAGAACACTGTCTTGGCTGTGGTCGGTAAGGCTGGATCGGGCAAGACCATGCTTTTGGCCGAGCTCTACCGGGGCATGAAGGCTGCCGGGGTCGAGGTCATCTCGGGCGACTACGAAGGCCGCAAGCGCAAGGACCGCCGGACGCTCGCGATTCTGGCCCCGACGAACAAGGCGGCAAGTGTCTTGCGGCTGCGTGGGGTGCCCGCCACCACGATCCACCGCATCCTCTACACCCCGGTCTATCACCCGGAATACGAAAAGGTTGCCGAATGGCTCGCGGGAACTGGCACGCGGCCGGTTATCGAGGGGATGACCGATGTGGCGCTTGACCGGGCCTTTGCCTTTTACCAGCAAGTGGCCTCGATCCCCGGTGCCTTGGCCGCAGCTGGGCTGAAGGGCAGCGATTTCATCACCGGCTGGAAGCGGAGGGAAGAGCCGCTGGATATCGGCTTTGTCGACGAAAGCTCGATGCTGGACGACCGCGCGCTGGGGGATCTGCGCGAAATCTTCCCGACATTGGTGCTGTTTGGCGATCCCGCACAGCTGGCACCCGTGGGGTCTTCGGGCGAGATGGTGTTCGACAAGTTGGGCGAGAGCCGCAGGCTGGTGCTGAGCCGAATCCACCGGCAGGCCGAGGATAACCCGATCCTCGATCTCGCGCATGCCTTGGGCGATGACCGGCTGGGGTTCGAAGAGTTCGAGGCGATGGTTCAAGCCAAAGCGCGGGAGGATGACCGCGTGGTCTGGGCCGAGCGGGTCGAGGCGGGGCTGATGGCGCGATCGCCGGTCCTTGTCTGGCGCAATGCGACGCGGGTGCGGTTGATCCAGGCCTTCCGCAATGCGTTCGGCGCGCCTGAGGATGAACTCTTGCCGGGGGAACCGCTGATCTGCGATGGGATCGAACTGCCCTTGAAGCATCGCAAGAAACGGATCGATCTTGAGGCTCGGGGACTGATCAAGGGCGCTCAGGTGATCTATCTCGGCCCCGGCAACCGCCCCGGCTTTGCCCGGCTGCATGTGGTGGGGGCGGAAGAGCCACAGGTTTCGGCGGCCAGCATCATCAAGATCGAAAAGCCGGATGAGGAGGAACCCTTCATCCCCTCGGCCGCCACGATGGGTGCGGCCTTTCTGCATGGCGCAGCGGTGACGATCCACAAGGCTCAAGGCAGCCAGTGGGAGGAAGTGCAGGTCTTCGCCCCCGACCTTTACGCCGCCGCCCAATCCGGGCGCAGCGAGGCCGGGGTTCCCCTGTGGAAGCGCCTCGCTTATGTCGCGATCACAAGGGCGCAGCATCGGCTGTATTGGGTGGTGCGGAACCGGCTGGCGCGACCGGCCTCGCCCCTGTCGGTCGAGGATCTGAAGCGCGAACCCGCACCCTTTGCCTTGGGTGAGGCTTCCCCTTCCGCTGCGGGCGATCTAGGATAGCGCGAAGATAAGGGAGGGTCAGATGGCCTTGGTATTCGTCCAGTTTCGCTGCACCCCCGGTCAGACCTATGACGTCGCCAATGCGATCTGGGACCGGGAAGTGGTAAGCGAACTTTATTCCACCAGCGGTGACTATGACCTGATTGCCAAGGTCTATATCCCGGATGGCGAGGATACCGGGCATTATCTGTCGTCGAAGCTCTTCGACATTCCAGGTATCCAGCGCACGCTGACCACGATGACGTTCAAAGCGTTCTGATCGCCTTCGCGATCGGGCAAGGCGTTCCAAGGGCCAAATTTCTTAAGGAAGAAATATGTCAAAATCCTTGCTTAAGGATTTTGGTCAGAGCCAGGCGTCGCGACCAGTGCCTGTGGCGTCGGCGACATTGGTAAAGCCGTCGCGGACAAGAAGCGCATCAAGTCCGTTGGCAATCTGCGGGATTAGCGAGATCCCTTGATAAATCATGGCCGAATAGACCTGCACCGCCGAAGCCCCGGCGCGGATTTTTTCATAAGCCTGCTCGGGGTTCGAGATGCCGCCGACACCGATCAGGGGCAGCCTGCCTTCGGTCAGCTTGGACAACTGCGCCAGTACGCGGGTAGACTTTTCGAACAATGGTGCTCCGGAAAGGCCACCCGTTTCGCCTTTGCTTGAAGAAATCAAACCTTCACGCGAAAGCGTGGTGTTGGTGGCGATGATGCCGGAAAGGCCCGAGGCGAGGGCGACTTCGGCAATCTGGGTAAGCTCATCGGGGGTCAGATCGGGGGCGATCTTCAGGAAAATCGGGATCTTTCGATCAAGGGTGGCGCGGGTCTCCATCACTCCGGCAAGGAGGGCTGCAAGAGCTGCGGGACCCTGCAGGTCGCGCAGTTTCTCGGTGTTGGGCGAGCTGACATTGACGGTGGCGAAATCGACATGCGGGCCGCAGATGGCAAGCACCCTGGCGAAATCTGCGGCGCGGGTCTCACTGGTCTTGTTCGCGCCGAGGTTCAGGCCGACGGGCACCGGGCCGGGTTTGCGCGCGGCAAGGCGGGCGGCGATGGCCTCGGCCCCTTCGTTATTGAAGCCGAAGCGGTTGATCACGGCACGGTCGTCGGTCAGCCGGAACAGGCGCGGTTTCGGGTTGCCGGGCTGTGGCAGAGGCGTGGCTGCGCCGACTTCGATAAAGCCGAAACCTGCACGTGAAAGCGGCGCGATGGCGGTGGCGTTCTTGTCACAGCCTGCCGCCAACCCGATTGGGTTTTGCAGGGAAAGCCCAGCGACTGCCGTCGCAAGGCGCGGCGAGGTCACGACGCCCGGCAAAGGAACCAGCCCGGCACGCAGGGCGAGAAGGGATAGCCGGTGGGCACGCTCGGGGTCAAAGCGGTGTAGAAGGGCAAGGCCCGCGCGTTCGATCATGGTCAAAAGAGGCCTTCAGGGAAGATGTGGCCGGTGGCGCCAAGGGGCAGCGACTTGTCCCAGACGACCTCGTCCAGCGTCAGCGCGCGGTAAAGATGGGGGAAAAACTGTCCGCCACGTGAAGTTTCCCATTTCAAGGCAGCGCCAAGCCGGTCGGGGTCGAAGGCGACCAGCACAAGGTCGCTTTCCGTGGCAAACCATTTCGCCGCAGTCTCGGCCACCTGGGCGGGGGTCGAGAAATGGATGAAGCCGTCCGCCAGATCGATGGGCGCGCCAAGCGTTTCACCGGCGGCACGGAAGGCATCCCATTCAGGGCGGCGAAGGATCTTCAGGATCAACATGGGCGCGGGAATAGCGGCGATTGGCCAAGCTGGCAATGCTTTGCCACTTGTCATGCCCCTGAGACCCGAAGGCGGGATCAAGCTTTGACAGCCATGGCACCCCGGGCGCAGACTTCCGGCATTGCAGAAAGCCAATCACGAAGGAGAACCGCGATGAGAGGAATTTCAAGACTTGCTGTTCTGGCGGCGCTGGCCGCAGGCCCGGTCGGGGCGGAGACGGTCAAGTTGACACTTCTGGGCGTGGGCGACATCTACAACTTCGAGGAAGAAGATGGACGCGGCGGGTTTGCCCGGCTGAACGCGGTTGCGAAGGCCGAACGCGCGGCGAATCCGAACACGCTTTACCTGTTCAACGGGGACATGCTGTCGCCCTCACTCGCCTCGGGGTTCGACAAGGGGCGGAACACCGTGGATTTCACCAACCTCGTGCCCTTCGATCTTGCTGTGCCGGGCAACCATGAATTCGACTTTGGCCCCGAGAATTTCGCCGAAAAACTGGCCGCGTCGAAATACCCCTGGGCCGCGATCAACATCACCAATGGCGACGGCTCGCCCGTGGCGGGTCTGGGTGGTGTGACGGTCAAAGAGGTTGGCGGCTTGAAAGTTGCGCTGATCCCGGTTGCGCAGGATACCTCGCCCGAAGTGTCTTCCACGGGCAGCCTGAAGTTCGGGCCGACGGTGGATATGGGCATCGCAGCGGCGGAACAGGCGCGGTCGGACGGGGCGGATATCGTCGTCGGTGTCGTCCAGACCAGTATGGAGAACGACAGGGTGCTGATCGCCTCTCATGCCTTTGACGTGATCCTTTCGGGCGACGACCATTCCTATGCCACCGCCTATGACGGCGTTACGGCCTATGTCGAGACGAGCATCGACGGGCAGTTCCTGACGCCCATCGATCTGATGGTCGAGGTCGAGGTGGATGACGAAGGCAAGCGCCAGATCAGCTGGACACCAGGCTTTCGTTTCATCGACACCGCGACGGTTACACCGGACCCGGAGTCGGTCGCCATGGCCGATGCCCTGCGCGCCGGAATGGACCAGACGCTGGATGTCGAGATCGGTACCGTGGAGGCCACGCTGGACAGCCGCCGCAACGTGGTGCGCAGCGAGGAAGCCACGATGGGCAACCTCATCACCGATGCGATGCGCGATGCGACGGGTGCGGACATCGCGATGATGAACGGGGGCGGCATTCGCGGCGACACGACCTATGATGCAGGCCGCAAGTTGACGCGGCGGAATATCCTGACAGAGCTGCCATTTGGCAACGTGACGGTGGTGACCGAACTCCCCGGCAGCCAGATTCTGTTGGCGCTGGAGAATGGGGTCAGCGCGGTGGAAAAAGGTGCGGGGCGCTTCCCGCAAGTGTCGGGTCTGACCTATGCCTTTGATGGGACGGCCCCGGCTGGGTCGCGGGTCAGCGAAGTGATGGTCGGCGGCGCGCCCTTGGAGGCGGGCAAGCTCTATAGGGTCGCGGTCAACGATTACATTCTGGGCGGCGGCGATGGCTATGACGCGCTGGGCGGCGGGCGGATCGTGACGGATGGGCCAACCGGTAGCCTCGTGGCCAATGATGTCATGGCCTATGTCGAGAAGCTGGGAATCGTGAACCTTGGTGTCGAGGGCCGTATCAAGAAGCTGGGGCAGTAAGCTTGCGACAACCGGGCAGGCGCCTGCCAGGTTGCATTGCTTGGGGTCGCGGATAGTCTGGCGGCATGTGCGGGCGTTTCACCATCACCCATCCCAATGATGCGCTGGCCGCGCTGTTCGGGGCTGTGCCGGGGAATGACCTGCCAGTGGTACCCAATTTCAACGTCTGCCCGACGAACCCGGTCGTGGTGGTGACCTCCGACGGCGGGCAGCGCAGGCTGCGGGCGATGCGCTGGGGGTTTCTGCCCAGCTGGTACAAGACCCCGAACGATGGGCCGCTGATCATCAACGCGCGGTCCGACACGGTGGCCACGAAACCCGCCTTCCGCGAGGCGATCCGAAGCCGCCGGTGCATCGTTCCTGCCAGCGGGTTTTATGAATGGAACGAGGGCGAGGGCGGCACGCGCCTGCCATGGTATTTCACCCGCGCCGATGGCGAACCGATGGCGCTGGCCGGGGTCTGGCAGCGTTGGGGCGAGATCGACACGATGGCAATCGTGTCGACTGAGGCGGGGCCTGGAATGACCAAAATCCACCACCGTGAGCCGGTGCTGATGGAGCGCAAGGACTGGCCCTTGTGGCTTGGCGAAGCGGGGCACGGGGCGGCGGTCTTGATGAAAGCCTCGGCCGAAGGGGTGATCGGTGCGCCCTATCGGGTGGGGATTACGGTGAATTCAAACCGGGCCGCGGGGCCGGATCTTATTGCGCCGATTGCGGCCTGACTTCGTGCCTGAAGTTCAGGCTCGCCTTTTGCCTTGGGGTGGCGCGATCAGGCCGGATCAGCGATGACAAGCCGCGCACCTTCGCCAGCGAGATGTGCCGCAAATCCTGCCGCGGGCTCGGTATCGGTGATCAGCGTCACCCCTTCGCGCCATTCGCCGTAGACAGTCAGGGATGACCGGCCGATCTTGCTGTGGTCGGCAACGATCAGCGTCTCGGCTGACCTGCGCATCATCGCGCCGTAGATCAGACCGGGGCCGATGGCGGCGTCGCTAGGCCCTTCTTCGGTCAAGCCGCTGGCCCCAAGGATTGCCTTGCTGGCCCGATACTTCTGCAAGGCGTCGATGGTGTCGGGGCCGCTGATCAGCCCCTCTCGCCCGTCATACTGGCCGGGCAGCATCAGGACCCGGTGCAAGGGATTGGTAGCAAGTGCTGCGGCGATGGAAAAGGCGTGGGTGATCACGGTCAGGTGGCTGTGGTCCGCCGCAAGCCGCCGCGCGACATGCAGCGTTGTCGCCCCGCCGCCGATCATCAGGATGTCGCCTGGTTCAACTAGGGCGCTGGTGCGGGCGGCAATGGCTTCGCGTTCGGCCACCATCAACTGTTCACGTTCGGCTAGCGCGGGTTCCAGCGTCATCGGGCGCACGGCACCGCCGTAGGTGCGGTTGATCAGGCCTCGTTCCTCAAGTTCCGTAAAGTCGCGGCGGATGGTTTCGGTGGAAACCGCCAGGCGGTAGGCAATCTCGTGCACGCGCAGCGAGGGGGCCGCGCGCAGCTCGGCCACGATCCGGGCCTGACGTTCGGATTTGCTTTGTCGCATCCTGCCGATTCCCTGTTTCGTATTGGGATCATTGCCGATTGTGGGCTTTCCCACAACTGATGCACTGCTACCCCAAGTATATCGGGAAGAATGGGCAAAAATTGCCCGATTGACAACAAATAGCTGTTGTGATGCCATCAGAAGATGCTACGATTCGCAAGAAATCTGTGGGATGTCAAACATGTTCGACTACGGCCACTTCCAGTTCGAGAGCAAGCAGGACCTGTTCGACAAGGCGATCAAGTTCTGGAATCCGGACAAGACCAAGTTCTGGCAGTCGGTCGGGGTCGATCTGGTGATCGACCGGCGTGAGGGCTATTTCCTCTATGACATGTCAGGTCGACGGCTGATCGACCTGCATTTGAACGGCGGAACTTACAACTTTGGCCATCGCCACCCCGAACTGGTCGAGACGCTGAAAGGCGCGCTCGACTACTTCGACATGGGCAACCATTGGTTTCCCTCGGTCGCGCGGTCGGCGCTCTCCGAGGCGTTGATCAGGGTCTCGCCCGGCATGGCCTATGCGGTCTTTGGTGCCGGCGGGGCCGAGGCTGTGGATATCGCGCTGAAGTCTGCCCGATATGCCACAAAACGCCGCAAGATCGTGTCGATCATCAAGGGCTATCACGGCCACGGTGGGTTGTCGGTGGCAACGGGAGACGAGCGGTTCTCGAAGATATTCTTGTCCGACCAGCCCGCTGACTTTATCCAAGTGCCGTTCAACGACATTGGCGCAATGGAGCAGGCGCTGAGCGGCAATGACATAGCGGCGCTGATCATGGAGACGATCCCCGCGACCTATGGTTTCCCAATGCCCAATCCGGGCTATCTGCAGGCCTGTCGTGACCTCTGCACCCGCTATGGCGCGATGTATATCGCCGACGAAGTGCAGACCGGCCTGATGCGCACGGGCGAGATGTGGGGTTGGCAGGCCTATGGCATCCAGCCCGACATCATGGTCACGGCCAAGGGCCTGACGGGCGGGATCTATCCGATTTCGGCGGCACTTCTGAACGAAAAGGCGGGCGGCTGGCTGCACGAGGATGGGGCGGCGCATATCTCGACTTCTGGTGGGGCGGAACTGGGCTGCGTCGTCGCCCACAAGGTGATCGAGATGCTGCAGCGCCCCCAAGTGCGGGCGAATGTGTTGACGGTGGCCGAGTTCATGCGCGACGGCATGGCCGAGATGATCGCGCGCCACGGCGATGTGTTCACCGGCGTGCGGCAAAAGGGCGTGATCCTTGGGCTGGAGTTTGGAAATTCCGGCGAAAACGCGGTGGCCGTGTCGCGGGCACTTTATGAAAACGGGGTCTGGGCGATCTTTTCCTCGCTCGACAAGCGGGTGTTGCAGTGGAAGCCGGGGGCCCTGCTGACGGCTGACCTGTGCCAGGAAATCCTTGACCGGTTTGATGCCGCGATGCCACGGGCGCGCGAATTGGTACATGCTGCGAAGAAGGGGAACTGAGATGGTTGATCGTTCCGAACCCCTGTTGAAGATGCCCGATGTCGCGCTGGAACAGGCGCGGATGATGCTGGACCGTGCCCGGTGGGCTGCGGCGCGGATGCAGAAGTTGGACCGTACGGCAGTGCTGCGGATTTGCGAGGCGGTGGCGAAGGCGGGCCACGCCCGCGCGCAGGACTTTGCCGAAATGGCGGTGCGTGAGACCGGCATGGGGGTCGTGGCGCACAAGGTGCAGAAGAACCAGGCCTGCTCGCAGGGGATTCTGGACCTGTATCGGAACGAAGATTTCATCTCGCCCCGCATTCAAGCGGATCGAAAGATCGTGGAACTGCCACGCCCCGCCGGGGTGATCTTTGCGCTGGTGCCGGTGACGAACCCGGTGGCCACGGTCTATTTCAAGGCCATGCTGGCGCTGATGACGCGCAACGCGATCATCCTGTCGCCGCATCCGCAGGCGAAAGGCGTCTGCGCAGAGGCCGCGCGGGTCATGGCCGAGGCAGCAAAAGCTGCGGGTGCGCCGGATGGGTCGATCCAGGTGATCGATGCCCCGACGATCCCGCTGATCGAGGCGCTGATGGGTGACGAGCGGATCGACTTGATCGTGGCAACCGGTGGCCCTGCGGTGGTCAAGGCGGCCTATCGCTCAGGCAATCCGGCGATTGGGGTTGGCCCCGGCAATGCGCCGGTTGTCGTCGATGACAGCGCCGATCTGAAAGCGGCGGCCAAGCGGATCGTCGCGTCGAAAAGCTTCGAC
Organism: Paracoccaceae bacterium; assembly: GCA_947504705.1. Taxonomy (GTDB): domain Bacteria; phylum Pseudomonadota; class Alphaproteobacteria; order Rhodobacterales; family Rhodobacteraceae; genus Tabrizicola. The sequence goes on from CANNIA010000011.1 coordinate 62,978, forward strand.
AATTCGATCCTGTGCACCAATGAATCGACGGTTCTGGCCTTTGCCAGCATCGCCGACCGGCTGCTGGAGGCGATGAAGGCCGAAGGAGCGCATCTTTGCACGTCGGATCAGGTTGCCAAGTTGCGTGCGCTTCTGTTCACTGACACCGGGTTCAACACAGCGATGATCGGCAAGGATGCCGAGGTCATCGCCCGCGCGGCTGGCTTCAGCGCGCCGGGGGCGAAGATTCTAGTGACGCCGGTTGATATGGTTCAGCCGGAAGAAAAGCTGGTGCGCGAAAAGCTGGCGCCGGTTCTGGCCTTCGCCCGGGTGCCCGGGATCGATCAGGCGATTTCCGCTGCGCGGTCGATGATGCGCAAGGCGGGGCAGGGCCATTCAGCGGTGATCCATTCCCGGAACGAAGGCCATATCCTTGCCTTTGCCGCAGGAGTGCCGGCTCTGCGGGTGGCGGTCAACGTCGGGGCCTCGCTGGGGGCTTCCGGGTTTGAAACCCACCTTGGGCCGTCGATGACCATCGGCACCGGCTTTGCGGGCGGCTCGTCCTTGGGCGAGAACCTGACGCCGCAGCACCTGCTGCATTTCACCCGCATTGCGTATAACAAGGACTCGGGCGAGGCCTTCGGCAACTTCGCGGGGTTGGACCCGTTGAACTTGCCCAAGCGGGTGGCGGCCCCCATGTCGCTGGCTGTCAACAACTCCGAAGCTGATCTCCGCGCCGAATTGCGCAAGATCATCTTGGAAGAGCTGAAGTCGGTGCTGGCGGCATAATGGCAACGCTTCGCTCCCACATCTTCATCGACCAGCTGCAACCGCAGACCATGTGCTATCTTGGCACCTGGATCCGTGGTTCGCTACCCCGCACCGGCATGGCCGCACAGGTTATCGAGGTCGCCCCCGGTCTGGACATAGAGGCGCTGACCGACGTTGCCCTTAAATCGGCCGAAGTGCAGGGCGGCATTCTGGTCGTCGAACGGCAGTTTGGCTATCTGGAGTTCCACTCCCGCGACATTTCCGCCGTGAAAGCGGCGGCCGAGGCGGTGCTGAATGCGATGGGGATGACGCCCGACAAAGCGATGAAGCCGAAGATCCTGGCCAGCCGTATCATCACCCGGATCGACGCCGGTCACGCCTTCCTGATCAACCGCAACAAGGGCGGGTCGATGATTTTGGCGGGCGAGACATTGTTCGTGCTGGAAACCGAACCGGCTGCCTACGCGATCCTTGCGGCCAATGCCGCCGAAAAGGCCGCCAATATCAAGATCGTCGATTACCGGATGATCGGCGCGACCGGGCGGCTGTATCTTTCGGGCACCGACTCGGAAGTGCGGGCTGCCGCAAGTGCCGCTGAACAGGCGCTGGAGATGGGGACATGACCCAAAACGATCTGCGCCAGATGGTAAGGGACGTGCTGCGCGAGGTGGTGGCTTCGCGCGGGCAGGTTGCGGCCAATGCCCCCGCCTCCGAAATCGTACGCATCAACAGCGACGCCGACCTGATGGCCTTTGCCCGTCGGGTGATCGAAGCGCAGACTGCTGTCACCTCGGGTGAGTTGCGGTTCACTTTGACTGCCCCGGTGGCAAGTCCGGCGCCGGCCACTGGCGGTGCAGCGCTGACCGGCGTCATCACCGAAACGACCGTCAACCGCCATGCCAGCGCCGGATGCCTGCTTTTGGCCCCCGGCGCGGTTGTCACCCCGCTGGCCCGCGACCGTGCGCGCCAGCTTAATCTGAAACTGGAAAGGTCACGCTGATGCTGAAGGCAACCGTCACGGGCCGCATCTGGTCCACCAAAAAGCTCCCTGAAATGCCTGCGGGCTCGATCCTTGAGGTCCAGGTGGACGAAACCAACTCTCGCCTTCTGGCCTTTGACCCGCTGGGATGCGGCGACGGCGAGAAGGTGATCATCGCCACCGGCTCGGTTGCAGCCGCGTGGTTTCCCGGCAAGGCCCCGCCGATCGACGCACTGATCGTCGGATCGATTGATGACCCAACACCCAAATCCTAAACCAACTTCACCAAGGAGAAAACTCATGTCCAGCAATGCCATCGGAATGATTGAAACCAAGGGTTATGTGGCCGCTCTTGCCGCTGCAGATGCCATGGTCAAGGCCGCCAATGTCACCATCATCGGCCGCGAGGAGGTGGGCGACGGTCTGGTTGCCGTGATCATCAACGGTGATGTCGGTGCCGTGAAGGCCGCGACCGAAGCCGGGGCCGAAGTCGCGGGCCAGATCGGCACGCTGGTGTCGGTGCATGTGATCCCGCGTCCGCATGCGGATGTGTCGAAGTACTTCACCGCTGTCACCAAGTAAGCCATGACCACCGCCCGCAGGCCCTCCCCCGGATCGACTTCGGGCGATCTGCGTGTGTTCCTGACGCTGGACGACCTGCAACCGCAGTTCGCAGCCTACATGGGCACACCCACGCGCGCCCGGGGCTATCCGCCCTATGCCGGTCAGCATGCGCTGATCATCGAGGTCGCTCCCGGTCTGATGATCGAGCGGGTGATGGATCTGGCCTTGAAGGCCGACCCGGACCTGGAACCGGGGATCCTGTTTGTCGAACGCCAGTTCGGCATTCTGGAGATTCACGGCGACGACAAGGATCAGCTTCTGGCCGCAGGCCGGGCCGTGTTGCAGGGCTTGGGGCTGACCGAGGGTGACCAGCTTGCGCCCCGCCTGCTCTATGCCGATGTGATCGAAGACATCGCCGACCAGCATGCGGTGATCATCAACCGCAACCGGCAGGCCTCGATGATCATCCCGGGCGAGACGCTGCTGGTGGTCGAGATGGTGCCTGCCCTTTACGCGGCGATTGCAGCGAACGAGGCGGAGAAGGCCGCACCCGGCCTGACGCTGGTCGATGTGCAGATGATCGGGGCTGCCGGGCGGCTTTACATGTCAGGCAAGACAGCGGATGTCGAAGCCGGGCTTGCCCGGATCGAGACTGTTCTGGCAGGAATAGAGGGCCGCAAGGTCTGAAGCCAGTTGGGGGGGGACGATGAGTGATTTCGACAGCCTGAGCTTTGAGGCGCAACTGCCCCTGTTGCAGGAACTGGCCGAGTCCGCCTGCGTGCTGTTTCCCGTACCCGACGGGGTGAGTGTCTCGCTTTTGAACCTTTCGGAGAACGCGACCTATAAGGTTCAGGCCGCCGATGGCCGCCGCTGGGCGATGCGCATTCACCGCGACGGTTATCATTCGAAGACTGCGATAGCGTCAGAGTTGGCCTGGCTGATTGACCTTCGGGCAACCGGCGTGGTCACGACCGCCGCGCCCGTGAAGGGTCGCGATGGCGAGCTGATCCAGCAACTGGCCCATCCCCGCATGGCGCGGCCCCGGAATATCGTGCTTTTCGACTGGGAAACCGGGGCGGAACCGGGGATAGGCGAGGATCTGACTGGTGCCTTCCAGGACCTGGGCGAAGTGACAGCGCGGATGCACCTGCATGCGCGGTCGTGGAAGCGGCCTGAGTGGTTCACCCGGCTGACCTGGGATTTCGAGACCAGCCTTGGCGAGGCTGCCCCCCATTGGGGCCGCTGGCGCGATGGGATGGGGGTCGATGGCGAAAGGGCAGGGCTCTTTGGTCGGACGGTTGACCTGATCGGCAAACGGCTGGCCGCCTATGGTGCCGGGCCGGACCGCTTTGGCCTGATCCATTGCGACCTGCGGCTCGCGAACCTGTTGATCGACGGGCGGGAGGTCAAGGTCATCGACTTTGACGACAGTGGCTTTGGCTGGTTCATGTATGACGCGGCCACGCCGGTGTCGTTCTATGAACACGAACCGCAGGTGCCGGCGCTGATCGAAGCCTGGAAGGAAGGCTATCGCCGTGTGATGCCTCTGTCGAAGGCGGACGAGGACGAAATCCCGACCTTCGTCATGCTGCGTCGCCTTTTGCTGGTGGCCTGGATCGGCAGCCATCATGAGACCGATTTGGCCAAGTCGATGGGCCTGCCCTATACCGAAGGCACCGTAGCGCTGTGCGAGGCTTATCTGCGCCAGTTTGGCGGGTAGCCGATTTCTTCAAAGAAATCGGACCGAAATCTTCGAAGATTTCGGCGCGGAGTTTTCGAAAACTCCGCCCCCTTGTTCAAGCCTGCGCCAGCGCGTCCAGGCTTTCCGGCAGGATCTGCCCTCCATCGACGATGATTGACTGGCCGGTCACATAACCCGCTTCCTTCGAGGCGAAGTAAAGCGCGGCGTGGCCGATGTCGTCCACCGTCCCCAGCTTCTTCAGCGGGATCGAGTTGGCCATCGATTGCTGATAGGCCTCGCCCATCTCGATTAGGCCCTCCGTCAGGATATTGCCCGGCATCACCGCATTGACCGTGATCCCGTATTTCGCCAGCTCGATGCAGGCCGTGCGCATGAACCCCAATTGCCCCGCCTTAGTTGCCCCGTAATGTGTCCATCCCGGAAAGCCCGTCACCGGCCCAGTGATCGACGACGTCAGCACGATCCGCCCCTGATCCGACCCCTTCAGATGCGGCACCGCGGCCTGTACCGACAGGAAGGTGCCTTTCAGGTTGGTGTTCTGCACTTCGTCCCACTGCGCCTCGGTCATCTCTTCCAGCCGCGCGGGCGGGAAGATGCCGGCATTGGCGCACAAGACATCAAGCCCGCCGTTCCGCTGGGCCACTTCGGCCAGCGCAGCGGTGATCGAGACCTTGGACGTCACGTCACCAGCGACCCCAAAGGCGCCGTGGCCGATCTCCTTGGCCGCTGCTTCGGCTGCGTCCTGGTTGCGGGCGATGATCGCCACTTTGGCCCCCGCCTGGGCGAAGACCCGGGCGATGCCCTTGCCTATGCCTTTTGACCCACCGGTCACTGCGACAGACCGGCCCTTGAGCGATTGCGTCATTCCGTCCTCCGAATTGAAAAGGGGCAGCAGTTTCCTGCTGCCCCGCTGTTTTGACCCGGCGGTTTATTCGCCGTCGTTCACCATGTGGCCGATGTTTGCATAGGCCGCAGGCTTGGCCGCCTTGAGGAAGAAGCCCCAGGCAAGACCAAAGACCAGGATCGCCCCCATGATCATCGGGATGGCATTGGCAAAAGCCGAGGTGCCCGCGAAGGTCCCAAGGTTATCGACCAGCAGATAGACGAGGTAAAGCTGCACCAGGCACGAGAAGAGCGGTGCAATTGTGGTCGTAAACATCGAGCCGCCACCGTTCTTGCGGAACCAGTTCCAGATTGCCAGCGACACCACCGCCTGGATCACCAGCAAAAGCCCAGTGCCCAGAACCGCGAACAGCGTGTAGACGCCCAGGTAGGCCTGTGCAGTTGGGTCATCGAAACCGTTCATTACGGCATAGATCAGCACCCAAGCCGCAGCCAGAACCGTCTGCACCGCCGAGGCCTTGTGCGGGCTTTTGTGGTGGTCGTGAGTTTCGGACACGGCTGCCGGCAGGATGCCTTCACGGCCCAGCGAATACATGTAGCGCGCTGCGGTGTTGTGGAAGGCCATCGAGCAGGCAAACGAGCTGGTCATGATCAGGATGAACATCAGTTCCTTGGCCCAAGGGCCGACAAAGGTCTCGATCGGCCCGAGGAAGAAGTTCCCGGAATCCGACACCGCCTTTGCCAGCATGTCAGCTTCGGACGGATAGGCCGAAACCGCGCACCAGCTGATCAGGGTGTAGAAAATGCCCAGCCCGATGACCGCAATGATCAGCGAACGCGGGATGTTGCGCTTGGGGTCGCGGCTTTCCTCGGCATAGTTCGGGGCCATCTCGAAACCGACCCAGCTCCAGAAGGCCATGAAGATACCGACGGCGGCGGCACCGGCGGCAATGTTCACCTCACCCACGGTCTGTTCGGCGACGGGGGTCAGGACCTTGAGGACGTTCAGGGAATCAAGCGAGAAGCTGGTCCCCTCGCTTGCCGTTACTACGCCAAAGCCGAAGACGGTCAGGATCGCGACTTCTGCGACCAGCGCCACGCCCAGAACGGCGGCGGACAGTTTGACGTCGCGATAGCTGAGAAAGCCGGTGACGATGATGCACAGCAGCGCCAGCCAGACCCAGCCGATGTTAATGCCGAAATGTTCAACCAACCACGAATTGGCGAAATAGGCGAAAAGTCCGTTTAGCGATGCCTCGAAAATCGAATAGCAGACCAGCGAGGCCATCCCCGCCGACATGCCCACTTAGCGGCCAAGGCCCTGAGCGATGAAGGAATAGAACCCACCCACGGTGGATACCCGCGAGGCCATGGCGGCATAGCCGATGGAAAAGATCGTCAGCACGATTGTCGCCAACAGGAAGGCCGCAGGCGTATAGGTCCCAAGCCCGTATCCGGCGGCAAAGGGCACGTTGCCCAGCATGGCGGATTCAGGCGCGGCACCGGTAACGGTCAGAAACAGCACGCCCACCAAGCCGACGGCCCCGGTTTTAAGCTTGCTGACATTGGCATTGCCCGACACATCGACGGGCGAGGTCTTCTCTGTCATGTGGTCCCCCATTGGTTATGCCGGTCCGCGGTCCTCTAATCGGGCCTTTCAGCGACGGGCTCGGGGAAGGCTACGGCGGAAACTAGGATTCTGCCAAGACGTTAAGTTCGCAGAATTCGGCTGCACTCATAATGTGGCAGTAGATCATGTTGATGATCTCAAGCTCTTTGCTGTGCAACTCATCGGTCGCCGCTGCGCAGCAGTCTTCCAGAACAAGGACTTGATAGCTTTCATCGGCCAAGCTGCGCACGGTGGAAGACACGCATTGGTCGGTAAATATCCCCGTGCAGACCACCTGCTTGATGCCCAGATTATTCAGGATCAGCCGCAGGTTCGTGCCGGTCAGGGCCGAATCCGTGGTCTTGGTCACCACGATCTCATCCCCTTGCGGCGCAAGGTCCGGCACGATCTGCGACGGCAAGTCACCCTTGGGCAACAGAAGATTGTTCCACCCCGGCAGCTTTTGCGACAGCGACCGGTCGCGGCCATCACGGGTGTGGCAGGCGATGCGGGCGTAAAGCACCTCGATCCCCCGCGCGCGGCAATGGGCGATCATCCGGGCAGTATTCGGGATGACGGTCTGGTGCATCCGGTCATGGAAGGGCGTCCAAAGATCATAGCGTCGCTGCTCGTCCGCAGGCAGGCTCGCCCGGTCGGGGCGCTCCAGATAGGTGTTCTGGATGTCGATGACCAATAGCGCGGTTTCCGCAGGCACGATCACCGGGTCATCGGGTTCGGGCGCACCAAGATAGTAAAGCGAGCGGAAATTGGTCTTCCAGGACATAGTCACTCCGTTAGGTGCAGCAGGCGCTCATCGCGCGTTGGTGGCAGAAGCACGAAGCTTCGATTGGCACGTCCGCCCGAGCCTTGGCGATATCAAGGCGCTGTTTGATGAGCCGGGCTTGGGCGATCTGGTTCGGTTTGGTCAGGGTCTCGTGAAGTCCGTGCAGGCTCCACACGTTGTCGGGGTGCTGGCAGGGGCGGCGCAAAGTGGCGTCCAGCCCAAGATCGGCGCGGTAAACGGCGGCGGCTTCATCCACCTGGCCCTGTTCCAGCAACAGCGCCCCAAGCGCGTGGCGGGCGGGCTGCATCCAGCCCCAGGGTTCGTCATAGGGCAGGGTGTCGTCCAGTTCCACCGCGCGGCGCAGGTGGGCGAAAGCGGCGTCATGATCGGCTTTCCGATAGGCGATCTCGCCCGCCATCATCTCGGCGGCGATCCCAAGGATGTCGATGGCCGTGTTATTGAAAAGATAGCGGCTTTCCGGAACCAAGGCGCGGGCGGTCTGGAAGGCCTCGGCTTCGGCTTCGGTCTTTGCGACCTCGCCGGTGGCGGCATAAGCCACGGCCTTGGCATAGTGGATCATCGCGGTGGTTGTGGAGAAAAGCACCTGGTCCTTCGGCAAAGGCTGATCCTTGATCGCCTGCCATTTGCCAAAGCGGATCATCACATGCTGTTTGATCGGGACAAAGGCCTCCAGCCAGTCCGCCATCGGTGGGCTTTCGACGCGCAGAAGTTCGGGCGTCAGCATCGCCTCCAACTCTTCGGCAGCGGCCATGGCAATCGCCTGCTGGCCTGCGAACATCGCGCCATAGACCTGGAAATGCGCGTTGTGGCAGCGGTAAAGCGAATAGAAGTTCAACCCGCCCCGCGCCTTCACGTACTTGCGGTCGGCCACCATTGCATGGCCGTTCCAGGTGACCACATCGGGATACTCCCCACAAAGCACGTCGATATGCGTTGGCATGTGCTGCAAATGGCCCGCATCCGGCACCAGACCGCGCAGCGCATCCGCGGCACGCAAGGCACGCTCGGGGTTTGGCGACATTTCCATCAGGTGGATATACATGTGCAGGATGCCGGGATGCGACATCCCCCCCGGCTTGCCCATCGCGCGTTCCAGAACTGAGATCGCCTCCGGCGTATCGGCCCCCTCGGCGGGCTTGCCGGTCGAAATATCCCACAACGCCCAAGGCGTGCGGTTCATGATCGCTTCTGCAAAAAGCGCGGCCACATCCAGATCACCCTGATGCGCCTGATAGACCGCGCGCATGGCGGCAGCATAATTGTCGTTCCAGATCGGCGTGACCTGAACCACCCGGTCATCCGGATACCGCTCCAGCAGAGCCTGGGCCAGATCCCGTTCGACGGCTGAGGCCTTCGCGGCCAGTTTCTGCGCCTTCAGTGTCGCCTTGCGGGCGCGCCGCAGCGAAGCCTCAAGGTCAAGCACATCAAAGGCTTTCCACTGCTTGTTGTAGTTCGGCCCCGAAGCATAGGCCACGCCCCACTGCGCCATCAGGCAATGCGGATCGGCCTTAGCCGCGCGCTGAAAGCAACGCACCGCCTCGTCATGGTTATAGCCGTAGCACCAAGCCAGCCCCCGGTCGAACCAGCGCTGTGCCGCGCCCTTTTTGCTGACCGCACGAGAATAGCGTCCCAGATCAAACGGATAGGCCATGCCTTCCTCCTGTCAGAAGCGTTTGGTGAAGAGCCCTCTTTCCTCGTAGACAACCGCGGCTTCTTCGATAAACCGCGCAATTCCTTCGGCAGCGAATTCCGTGCGGAACCGGGCTGCCAGCACCTCAAGTTCAGGGCGTGACTTTGCACGACCGGGGCGAAGAAGCTCATAGGCTTGCATCACCAGATCCTGCGGCACGGCCACCAACTCGGCCGCGCGCAGGAAATTCTGCGCGAGCATGGGGCGACCGGCGGCAGCGGAAATCTCGGCCTGATCGCGCAGGGCGGCGGGGGTGATGCGCAGGTCCTCAATGGTGACCTCGCCCGCAATCACAGCGTCCAGCGTGATCTCGGACAGCGCCTTGCCCCGCGCGCCGCGCACGCGATCGGGGTGCTTTTCGGCGACGGGATAGTCGGCCTTACCCAGCAGCATGGGGGCCCCCCTTGAAGCTGATGTTGACCTCGACCGGGGCCGCGCCCTCGGACGTCATCTCGGTCTCGATCGCATAGATCATCGCGACGCGGGCGTGGAAGCGCGAGCCCATCGCTTCGCCGCGCGTCGGCACCACCACCGGCTCGGGCATTTCGCCCAAGGCATAAGCGGCGGCATTGGCGGCAAGGCCCCGGTAATGATCCAGCCGCGTGATCGGCGCGTTTGAGAAAAGCTCAAGGTTATGATGTGGCAGGCGGTCCTTCTGGTGAATGACGGCGGTCCCCTTGGCCTGAAGACCGATGCCGACCCCCGACCCCGAAAGCCGCGCGGCGGAAAGGCCAAGGAACGAGGTGTCCGCCGTATGGCGGAACCGCACGACACGGGGTTTCAGTCCGCGCGCACGGATCGCCGCTGACATTTCGGCCAACACATCCGAAAGCTTGTGTCCCGCAGTCGTCTGGAACAGCTTCACCCCAAAGGCCGGGGAAATGCCTATCACCACTTCCGCCGGGTCGCCGCCCGGGCTCGCCTCGCCCGCCTCATGATACGAAATCAGCCGCGCCGCCTCGCGTTCATGCATCGCCTCGCTGCGCAGAACTTCGCGCTGGGTCAGCACATCGCGGATCGAGTTCAGTTCTTGCCGCCGTTCTTCGGTCACCCGATAGCCCGAGCCCGGCCCCTGATAATCGTTCGGATCGTTTATCGCCGAAACCACCTTGCCGCCCCGCACCACCGCCGAGGTTTGCAGATAGTCGCCGGAAACCCGCAGCTTGACCACGTTCAGCAAGTTTTCCGCCTCCTCGCGGAACCCGCGCGCGGCCAGGGCCTTGATCACCTCGATCACCGTGATCCCGCGCGCCTTTATTGCCTCGCTGATCAAGGCCACGTCGCGCGGGGTGAAACTGTCGGTCTCATCCGAACCGGAGGCGACCAGAACGCTGGCCTTCATGGCCGCCGTTGCGGTGGCCAGACCCAATTCGTCATAGACCGCCGCCAGCGCCTCGATCCCCCGTGACCGCAGGTCCAGCGCCCGGCCTTCGGCAACCGGGGTCAGCCCGCCATCAGCCTCGAAATCGCGCTGCAGGACAAGGTAATCCTCCAACTCCTCACCATTGATCAGTGAGGGGTTGAAGGAATTGTCGTATTTCAGGATCGAGCCCATGCCCGAACAGATCAGATCCGACCCGGCGATCAGATAGGGCATGATCTTGGCCCCGACCCGGATTTCCGACTCGGTCGCCCGCGCGTCGTTGCCCGATGCGCATTCAAGGTCCAGCCAGACCGCCAGCAGGTTTTCCGCCATCAGTTCACGCATGCCGCCCGGCACGGTGGCGGTGACCGGAGCGCCGTCGATCCCGCCGTTCTGCGTGCCTTGCACCCCCATGCCGCGCTGCAGGCAAAGGCAGCGGGCCTCAAGATACAGGAGCGACTTCGCCTCGTGGAACCCCATCAGCAGTTCGGACCCAGCGCCAGAGGTGCAGCGCATCTTGATGCCACGGCTGGCATAGGCGGCAGCCAGAAAAGCCTTGGACCAGGGCGTATCATCGCCATCGACAAAGCTTTTCTCGGTCCCGTAGACCGATACCGTTTCGGCGTACGAGGTGAACCCCGCCATACCGATCTGCAATTCCTCTGCCTCTTCCGACGAACACTGGAACAGCGTTCCCCAGCGCCCCACGGCGGCCCCAACTGCACAGGCCACGGCATTTGACCAGGCATTGCGGGCGACGCGCATGGTCGTTTCGACCTCGTCAAAGCCAAGGCCTACCGCAATCGCCGCATCCGCCGCCAGTTGCAGCGGGTCGTCCTTGGCATTGGTGACGTGGGCCTGATTGCCGGGCGTCTTCCGGGCGCGCATCTTGGAATAGGCAAAGGCGATTTCCAGTGCATTCAATCGCCCCACCACATCGGCAAGCTTGGCAGGCGTAAGGCCATGGGCCAGCCGAACCAAGGTTTCGCGTGGCACGGTCATGTCGACCAGCATCCGCGCAAGATCAGCCGAAGGCATCGCCATTGCCTCAGGCACCATGGCCGGGTCAAGGTGATAGCTGGCGATAAAGCGGTCGATCATGTCGAAGTCGCACTCGTCCACTCCGTCCAGAACGGTAACCCGACCCTTGGCGATGGTGACGCCGGGTTTGGGGTCAGCCGGACTGTGGAAGGCCGAGAAACCGTTGGCCGGATCTTCGGCGGCGAACTTGTCCAACCGCAGGGGACGGTCGTCCCAGTCGGCAAAGCGACGCCAGCGGTTCGGAGTGTCGGACATGGGTGGCAGGCTAATCCCATCTGGTCGCTCTTGCAAAGCCCAACGTTTGGGGCTTGGATCGGGAAATGGATCTGACAGCAGAGCTATGGATCAAGGCCCGGCACCGTCTGGGCGAAAGCCTGATCTGGCATCAGGCGCGCCAGGTCTATATCTGGGTCGATCTTCTGGACCCGGCGGTGGTCTTCTTCGATCCGGCCTTGGGTGAAGTTCAGTCCCGAAAGCTTGATCTGTCGCCGCCCATCGGATCGCTGGCCGCCACGACCGATCCGCGCATGGTAATCCTGGCCCATCGCGGCGGGCTTTCGCTGCTGGACCTTGAAAGTTGGGAGTTTACTCCCTTTTGCGACCCCGAAGGCGGGCGGGATGCGATAATCCACAACGACATCAAGGTTGATCCTTGGGGGCGACTTTGGGTGGGCACTTCGCATGCGCGTGAAGCGGAGCCGCGCGGTGCCCTCTGGTGCGTTCAGTCGCGCAGCCGCTGGGCCCTGGCGGATGCGGGATTTGCGGTGTCGAACGGGCCGGCCTTTTCAGCCGATGGCCGAACGATGTATTTCAACGACAGCGCCGGGCTGCAGACCTTGGCCTATGACATCGGGCCTGACAGCCTTCTGGCCCGCAATCGACGAGTACTGGTCGCGCACGGGCCCGAAGATGGATTGCCCGACGGGCTCGTGGTCGATGCAACTGGCGACCTGTGGAGCGCGCAATGGGCGGGCCGGGCGGTCTTGCGCCTTGGCCGCGACGGCGCGCCAAAGGGACGGATTGCCGTACCAGCGGTCAATGTGACGACCCTGTGCTTCGGCGGCCCGAAGCTTGATCAGCTGCGCATCATCACCGCGACCGATGGCGTCGCGCCTGGGGATATTGAGTTCCTCCCGCTGACCGGCAGCCTGTTTCAGGCCAGCCCCGGCATCACTGGCCGTGCCGAGCCTCTGTTCGCGCTGTGACGGACCGACAGCGGGTCCAAGGTCGGCACAAAGAATGCCAGGATCCCGAGGGTCCGCCATACTCCCGTCTTGACGACGGGTCGCGGCCAGACTACCTACCGCAGCCGACGCGGGCGTTGTGTAATGGTAAGACCTTAGCCTTCCAAGCTAAAGACGCGGGTTCGATTCCCGCCGCCCGCTCCATCCTCTTCAGGGTCGCGACATTTGGCTGTCCACGCTGGACAGTGAATCCATATTCAATGGTTTCAATAGGTTGCGCGTGGACGTTCAGGGTTTCTTAAGAAATGCGTCCCAGCGGATAGACGCTTGAAAAATGACCTAGATCCGAGGCCGACCACCCATTGTCGGCGGCAAACCTGTGAAGCCTTCCGACGGTAAGCTTGGGGATTGGGGTCCACCACTATCGCCGTGGCCATTCCAGGAGCTTCTGTCCGATCTTACCACTTTCGTCCCAAACCAGCGATCATGTGGCAAATTCCCCCGCCAGCGCACCAGCGGCACTAGCCACAGGAAGATGAAGGCACCCGCTGACAGAATTTGCAGCCCGATGGCCAAAGTCTGGACGGCCGGAGGCACGGCTGGCAGCGGCGGCAACATCCAATTTATGAGCGCGAACGTCGGGACGACCAACAAGTGCGGAAGATTCCGGATCATCTCGCGTCGAAGCGTCGGCACCGGACTGCGACCAACGATCTCAAGTCCCATGAACTTCTTGCCTACGGACCGCCCAAGAAGGCGCGTTGTAAGGACCGACAGGCAAAGAAAGATGCCGAAGGCGATTGTGTCGGCAAACCGATGAAAGGACGGGATTCGCAAGGGTATATTGACCTTTTGACCGCCAAGGTCACCGGCTTCCGGAGTATCCGCGAGCGTCGCAGTTGCAGAGATGGCGACGGGAATACCAAAGCTTCTTTCGACGCAGAATTCCGCAGACGAGATGGTGGCGGGCGCAACCTGATGTCGCAAGAAAGCCAGAATGGGTGTTGCCGGACCGCAGGTCACTGACCCAAGGTAAAGGGGCGGTCTGAACTCGTCAGAGTTAAGCGCGATCCCAAAGGTATATTTGAAGGTCTTTGCCGCCATGTTGCCGTCAAGGTCGTCGCTTTCGAAAATGCCCAGAACAACCGCCGCAACAAACCAAGCTATTAGGACATCAAGCGCATAGGCGAACAGTCGTCGCCAGAAATAACGCGGCGTCTTATAGATATCGGTTTCGGTAGAAGCCATTCAGAGATTGTCAGCCTGCGGCATCCCCAGAAGGTGGAACCCACCGTCGACGTGGACGATCTCACCCGAGGTGCAGTTGCCATAGTCGGAACACAGCCAGACGGCAGTGCCGCCGATTGCCTCCAGCGTCGCGTTCGACCGGAGGGGGGCATTGTCTTCGGTATGGCGGAAGGTGGCGCGGGCACCGCCGATGGCGGACCCTGCCAGCGTCTTCATCGGGCCGGGGCTGATGGCGTTGACGCGGATCTTCTGGGGTCCAAGATCATTGGCAAGGTAACGGGTGGCCGATTCAAGTGCAGCCTTGGCCACGCCCATCACGTTGTAATTCGGCACCACCTTGTTCGAGCCTTGAAAGGTCAGTGTGATCAGGCTGCCACCGTCAGGCATCAGTGCCGCAGCCCGGCGGGAAACGTCGATGAAGCTGAAGCAAGAAATGTTCATCGAGTTCAAGAAATTGCCCTTGGTCGTGTTGATGAACCGCCCCGTCAGTTCCGCCTTGTCCGAAAAGGCGATGGCGTGGATCACGAAATCCAGTGACCCCCAGCGGCGGCCGACTTCGCCAAAGCAGGTATCAAGGCTTTCTTCGTTCGTCACATCCACGTCGATCAGGAAATCCGACCCGACCGAGGCTGCCAAGGGCTGGACGCGCTTGCCAAAGGCCTCGCCCTGATAGCTGAATGCCAGTTCCGCCCCTTCGGCTGCAAGCGCCGAGGCGATGCCCCAGGCGATGGAGCGTTCATTCGCCACACCCATGACAAGCCCGCGCTTGCCCTTCATCAACTCGGCCATCGCAGGCTCCTATGAGAGATATTTCGACATCACGAGCGTGGCGTTCGTGCCGCCGAAACCAAATGAATTGGACAGAACAGAATCGATTTGCACATTGTCGCGCATCGTTGTCACGATCTCGCTGGGATCAAGGGCCGGGTCCAGCGTTTCCACGTTGGCCGAAGCCGCGATGAAGTTGCCGTTCATCATGATCAACGAATAGATAGCCTCCCACACGCCTGCGCCACCAAGGCAGTGCCCGGTCAGGGATTTGGTCGAGGCGATGGGCGGGGTCTGGCCTTTGCCGAAGACGCGGCGGATTGCTTCAACTTCGGTCACGTCGCCGACGACCGTGCTGGTGCCGTGGCTGTTGATATAGTCGATCTTCCGACCCTTCGGCAGGGTCGACAGCGCCAAGCGCATCGCCCGTTCGCCGCCTTCACCCGAGGGGGCCACCATGTCGTGCCCGTCGGAGGTCGCGCCATAGCCGGTGACTTCGCCATAGATCTTGGCACCGCGGGCAAGGGCGTGTTCCAGCTCTTCCAGCACCACGACCCCGCCGCCGCCTGCAATGACAAAGCCGTCGCGGTTGGCGTCATAGCTGCGCGAGGCGCGGTCCGGTGTGTCGTTGTACTTGGACGACATCGCGCCCATCGCGTCGAAAAGGCAGGACAGCGTCCAGTCCAGCTCCTCACCCCCGCCAGCAAAGACGATGTCCTGCTTGCCCATCTGGATCAGCTCGGTCCCGTTGCCGATGCAATGCGCCGAGGTCGAACAGGCAGAGGTGATCGAATAGTTCACGCCCTTGATCTTGAACGGCGTCGCTAGGCAGGCAGACGTGGTCGATGACATGCCCTTGGTCACGCCAAAGGGCCCGATGCGCTTGGGCGAGCCGGTATCGGTGACGATGTTGTGGGCCTTGAAGAACGACTTGGTCGAAGGCCCGCCAGAGCCGACGATGATCCCGGTGCGGTCGTTCGAGACGTCCTCGGGTGCCAGACCCGAGTCCTTGACCGCCTGATCCATGGCGATGAACGTATAAGCCGCGCCATCGCCCATGAAGCGCAGGTCGCGCTTGTCGATATGGTCCTCCAGCACGATGTTTGGCTGGCCATGGACGCGGCAGCGAAAGCCGCGCTCGGCATAGTCGGGGGCAGCTACGATGCCCGATTTCCCGGCCCTGAGGGAGGCTTCAACCTCTCCGGCAGAATTGCCGATGGACGAAACGATCCCGATCCCGGTGATGACGACGCGGCGCATGGAGCCTCCTTAACCTGCTTCAGCCCTGTTTAGGGCAGAGGGGAAGAGGGGGCAAGACGGTTGGGCGCGGATGGTCGCTCATCCGCCCTTGCAGGCGGCTTCGCTGGGCCAAGCGATGAATGCCGTCAGGCTTGAAGAGCGGCGCTCACGCCTCGCTCAGCGCGACCTTCATATCGGTGACGAGGTAGATCGTCTCGCCATCCGCTTCGACCCGGCCGTTGGCGACACCCATGGTCAGGCGGCGGGTGGTCAGCGCCTTGGTGAAGTCCACGAAGTAGGTGAGCTTCTTGCGGTCGGGGCGGACCATGCCGGTCAGTTTGACCTCGCCCACACCCAGCGCATAGCCGCGGCCCAGCCAGCCGCGCCAGCCGAGGTTGAAGCCGGTCAGCTGCCAGAGGCCGTCAAGCCCAAGGCAGCCCGGCATGATCGGGTTGCCGGGGAAATGGCAATCGAAGAACCAAAGGTCGGGCGTGATGTCGAATTCGGCCACCACATGGCCCTTGCCATGTTCGCCCCGGTCTTCCGAGATGTCGGTGATCCGGTCCATCATCAGCATCGGCGGCGCCGGAAGCTGGGCGTTGCCGGGCCCGAACAACTCGCCCCGCGAACAGGCAAGAAGAGCTTCCTTGTCGAAGCTGGTAGGATAAGCGGCCATTCCCCGTGCACCCTTTCAAATCATTTCAATCGGTGTAGCATCGGGCAAGAAGAGCTTGCAAGGGCGGCGGCAGGATGGGCGCCTGGTCGGCCCGGGGCTTGCCGAAACCCGCAACGGCCCTATCTTGGCCCGATGAGCCAGATTTCGCCCCCTTCTACCCCGTCGATCCTTGCCCGCCTTTTCCAGCATGAGGCCGCAGGTGGCATCGTGCTGATGCTGGCAACGCTTGTCGCCCTTGTCGTCGCCAACTCCCCGCTGCGCGACGCCTATCTTGCGGCGCTGGATGCACCCCTGTCGATCACCCTTGCCGGGACTGGGCTTACCAAGCCCCTGATCCTGTGGATCAACGACGGGCTGATGGCGGTGTTCTTCTTTCTGATCGGGCTTGAGTTGAAGCGCGAGGTGCTGGAAGGGAAACTGGCGCGCCCGTCCGACATCGTGCTGCCGGGTGTCGCGGCGTTGGGGGGCATGGTCGCCCCGGCGCTGATTTACCTAAGCCTGAACGAAGGGCCGCTGCTGCGCGGCTGGGCCATTCCGACCGCCACCGACATCGCCTTTGCTTTGGGCGTGCTGGCGCTGGTTGGGAAGGGGTTGCCGTTGGGGCTGAAGACCTTTCTTCTGACGCTGGCAATTCTGGACGATCTTGGCGCGATCCTGATCATTGCGATCTTCTATACCGACCATCTGAAGCTGACCTATCTTGCGCTGGCGCTGGTGCCGCTGGCCGGGCTTTGGATGCTTGGTCGTCTGCGCCCGGCCCGGGTGGCGCCTGCGTTGCTGCTTGGTGTGGTGCTTTGGGTTCTGGTCTTGAAATCCGGCGTCCATGCCACGCTGGCCGGGGTGGTCACGGCGTTCTTCATCCCGCTGAAGGATCGCAAGGGCGGCTCGCCCCTGCATCGGCTTGAGGACGGGCTGCACCCCTATGTCGCCTTTCTGATCGTGCCGGTTTTTGCCTTTGCCAATGCCGGGCTTGACCTTGGCGGTCTTTCGATCGCGGCCTTGACCTCTCCCCTGACGCTGGGGGTGACGGCGGGGTTGGTGGTGGGCAAGCTTCTGGGCGTGCTTTTGGCCACGTTTGCCTTGGTGACGCTGGGTCTGGCGCGACTGCCCGAAGGGGCAGGGTGGGGGCATATGGCGGGGGTGGCGCTGCTTGCGGGGATCGGCTTCACCATGTCGCTTTTCATCGGGGGGCTAAGCTTTGGCGAGGGGGCCGAGATGGACGCGGTGCGGCTGGGGGTGCTTGTCGCTTCGGCCTTCGCGGCGGTTGCGGGCTTTGTGCTCTTGCGCGCGCTGCGGCGGTAATGGCTTGTCGCAGGGGGCGCGCGTCCTGTATTACAAGGCGTGAAGTGGAAGGCCAGGCGATGGACGCATCCCCCGAAACACATGTCGCAAGATGGCTGGCCAGCGGGCAGTTGCGTCCGACGCGGCAGCGTCTGGCCTTGGCCGAATTGTTGGTCGGCGACGGGATGAACCGGCATGTGACGGCGGAAAGCCTGTTTGCACTTTCCCTGAACGCGGGCGAAAAGGTCAGCCTTGCGACCGTCTACAACACGCTGCGGGCCTTTTGCCACGCGGGCCTGATGAACGAGATCGTGGTTGATGGCTCGAAAAGTTATTTCGACACGCGCACTGATGATCACCCGCATTTCTATTGGGAAGACAGCCACCGCCTGACCGACGCACCTGCCGAGGAACTGAAGATCGCCTCGTTGCCGCAAGTGCCGCCGGGGATGGAGCTTTCGCGCGTCGATGTGGTGATCCGGTTGCGTCGCGCCTAAGGGCAGCGGCATCCTGCAACTGGATACACCGGGCAGGGACCTTGGGGAAAAAGGGTGCCCGGCGTATCCAAGTCACTGGAAACTGGCGCACCAAGGGTGGAAAGACGGGTCTTCCCGACCCTTGGCAGCAGAATGCACTCGAAAAAACAGGCCTGAAATAAGCAGGCTAGTAGGGAAAGTGTGCCATTTCTTGCCTGAACTGGCGAGTTGCAACGCATGGTGACGGGTTGCGTTAGCGTGCAGAAAGTTGCATCTGGTTGCATGTTGTCGCCAAGGAGGTGCTGATGACCCTGCCAGACGACTTTGCCTCCCGACTGCGACTTGCGCTTGCCAAGGCGAACTTGTCGCCTGCAGCCCTTGGGGCGGCTGTGGGCGTCGACAAGTCGGTCGTGTCGCGGTGGCTTTCCGGGCGCGTCCGCCCGACCCAGCACAACCTTTCGAAAATTGCCGCCGTTCTTGCCGAACGCCTGCCCGGCTTCACGGTACTGTCTTTTGATGGCCCTGACCTGCTTGGACCTTTTGCCCGAGAGGCAGATGCTGGGTCTGGCACCCACGCGTTGTCGGTTCCGTTTTCGCTGCTTGATTCTGCACGCAACGAAACAGCCCGGCGCGGCATGGAATATTTCGGGACCTACTGGCTTTACTATTGGGCCTTTGGCCAACCCGGGCAGTTTGCCCGGATGGCGCTGATGCTTCGGCCAGAGAACGGTATCATCGAGGCGCGCTATGGCGCTGAGGGGTTCGCCTTCAAGGGGTCAGCGCTTCTGATGCTGAATCGGATGTACCTGATCATGGCGGAAGAGCGGTTTGAAGCCATGGCATTTCTGGTGCTGAACGCGGGGCAACAGCCGAAAGCACGGTTCATCACGGGTGTTCTGACCGGCCCGGCCGAAGGGTTGCTGGTTCCAACCTCGGCCGCCGCTGTCTTGGTGCGGAATGGCGATCTTTCAGCGGACAAGGCGGTTGATCTGGCGAAGTTTTCCAAAGACTGCGAGCGCCCCGCACTTGTGGACGAGGCTGAGGTGCCGGCGGCTGCACTGGCCTGCCTCCGGCTGGCATCGAACAGAAAGGGACCGTTGATGCAGGCTCCCTATTCCAGCGGCGAAGTCGACGGCGCGCTCTGAAGTGCTGCCCGCCTAGAACCACTGGCCCGGTTCGATAAATCCGTGTTCCAGAAGCTGACGGTCATTCCATTCGAATGGGATCGAGTTTCGCCACCGGACCCCTTGCACGGCGTGGCGGGACCCCGGATTGGTGCAAAGCGCCTTCGCCGCGCGAAAGGAACAGACCGCTGCCGTCAGGTTGTGATGCCAGGCGCAGGCATAGGTGTTCATCTCGTCATCCGACAGTGTTAGGTCTGGCAAAAGCCGCAGCCCCGGCTTGGCGCGGAACAGCGAGATGCGGTCGATCCGGCGACGCTCCCAGGCGACATGCTCTTCGAAGCGACGACGGAGGCCCCCGTAAACTTCGATCTGGCGCTCTTTCGGTTGCCAGTTGTTCGCCGGGTCTTTGCGCTCTAGTGCATAATAGCCAAGCTGATCGAACCAGGTATCAGTAAGGGAAACTCCGTTTGGCGCGGTCGAAAGGTCGCCCGCGTAAAGATCGATGACGTAGGTCATCATCGCCGCACGCCGTTCTTCGGTGTGGAAGGCTAGTAGCTCACGCACGTTTCGCGTGTTGCTGAACGGATAGTACAGGTATTCCGCATTGTAGCAGTAGTGAATCCAGGTGCCCGGCAACCGGTCGATCACCGCGTTCACGGCATTCGGAAGTGCGTCTTCCGCATGGACATCATGGCTGGCCACATGCACCCGGGCGGCCGTTTCGGCGTCAAGTTCCACGCCGGGGGGTGCCAGAAGAATCACGTCGCGAAAGCCGATCTTCAGAAGATGAGCCAGTGTGGACTGCACCTCGACCTCGTCTTCGGCCAAGACAAGCGCAAGCGGGCCTTTGGCAAGGTCTTTCGCTTTCGCAGTCAGAAGGTCGGCGAGGCTTGGGTAGGGCATGTCAGGGTCCGAAGATGCGTTGCGGCAGATTCGGCGATCCGAACCCGCATTGCAAGGTGTCGCATTGGGCAAGGGACTGGTCGGCACTGGCAGGCTTAAACGCCGTGGGTCCGCAAGACTGGTGGCCAGTGAGCAGGGAGAATGCGGCGATGGCAACGACAGAGACCGGCGGATGCTTGTGCGGCAAGGTCCGCTTCACGACAACAGGACCGCTGCGCGAGGTGATCTTTTGCCATTGCGCGCAATGTCGGCGGCAGTCGGGGCTTTACTTCGCGGCCACCAGCATCGGCGCTGACCACTTGGCGCTGCAGGGGCAGGAGAACATCACCTGGTTCGCTGCTTCGGATTTCGCGAAGCGGGGCTTCTGTGCGACTTGCGGGTCGATCTTGTTCTGGAAACCGAATGCCGAAGCCCGCTATGCGATCCTTGCCGGGGCCTTCGACCGGCCCGAAGCCTTGCATCCCGGCTATCACATCTGCACCGGGGGACGGCCTGACTTCTATGCGATCAGCGACGGCCTGCCTCAATATGAGGGCGACGGGCCGGGGGTCACGACGGCAGCGGGCTGAAGGTGGCGTTGCTGCGCCGGGGCTAAGGGTGTAAATGCGCGGACCACCCCTGAAGGACCCAGGCGCATGACCGACGTGAAAAAGATTTTCGTCAAGACCTACGGCTGCCAGATGAACGTCTATGACTCTGAGCGCATGGCCGAAGCCCTTGGCGCGAAGGGCTATGTCACGACGGACAAGGTCGAAGACGCCGACATGGTGCTGCTGAACACCTGCCATATCCGCGAAAAAGCCTCCGAGAAGCTCTATTCGGCCCTTGGTCGGTTGCGCGCGCTGAAGAATGCCAAGCCCGACCTGAAAGTCGGTGTTGCGGGCTGCGTGGCGCAGGCCGAGGGGGCGGAAATCCTCCGCCGCTCGCCGGTGGTCGATCTGGTCGTGGGGCCGCAGGCCTATCACCGCCTGCCCGAGATGCTGGATGCGGGGGGGCGGCAGGTCGATACCGACTTTCCAGTCGAGGACAAGTTTACCCTTCTGCCCGAACGCAAGTCCCTGCGCGGGCCGACGGCGTTTCTGACAGTGCAGGAAGGCTGCGACAAGTTCTGCGCCTTCTGCGTCGTGCCCTATACCCGCGGTGCCGAAGTCAGCCGCCCTGTGTCACGGCTTCTGGTCGAGGCACGGGGATTGGTGGCCCAAGGCGTGCGCGAGATCACGCTTCTGGGCCAGAACGTCAACGCATACCATGGCGAAGGAGCGGACGGCGCTTGGGCCCTGTCCCGCCTGTTGCGCGAACTGGCAAAGGTCGACGGTCTGGCCCGGCTGCGCTATACCACCAGCCACCCCAACGACATGGACGACGATCTGATCGCTGCCCACGGTGATCTTCCCGCGCTGATGCCCTATCTGCATCTGCCGGTGCAATCGGGCAGCGACCAGATCCTGAAGGCGATGAACCGCAAGCACACTGCGGACAGTTATCTGCGGCTGATCGACCGGATCCGGGCGGTGCGGCCCGATGTCCTGCTGTCCTCGGACTTTATCGTCGGCTTCCCCGGCGAGACGGACGCCGATTTCCAAGCGACGCTGGACCTGATCCGTGCGGTTGGGTTCGGGCAGGCCTTCAGCTTCAAATACTCGGCCCGTCCCGGCACGCCGGCCGCCGAAAAAACCGCGGTTCCGGCCCCGGTCGCGGATGCCCGGCTGCATGAGTTGCAGGCCCTGATCACCGGTCAACAACGTGCTGCGCAAGAAGCGATGGTCGGGCGCGAAGTCACGGTGCTTTACGAAAAGCCGGGGCGCATGGCGGGGCAGATGGTTGGCAAGTCTGATCACCTCCACGCGGTCCACGTCAGCGACCCCGACGGCCGAATCGGTCAACTGAAGCGGGTGCGCGTATTAGCTTCGTCCTCCAACTCATTGGCAGCAGACCCCCTTTTCACGATTGAGTGAAGGGTTGGAACTGTTGCAAAATGGCAAGAATTGTTCGAATTTGTATGCTCCGGGTGAGGAAAATCGCGATCCCGGCGAAGTTTTTCTTCTTGATGGGCCGAAGAGGGGCTTTAATCGTTAAGATGTCTGGCGCGGCGAGGATTTGCTGCCGCCGAGTGTGAGGAGTGCCAATTTCATGGAGACTGCCAGCATGCTGCGACGCGCCATTGCGTCCGCTGTCGTGGGGATGTGTTTGGGTGCCGGGTCTATGGCCATGGCTGACGACCTCCCGATCACGGGCCATATAGAATGGGGCGTCTGGGTTGACGCAGACGGCTGCCAGCACTGGTGGGCCGATGGTGGAACCGAAGGCTACATGGTGCCGCGCCGCGACGCCAAGACAGGCAAGGCGGTTTGCGTCGTGCCGAAAAGCTGCCTGACCGAAAGCACGGATGCGTTCTTTGGGACCGCAAGCGCCACGCTGACCTCTTCGGGCCGGTCCAAGCTTGAAGAATTCTTCAGCCACGCCGAGGCCTATTCCTTCTCGATCGCGGGTCACACTGACAGCCGCGGGGCGGACGACTACAATCAGGCCCTGTCGGAGGCCCGCGCCAAGGCGGTGGCCGAGGTGGCCCGTTCGGTCGGTGCCGTGGTCGACAGCGAAGCCGGCTATGGCGAAAAGCAGCCGGTTGCAACCAATGACTCTGCGGCGGGGATGGCGAAGAACCGCCGCGTCGAAGTCATGTGCATGAAGGGCTGATCAGATGATGCCTGTATTGGATACCAAGATGAACAGCACTTTCGGCAGCCAGGCCCTGCGCCTTGGGCTTCTGTCCGTCCTCGCGACCGGCCTTACGGCGTGCCAGAGCGGCGAATTCTTCGAAGACGTAGAACGGTATCACGGACCCGATACCGTGATCGCCAAAGCGTCGGATTCGGGGACCGACGACGTGGCCCTTAGAGAAGGCGAAGCGGCAATCGCCTATGATCCCGACGGCTGCCAAGTCTGGATCATCGATGACGGCGTCGAGGGCTATTCGACACCGCGTGTTGATCCCAAGACTGGGCTGCCGATCTGCGACGGCAAATATCCGCCTGGAACCGTGCTTGGTCCCTATGAGACTTCGGACGCGCCTGGTCCGGATTACGTGCCGAAATAAGCGGCCACTGGCAGGAAAATAGCGATGGGCCTCGGCACTGCCGGGGCCCTTTGCTTTTGCGACTGCTTGTTTGATGACGATGGAGTCACCACAAGATTTTGTAACAGCGCATGGTTTTGCTTGCCAGATGACCCAAGCGGCGGCAGACTTCCCCTTAGGCCCCTAAGCAAGAGGAGTGCCCCTTGGGCATCAGCGCTCTGTCCCCCCCGCCAAACAGATCTGTCGCCGCGGATATCGTGGAATCCACCCTCGAATTTCCAGATAATCGCCTATTGATTGACCTTTGCGGCGAGTTTGACCGCAACTTGGCGCAGGTTGAACACCAGATGGGGGTGCATATCCTGCGGCGGGGCAACCGTTTGGCAGTGATCGGCGACAAGTCGGCACGTGAACAGGCGGCGGCAGTGCTGCGGTCGCTTTACGCCCGGCTCGAATCAGGGCGCGGGGTTGCTGCCGGCGACATCGACGGCGCGATGCGGATGGGCCGACCAGTGGGCGAGGCCGAGGGTGAGCAGATCGAGCTGTTCTCGACTGGGATGGAGCTTCGCACCCGCAAGAAGCCGATCGAACCCCGGACCGAGGCGCAGAAGGCCTATGTGGCCAACCTTTTCCAGAACGAAATGGGCTTTGGTATTGGCCCGGCCGGGACGGGCAAGACCTATCTGGCGGTGGCGGTCGGGGTGACGATGTTCATCTCGGGCGCGGTGGAAAAGATCATCCTGTCGCGCCCGGCGGTCGAGGCGGGTGAACGACTTGGCTTTCTGCCCGGCGACATGAAGGAAAAAGTCGACCCCTACATGCAACCGCTTTACGACGCGCTGAACGATTTCCTGCCGTCAAAGCAGGTCGAAAAGCTTCTGCAGGAAAAGCGGATCGAGATTGCGCCCCTGGCCTTCATGCGGGGCCGGACTTTGTCGAACGCCTTTGTCGTGCTGGACGAGGCGCAGAATGCAACGACCATGCAGATGAAGATGTTCCTGACCCGCCTTGGCGAAGGCAGCCGCATGGTTATCACTGGCGACCGCACGCAGGTTGACTTGCCGCGCGGGACGGCTTCGGGCTTGGCGGATGCCGAGCGGATCCTGAAAGGGGTCAGGGGGGTAAGCTTCAATTACTTCACCTCGAAGGATGTCGTGCGGCATCCCTTGGTCGGGCGGATCATCGAGGCCTATGAGGCGGACGAAGCCAAGGGGTAAGGGGCGGTTACCGGCCGGAGCGGCGTTGCCGCGAAGACCTTTTTCTCGTCGTCGGGGCTTTGCCCTCCTCCTCGGCTGACGAGGGGCGCTGCCCCTCGATCTCCCCGGGACATTTGGGGAAGAGAAAGATCAAGGTTTCCTCTTGGTCCAAAAACTCTCGCCGCAGGCGCTTGATTTGACGGCAGGGGCGCGTCGCGTTAGTGGCTTGATGATGGATCTGGTCGAGACAGTGATCGAAGATGCGCGATGGGAGGCTTTCGGGCTGGCCCCGCTGGCCGAACGTGCGGCAGCGGCAGCGCTTCAGGGCGTCGGTCTGCCGGTCATCGGTTTTCAGGTCAGCCTGATGGGCTGCGGCGACGCGCGGATTGCCGTTCTGAACAGTGATTTCCGCGACAAGTCCATGCCCACGAATGTTCTGAGCTGGCCGTCCGAGGAGCGGAGCGCGGAATTCGTGGGCGAGGCTCCTGATGCGCCCGAACCCGGCACGCTGGAGGTTCCCGAATCCCTTGGTGACATAGCCATCGCCTGGGAGACCTGTGCCCGCGAGGCCGAAGAGCAGGTCAAGCCGATGGCGGATCACGTCACGCATCTGATCGTTCATGGAACGTTGCATTTGCTGGGCTATGACCATGTCGAAGACGAAGACGCTGCCCTGATGGAGGGGCTGGAAGTGCGGATACTTGCCAGCCTTGGGGTTTGTGACCCATATTAGCGCCGCAGCCGCTGGACGGTTGCGTTCTGGAAAAAGGACCGATGGGCAGTAGTAACGACGGGTCTACCGCAGCGCAAAGCGCGCCGCTGGAGGTTATGACCGAAGAACCCGCCTCAGATCAGGGGCCAAAAGGCTTTTTCGGAAGGCTTCTTTCTGCATTCAGCCCAAGTTCGGACGCCACCTCCGCCGAGACGGCGCGGGGCAACTCATCTGTATCGCAGGGCCTGAATGCCTTGCGTCAGATGCGGGTGGATGACGTGGCGGTGCCAAAGACCGATATAGTGGCGGTGCCGCTGGACATCGGCAAGGACGAACTGGTCGCGGTCTTTCGCAAGCATGGGTTCAGCCGGGTGCCGGTCTACAAGGGCACGCTTGATCATCCGCAGGGCTTGGTCCTGTTGAAGGATCTTGCCTTGCAGCATGGGTTCGGGGCCACGGGGCGGTTCAGCCTCAAGCGCCTTCTGCGTCCGATCCTTTACGCGCCGCCCTCGATGGCTGTGGGGGTGCTCTTGCAAAAGATGCAGAAGGACCGCGCCCATATGGCCTTGATCATCGACGAATATGGCGGTGTCGACGGGCTGGTGACGATCGAGGACCTGATTGAGACGGTGATCGGCGAGATCGAGGATGAGCATGACGAGGAAGAAGGCGCGCTGTGGAAAGAGGAGGCGCCCGGTGTGATCCTTGCCCAGTCTGCCGCCCCGCTTGAGGAGATCGAGGTGGCCTTGGGTGTTGCCCTGCGCAAGGGCGACGAGGACGAAGAGATCGACACTTTGGGCGGGCTGGTCTTCCAACGCTCGGGCCATGTGCCGCGGCGGGGAGAGATCGTCACCCATGAAAGCGGCGTCACCTTCGAGATTCTGGATGCCGACCCGCGCCGGATCAAGCGGTTGCGCGTGCGGCTGCCATTGCCGGATGAGGGTGCCGCGTGAGCCATGGCTGACGCTTGGCTGAACGGCTGGCGGCGACTGGTGCTGTCCTTTGGCTTTGGCGCGGTTGCGGCGCTGGGTCAAGCCCCTTGGGGCTTTTGGTGGGCGGCGCTGGCCGGGATGGCCGGGGTGGTCTGGCTGCTTGACCGCATAGCGACCGCGCGTGGGGCTTTCTTGGTGGGCGAAGCAGCGGGAACCGGCTATTTCGGCCTAGCCCTTTCCTGGATCGTCGAGCCCTTCCTCATCGACGCCGAGCAGTACGGCTGGATGGCCCCCTTTGCGGTGATTTTCCTTGCTGCAGGCCTCGGCCTGTTCTGGGCGGCAGCGGCGGTCATTGCCAGGCTTTTCCGGCATCGCGGGTTTGGCTTCGTAGCAGCCTTCGTCGGTCTGGAAGGGCTGCGCGGCGTCATCCTTACCGGGTTTCCCTGGGGGATGCTGGGCCATGTCTGGATTGGCACCCCGGTCGATCAACTCGCCGCTTTGATCGGGCCGTCGGGGCTTACCCTTCTTTGCCTTGGCATCGCCGCCCTTCCCGCCGTTTGGAGGCTTAAAGGGCTGGCCCTGTCCGGGCTGATCCTTGCGGCAGCCTTTGGCTTCGGGCTTTGGCGGCTGTCACTGCCGATGCCGCCCGACCGTGCCGGGACGATCCGTCTGGTCCAGCCTAATGCCGAACAATCGCTGAAATGGGATGATGCGCTGGCCGAGACCTTCCTCAATCGCCTTCTGACCATGACGAACGAGGGCACGCCCGCTGATCTGACGATCTGGCCGGAAACCGCCGTGCCCTACATGCTGGAATATGCGCCGGAAGTGGCCGGGATGATCGGCACCGCCTCGCGCGGTAAGCTGGTCGCTGCCGGGATCCAGCGCGAGGAGGGCGGGCGGTATTTCAACAGCTTGCGTTTCCTGCAGGGCGATGGGGTCGAACTGGCCCGTTATGACAAGGCCCATCTGGTGCCCTTTGGCGAATATATCCCCTTTGGCGATCTGGCCTATGACTGGTTCGGGATCACTGCCTTTGCCGCGCAGGCCGGGGCCACCTATTCGGCCGGGTCTGGCCCCTCGGTTATCGATCTTGGCAAGCTCGGGAAAGTGCTGCCTCTGATCTGCTATGAGGTCATCTTTCCGCGTGAGGTGAATGCCGCGCCCGAACGCGCCGACTGGATGCTGCAGATCACCAACGATGCCTGGTTTGGCGTCCAGACCGGCCCGTTCCAGCATTTTGCCCAAGCCCGGCTGCGCGCCATTGAACAAGGCCTGCCGATGATCCGGGTCGCCAATACCGGCGTCACCGCGGTGATCGACGCGCGGGGGCGGGTGGTGGCGGACCTTCCGTTCGGGACCATGGCCAAGCTTGACACGAAGATACCCGGTGCGTTGCCACCCACACCCTACAGCCGCTGGGGTGACGGGCCGATCCTGCTTTTGCTGGCGGGGCTTGCTTTGCTTTCGGCGGCACGGGCTCCGAAATCCCGTTGACCTTATGCTCAGCCCCGACTAGGGGAACACTGAACTGCCACAACGGCTTCCTGACGTGGCGGGGATCAACCAATGGAGCACTTCCCCGATGACTACTGCCACTGGCCGCAAGGATTACGTCTTTACCTCCGAGTCCGTCTCGGAAGGTCACCCCGACAAAGTCTGTGACCGCATCTCGGATGCTGTCCTGGACGCCTTCCTCAAGGAAGAACCGAACGCCCGTGTCGCATGCGAAACCTTCGCCACCACCAACCGCGTGGTCGTTGGCGGCGAGGTTGGCCTGTCGTCGAAAGAGGCAACCGCCGCGATGATGAAACGCGTCGACGGCATCGTCCGCGATTGCGTGCGTGACATCGGCTATGAGCAGAAAAAGTTCCACTGGGACAAGATCAAGATCAGCAACTACATTCACGAACAATCGGCGCATATCGCGCAGGGCGTGGATCGGGACGGGGCTGGCGATCAGGGCATCATGTTCGGCTATGCCACGCTTGAGACCCCTGAATTCATGCCCGCGCCGATCCAGTATGCCCATGCGATCCTGCGCCGCCTGACCGAAGCCCGGAAGTCCGGTGCTGAGCCAACCCTTGGGCCGGATGCGAAAAGCCAGCTCACGCTGCGCTATGCCAACGGCAAACCGGTCGAAGTGATGTCGATCGTGCTGTCGACCCAGCACACCTCCAAACGCCAAACCTCGAAAGTCATCCGCAAGATCGTGGAGCCCTATATCCGCGACGTGCTTCCCGAAGGCTGGATTACCCGCAAGACCGAATGGCATGTGAACCCGACCGGGACCTTCGTGATCGGCGGGCCGGATGGGGATGCGGGCCTGACGGGCCGCAAGATCATCGTCGACACCTATGGCGGGGCTGCCCCTCACGGCGGCGGTGCCTTCAGTGGCAAGGACCCGACCAAGGTTGACCGCTCGGCCGCCTATGCCGCGCGCTATCTGGCCAAGAACGTGGTCGCCGCAGGCCTTGCCGACCGCTGCACGCTGCAGGTTTCCTATGCCATCGGCGTGGCCAAACCCCTGTCGATCTATGTCGACACGCATGGCACCGGCAAGGTTTCGGAGGCAGCGATCGAACGCGCCGTCGCCGAAGTCATGGACCTGACCCCGCGCGGCATTCGCACGCATCTGGACCTGAACAAGCCGATCTATGCCCGTACTTCGGCCTATGGCCACTTTGGCCGCGCACCGGATGCGGACGGTGGTTTCAGCTGGGAGCGTACCGATCTGATCGACGCCTTGAAGAAGGCGGTCTGAAACCATGCTTGACCACGCGCCGCCGTTAGGGCTTTCTCGGGCGGCGCGTGGAGTTTGCCACGTTTACCGATTGCAATTTTACCTTGGGTGCCCCTGATGACCCGAAATCCGCTTCGCCTTTGCTTGGCTTTCTTGGCTGCGATGCTGCCGCTTGCGGCCTGCGTCTCGACGCAAGAGGACCTTGCAACCCAGAATATTGCGGTGTCCGAGGAATGCCTTGTCGGTAAATGCCGCTTCAACAACGCCCCGGTGAAACTTGCCCCGGAAAAGATCAAGCTGGAAGGCCGCGCCTACGATTTCCAACGCTTGATTGCCCGGCTTGACTTCATCGATGCAGGCGGTCTGGATTGGCAGGCCCCCGAGAAATCGCTGACCGACGGTGCCTCAATCCCCGAAATCTTCGTGCCCCTGATCGGCTTCCCCAATGAGCCGAAATTCGCCAATGCTTCTGCCCTGCATGACGCCTATTGCGGCATCGGTAACGAGGCTGGCTCGGTCTATCACTCGCGGACCTGGCAGGAAGTGCATCGGCTGTTCTATGACGCGCTGGTTGCCAGCGGCACGCCGGACGTCAAGGCCAAGATCATGTTCGCCGCCGTCTGGCTGGGCGGCCCGCGCTGGAATACTCAGGGCAAACCCGAAACGCTGCTGGACGGCGTGCCGGATGCGGCCAAGAAAGAGGCCTTGGTCGAAGCGATGGCCTTCATCGAGCATGAAAAACCGGATATGAAGGAACTTATTGAATTCCTTGATATTCAGGTCAAGGAAATGCTGCGCACAAAGCGGGCTATCGACCATGGGGTACCGAGACCCTCATCGCCCAATGATCTTTCAACTGCTGGCCAGTGAACGAATGATTGCTGGACAAGGCCTGATCTGCTTGTCCTCCGAACGATCTTCTTCCCAAGCAAAGCTGCGCAAGTCAAAGACAAAAATCGACCGCTCTCGCACCTTGGCGCGGAACGCAGGCAAAAGACTGCATCTTACTGGCAACCTCTGGCTGCGGTAAACTTCGCCCATCATCCGCTTTTACCGGAAAGAGTAGACCCATGACTGCAACCGATGTGTCCGGACTAACTCAGCTTGGTCAGAAGACCGAGGCTCCGACCTCGCCCGAAACCGCCGTGCTGGAGCGGGTTCCGACCGGCCATGCAGGCACCTCTTACGTCGTGCGCTTCACCGCACCCGAATTCACCTCGCTTTGCCCGATGACCGGCCAGCCCGATTTCGCCCACATCGTGATCGACTATGTGCCGGGCTCCTGGTTGGTCGAATCGAAGTCCTTGAAGCTTTACCTGCACAGCTTCCGCAACCATGGCGCTTTCCACGAAGACTGCACAATCGACATCGGCAAGCGGCTGGTGGCACTTCTCGACCCGCAATGGCTGCGGATCGGGGCCTATTGGTACCCGCGCGGCGGCATTCCGATTGATGTCTTTTGGCAGACCGGCGCGCCGCCCGCAGGCGTCTGGCTGCCCGATCAAGGGGTCGGCCCCTATCGCGGGCGCGGCTAAGCTTGACCATCCCCGGCGCGGGTCCTAAAGCGCCACCATGACCGAAAGCGCCTCCCCATCCCGCAATTTCTATGGCCGCATCCGGGGCAAGACCCTGCGCGCGAGCCAGAAGGATTATCTGGCCAACGACCTAGTCCCGCTCACCCTGCGCGGGATCACGCGTGAGGATAACCCGGAGCGCGCGGTTCTTGATCTGGACTTCGCAGCGGGCAAGCCCCTGTGGCTTGAGGTCGGCTTTGGCGGCGGTGAGCATCTGGTGCATATGGCCGCCGCAAATTCGGGCGTGGCGATCCTTGGGGCCGAGCCCTTCGTGAACGGCATCGCCATGCTTCTGGGCAAGATCCGCGGCGCAGGGGTGACCAACCTCGGGCTTCATCCCGGCGATGTGCGCGACCTTTTTGACGTGCTGCCCGATGCCTGCCTGTCCAAGGTCTTCCTGAACTACCCCGACCCCTGGCCGAAAGCCCGCCACCACCGCCGCCGCTTTGTGACGCCGGAATACCTGTTGCCCCTGGCCCGCAAGATGATTTCCGGGGCCGAATTCCGCGTCGCGACCGACATCCCCGACTATGTCCGCCAGACGCTGGAAGAGGTCCCCCCCGCCGGGTTCGCGCTGGAACGGCAGGCGGGCTTGGGCGAGGCTTGGGGGGATTGGCTGTCCACCCGCTATGAACAAAAGGCCCTGCGCGAAGGCCGCAGCCCGCATTACCTGACCTTTCGGCGTCGCTAAGGCCCGCTTTCCGCGGCTCCCGCCCGCCCACCCCGCCGCGAAAAGCGGGCCGTGGACCCCGGCTTTCGCTTGCGTTATCAGGCAGGCGAGAACTGAGGGAGAAAGACATGTCCGGCCATGGCGATGCGCAACCGATGAAATCCCGCAAATCGGGGGCGCTGAAGGGCGTGGCCGAGGTTCCGGGCGACAAGTCGATCTCACATCGGTCGTTGATTTTCGGGGCGATGGCGGTGGGGGAAACCCGGATCACCGGGCTTCTGGAAGGTCAGGACGTGCTGGATACCGCCAAGGCGATGCGGGCTTTTGGCGCGACGGTCACCCGGCTGGGTGAGGGGGCCTGGACGGTCAACGGCGTCGGCGTCGGTGGGTTTCAGGAACCTGTGGATGTGCTGGATGTCGGCAACTCCGGCACCGGGGCTCGGTTGATCATGGGGACGATGGCGACGACGCCGATCACGGCGACCTTTACCGGCGATGCCAGCCTGCGGAAGCGCCCGATGGGGCGGGTGACAGACCCGCTGAGCCTCTTCGGAACCCGCGCCTATGGGCGGCAAGGGGGGCGCTTGCCGATGACGATCGTCGGGGCCGCGAACCCGGTGCCGGTGCGCTACACGCTGCCGGTTGCCTCGGCTCAGGTGAAGTCGGCGATCTTGCTGGCCGGGCTGAATGCTCCGGGTGAGACGGTGGTGATCGAAAAAGAACCGACGCGGGACCATTCGGAACGGATGCTTCTGGGTTTCGGCGCGAAGCTGTCGGTGGAAAAGACCAGCGAGGGCCATGTCATCACCCTGACCGGCCAGCCCGAGTTGCGGCCGCAGACGGTGGCGGTTCCGCGTGATCCCTCAAGTGCTGCCTTCCCGGTCTGCGCGGCGTTGATTGTCGAGGGGTCGGATATTCTGGTGCCCGGCGTCTCCCAGAACCTGACCCGCAACGGGCTTTATCTGACGCTGGTCGAGATGGGGGCTGATATCGAGTTCCAGAACCCCCGCGAAGAGGGCGGCGAGCCGGTGGCGGACCTGCGGGTCCGGTTTTCGGGCAACATGAAGGGGATCGAGGTGCCTCCGGAACGGGCTCCCAGCATGATCGACGAATATCCGGTCCTGTCGGTGGTGGCGTCGTTTGCGAAGGGGAAGACAGTGATGCGCGGGGTCAAGGAGCTGCGGGTCAAGGAAAGCGACCGGATCGACGCGATGGCCCGGGGGCTGGAGGCTTGCGGGGTCCGGGTCGAGGAGGATGAGGATACCTTGATCGTCCATGGGCTGGGGGCCGGAGGGGTGCCGGGCGGGGCTGTCTGCGCCACCCATATCGACCACCGGATCGCGATGTCGTTCCTGGTCTGCGGGCTGGCCTCGAAGGCCCCGGTTGCGGTGGATGACGGGTCGCCGATCCAGACCTCGTTCCCGATCTTCGAGGGGCTGATGAAAGGCCTTGGGGCCGAGATCGAGCGGGGATAGGGGCGGGCTGTCCACGCTGGACAGCATTGCCAGGCTCAATGATTGCAATGCCTTGGCGGTGGGCGTTTACTTGGACTTAACCTTTTAACGGGGGGTGCCGATGCGCAAATTCCTGTTCTGGGCAGTGGTTCTGGCGACCGGGGCGGTCTATGCGACCATGGTCCTGTGGTCTTTGCCGAAGATCGCCGCGATGGCGGGGGGCTTGCCGCCCTTTGACCTGCGGCCCTTGGGCTATTCGGTCGCGGAAGCCCGCGCCCTTCTGGCCGCGCTGGATGATCCGGCCCGCGACTTCTACCGCGAAGTGCAGCACCGGCTGGACCTGTTCTTTCCCGGCCTTCTGGCCCTGTCGCTGAGCCTGTCCTTCCTGCGGCTGGCCCCGCGCCGATGGGCGCTGGCCTTGTCGGCAGTGGTGATTGCGGCAGCGGGCTTCGACTATGCCGAGAATGCTGCCGTCGCAGGCCTTTTGTCCGCCCCAGACCTGACCGACGCGGCGATCCTGATGGCCAGCCGGTTCACCTTGCTGAAATCGGTTCTGGTGACGGTCGCGATGGTGGCACTTTCCGTGCTGCTTGCCGGGGCAGGCTGGCGGCGCTGGACGGAGCGCCACGCAGGCGAGGGGAAGCGGGACGCGAGGTAAGGTGGGCAGTATTGCGCACCTTACGCAGCGTTGGTGAAGAGTCTTCGCAGGAAGCGTCAATCATTGTGAGATGATCGCCTCGACTCGATCAAAACTGTTGGCGACAAGATCCTCATAGGGGATGATGAAAAAGATATCATCCAGATCCCCCCAGATCCAGCCGACCAGGTTATCGCTGGAAAGCTGCAGCAGGAGAGCGTTGTCCTTGTTGAAGGGCGCTGGGTAAACATGCGCATAAGGAGGAAGTTCAGCGAAGTAGCTCTCTCGCTCTTTGGGGGGATAGTAGAATTCCCGCATGAAAATTGACAAATCAGCCCCACCCCATCTTGGCAGGCCTCCGATGCCGTCAGGCATTCGACGCGCCTCAGATGACCAATATGGCTCAAAATGCTCTCGCACGGCTGTCGGAAGCGATGCGGTATCGGTTGTGTAGGCATAGCGTGCGAGTAATTCGCGCCTGCCCTCGTACTCACGAGCCCAATGGTAGAGGTCCGACACAATCTTGTCAGAGGTTAGAGCGGCTTGCGCAACTTCAACCGTTTCTACAGTGGGTTTTCCCTTTTCAAGGACTTCAACACTGTTCTTGAGTGCAAACAATTTAGACGCGGCAAGATCAAATGCTTCCCAGTGTTGGTCGGAAATCAGGCTGTTCGGGTCCCGAGCCGAGAGCGTGGCCAAAAGTTGAGTGCGGTTGGGGGTGTCGTCCTTGACTGAGTTAAGCATGAATTCCCGTTGGATGACTGCACGGGTCACGGCTGCGGTTCCTTCAGGTGAGCTATCGCCATTGTGCTGCGACAGCTTGACCAGTTCGCGTTGGTCAGCCGCTATCTGACCTTTGAGCGTCCTTTGCGAACTTTCAAGCTCTTTTAGACGCCGACGGAGGAGGGCCTGCACCTCTCCCCAAGTTGCCGGTCGCTCGATTGAAACGCAGTCAACAGTCCAGTGTGAGCGGGTCTTCGACGGGGTACCTTGGCGCAAGGTCTGGAAACGAAGACTGGCAACTTCAACCCGATCCAATTCCCGCTCGAAACCCAGCCAGACCTGTTCATCCAATGCTGCGTTCCGATTCAACCGGGCTGCAGAATCCGCAAGCCGTTCGAGTTCGACCATCGCGTCTAAGTTGACCTGCCTCGAAGTGTCGATCTGAGTGCAAAGCTCGACAATCTCGGCTTCTGAAAGCACCACTCCGAGCACAGTGCTTTCGCTCACCCATCTCTTCTTGCTTTCAGCTTGCCCGGCACTTGTTGAGATAGCCTTCGACATCGAGGCAAGAAGGTCGGTCAGACCCTCTCCAGTAAGTGGATTGCCAGCCGCGCCACCTGGCCATTTGGGTAGAGCTGTGGATGTTCCACTGTTTGTTTCGGGCGATGAGGAGATCAGCTTGCGGATCGCGATGGGCCACCGAGGTGTGGGGCTGCCGTTCGCCAGAATGCGTGGATTTGTTCTGTTGTGTAGCCAGAAGGCCTCGCCCGTCATTGATTCATGTCGATCAGGATGTTGATTTTCACCCAGAACTGAGCCGGGTTTTTCACCGAGAAGTGAGCCACCTCTGATTATGGATTTCGGTTCATGCCGGGGTCAAGCTGTGTGTTGTCTCCTTCTTTTTCTTTGCGGCGGATGCGGAAGCTGAACTTGCCTTGAAGCGGAAGCTGTCGTTTCCGGTCTCCAGGATGTGACAGCGGTGGGTGAGGCGATCGGGCAAGGC
>CANNIA010000012.1 GCA_947504705.1 Paracoccaceae bacterium
ATGGGTCGGTCCGTGGCGGACCAGCCAGAAGCGGGTCACTGCAACTGGCCCTTCAGCACCATCGGCAGGCCGGCGATCACGGTGACGACCAGCCCGGCTGCTGCGGCGAGGCGCTGGTTCAAGCGGCCCTGTTCGTCGCGGAAGCGCCGCGCCAAGGCGTTTTCGGGAACGATGCCCCAGCCCACCTCGTTCGACACGATCACAACCGGGGCCGGACAGGCGGCAAGTGCGGTGATCAGCGCCCCGGTTTGCGCGGGAATGTCGTGGTCCGCCAAAAGGTGGTTCGTGAGCCACAGCGTCGCGCAGTCGATCAGCACAGCCTCATCCCCGCGAGCGCCAGCCAGAGCGGCGGGCAGGTCCAGCGGCGCTTCGACGGTTTCCCATCCCTCGGCCCGGTCGGCCTGATGTTGGGCGATCCGGGCGCGCATCTCGTCATCCCAAGCCTCGGCAGTTGCGATATAGCGACGGTGCCGACCTGTCGCGGCGACCAGACCTTCGGCGAAGCGGGACTTCCCGGATCGCGCGCCTCCGACAACCAGCGTCAGGGGGGGAAGGGCTGCGGGCACGGGGCGTCTCCATCTGGGCTTGAAGCGGTTCAGGTCTCGACTGAATCGGAATTCAAACCGAGAGTGTTCGAATTCCGATCCTCGAAGTTTCCACGAAGACCTGATCCGATCTAAGACCCGTATAGCTGCGCGGGGCGGGCAGGCCAAGCGGAACGGGTTTCCAACCGGGATGGTTGACCCTGCCCCGGGCCGGACTGATAGTCGCCGTCACCTGACCCTTCGCGGAAGCCCCATGGCAAGACACGCACTGTCCCTGACGCCTGCGCATGTGGCGCGCGTTCATCGCGACTTGGCCGATCCCGGACCGCTGCCGGGAATGATGCTGCTGGATGATGCCGACTATGCCGCCCTTGGCCGCGATCTTTTGGCCCAGCGTGAGGACCCGGATGCCCCGCTTCGGCTGTTCGCCTATGGCTCGCTGATCTGGAAACCCGAGATTGCCCATGAGAGGGAACGCCCGGCGCTGGCGCGGGGGTGGCACCGGTCCTTCTGCCTGAAGATGCGCCGCTTTCGCGGCTCGCCCGATCAACCGGGACTGATGATGGCGCTGGACCTTGGTGGGCAATGCAAGGGGGTGTTGTTCGACCTGCCAAAGGACGACCCCGCGCTGCAACTGGGCCGCATCTTGCGCCGTGAATGCACGACAAAACCCACAGTCAACACGCCGCGCTGGCTGCGGGTGGAAACGGCAGGGGGGCCGGTTCAGGCGCTTGGCTTCGTGATGAACCGCGCCTCGCCACAATATACGGGTCGGTTGGATTTGCCCGAGGTGGCCAAGGTTCTGGCCCGGGCCTGCGGGCATTGGGGCAGCGGGGCGGAATACCTGTTGAACACAGTGGCAGGCTTGCAGGCGCGCGGCATCCGCGACAGCCGGTTGTGGCAGTTGCAAGCGATGGTCGCGGCCGAGATCGAGCGGGATGCTTTGACTGGCGCAGGGGCTACGCCCCCCGACAGAGGTTGAGTTTGCCGCCCCCCGCCCCTACACCTGTTGTCAGTCCCAATAGGAGGGCCCGATCATGCTGGCGGGCAAGCGCATACTTCTGATCATCGGCGGCGGGATCGCGGCCTATAAGGCGTTGGAGCTGATCCGACTGATCCAGAAGGCCGGGGGCATGGTCACGCCGGTCCTGACGCGGGCGGGGTCGGAATTCGTGACGGCGCTTTCGGTGGGTGCCCTGGCGAAGTCCAAGGTGCATGAGGCGCTGTTCAATCTGACCTCCGAGGCCGAGATGGGGCATATCGAATTGTCGCGTTCGGCAGACTTGCTGGTCGTGGCTCCGGCGACGGCGGATTTGCTGGCCAAGATGGCCGGGGGGCGGGCGGATGATCTCGCCTCGACCCTGCTGCTGGCCACCGACAAGCGGGTCTTGGTGGCCCCGGCGATGAATGTGCGGATGTGGCAGCATCCGGCGACGCAGCGGAACCTAGGTGTGTTGCGCGGCGATGGCGTGCTGTTTGTCGGCCCGGATGAGGGCGAAATGGCCTGCGGCGAATATGGGCCGGGGCGGATGGCAGAACCTGCGACGATTGTTGCGGCAATCGGGGCGGCGCTTGGCGGCGGGCCTTTGGCGGGCAAGCATGTCATCGTGACCTCTGGC
This sequence comes from Paracoccaceae bacterium, assembly GCA_947504705.1. GTDB lineage: Bacteria > Pseudomonadota > Alphaproteobacteria > Rhodobacterales > Rhodobacteraceae > Tabrizicola. The sequence goes on from CANNIA010000012.1 coordinate 2,165, forward strand.
CCCACGCATGAACCGATTGATCCGGTGCGCTATATCGCGAACCGGTCTTCGGGGGCGCAAGGCACGGCGATTGCGGCAGCGCTGCGCGATCTGGGGGCAAGGGTGAGCTTTGTGACCGGGCCTGCTACGGTGCTAGCGCCTGCCGGTGTTGACGTGGTTCGGGTGGAAACTGCGACGCAGATGGCGGCGGCGGTTGCGGCTGCCTTGCCTGCCGATGCGGCGGTGATGGCGGCGGCGGTGGCGGATTGGCGGGTGGCCAATGCCAGCGGGGAGAAGCTGAAGAAAGACGGTTCCGGTAAGGCTCCGGCGCTGGAGTTTGCCGAGAACCCGGACATTCTGGCCAGCGTCTCGAATGGGGTGAAGCGGCCCCGGCTGGTGGTGGGCTTTGCCGCTGAGACCACGGATGTCGTGGCCCATGCCACCGCCAAGCGGGCAAGGAAGGGCTGCGACTGGATCGTGGCCAATGATGTGTCACCCGCGACCGGGATCATGGGCGGGACCGAGAACGCGGTGACCCTCATTTCCGAAGTGGGGGCGGAAAGCTGGCCCCGGATGGGCAAGGACGAGGTCGCGCGGCGGCTGGCAGCACGGATTGCCAAGGCCTTGGCCTGAGGCCGAGGTTGGAGCCTCCGGCGGGGATATTTGAGGACAGAAAATGGGGGAAGACATGCGCCCTGTTGTGCGCGTCATCTGGGAGGATTGGGCGGATCAGGCCCTGCCGCTGCCGGGCTATCAAACCTTAGGCGCTGCGGGGGCGGATATCTGCGCGAACTTCCCCGAGGCGCAGCGCGCGGTGGGGCTGACTTTGGCCCCGATGCAGCGCGCGATCTGTCCGACGGGCATCAGGGTGGCGATCCCGGTGGGGTATGAGATGCAGGTCAGGCCACGGTCGGGGCTGGCGACAAAGCACGGGATCACCGTGCCGAACACGCCGGGCACCATCGACAGCGACTATCGCGGGCCTTTGGGGGTGGCGCTGATCAACCTTGGGGTTGAGCCCTATACGATCCGCCACGGCGACCGGGTGGCGCAGGCGGCCGTTGCCCCGGTGGTGCAAGCCGGGTTTGCGGTAGTCGAGGCCTTGGATGAAACCGCGCGGGGGACGGGGGGCTTTGGGTCCACTGGGTTCGGGGCGGGGCGCAAGTGATCGGGCTCTTCGGCTTTTTCGGACTTTGGGTGCTTGGCCAGCGGCGCGGTTGGGGCGAGCGTTGGCTTTGGGCGACGGTCGCATGGTGGGCCCTGCTGATCTCCGTTCATAGCCTTTTGCCGGTGGAAGGGCTGGCTCCACGGTTTCTGGGCGGTGACTTTGGGGCCTGGCTGGTGTTTGGCTTGCTTGCTGGCGCGATCCTAGCCTATCGCGCGGTTTTCCGCCTCGTGAAGCGGCGCACTGGTATTGAGGCCGTTGAGCCGGGAGTCCGCGAGGGGGCGTTCAGCGAGGCCGAGTTGGAACGCTATGCCCGGCATATCCTGCTGCGTGAGATCGGCGGGCCGGGGCAGAAGCGGCTGAAGGCGGCAAAGGTGCTGGTGGTGGGGGCTGGGGGCCTTGGCTCTCCGGTTCTTTTGTATCTCGCGGCGGCGGGGGCGGGGACGATCGGGGTGATCGACAACGATGTCGTCGAAAGCACGAACCTGCAGCGGCAGGTGATCCATACGGATACCCGGATCGGAATGGCGAAGGTCTTTTCTGCGGAAATCGCGATGAAGGCGTTGAACCCGTTCATTGAGGTGCGGCCCTATAACCGGGCTTTCGATGCGGACAACGCGGCGGAACTGGTGGCGGAGTATGATCTGGTCTTGGACGGGACCGATGATTTTGCGACCCGCTATCTGGTCAACCGGGCCTGCGTGGCGGCGGGAAAGCCGCTGATTTCGGGGGCGATCACCCAGTGGGAGGGGCAGGTTTCGCTGTTCGATCCGGCGAAGGGTGGGCCTTGCTATGCCTGCGTCTTTCCGGTGCAGCCTGCGGAGGAATTGGTGCCGTCCTGTGCGGTCGCTGGGGTAGCCGCACCTTTGCCGGGAGTGATCGGGTCGGTCATGGCGATGGAGGCGGTGAAGTGGATCACCGGGGCCGGCGAGACGCTGGCGGGGCGGTTGATGATCCACGACGCGCTTTATGCCGAGACCCGGGTGATCGGGGTCAAAAGGCGGGCGGATTGCGCGGTTTGTGGGGGGCGGCATTAGGGGTGTCCACGGTGGGCACAGTCACCGGCGTTTGGAATATCAAGGGGTTGACTGCGGACGTAAAGAATTTGTTCATTGATTTCCGACTTGTTTCACGGCGGCGTGTCGGTTGTTTTAGGAGCGCACAAGGATGGTTTTGCGACTTATCAGTCTGGCTTTGCTGTTCCCGATCACGCTGGTTGATGCCTATTGGGCGGCCATGCTGGACGAGAATCTGCGCTATACCGCGTCGCAGAATGGCGGCCTGTGCAAAGGTCTCGGAGGACTTGGAGGACTGGGTAACATCCTACCTTGGGTCGTTCTTTTACTGGGGGCTGGCGCCGCCATTCAACTGATCTTCCGGGGTCGGTTTGGCCTTTCGGTCGCGCTGATCGTCTTCCATCTGGCGTTCACCAGTCTGATTCTGAGCCTGCTGATCCTCGGAAACGGCCCTTGTGCGGGTATGGGCCTGGCGACAACCTTTGCAGTTCTATCCGGACCGATCCTGTTCGGCGTGATCTGCGCAATGCTGCCAGTGCCGATCCTTGTTTTGCAGGTCAGGCGGATGAGAGCGGGCTGACGGACTGGACTTCAGGCAACAGGGCGCGTGCTGTGCATCGTGAACCGCACCCTAAGCGGTGGCCGGAATTTCAAGGGCGAGGAGGTCGGCGAGGTCTAGGAGGATGTCCTCGCGGGTCCGGTCGGCGATGAGCTGGATGCCAAGGGGATGGGTGGCAGTTCGCCCAGTCGTCAGGGCTAGGCCCGGCAGGCCCATGAAGGGGGGCGCGATCTGGGGGAGTTGCGCTTCGACCACTTTGGCGAAAGCTTCGGGGGATGTGGTGTCGTAATGGTCGGCGAACGGGAGTTGGGCCGAGACCGGCATTAGGACTACCGGCCATTCGGCGAAGAAGCCGCGCCAGAGGCGGGCGAGGCGGGCGCGGGACTGAAGCGCGCGCATGAAGCTTTCAAGCGTGGTCGGCGGGGCGAGGCGGGTCAGTTCGCGGTGGACGAAGATCGCGTCCGGGTCGGCTTCGCGGGCCAAAGCCTCGGTTCCGCCAAGGGTGAATTCGGCGAGCCAGAGGGTGAGTTGCAGCTCCATCGCTTCGCGCAGGGGCGGGAGCGCCGGGGTGTCGATTTCCCAGCCTTGGGATTCCAGCGTGCGTGCTGCGGCTGTGAGCGCGTCGCGGATTTCGGGGGCGGTTTGCAATCCGTCTGGCGCAAGGGCGAGGGCGGCGCGTTTGGGGTAGGGCGCGGGGGGTGGCGCGGGCGTCCACCAAGGGTCGCGCTTGTCGGGTTGCGAGAAGGCTTGCATCGCCAGCCGCAGGTCTTGGGCCGAGCGGGCGAGTGGGCCGGAGGTGGCCATCAGTTGCCCACCGATCAGCCGGTCGCCTGCGGTGGCGTTGAAGGCGGGCACGCGGCCAAGGCCGGGGCGCAGGCCGTGGATGCCGCAGGCATATGCGGGATAGCGGATGGAGCCTGCGATGTCGGTGCCGTGCCCGATGGGGCCAAGGCCTGCGGCGACGGCTGCGGCGGCACCTCCCGATGAGCCGCCGGGGGTAAGGCCGGGGAAGGCGGGGTTCTGGGTGGCACCATGCAGAGAGTTGCGGGTGAACCAGCGCAAGCTGAAGGCGGGGGTGTTGGTGCGCCCGACGATCACGGCCCCTGCCCGGCGCAGGTTTGCGACGGGGGGGCTGTCCTCGGCTGCGATCAGGTCTGACTGGATGCGCAGGCCGTTGGTGGTGGCCTGCCCCGCCTGATCGATGTTGACCTTGACGGTGACCGGCACACCCGCCAGCGGGCCGGGGTCTTCGCCCTTGGCCAGCCGTTCGTCGATGGCGGCGGCATCGCGCAGGGCCTGATCGTCCATCCGTTGCACGATGGCATTGAGGCCGGGGTTCAGCCGGTCGATGCGGGCGAGGGTGGCTTTGGTCGCCTCGACAGCGGAAAGCTCGCGGCTGCGGATCAGGGCGTTCAACGCGCTGGCGGAAAGGGTGGCGGGGTCCATGGCGTCCTCATGAAGCTATCGTGCCCAGACTGAACCGGACGCCGCCAAAGGGAAAGAGCTCTGCGCCTGTCTATGCCCTATTCGGTGACAGTGAAGGGCGCCGTGGCCAGCGTGACGTAATGGTCATCCGCCATCAGCCGCAGCTCATAGTCGCCGGGGTCCAGAACTTGATAGTAAAGGTCCGGGGTCAGTTCCATGCTGCCGTCCAGCGTCGCACCGGTATAGGCGAAGGCGAGGTAGTTGTAGAGGTTCGGGTCGCCCGCCGCATAGACGCCGATCCAGTCGAATTTGAAGCCGGGTGCGCCGGTCCAAGTGACGCTGAGCGGTTCCCCGGCTTTCACGGCTGGGGTGGTGATCGTCAGGCTGGGCTTGCCGCCCTGTGCGAGGACGGAAAAGCGGGTTCGGGCCTGTTCGGTGCCAGCTTCATCAATCAGGACGGCATCCCAGGGGCCGGGGGCAAGGCCGAGGGTCGAGAAGCGGAAGGCGCGGTTGTAGGTCGGCTCCATGCCTTCGACCGAGGTGATGGTGTCCTTGGCAGGGTCCCCGCCGCGCGGCACGATGCGGACGCCCCAGATCGCATCGCCGGGCAGGAAGCCACGGGCGACGAAAGTGCCGCCTTCGGGGACGAGGCGGGGTTCGATTGCCACCATGGCGGGGGCGTCAACCGGGGTGACTGTCAGGTCGGTGATGACGGCGCGGTGGTCCGAGGGCCAGGGGGCGAAGCCCTTGTCAACGTCGGGATTGCCGGGCTCGCCCCAGATTTCAGAGGCGTCGACCGTGGCATTGGCGGTGTAGATGAAGTCGATCCGGTCAAGGCTTTCGCCGTCGCGGGTGACGGGCCACGGGAAACCGGCGGCATAGGTCAGGCCAGGGCGGGCGACGGGATCGGGATGGGCTGCGCGGAAGCTGTCGGTGAAGCCTGCGGCCAGCATGCGCAGGCTGACCGGCCAGGGAACCGCTGCGATCATCGCGGGGCGCAGGCCGATGGCGGCTTCGGTATAATCCAGATGCGAAGGGGAGTTGAAATCGCCGGTCACGATGACCGGGGTTCCGGCCTTGATCAGCGGTTCCATCCCGGCGGCGTAGGGGGTGATCTCGGCCAGGCGGGTATCGGTTTCGCCTTGGAGGGCCTCTTCAACCGTCGCGCCGTCGCGCAGAAGGTCGGGGCCGTAGGGGTCGGAGGTGAGGTGGAGGTTGCCGACGGCCACGACCTTGCCGGGGGCGACCATGGCCCAGACCTGGGGCGCGTCGCTGTCAAGGCCTGCAAGGGGGTAGACGGTCTGGCCGGTCTCGATCCGCTCACCCAGTTTGGGGTCGAAGAGGGGGAAGCGGCTGATGATGTGGCGGCGGAGGTCGACATAGGGATAACCGGCTGCCGCGGCAAGGGCGGCGGTCTGGCCGTCGGGTTCCTGCAGGCCGATGATGTCGGCGTCTGAGGCTTTGAGGATTTCGATCACCTCGGCCTGGCTGACCTGCACGCCGCCGTACCAGATGTTGAAGGTCATCACCCTGAGGTGGACGGTCTCTTCGGCCAAAGTGGGGGTGGCTGACAGGAAAAGGATAGCAAGCAGGGCGGACGCGCGCATGGGTCTCTCCATCGACTGACTTCACAGTCAGTGTGCGGGCGAATCATCACCGTGGGAAGACATTTCTGGTTTTGCGTTGATTTGCGGCGTCTATGCCCCGATATCCAGCACCATGCGCAGGTGGTTCGGCAACGTGACCCCGTCCGGCAAACTCATAGCCCGGCTTTCGACGACCGCACGAAACCCGACGCGTTGGTAGAAATGCACCGCAGGGTTGCCCACCGCTGTGTCCAGATGTACGGCGCGCAGCCCAAGCCGGCGCGCCTTTGCCACCGCCTCGGCGATCAGCTGCCGCCCAAGATCCTGACCGCGCATGTCCGCAGCGATCACGATGTTCAGGATGTAAAGCGCGTGGTCAGGCACATGCGGATACAGCCATTCCATCGCGTCAAAGGCTGCGGTCAACTGCTGGCCGGCATCCGGGTCCAGCGCGGCAAGCTGCCGATCCATCGTGGTGGCAAAGCGGGCGGCAACCTCGGTCCCGGCAAAGCTGTTGACCAGCCCGACCACCCGGTTCCCATCCAGTGCGACCCGCGTCTCATCGGCCTGCTGAGTGCCAAAGGCGGCGGTCCATTCTTGCGGGAACAACCGACGCCAGACCTGCAAGTCACGGAAGATGAACCGGAATATCTCGGGATCAGTCTCCCACAAAAGGTCGGCCAGGTGGTCGCCGCCCTGAACCTGCACCCCGTCGGCGATCGAAATTGCCATGGCTTGCCCACCCTTGATACCTCCACGCTGCTGCGCAGGTGCCAGTGTGTCAAGGCTCCATCAAGCGCCGCTTAACCAGACGGACCGGCAAGGCGGCCTACCCCATCCGGTAGCTGGACGCCGTCACGCCGCCGAACAGACCGGTGTCGTGGTAGACCATGGTCGCCACCTCGCCTTCGGCCGCGCCAAGGGCTGCGAAGATCGGGACGAAGTGGTCCTCCTCCTTGTGGCAGGTGCGGGCGTAGGGGGCGCTTTCCCAGTCCAAAAGGCGCGCGGTGCGATCCTTGGGCGTCGCAGCCATCGTCTCATGCAGCCAGGCATCGAACGCCTCGGACGGGACCTTGGCACCCGGGCCGAAAAGCCGCAGGTTGTGGTAGGACAGGCCGGAGCCCAGGATCAGCACGCCTTCGTCCCGCAAGGGGGCCAGCGCGCGGCCTAGGGCGAAGTGTTCTGCCGGGCTGTAGCCCTTGCGCAGCGAGACCTGGAAGAGCGGCACGCTTGCATCGGGATACATGACATAGGCCGGGACAAAGGTGCCGTGGTCGTAGCCCTGGTTGGCATCAAGGCGGACCGGCAGGCCAGCAGCCTTGATCAGATCGGCAGCCTTTTGCGCCAGCGCGGGCGCGCCGGGGGCCTTGTACTGGATCTTGAACGTCTCGGGCGGGAAGCCCGAGTAGTCATAGACCATCGGCGGGTTGGCCGAGGACATGACGGCAAAGCTGTCATCCTCCCAATGGCCCGAGATCATCAGGATGGCCTTGGGGCGTTCGGGCAGGTCCTTGACCATTTGCACGAAGCTTGCCTCAAGGTTTTTTAACATCGCGCGCCAGTCGGGCATCCAGGGCCAGGGGCCGCCGCCGTGGCTGATGAAATAGGTGGGCATGCGGGTCATGGTGGTCTCCATCGGTGTTTGAGGAAAGATGGGGGAGGACAGGGTCTTGCACAATCCTGTGTGAGATGCGGGCTTCGGTGCGCAGTTGCACAGAGCAACCGGGATGTACTTGTTGCAGAGTAAGGCCGTTGGTATCCTTGGTTCTGCACGAGCGCCCGCTTGAATTGGTCATGACATGAAAACGCGTCCGCCCGATCCTCTCTCAGCGCAATCTGAAGTCTGGGCATTTTTTTTCGCCCTCTCGCTGTTAGTTGTGTTCCTCGTCTCAGCAGTTTGGCGTGGTTTCCCGATATCGGACCCCGCTATCGCACTTGATGCCTTTCCCAAGCTTGCCGCGAATGCCGGCTGTGTGGAAAGCCTGGGTGATGTTGCGCTCCGGGACGCCTATTTCCTTCGTTACGCCAACACGGCAGTCTGGGCGGCTTTGGCCGGGGGTTTCTTTGGCCTGACATTTTGGCCCGCATGCGGGGTAGCCCGAAGAGGAGCACCGGAGCTTGTCGAGGGGATCCCGGATGAGCGTCAGATCGTTCCTGTTAACACTCTAAAACGCTTCGCCGCCGGTGTGTGGCTGGTGATCTTATTGGGCGGGCTGTTTATTGCCTTTCCCCTATGGTCTGTTTTCCATGGCTCGGCCTGTTTTGCGCTGGATCAAGGGCTGCCGGAGTACCGAGCCTTCCACAGTAGTGCGATTCCCGCAATGCTTGCTGGCTTGCCAGCAACTATGGCTGGCTTTGCAGTAGAACGGGCGTCGGCCGTTCTTCGGCATGTCTGGACGGTTGTAGGGAAACACGGACAACGTTGATCTTGCGGCAGCCTCTGCCGTCCCATCAGATACGCTTGGGACGGGATGCACTACATGCGATGGCCGGTTCACCGGAGTGCCGAAAGCCAGCGGGTTGCAAGCCGCCCTCTCCCCCGGCATAGTCGCGCAAAACCAGATGGAGCCTGACCCATGAAACTGACTGCTGCCGCCCTTGCGGGCCTTGTTACGCTTGCCGCCCCTGCCTTTGCGCAGGACCTTCCTGACCTCGCGGGTCGGGAAGTCGTGATCGTGACCGAAAACGCCTATCCGCCGCTGCAGTTCCTGGACAAGGACGGGGCCGCCGTGGGTTGGGAATATGACGCGGTGGCAGAGATTGCCAAGCGGCTGAACATCGTGGTCAAGTATGAGAACACCAGTTGGGACGCGATGATCCCGGCTGTGTCGGAAGGCCAGTATGACCTGGGCATGACCGGGATCACCATCAAGGATGAACGCAAGGAGCAGGTCGATTTCTCCGATCCCTACATGCGGTCGGAAATGCTGATGATCGTGCGCGGCGATGAGGCGCGGTTCACCGATGCGGCCAGCTTTGCGGCGATCCCTGAGCTTTTGGTTTCGGCCCAGCCCGGCACTTCGCCCTTCTATGCGGCGATCTACAACATCCTTGACGGCAACGAAGAAAACCCTCGCGTGATCAAGTTCGAAACCTTTGGGGCCGGGCTTGAGGCGCTGAAGGCGGGTGACGTGGACCTGACGCTGTCGGATTCGACCGCTGCCAATGGCTATGTGAATGCCTCGAACGGCGGGCTGAAGATCATTGGCGAACCGCTGGCGTCGGAAGACTTTGGGTTCATCTTCCCGAAAGGGTCGGATCTTGTTGCCCCGATCAATGCGGCGATTGCCAGCATGAAGGCGGATGGCACGATGGATGCGCTGAACCAGAAGTGGTTCGTCGACTACAAGATGGGCGAATGACCTGAAGCGCCCCGGGAGGTTTACCTCTCGGGGATTGCCCATGGCACCCAATTCCCAACCGGATAAAGACTTTCCCTGGTGGCTGGTGATCCTTGCGGTCACCGGCGCTTGGCTTTTGTACGAAATCTGGTCGGATGAGGTCTACAAGGCCTCTCTCAAGACCCTGTCCAAGGGGCTGTGGGTCACGCTGGGGGTCGCGGTGGTGGCCTATATCGGGGCCTGCGCCATGGGGCTGGGGCTGGCCTTGATGGGGATGTCGCGGCACATCGTCCTGCGGCAGGCGGCGCGGCTTTACGTCGAGGTGATGCGGGGGGTGCCGATCATCGTCCTCCTCCTTTATGTCGCCTTCGTGCTGGCCCCGGCGGTGGTGCATGGGGTGAACTGGCTGGCGGGGAACGAGCTGATCCGCACCCGCGACGTGCCCTTGCTGTGGCGGGCGGTCTTTGCGCTGATGCTGGCCTATTCCGCCTTTCTGGCCGAGATTTTCCGCGCGGGCCTGCAGGCCGTGGACAAGGGCCAGATCGAGGCGGCGCAGTCCTTGGGCCTGAACGGCTGGCAGCGGTTTCGCCATGTGCGCTTTCCACAAGCGTTCCGGCTGATCCTGCCGCCCTTGGGCAATGATTTTGTCGCCATGGTGAAAGACAGCAGCCTTGTCGCGGTGCTGGGCGTTTCGGATGTGGCGCAGCTGGCCAAGGTCACGGCGGCGGGGAACTTTCGCTATTTCGAGACCTATAACGTCGCGGCGTTCCTGTATCTGTTCATGACGATCAGCCTGTCGCTGATCCTGCGCCGGTTCGAGACCCGGATGCGATCACGCGGCAAGAATTGAGCTTTGCAGGAGCGATGAGACCGTGATCCCCCACTCTCTTTCCAGCACAGAAGGTCGCCAGATCGTAGCGGGTTCGGCCCAAGGCGATATTCTGGCCTTTGCCGAAGGGATCAGCTTCTGGGGCGGGATTGATCCTGATAGCGGGCGGATCATCGACATCCACCACCCCAACCATGGCCAGTCGGTCGCGGGGAAGGTCTTGCTGATGCCAACCTCACGCGGGTCGTGCAGTGGCAGCGGGGTGTTGTTGCAGCTGGCGCTGGACGGGAATGCCCCGGCGGCGCTGGTGTTCTGTGAGCGGGAAGAAATCCTGACGCTGGGGGCGTTGGTCGCAAGCCGGATTTTCGGGCGTCCAATGCCAGTCGTTCAGTTGGGACGCGAAGCCTACGCGCGGCTTGCCGTGGCCTCGCATGCGACCTTGGCCGAAGGCGGGATCAGTGCCGAGGGGGTGTCAATCCCCGTGGTGGCGGCACGGATTTCCGATTTGGAGCTGACGGAACGGGACCGTTTGGTCCTAGGTGGGGCGGAAGGGCCTGCGGCTCAGATGGCGATCGAGATTATCTGTGTGATGACCGCCTCGGACGGGACGCGCGCGCTGACGGATGTCACCCGCGGGCATATCGACGGCTGCATCCTGGCCCATTCCGCCAATCTGATCTTTGCCGAGAAACTGGCCGATCTGGGCGCGAAAGTGGTGGTCCCAACCACGATTAATGCGATTTCGGTGGACCATGCGAATTGGCGGTCGCAGGGGATTGCTTCCGACTTCGGCCTGCGGGCCAGTCGGCTGGCGGATGCCTATGTCCGGATGGGCGCGAAGCCGACCTTCACCTGCGCGCCCTATCTGCTGGAGGATGCCCCGAAAGCGGGTGAGGTCATAGGCTGGTCGGAATCGAATGCGGTGATTTTTGCCAACACCGTCCTTGGCGCGCGGACGCCAAAGCACCCGGACTATCTTGACCTGTTCATTGCAATGACCGGGCGGGCACCGGCCAATGGTGTCTATACCGACGCGGGCCGGATGGCGCGGCAGGTGATCCGGGTTGATGCGCCTGCGGGGGTGGATGATCTTTTCTGGCCGCTGCTGGGATGGCTGGTCGGACGGCATTCGCCGGACCGGATTCCTCTCGTCACCGGGCTGGAAGGGGTTGCGGCCACGCGGGACGACCTGAAGGCGATGTGCGCGGCCTTTGGCACCACCTCGGGCGCGCCGATGCTGCATGTCGCGGGGCATACGCAGGAAGCCGCGGCCTGCCGCGATCTGGAAGCGCCGGTGGTTACCCTTGGGCCGGAGGATTTTCGCGCGGCCTGGGAGGAGCTTAATCAGGGTGAGACCAAGGTCGATCTGGTTGCCGTTGGCAGCCCGCATTCCTCCTTGGCCGAGCTGCGGCGCATGGCCGATCTGTTCGAAGGAAGGCGCTGTGGCCCGGCAACCCAGATGATCGTGACCCTTGGCCGCGACGTGCTGCGCGCGGCAGGGACCGAGGGGGTGCTCGCACGGTTGCAGGCGGCAGGAGTGCGGTTGATCCCTGATTTGTGCTGGTGTTCGGTGACCGAACCGATCTTCCCAGCCCATGCCAAGGGCCTGCTGACCAATTCGGGCAAGTACGCCCACTATGCGCACGGTCTTTCGGGCCGCCATGCGCGGCTGGCCAGTCTGAGCGATTGCGTCGAGGTGGCGGTCAGTGGGCAGGCCTCGGCTTTGCCACCGGAGTGGCTGGCGTGGGGCTGAACCAGTCCGACGCCAAAGTGCCGTCTGAGGCCGCGCATTCGCTTGGCCGAAGCCCTCATTGATCGGGTCGCGTTCGTCGTTGGCGGTCGTTCCGGAATGGCCCAGGCCGGTTACCAGCCTTTCCTCCCCGGAAGGACTGCCCTGGCCCCCTGACCTGTCAAGCCTTTGGAGGGTTGGGGCGGCTTTCACGCTGCGCGCCCTGCAGGGCGCAAGTCTTTTGTCTCGTCGTCGGGCTTCGCCTCCTCCTCGGGTGATGGGGGCGCTTCGCCCCCCACGTCGATGGCTTCTTTGGAAACCATCTCCTTCCCCCAGAGGATATTTGGAGAACAGAAAGCGCTGGGGTGGACCTTTGGTCGTTGGGTGCCTAGCTTTCCGGGCAAAGGAGATCCGCGATGAATGTGCTTTTGGAAAACTGGGATACCGCGTTCGGGCTGCCGCCCTTTGCGCGCATCAAGGATGAGGATTTCGCGCCAGCCTTTGATGAGGCGCTGGCGCGGGCCAAAGCTGCAGTCGCGGCGATTGCCGGGGGACCGGGCGTTGGCTTTGCCGAGGTAATCGAGGCGCTGGAGCTGGCTGATGGCGATTTGGATCGGGTTGCGGGGGTTTTTTACAACCTTGCCGGAGCCGACAGCACCGAAGCGCGCGAGGCTTTGATGCGGGAGCTGGCGCCGAAGATGAGCGCGCATTCCAGCGAAGTGACCAATAACAAGGCGCTTTGGGCCAAGATCGAAACCTTGTGGCAGGGGCGGGAAGGGTTGGGGCTGACGGCGGAACAGGCGCGGGTGCTGGAGCTTTACCGGCAGATGTTCGTGCGGTCCGGTGCGGCGCTGGAGGGGGCGGAGGCCGAGCGGCTGACAGCGGTAAAGTCGCGGCTGGCTGTGCTGGGCACGAGCTTTGGCCAAAATCTTTTGGCGGATGAGCGGGGCTGGTTCATAGACCTCTCAGTTGCCGATCTGGTGGCGCTGCCGGAGTTCGTGCAGGCCTCGGCCAAGGCGGCGGGCGAGGAGCGGGGGTCGGGGCCGGTGGTCACGCTGAACCGTTCGCTTGTCGTGCCGGTTTTGCAGTTTTCGCCGAACCGGGCCTTGCGGGAAAAGGCCTATGAGGCCTGGGTGGCGCGCGGGGCCAATGGGGGAGAGACGGACAACCGGGGAATTGCGGCGGAGATTCTGGCCTTGCGGGGGGAACGGGCGAAGCTTTTGGGCTATGCCGATTTCGTGTCCTACAAGCTTGAACCGGAGATGGCGAAGACTGGCGCGGCGGTGCGCGATCTTCTGATGCGGGTCTGGGAACCAGCGCGGGCGAAGGCGCTTGAGGATGCGGGCGTGCTGGAAGCGATGCTGAAGGCGGACGGGTTCCCGGGGCCTTTGGAGGCTTGGGACTGGCGCTATTACAGCGAAAAGCGGCGCAAGGCGGAGCATGATCTGGATGAGGCGGCGTTGAAGCCCTATCTGGGCTTGGAGGCGATGCTGGGGGCGATGTTTGAATGCTCGACCCGGCTTTTCGGGCTCGAGTTCCGCAAGATCGAGGGGCCGTTCTATCACCCGGATGTGCGGGGCTGGGAGGTGACGCGCAAGGGTGCGCATGTGGCGGTGTTCCTGGGCGATTACTTCGCGCGGGGGTCCAAGCGGTCGGGTGCCTGGTGTTCGGCGATGCGGTCACAGCGCAAGCTTGGGGGCGATGTACGGCCCGTGGTCGTGAACGTCTGCAACTTCGCCAAGGGGAACCCCTGCCTTTTGTCTTATGACGATGCGCGGACGTTGTTCCATGAATTCGGCCATGCCCTGCACCAGATGCTGTCGGATGTGACCTATGGCTTCATCTCGGGCACTTCGGTCGCGCGGGACTTTGTCGAACTGCCGAGCCAGCTTTACGAACATTGGCTGGAGGTGCCTTCGGTGCTGGAAGCCCATGCGCGACATTACCAGACGGGCGAGCCGATGCCTGCCGACATGCTGAGGCGGCTTTTGAATGCGGCGACCTATGATCAGGGCTTTGCCACGGTGGAATTCGTCTCCAGCGCGATGGTCGATCTGGAGTTCCACACCGGCACGCCTCCGGCGGACCCGATGCAGCGGCAGGCGGAAGTGCTTGAAGGTCTGGGGATGCCGCGCGCGATAAGGATGCGACACGCGACCCCGCATTTCGCGCATGTCTTCAGTGGCGACGGATATTCGGCGGGCTATTACAGCTATATGTGGTCGGAAGTGATGGACGCCGATGCTTTCGCGGCCTTCGAGGAGACAGGCGATCCCTTTGACCCTGTGACGGCGGCAAAGCTGGAAAAGTTCATCCTGTCGGCGGGTGGGTCCGAGGATGCCGAAGCGCTGTACCTGAAATTCCGGGGCAAGATGCCGGGGGTCGAGGCTTTGCTGAAGGGCCGGGGGCTTCTGGACGCAGTGTAAGGAGGGGCGAATGGAGCTGTTTCAAGGCTGGAACACCGGGGCGGCGTTGTCGCATCTTGTGACGATGATGGTGGCCTATCTTCTGGCGCTGCCCATCGGCTGGAACCGCGAGCGGGAAGAGCGGAGCGCGGGGATCAGGACCTTTCCCCTGGTGGCCATGGCGGCCTGCGGATTTGTGCTGATCGCAAGTGGTGTGCCGGGGGCGACCTCGGACGCGCAGTCGCGGATTCTGGCGGGCTTGATGACCGGGATCGGCTTTATCGGCGGCGGGGCGATCTTGAAACATGGCGACCGGGCAACGGGGACTGCTACGGCGGCAAGTCTTTGGGCGACCGGGGCGATTGGGGCGGCGGTGGGCTATGGCCAGCTGGATATCGCGGTGGTTTTAAGTCTGGTGATCCTGCTGACGCTGACCCTGCTGGCCCCCATACATAAGGCGGCCCAGATGCATAATGATCCGGACCAAGACCTGAGCTGAGGTCAGCCGCGCAGCGCACCCGGCGGCTGGCCGAACCTTGTCCGGAACGCGCGGGACAGGGTTGAGGGGCTGGAAAACCCCGTCCGAAGCGCGACTTCAGCCAGGGGATGGCGAGTGTCGGTCAGCATTCGGCGTGCCACCTGCAGGCGCAGTCCCAGCGCATGAGCGGCGGGGGTGGTGCCAAGCGCCTCGCGGAACAGGGTTTCAAGGCGACGGGGGGAAAGGCCAATGGCGCGCGCGATCTCGGCTGCAGTTTCGGGGGTGTCGATCTGCGCCTCCATCCGGGCAAGGGCGCTGGCCACGCGGGGGTCAAGCGCGGGGTCGGGTTCGACTGCAGCGGTCTGCGGTTCGGCCCCGGGGCGGGCTTGGGTCAGAAAGCTCATCGCAACTTGGCGCGCGAGACCGGCCCCATGGCGGGCGCGGATCAGGTGCAGCATGAAGTCGGCGGCGGGGGCGGCACCGGAGATCGTCACGCGGTTGCGGTCGATGACAAAGCGGTCGGGGACGACATCGACGTGAGGGTGGGCGGCGGCGAGGTCCTCAAGGTCCTCCCAATGCACCGTCGCACGGTGACCGTCCAGAAGGCCCGCGCGGGCAAGGACCCAGGGGGCGGCGTCGATGCCACCGACCAGTTGAAAACGGGGCGCGATGCGGCGGAGGTCGCGGATCAGGGGTCGCGTTGCCACCTCGGCCAGCCGGTAGCCTGCGACGACGATCAGGGCATCGGCCCCTGCGGCATGGGACAGGGGGCCGGTTGAAGGGAGCGAAATCCCGCAGGTCAGGGGAACCGGCGCGCCATCAGGGGAGACCACGCGCCAGCGGTAGGCCTCATGCCCCAGTTGCCGGTTGGCGTTGCGCAAGGGGTCCAATGCCGAAGCGACCTCAAGGATCGAGGCTTGTGGCAGGACCAGAAGGGCGATGGTCAGGGGCTGGTCGCTGGGTTGGAAGATGGCATTTTCCGTCATCAGGATTTCGTAAACTGCCAAGACTGATTTGGGAAGCCCGCTATGGTGGGCCAGATGGCGCAATGCCGAACCGGAGGGGACCCAATGCCGATGAACATGAACAAGGAAGTTTTCATCACTTGTGCCGTCACCGGTTCGGGCGGAACGCAGGACCGTTCGCCGCATGTGCCCCGGTCGCCGAAGCAGATTGCCGACAGCGCGATTGCGGCGGCCAAGGCGGGGGCGGCGGTGGTGCATTGCCATGTGCGTGACCCCGAAACCGGGAAACCCAGCCGCCGGCTGGACTATTACCGCGAGGTGACCGAGCGCATCCGTGACAGCGATACCGATGTCGTGTTGAACCTGACCGCCGGGATGGGCGGCGACATGCTGTTCGACGGCACCGAATCCATGGACCGGATGGCCGACCATTCCGACATGTGCGGTGCGGAGGAACGCGTGGCCCATATCGTCGAATGCCGCCCGGAAATCTGCACGCTGGACTGCGGCACGATGAACTTCAACGAGGCCGATTACGTCATGGTCAACACCCCCGGCATGCTGCGCGACATGGCGCGGCGGATGACGGCGGCAGGCGTTCGGATCGAGATCGAGGCGTTTGATACCGGCCATCTGTGGCTGGCCAAGCAGCTGGCCTCCGAAGGCGTGATCCCCGAGCCGGTGCTGGTGCAGCTGTGCATGGGCGTTCCGTGGGGCGCGCCGGACGACCTCAACACCTTCATGGCGATGGTGAACAACGTCCCCGCAGGCTGGCATTTCAGCGCCTTTGGTCTGGGCCGGAACGAAATGGCCTATGTCGCCGCCGCCACGCTGGCCGGTGGCAACGTCCGCGTCGGTCTGGAAGACAACCTCTGGCTGGAAAAGGGCGTGCTAGCCACCAACGCCCAACTGGTGGAACGTGCCGCGACCCTGATCGAGACCATGGGCGCGCGGGTGATCACACCGGCCGAAGTGCGGGCGAAGCTGAAGCTGGAGAAGCGGGCACCGGTGGCGAAGTGATCGCTCAGGATGCTCTTTGACGTGGCCATGTATGGCGGAATGACGATTTGCTTCAGCTTGGGAGTTCTCATGGGGCTGAAAGACAGAATTGGAATGCTGTTCCTGGTTACAATTGGGCTTTTTGCCCTCTTGATGCTGGCGATGACGCTCAAGGGGCGAAACACGGAATACGGTGCAGGCGACACGATGACCGCAATCACATTCGTGTCGCTGCTAATTTGGCTTCCCGCCTACTGGGCGGGGTTTCTTATCAGCGCGGTAGCTCGATGGTTGTCGGCAGCGCTTCGCGACCAAAGGACTCGGAAATGACGAAGAACAGAAAAGCAGCAATCATCGGTGGCGGGGTTATCGGCGGCGGGTGGGCCGCTCGGTTCCTTCTGAACGGCTGGGATGTGGCCGTGTTCGACCCCGATCCCGAAGCGCCCCGCAAGGTGGGCGAGGTGATCGGCAATGCCCGCAAGTCGCTGCCCGCGCTTTCGGATATTCCAATGGTGGCCGAGGGCAAGCTGACCTTCGCGCAGACCATCACCGAGGCCGTGCAAGGCGCACATTACATTCAGGAGTCGGTCAGCGAGCGGCTGGACCTGAAGCATCGGGTCTATGCCCAGATCCAGCAAGCGGCGGAACTTGGCACGCCCATCGGGTCGTCAACCAGCGGGTTCAAGCCCAGCGAGTTGCAGGAAAACGCGGCGAACCCCAGCGTGATCTTTGTGGCCCACCCGTTCAACCCGGTCTATCTGCTGCCCTTGGCCGAAGTGGTGCCCTCGGCCAAGTCCGATGCATCGGTGATCGAAAATGCCAAGGACATCCTGCGCGAAATCGGGATGTTCCCCTTGCACGTCCGCAAGGAAATCGACGCCCATATCGCCGACCGCTTCCTTGAGGCCGTCTGGCGTGAGGCGCTGTGGCTGGTCAAGGACGGCGTTGCCACCACCGAGGAAATCGACGAGGCGATCCGCATGGGCTTTGGCCTGCGTTGGGGGCAGATGGGCCTCTTTGAGACCTATCGCGTTGCCGGTGGTGAAGCCGGGATGAAGCATTTCATGGCGCAGTTCGGGCCCTGCCTGACCTGGCCCTGGACCAAGCTGATGGATGTGCCCGAGTTCAACGACGAGCTTGTCGATCTGATCGCAGGCCAGTCCGATGCACAATCGGGCCACCATACCATCCGCGAGCTGGAGCGTATTCGCGACGGCAACCTGATCGGGTTCCTGCGCAGCCTGAAGGAACGCAACTGGGGCGCGGGCAAGGTTTTGCGCGAACATGACGAACGCCGTGCAGTCGCCCTGCACGCCGAACTGGCCAAGGGCATCGACACCGGGGCCAAGGCCGCGCCGTTGGTCATGTATCACGGTCAGGTCCTGCCGGGCTGGATCGACTATAACGGCCACATGACGGAAAGCCGGTATCTCTTCGTCTGTTCGGAAGCCTGCGACAACTTCCTGCGGATGATCGGCGCGGGGATGGATTACGTTGCGGCGGGGCATTCCTTCTATACCGCCGAAACCCATATCCGGCACCTCGGTGAGGCCAGGCTGGGCGATGCGGTCCGGGGCGAGATGCAGATCCTGACGGCGGATGAAAAGCGGTTCCGCAGCTTTGTGCGGATCATGATCGGTGACACCTGCGTGGCTACGGTCGAACAGCTTTGCCTGCATGTCGACATGAAGGCTGGCAAGACCATGCCAGCGTCGCCAGAGGTCTGGGCCAAGCTGGAGGGCGTCGCCAAGGCCCATGCCGGGCTGCCGATGCCGGAAGGTGCAGGCCGCGCCGTGGGGCAGAAGAAGTGAAGCGCTGCCTGATCACGGCGGGGGCGAACGGGATCGGGCTGGTCATGGCCCGGGCCTTCGCCGATGCAGGCTACCTGGTCTGGGTCACCGATGTGGACCACGGCGCAGTGGCCGCTTTGCCCGCCGGGATCAGGGGCACGGTCTGCGATGCCTCGAACGAGGCGGCGATGGAACTGCTGTTTGCCGAGGTCGCCAAAGACTGGGGCGGACTGGATGTCCTCTGCGCCAATGCCGGGATCAAGGGCCCGACAGCGGCGATCGAGGATATGCCGCTGGAAGGCTGGCACCAGTGCATCGGCGTGAACCTTGACGGGGCGATGCTTGCGGCAAAATACGGCGCGCGGCTGATGAAGCCTGCAGGGCGCGGCTGCATGATCTTTACCTCGTCCACCGCCGGGATCTATGGCGTCCCCTACCGCGCGCCCTATGCGGCGGCGAAATGGGCGGTCATCGGGCTGATGAAGACCGTGGCGATGGAACTTGGCCCCTTCGGCATCCGCGCCAATGCGATCTGCCCCGGTTCGGTGAACGGCCCCCGCATCGACCGCGTGATCGAGGCGGAAGCCGCCGCCAAGGGCACAACCCCGGACGTGATCCGGCAAGGCTATGCCTCTGGCACCGCGCTGAAGCGGCTGACCGATCCTGAAGACGTGGCGCATATGGCGCTTTTCCTCGCCTCAGACGGCGCACGCATGGTCTCGGGCCAAGCGATGACCGTCGACGGCTTTACCATCAATCCCGATCCGTGAGGGCATAATGGATTTCGGTCTGAACGAAGAACAGCAGATGATCGTCGACACGACGCGGGCCTTTGTCGAGGCGGAGCTTTATCCGCACGAGCTTGAGGTCGAACGCACCGGCCATCTGCCGCTGGAACTGATCAAAGAGATCCAGAAAAAGGCCATCGCTGCAGGACTTTATGCCGCCAACATGCCGGCGGAAGTCGGTGGCGCTGGCCTCGATACCCTGTCTTGGCTTCTCTACGAAAAGGAACTCGGCCGCGCAAATTATGCGCTGCACTGGACGACTGTAGCACGGCCGTCGAACATCCTTTTGGCCGGGAATGTCGAACAGCGCGAGCAGTATCTGATGCCCTGTATTCGCGGCGAGACATGGGATTGCCTTGCGATGACCGAACCGGGCGCGGGGTCGGACCTGCGGGGAATGAAGGCCAGCGCGCGGCAGGATGGCGATGACTGGATCCTGAACGGCACCAAGCATTTCATTTCCCATGCCGACCTTGCAGGCTTTGCGATCTGCTTCATGGCCACGGGCGAAGAACAGACCCCGCGCGGCCCGAAAAAGCTGATCACCGCCTTCTTTGTCGACAAAGGCACGCCGGGTTTTGCCGTGCGCGACGGCTATCGCAACGTCTCGCACCGGGGCTATACCAACGCGGTCCTCGAATTCGACGACTGCCGCATCAACAAGCGCCAGATTTTGGGCGAGGTTCACAAGGGCTTTGAAGTCGCCAACTCCTGGCTGGGTGCGACGCGCCTGCAAGTCGCCTCGACCTGCCTTGGCCGCGCCGAACGCGCGCTTGGCCATGCGATCCAGTATTCTGCCGAGCGCAAGCAGTTTGGCCAGCAGATCAGCAAGTTTCAGGGGATCAGCTTCAAGCTGGCCGACATGGCGATGGAGCTGAAGGCGGCGGAACTGCTGACCCGCGAGGCCGCGTGGAAATACGACCAAGGCACGGTGACCGAAGCCGACATGTCGATGGCCAAGCTGAAGGCGACCGAAGTGCTGGCGATGGTGGCGGATGAGGCGATCCAGATCCACGGCGGCATGGGGCTGATGGACGAGCTGCCGCTGGAACGCATCTGGCGCGACAGCCGGGTGGAACGGATCTGGGAGGGCACCTCCGAAATCCAGCGCCACATCATCAGCCGCGAACTTCTGCGCGCGGTCGGTGGCTGACCGACCATGGACAACAATTTGTACGCCTTCCTGCAATCGAGCGCGGGTGCCCTCACGGTTCGGGGGCTAAGTCTGCTGCTTGCGCTTGCGGCGGTTGGAATTGCGATCTTCGCGCTACGATCATACATTCGTGGTCAAAAAGACGAAGGCACGGAACTGGGTGCAGCACCTTGGGGGCTGCTTCTCGGCACCTTTAGAGACACGTTCACCATAACCGTCCTCTACTCTGCCTACTACGTTCTTGATCTTTCGTCGTCTTTGAAAATTTTCCTTCCCGATAGTGCAAGTGACGCCGCTATGTCGACGCGGATCGGAATGACGCTGGTCCATATAATCCTTGAACTTGCCGTCCTCTTCATCGCCGCCCGTCGCATCGCTTCGATTGGACGGTGGCTCAGCGCGCGAGCCAAACAATGACCCACGTACTTGACCGTCTGCTTCGCCCCAAGACCATCGCCGTTCTGGGGGCTGGCTGGGCCCGGAACGTGATCGAGCAATGCCAGAAGATGGGCTTCAAGGGCCCCGTCTGGCCCGTGCATCCGACCAAGACCGAGATCGGGGGCCTCAAGGCCTATCCCTCGCTTGCCGACCTGCCCGAACCGCCCGACGCGACCTTCATTGGCGTGAACCGCATGGCTACGGTTGAGGTGGTCGAGGAGTTGCGCCGGATGGGTGCGGGGGGCGCGATCTGTTTCGCCTCTGGCTGGACCGAAGCGGGCGAGCCGGGGCTGCAGGCCAAGCTGGTCGCAGCAGCGGGCGAGATGCCGATCCTCGGGCCGAACTGCTACGGCGTGATCAACAATTTGGACGGGGCACTTCTCTGGCCCGACCAGCACGGTGGCGTGCCGGTGCAAAAGGGCGTGGCCTTGGTCAGCCAGTCATCGAACATCGTCATCAACATGGGGATGCAGCAGCGCGGGCTGCCGGTCGCCTATGTCGCCTGTCTGGGCAATGCTGCCGTTGTGGGGCTGGCGGAACTGACTGGGGCGCTTCTGGATGATCCACGCGTGACAGCGGTCGGGCTTTACATCGAAGGCATCGACGATGCCCCGGCCTTTGCCGCCCTGGCCGAGAAGGCCCGCGCGATGGGCAAGGGGGTGGTGGCGATCAAGTCGGGCAAGACCGAACTTTCGCGGACCGCTGCCGCGTCACACACCGCCTCGCTGGCCGGTGGCGGGGCCGCCTCCAGCGCCTTTCTGCGGCAGATCGGGGTGGCGGAGGTCAATACGCCTTCGGAACTGATCGAGACGCTGAAAATCTTCCACATGCACGGGCCGCAGATTGGCACGCGCATCTGTTCGCTGTCGTGCTCAGGTGGCGAAGCGGGGTTGGTCGCCGACTTGGCAGCGCCCTACGGGATCGACTTCCCTCCCGTGCCGCAAGTCACGCATGAACGGCTGTTTGCCGTGCTGGGCGAGATCCCCACAATCTCCAACCCATTGGATTATCACACCTTCATCTGGGGCGACGGGCCGAAGACCACCGAGGTCTTCAGCGCAATGCTGGATGCCTATGACGCGGGCATCTACATCATCGACAGCCCGCGTCCGGATCGGTGCGACCCGTCCGGCTATCAACCCGCCTTCGACGCGATCACCACCGCGCAGAAGGTGACGGGGAAAATCGCTTTCCCGGTCGCCTCCATGGCCGAGAACCTTGGCGAGGCCCGGGTTCAGGCGATGATGGAAGACGGCATCTGCGCGCTGCTGGGGCTGGAGACTGCGCTCGCGGCAATCAAGGCGGCGCAGACCCCGGCAGGGGTTGTGGGCTGGCGACCAGTGGCGGCGCTCCCCCCGCGCGAGACGCGGATGCTGACGGAGGCTGAGGGCAAGGCGCTTTTGGCCAAGGCGGGCGTTGCGGTGCCGAAGGCGGTGACTGGGCCGACGCTGGCGTCCTTGGATGTGGCGGGCCTGACGCCACCCTTCGCGCTGAAGGGGCTGGGCTTTGCCCACAAGACCGAAGCCGGGGCGGTGCGTCTGGGGCTTTCGACGCTGGACGGTCAGGCCGAAATGAAGGGCGCGACCGGCTATCTGGTTGAAGAGATGGTGACCGGGACTGTCGGGGAAATCCTGCTCGGCCTGCGGCGTGACCCGGTCTATGGCGTGACGCTGACGCTTGGCATGGGCGGAGTCACCGCCGAAGTTCTGGCCGATACGGTGACGCTGGTCCTGCCCTGTACGCAAGCGCAGGTGCTGGAGGCTGCACAGCGTCTGCGGTTGTGGCCGTTGTTGGACGGTTACCGCGGCAGGCCGAAGGCTGACATGGCAGCGGTGGCCGAAATCGCGGTCAGGCTGGGTCAGTTGATGCTGGCCGACGAAAGCCTTGAGGAAATCGAAATCAACCCCGTCCTCGTGCGCCAACAGGGTGCCGTAGCGGTGGATGCATTGATCAGGAGAGTGTGATGCCCGCGATGGAAATGCGAACCGAAGGCCCGATCAAGACCCGCCGCGAAGGCGCGATCTTGGAGGTGACGCTGGACGCCCCCAAGGCCAATGCGATCAGCCTGAAGACCAGCCGGGTGATGGGGCTGACCTTCCGCGACTTCCGCGATGATGACAGCCTTCGGGTCTGCATCATCCGCGCGGCGGGTGAGAAATTCTTCTGCCCCGGCTGGGACCTGAAGGCCGCCGCTGAGGGCGATGCGGTCGATGGCGACTATGGCGTCGGCGGGTTTGCAGGCCTGCAGGAACTCCCGAACCTCAACAAGCCGGTCATCGCCGCCGTGCAGGGCATCTGCTGCGGCGGCGGGTTGGAGTTTGCTTTGTCGGCGGACCTGATCCTGTGCTCCACCAACGCGACCTTTGCCCTGCCCGAAATCCGCTCGGGCACGGTGGCCGATGCTGCGTCAATCAAGCTTCCCAAACGTATCCCCTATCACGTCGCGATGGACCTGCTGCTGACCGGCCGGTGGTTCGACGCGGAAGAGGCGCATCGCTGGGGCATCGTCAAGGAAATCTGCGCGCCAGAGGATCTGTTGGCCAAGGCTTGGGACCTTGCCCGCCTGCTGGAATCCGGCCCGCCGCTGGTCTATGCCGCGATCAAGGAAGTGGTGCGCGAGGCTGAAAACATGCGCTTCCAAGACGCGCTGAACAAGGTCTCGAAGCGGCAGATGCCGACGGTGGACAAGCTTTACTCCAGCGAGGATCAGCTGGAGGGCGCGAAGGCCTTTGCCGAAAAGCGCGATCCGGTCTGGAAGGGGCGGTAGGGCCCTGGTCGGGTCACATCAGCTGACGTGGAAGGTCTTGGACACAATCTTCCAGCCGTCGCTGCCTTTAGACAGTAGCAGATGGTCGACCAACCAAGCTTGCGCATATTGACCGCCGACGGCGACAAAGCCGATGTCGCCGTCGATCCGATGGGTTTCAACTTGGCAGCGTTCCGGGCCGTGCTGGCCGACAAGACTGATCGCCTCGTCGATGAAGTCCTGCAGCGACAGCCACAAAAGCTGCCCCTGATAATAGCCGATGATCGGGGCGCGGGCGTCAAATAGGGCGCGCAACGCGGCTTCATCACCGGCAACCATCGCCTGATAGTATCTTTCGCCGATCTCGACGATTGCTTGGGCACCCGCAGTTTCAGTCATCATGTTACCCCGTTGCAGCGATTCCCGCTGACGGTGGAGCATCCCGGAGGATTCGGCGAGGGCTTTCCCTCTGGTCGAGCCTTGCCCGGTATGCATAGCTGACCCACGTTAGGTGCGCTTTCCCAAGGCAGGATTATCGGGTTAGCCTGACCCTGAACAACAGCGCGAGTGACCCATGCCCAACCACGACTACACCACGCGTATCCTCTGGACCGGGAACCGGGGTGAGGGGACGGCGCATTACAAGGCTTATGACCGGACCTGGGACATCGCGGTACCGGGGAAGGCGGTGGTCCATTGCTCCAACGATCCGCTTCTGGGGGGCGATCCCGCGAAGATGAACCCGGAGGATCTGCTGCTGTCCGCCCTCTCCTCCTGCCACATGCTGTGGTATCTGCATTATGCCAGCGATGCGGGGATCGTGGTGACCTCCTATTCCGACAGCACTCTTGGAGTGGGTGAAGTCGGGCGCGGAGGCGCGGGGCGGTTCGTCAGGGCGACCCTGCAGCCGCATGTGGGGGTGAAGGCCGGGACCGATCTTGCAGCGGCAGAGGCGATCCACCACCGCATTCACGAAGTCTGCTTCATCGCCCGTTCGGTAAATTTCCCGGTGGATTACGCGCCGAGTTTCGTGGTCGAGGGCTGAAAGGCGCGCCGCGCGGGAGTATCTGTGCCAAGAGGAAGCTGCAGGCCCAGGCTTGGCGGCGACATCCTTTGTCGCTAAACGGACGGTTCGGCGCGATGCGGCCCATTAGGGTGGCGCCGATCCTGGGGGGCGACATGGACGAGACCGATTATATCATCGTGGGATCTGGCAGCGCGGGCTGTGTTCTGGCCGACCGGCTTTCGGCCAGCGGCAAGTACAGGGTGACGGTGCTTGAGGCTGGCGGAACCGACCGGCGGTTTTATGTTCAACTGCCGCTTGGCTATGGCAAGCTGTTCTATGACCCCGCCGTCAACTGGATGTATCAGACCGAGCCCGATCCGGGGCTGAATGGAAACCGCGATCACTGGCCGCGCGGTAAGATCCTTGGCGGGTCCTCAAGCATCAACGCGATGGTCTATATCCGAGGGCATCGGCAGGATTACGAAGACTGGGGCCGCGACAATCCCGGCTGGGGCTGGGAAGATTGCCTGCAGGCCTACAAGGCGATGGAAGACACCGAAGCCGGGGCCGACGACTATCGCGGCAAGGGCGGGCCTTTGTTCGTGTCAGCCAATACCTCGGGCCTGCATCCGCTGGTGAACACCTATCTGGCCGCCTGCAATGAGGCGGGGCTTGCGACGACCCCGGACTTCAACGGCGCTTCGCAGGAGGGTGCCGGCATCTATCAGATGACGATCAAGAGCGCGCGGCGAAACTCGGCGGCCCGGGCCTTCCTGCGGCCAGCGATGAAGCGGGCCAATCTGCGGGTCGAGACGCGGGCACTGGTCACGCGGGTTCTGATCGAAGCTGGCCGCGCGGTTGGTGTCGAATACCGGCAGGGTGGCGTGACCAAGGTCCTGCGCGCCAAGGGAGAGGTGATTCTTGCGGGCGGCTCGATCAACTCACCGCAGCTTTTGCAGCTGTCGGGGATCGGGCCGGGGGCTGATTTGCAGGGGCTGGGGATTCCGGTACTGCAGGACAACGGCAATGTCGGCCAGAACCTGAGCGACCATCAGGGCGTCAACTACACCTGGTCGATGACCGTGCCGACCTACAACGACGAGCTGCGCCCATGGTGGGGCAAGCTGCGCGCCGGGATGCAGTATTTTCTGGGCGGCAACGGGCCGCTGGCCAAGTCGATCAACCATGCGGGCGGGTTTTTCCGCACCCGGCCCGGGCTGGATCGGCCCAATATGCAGCTGTATTTCCAGGCTTTTTCGACCCTGATCCCGCGCAATGGCGAACGGCCCTTGCTGACACCAGATCCCTGGTCAGGCCTCTCAATTGGCCTTTCGAACTGCCGCCCGACCAGCAAGGGAAACATCCGGCTGAAGACGGCCAACCCGGAGGATCATCCGATCATCACGCCGAATGCCTACTCAACCGACCATGACGTGCAAGAGATGCTGGAAGCAGTGAAATTCCTGCGCCAGATCGCCGCACAACCCGCCATGGCGCGGCTGGTCAAGGAAGAACTGCGGCCGGGGCCGGGTGTGGTGACGGACGCGGCGCTGATTGACGATTTCCGGTCACGCTCGGGCACGGTTTATCACCCAAGCTGCACGTGCCGGATGGGACCGGATGCGGCGTCCTCGGTCGTTGATGCGCGGTTGCGGGTGCATGGCGTGGCGGGGCTGCGGGTCGTCGATGCCTCGGCTTTCCCAAGCATCATCGCGGGCAACACCAATGCGCCGGCCATGCTGATGGGCTGGAAAGGCGCCGAGGTGATCCTGGCCGACGCGCGTTAAGCGCGTTTCGCCTCGATCACTTCCCAGATGCGTTTGGCGGCATTGGTGCCGTCGAACCGCTCCAGCTCCTGAAGGCCGGTGGGCGAGGTCACGTTGATCTCGGTCAGCCAGTCGCCGATCACGTCAATGCCGACAAAGACCTGACCCTTTTCGCGCAAGAGCGGGCCGATGGTGCGGCAAATCTCAAGGTCGCGCTCGGTCAGGCCGACCTTTTCCGGTCGACCGCCCGCATGCATGTTTGAACGGGTTTCTCCGGCCTGCGGCACGCGGTTGATGGCACCCACGGGCTCGCCATCGATCAGAATCACCCGCTTGTCGCCCTTTTCCACCGCCGGAAGGAACTTCTGCACGATCAGGGGTTCGCGGTTGATGCCCATAAACAACTCATGCAGCGAGGAAAGGTTGCGGTCGTTCGGGTCCAGCCTGAACACCCCGGCACCGCCGTTACCGTAGAGGGGCTTCAGGATGATATCCCCATGCCGGGCCTTGAAAGCCCGGATCGTCGCAAGGTCGCGGGCAATTGCTGTGGGGGGCGTCAGCGTCGGGAAGCGCAGGACCAGTAGTTTTTCGGGCGAGTTCCTGACCCAGAACGGATCGTTCACGACCAGAGTCTTCGGGTGGATCATCTCCAGCAAGTGCGTCGTGGTGATATAACCCATGTCGAAGGGCGGGTCCTGCCGCAGCCAGACGACGTCATACTCACCAAGGTCGACCTCGGTCTCTTCGCCATAACTCACGTGATTGCCGAGCTCGCGCCGAACTTCGATCGGCCAGCCGCGCGCCGTGACGCGGCCTTCAACAAAGGCCAGCCGGTCGGGGGTGTAGAAGAAAAGCTTGTGCCCCCGCGCCTGCGCCTCCAGCGCGATGCGAAAGGTCGAATCGCCGTTGATGTTGACCGACCCGATCGGGTCCATCTGCAGGGCAACTTTGAGGGACATCATTCTCTCCAGCCGGGGTCGCGTCCTTGATGGCCCAAGCGGCGGGAAGATGCAATTCAGCCCGCGAAGGCGTTTTCGATGACTTCGATCCGGCCCATCCCATCGACCAGCGCAAGATCGATCCTGACATCGGTCAAAAGCCCCTTGGGTTCCCCGGCAAGGAATTCATCGACTGTTGCGAAAATGCGTCCGATCTGCGCCTGCGACAGGTGTGAGGCGGCAAGGTCATGCGTACGGCTTTGCTTGACTTCGACGAAGACCACCACATCCCCATTCCGACCGATCAGATCGATTTCACCCGTGATCCCGCGCCAGTTCTGCGCGCATATTGCGATACCGCGGTCTTCATAATGCCGCGCGACCGAGCTTTCGGCGGCATGCCCGGCGTGATAGTTCACCAGCCCCCGCGCAGAGTTGCGGCTACGAACGGATGACGGGGCGAAATCGAAGGGCATGCGGGCCTAGTCCTTGGGGCGGGAAAGCGCGATCTGGTAGGCAATCTTGCGCGACACGCCCAGAGTTTGCGACACAAAAGTTGCGGCATCCTTAACGCGCATCGTCAGGAGCGCCTGATCAAGCGCCACGGCAATCGCCTCTTCCGTAACTTCTTCGGGCACTGCGCGGTCAACAAGCACCACGACTTCGCCCTTCACGTCCCGCTCCGAAAATTCCTCGGTCAGCTCGGCCAGCGTTCCCCGCGCCACTTCTTCAAAGCGTTTGGTCAGTTCGCGACACACCACGGCCTGACGTCCAGTGCCAAGTGTCGCGGTCATGTCGGTCAGCAAGGCCGACAGCCGTTTCGGACTTTCATAGAAGATCAGCGTTGCCTGCACCTGAGCAATCTCGGCCAGTGCAGTGCGGCGGGCGGATTGTGACGAGGGGATAAAGCCGGCGAAAAGGAACCGGTCCGACGGCAGGCCCGACAGGGTGAGCGCGCAGATCGCAGCGCAGGGGCCGGGGGCTGCTGTCATTGGCAGGCCCGCCGCCGCGACCGCACGGACCAGCTCGAACCCGGGGTCCGAGATCAGGGGGGTTCCGGCCTCGGAGGCATAGGCGACACTTTTCCCCTCACGCAGGACCCCCAAGAGCCGCTCGATCACACCGTCGCCGGAATGGTCGTGATAGGCGATCATCGCCCGCCCGCCGACCGGGATGCCATGAATCTCCATCAGGTGCTTCAGCGTCCGCGTATCCTCGGCCACCAGCACATCGGCACCGGCCAGCACATCCAGCGCCCGCAGCGTGATGTCACGGGCTGCGCCAATCGGCGTGGCAATCAAGTGCAAGCCCGGCGGAATCGCGCGCGGATCAAGTTTCAAAGGGGATGCCGAAGGCCCAGAGAGCGGCTGCACAAGTTTACATCCCTTTGCGAACCCATTACCCTTATCTGCAACAGTCACGAACCTGCAGAGTGAGGAAGTTCCATGTTGTCCGTTATTCGCCGGGCCCGCAAGTCGCTGGCCCAGATCTTCCTTGTTCTGACGGCAACCTTCCTTGCGGCTTGCGTCGCCACTGGACCCGGCCCGACCACCGGATCGGGCGGCACGGTGCAAGTGGCGCTTCTGATCCCATCAGGCTCGGGCAAAGAGCAGGATGAAGTGTTCGGTCTGAACCTTGAAAACGCGGCCCGGCTGGCGATCAAGGACATGGCCAATGTCTCCATCGAGTTGAAGGTCTACCGCACCGGCGGCGACGCGGCCACGGCAGCCGCCATGGCCAAGCAGGCGGTGGATGAAGGTGCGCAGGTGATCCTGGGCCCGTTCTATTCGGAAGAGGCGAATGCTGCCGGGGCTGCGGTGGCGGCTTCGGGGGTCAACGTGCTTGCCTTCTCGAACAATGCCGCCATCGCTGGCGGCAACGTCTTTGTCCTTGGTCAGACTTTTGAGAACACCGCCAAGCGTCTTGCCGGCTATGCCGTGCGCAGCGGCAAGGGCAAGATCATGATCGTGCATGACAAGAACGTCGCCGGCGAGCTGGGCAAAGCCGCCATCTCGAACGGCATTTTCGCTGCCGGTGGTTCGGTCGCCGGGGTCAGCTCGTATGAATATTCGCAGAACGGAATTGTCGATGCGACGCGCGGCATTGTCGAGGCGGCAAAAGCGACCGGGGCGAATGCGCTGTTCCTGACCGCCGACACGGCCGGCGCGCTGCCGCTGCTCAGCCAGCTTCTGGTGGAAAATGGCATCGACCGGGCCACCGTGCAGTTCATCGGCCTGACCCGCTGGGACATCCCTGCCGGGACGCTTGCGCTGCCGGGCGTTCAGGGCGGCTGGTTTGCCCTGCCCGACCCCGGCCTGCAGGCCCAATTCCAGACCCGCTATATCGGCGCCTATAGCTCGGCACCGGTCGCTGTGGCTGGCCTTGCCTATGACGGGATCGCCGCCATTGGCGCACTGGCCTCGACCAGCAATGGCGGGCCGATCACCCGCGAGGCTTTGATCCAGCCCAATGGCTTCGTCGGCGTCTCCGGCATCTTCCGCTTCCTGCCGAACGGAACCAACGAGCGTGGTCTGGCCGTTGCAGCGATCCAGAACAGCCAGGTCGTCATAATCGATTCAGCCCCGCGCAGTTTCGGTGGTGTCGGGCACTGAGGCCGTGACTGAGACGGCTCCGGCCCCGGGTGAAGCGCTAGATGAGGCGCTGCTTGCCATAGGATCGGGCTTTGTCACCCCCGACCGGGACGCCCTGAAGCGTCGGGTCCTTGTTGCCTTGTCGGGTGCGTCCGAGGCAAAGCTGGCCCGAGCCGCAGTGGTGCGCGCACTGCAGGCGGCGCGCGTGGAGGTTGTCGCCGCCAACGAAGCCGCCTTTGCCGAAGAGCCCCGGCGCGCCCGGGCGCTCATCTCAGCTCAGGCGCTGTTGACCGATGCGCTGGTCGAGGCCGCCTTTACCGCCGCCGTTGCCCTTCATCCCCTGCCCAACCCGACCGAGGCGGAGCGGATCGCCGTCCTTGGCGTCGGCGGCTATGGCCGGGCGGAAATGGCACCGCAATCCGATGTGGACCTGCTGTTCCTGACCCCGTGGAAGATTACCCCCTGGGCCGAAAGCGTCATCGAGACGATGCTTTACATGCTGTGGGACCTGAAACTGAAGGTCGGCCATTCCAGCCGCACGGTGCCCGATTGCCTGCGCCTTGGCCGCGAAGACATCACGATCCGCACCGCCCTTTTGGAGCATCGCTTCATTTGCGGCCATGCCCCTCTGGCCGGGGAGCTGAGCGAAAAGCTTTGGGAAGAGCTGTTCAGGACCACTGGCCCCGAATTCATCGAAGCCAAACTGCAAGAACGGGCTGACCGGCACAAGCGGCAGGGCGGCCAGCGCTATGTGCTGGAACCCAATGTCAAGGAAGGCAAGGGGGGCCTCCGCGACCTGCAGACGCTGTACTGGATCGGCAAATACCTGCACCGCGTCCCCAGTGCCGAAGGTCTGGTCAGCGCGGGGCTGCTGTCGCGCGAGGAGTTCGACAGCTTTGCCCAGGCCGAAGATTTCCTTTGGGCCGTGCGCTGCCATCTGCATTACATCACCAAACGCCCCAGCGACGTGCTGACTTTCGACCTGCAGGTCGAGGTGGCCGCCCGCATGGACTACCGCGACCTTGGCGGCAGGCGGGCGGTGGAAATCTTCATGCAGGACTACTTCCGCCTTGCCACCCGCGTGGGGGAGCTGACCCGCATCTTCCTGACCGAACTTGAGGCCCGCCACGCCAAACGCGAAGCCAGCCTTTTCGGCCTCTTCAAATTCACCAAGCCGGTCGCCAAGGGCTATAAACTGGTGCAGGGCCGGATCGATGTGTCCGACCCGAAGGCCTTCCTCAAGGACAAGCTGAACCTGCTGCGTGTCTTTGAAGAGGGCCTGCGCACCAAATACCTAATTCACCCGAACGTCATGCGGATCGTGACGTCAAACCTGCATCTGATCGATGACGAGATGCGCGACGACCCAGAGGCGCAGCGCATTTTCCTCGACCTCCTTCTGAAACACGGCAACCCCGAACGCAGCCTGCGACGCATGAATGAGCTTGGGGTGCTGGGCGCTTTCATCCCCGACTTCGAAGCCATCGTCGCGATGATGCAGTTCAACGTCTACCACCACTATACGGTCGACGAACACATCATCCAGACGATCTCCTGCCTTGCCCAGATCGAACGCGAGGAACTGGTCGAGGAACTGCCCGTCGCCTCTGGCATCCTAAAGGGCGGCGTCAACCGCAAGATCATTTATGTGGCGCTCCTCCTCCACGATATCGGCAAGGGCCGGCCCGAGGATCACTCAATCATCGGCGCGCAGATGGCCCGGCGCATAGCGCCGCGGCTGGGGCTGGACGGGGAAGAATGTGAAACGGTCGAATGGCTGGTGCGCTATCACCTCCTCATGTCCGACATGGCGCAGAAACGCGATATCGGCGACCCGCGCACAGTCAGGGACTTCGCCAAGCTGGTGAAGACGCGCAAGCGGCTGGACCTGCTGACCATGCTGACCGTCTGCGACATTCGGGGCGTGGGGCCGGGGACGTGGAACAACTGGAAAGCCATGCTTCTGCGCCAGCTTTACAAGCTGACCACCGATGCGCTGGAAGGCGGGCTGGAAACGCTGAACCGTGAAAACCGGATGGGCGACGCCACCCGCGCCCTGCGGGAACGGCTGTCAGACTGGGACAAAGCTGCGCTAGAGCATGAGACGACACGCCACTACCCGCCCTATTGGCAGGGCTTGCCCACCGACACACATCTGGTCTTTGCCCGCCTGTTGCAGGACCTTGGCGACAACGAGATTCGCATCGACCTGCACCCCGATGCCGACCGCGACGCCACCCGCGCCTGCTTTGCCCTGCACGACCACCCCGGCATCTTCAGCCGCCTTGCGGGCGCTTTGGCGCTGGTCGGTGCGAACGTGGTCGATGCCCGCACCTATACCTCGAAAGACGGCTACGCGACCGCCGTCTTCTGGGTGCAGGACATCGAGGGCCACCCCTATGAGGTCGCCCGCCTCCCCCGCCTGCGGCAGATGATCGACAAGACGCTGAAAGGCGAGGTTGTCGCGCGCGAGGCCCTGAAGGACCGCGACAAGATCAAGAAGCGCGAACGTGAGTTCCGCTTTCCGACCCATATCACCTTCGATAACGACGGATCCGACATCTACACCATCATCGAGGTCGATACCCGAGACCGCCCCGGCCTGCTGTTCGACCTGACCCGGACGCTTGCGGTGAACAACATCTACATCGCATCCGCGGTGATCGCGACCTTCGGCGCGCAGGTGGTTGATGCCTTCTATGTCAAGGACATGTTCGGGCTAAAGCTCCACCAAAAACACCGGCAAGAGGCGCTGGAAAAGAAGCTCCGCGCCGCCATTATCGAAGGCGCGGAACGGGCGCAGCAATAACGGCCACCTTTGACCGGCAGCGAACCACGTCCGCTGCCGTCGGGCCATCAGGGACGGCGGGTCGAGGAATAGCAGGTCTGTATCCATGGGAAAGCGGGGTTCACCGCGTAGCAATACCATTTCACCGATTTGGCTTCGGCAATGCTGGGGGCCAAGTTGGCGGCGATGGACAGCAGGGCGACAGCGGCCAGGGTAGCGAATTTCATGTTAGTCTCCTTCAGGGATGGGCAATCAGTTGCTCCAGACAGGACTTATGTTGACCATTTTGCGGTGCTTGAAGACAATCGACCAAGGTCCAGCGATCGATCAGACCTTGGTCGGAAGCGAAGACGGTCAGGCGGGCCTTGCGTCGCGCGTCGCTTGCGCGCAAAGACAGCGCGAAACGCCGCAAGGCTTGCCAAGCCGCCCGACCAGCCGGGCAGGAGCAGAAGACAATGAAACCGATCCGCCTGGTCCGCGGCTTTCTGACTGTAGGTCTCTGGACGCTGCTCTCGCGCGCCGTGGGCTTTATCCGCGACGTGATGATCGCCAACTACCTTGGCTCGGGTCCGGTGGCCGAGGCCTTCCTGATCGCCCAATCACTGCCCAACATGTTTCGCCGCTTTTTCGCCGAAGGGGCCCTGAACATGGCCTTCGTGCCAATGTTCGCGAAAAAGCTGGAGGGCCATGAGGACGCCGAGGTCTTCGCCCGTGATGCTTATTGGGGGATGGCGGGGCTGCTGACCGTCTTTTCGATCATCGGCCATTTTGCGATGCCACTGCTGGTTCTGGCCATGGCTTCGGGCTTTGCCGGGGACGAACGCTTTGCCCTGACGGTCGTCTTGGGCCAGATCGCCTTTCCCTATATCCTGTTCATCTCGCTGACAGCGCTTCTGTCAGGCGTGTTGAACGCGATGGGGCGGTTCCTGGCAACGGCAGTTGTGCCGGTCGTGATGAACGTCTTTCTGGTCCTATCGATGTTCGGCGCGGTCTGGTTCGATTGGGACATAGGCCAGACGCTGGCATGGTCGGTCACCGCTTCGGGCGTGCTGCAGCTTTTGTTCATCTGGGCCGTCCTGCGCCACACCGGCTTTCGCATTCCCTTCCGCTGGCCAACCCTGACCCCAGACCTGCGCCGCCTTGCCTTCATCGCGGCCCCTGCCGTGCTGGCCGGGGGGGTCGTGCAAATCAACCTGATCGTCGGCCGCCAGGTCGCAAGCTTCACCGAAGGTGCCGTCGCCTGGCTGAGCTATGCCGACCGGCTGTACCAGCTTCCCCTTGGCGTCGTCGGCATCGCCATCGGCGTCGTGCTTCTGCCCGACCTCTCCCGTCGCCTGCGTGCCAAGGATGAGGCAGGCGGGCGCGAAAGCTTTAACCGGGGGGCCGAGTTCGCCCTGTTCCTGACCCTTCCCGCTGCTGTGGCCCTTGCGGTGATCGCGCTGCCGATCATCACCGTGCTTTTCGAACGCGGCGCTTTCACCGCAGCCGACAGCCAGAACACCGCCTGGGCCCTTGCCTTCTATGCCCTTGGCCTGCCTGCCTTCGTGCTGCACAAGGTTCTGCAACCGCTTTACTACGCCCGCGAAGACACCCGCCGCCCCTTTGTCTTTGCCGCGTTTTCGATGCTGGTCAACATCGCCGCCGCCATCGGCCTTGTACCCGTGATCGGTTTCCTCGCCGCCGCTGCGGGCACGACGATTTCCTCTTGGGTCATGGTCGGGCAGTTGTGGCGTGGGACCAAAGCCATGGGCGAGGCGGCACGGCTGGATGCGCGCTTCCGTCACCGCGTGCCCCGGATCATCGCTGCGTCTCTGATCATGGGTCTGGCGCTTTGGGGCCTGATGTGGGGGTTTGGCGACGCAATGTTGCTTCCGGGCCATCGCACCGCCGTTCTGGGCGTGACGGTGCTGATCGGCATGATGGTCTATTTCGGCTCGATCATCCTGACCGGCGGGATGAGCCTGACCGAACTTCGCGCTGCCGTCCGCCGTCAGCGGTGACGCAGCCAGTTGCGCAGCTGCCGAAACCCAACCGGGCTGACCGCGAAGCTGAAGCCAAAGCCGGTGACACAGCCGGCAAGCTCGGCGATCCAGGTCCAATTGGTGCCGAAGATCGCCGCATAGATCAACTGCGCCCCGAGCATGAAGCCGATCATCCGGAACGCCCAAAGCCGGTTGTCACCTTCGCGATCAAGGTCGGCGTACAGCAGATAGGTCAGCGCGCCGATCAGCCCGTAGACCGTGGGATAGGCCCCGATCAATGACGACTTCAGTTCAGGCACCAGAAATCCATAGGCCAGCGCCCCGGCGATGGTCGAGGCCAGCACGATGACGGCAAAGCCAAGCGGAGAAAACGCTTCGCCAACCTTCTTGCCCAACGCTAGGAACAGGACGGCCGCAAAAAGCGTGTCGGAAAACCCCGCGTGCACCAGCGGATAGCTGAGGACTCGGTAAAGCTCCTCAACCGGATGCCCGCCGGTTTCCCATTCACGGCGCAGGACCTCGGGGATCAGGGCCAGCTTCTGGAACATCGCCTGCCGCAGGCCCATGTCGCCACCGGCATGCATAAGGCCCACGGATTGCAGTTGAACGGCAAGCTCCACCCCCACGATCGGCAGAAAGAACACCCAGACGATCCAGGGCACCGGGTTCAGCGGGGGGGCGTTGTGGTCGGTGTCCATGTCTTACCCTGATTGACGCGTGTTGACCCTTGGATTACGCGGGTCGCAACGCTTTATCCAGACGGAGCCTTCCCATGTCTTCCGCAGCCTCGCCCGATCAAGTTGGGGGTCAAACGCCGACACCATTCAAACCCCGCATCTTCTCGGGCATCCAGCCCTCGGGCGGGTTGACGCTTGGCAACTATCTTGGCGCCCTGAAACGCTTTGTCGAAAAGCAGGACGAGGGGATCGAGACGATCTACTGCATGGTCGACATGCATGCGATCACCACGTGGCAGGACCCGGTGAAACTGCGCCAGCAAACCCGCGAAGGTGCTGCCGCCTTCATCGCCGCCGGGATCGACCCCAAACGCTCCATCCTCTTCAACCAGTCCCAGGTCGGCGCGCATGCCGAGCTTGGCTGGA
The DNA here is from genome assembly GCA_947504705.1 of Paracoccaceae bacterium. GTDB lineage: Bacteria > Pseudomonadota > Alphaproteobacteria > Rhodobacterales > Rhodobacteraceae > Tabrizicola. The sequence continues at coordinate 37,730 of CANNIA010000012.1, forward strand.
TCTTCAACTGCGTCGCGCGCATGGGGTGGATGAGCCGCATGACCCAGTGGAAGGACAAGACCGCTGGCAAGAACGCCGAGGCCGAAAGCCTTGGCCTCTTCGCCTATCCCAGCCTGATGGCGGCTGACATCCTCCTCTACCACGCGACGATGGTCCCGGTGGGCGAGGATCAAAAGCAGCATCTGGAGCTTTGCCGCGACATCGCGATCAAGTTCAACCACGACTACAAGGTCGATTTCTTCCCGGTGGTGGAACCCCTGATCGAGGGCGTGGCGACCCGCGTCATGTCCCTGCGCGATGGCACCAAGAAGATGTCGAAATCCGACCCCTCGGATCAGTCCAGGATCAACCTGACCGACGACGCCGACACCATCGCTGCGAAGATCCGCAAGGCCAAGACGGACTCGCTGCCTCTGCCGGAAACGGCTGCCGAGTTGAAGGACCGGCCGGAGGCCCGCAATCTGGTGAATATCTACGCCGCCCTTGCCGGCCATTCGCTGGATCAGGTGATCCGCGATTTCGCAGGCGCGCAGTTCGGGACCTTCAAGCCCGCGCTGGCCGATCTGGCCGTCGCCAAGCTGTCGCCGATCACGCATGAGATGAACCGGTTGATGGCCGACCCGGGCGAGATCGACCGCATTCTGGGCGACGGGGCTGACCGGGCCGATGCGATTGCCCGGCCGATCCTGGATCAGGTCTATGACATCACCGGGATGATCCGCTCGCGCCCGGGGTGACCCCGGCCTGTCACACGGGTGATTCATCGCCGGGCTAGCAAAGGCCTGTCCGGAGTTGCGATCAGTCCCCCAAAAGTCGCCCCGGCGCGGCCTGCCTGTCCCCTGAATGGCCCCGCCGACCCGAGATGCCCCCGTGTTCCTGCACGGGGGCTTTTTCTTTTGCCGGGGGCTTTGTCCACGCAGGACCGGATTTGGGTGGCAGTGATTTCCAAGGGTTGGCTGTGGGCGTTAGGGTGGGGTTAACCGTTTTTACCGCGCCGACCTGTAAGAAGGCGGCAGCGGCGCAGGTGAGTATTTGGGCCAAGAGGAAGCGCAATTTGAATTAATCTTTAGCGATTGCGGTCGAGGGAAGAGCCGGGAGGGGCCGGGGTGGGGATTTCCTGTCGATGGATAGAAGATGCTGCGGGCTGGCACCCTGCCGCCCTTGGCCCTAAGAGGGGACATGGCGATTACCCTGACCTCTCTGGCTGACCTTTCCTCCCACGGGTTCGATGACATCATCGACGTGCGGGCCCCGGCGGAGTTTGCCGAGGATCATCTGCCCGGTGCGGTCTCACTTCCCGTACTGGATGATGAGGAGCGGGCGCGGGTGGGGACGATCTACAAGCAGGTTTCGCCCTTCATGGCGCGCAAGCTGGGGGCGGCGCTGGTGGCGCGGAATGCGGCGGCGCATCTGCAGGGGCCTTTGGCCGAGAAGTCCGGCGGCTGGCGGCCCTTGGTTTACTGCTGGCGGGGCGGGCAGCGGTCGGGGTCGTTTGCGATTATCCTGTCGCAGGTCGGCTGGCGGGTGGAGACGCTGGTCGGCGGCTACAAGACCTGGCGCGGGTTGGTGGTGCGCGAGGTTTACGACACCCCGGTGCGCGCGCCGGTCGTGGTGCTGGACGGCAATACCGGCTCGGCCAAGACCGAAGTGCTGAACCTGTTGCCCGGCTTTGGGGTGCAGGTGATCGACCTTGAGGGGCTGGCGCGGCATCGCGGGTCACTGTTTGGGTCGGTCGGCGCCCAGCCGTCGCAGAAGGCCTTCGAAGGGGCCTTGGCGATGGCGCTGGCGGGGATTGATCCAAATCGCCCGGTGGTGGTGGAGGCGGAAAGTTCCAAGATCGGCAATTGCGGTCTGCCGTCCGAGTTGTGGAAAGCGATGGTCGCGGCCCCAAGGGTGACAATCGCAGCCCCTCGGGCGGCGCGGGCGGAATATCTGGCGCGGGCCTATGCCGATCTGACCGTGGATTCAGATCGGCTGGCCGTGACGGTCGGTTCCCTACAGCGCATGCATCCGCGTGAGGTGATTGACGCGTGGCAGGCGCAGGCTGGGGCGGGGGATTTTGCATCACTGGCCGACAGCCTGATGGAACAGCATTACGACCCGCGCTATGGCAAGCATCGCGAGCGGATGGCCGTACCCTTGGCCGAGATTGCGGCGGAACGGCTGCTGCCCGAGGACTTGTTTGGGATTGCCGAGCGTGTGGCCGGGGCGGTCAAGCGGTTGGGCAGCTGAGCGGAAATCGTAGCTTGGGCGCTTGTCGCAGCCGATTTCCTAGAAGAAATCGTATCGGAGCCTTTGAAGGCTCCGGACCGGAGTTTTCGAAAACTCCGTTCTGAAGGGTCTATTGCGTTCAGGGCAGGACGGTCAGGTGGGGCGCGCCCTTGGTAACCTCGCCGATGATCGCGGCCTGATGACCTTTCAGATGCAGCGCGGCGAGCAGGCTTTTCGCCAGCTCTCCGGGCACGGCGGCCAGAAGGCCCCCTGCAGTTTGCGGATCGTTCAGGAGTGCCACGCGGGTGTCCGGCGGCGCAGTCATGCGCCAGCTGGTCGCGGCCTGATTGGCGGGGAGGAGAGAGGAGCCGTGGCCTGCCTCGGACAGCTCCAGCGCGCCGGGCATCAGGGGGATATGGGAAAGCTGGATCGTGGCGGCGGTGTCGGAGGCGTCGAGCATCTCTAGCAGGTGCCCGGCAAGGCCGAAGCCGGTGACGTCGGTCATGGCGTGAGCATGCGGGGCCAGAAGGCTGGCGGCTGAGCCTTGGGCACGGGACATCAGGTTGATGCAACTGGCCCAGGCTTCGCCGAGCATCAGGCCGGGGATTTCGGCCATGGCCATTTCGGCGGCGAGGATCGTGCCCGACCCGATGGGTTTGGTCAGGATCAGCGCGTCGCCGGGTTTCGCGCCGCCCTTCTGGATCGCCTTGGTCGCGGTGCCGGTGACGGTGAAACCGATGGTCAGTTCCGCGCCTTCGGTCGAATGGCCGCCGACGATATCGGCCCCGGCTTTGGCGAAAACCTTGGCGGCTTCGTCCATGACCTCGGCCAGCATCCTTGCCTGAAGGTCGGGGCCAAGGCGGGGCAATGTGATCTGGGCAAGTGCCACCTGAGGGGCCGCACCCATCGCCCAGATGTCGCCCAAGGCGTGCAGAGCAGCCAAGCGGGACATCAGGCGGGGGTCGTGGCTGAAGGCGCGCAGGTGATCGGTGGTCAGGACCTGCACGCCCGAAGGCGTGATCAGGATGGCAGCATCGTCGCCGGGGCCGGAGCGGACCTCGGGGCGTGTCGGTTCAGGGAGATGGATCAGGGCTGCGGTCAGCACCCCCGGCCCCAGTTTCGCGCCACAGCCGCCGCAGAGGGGGCGTTGGTCGAGATAGGCTTGCAGGCCTTGGGTCATTTGCGCAGGTGGGGGGATGGTGGCCATGGCGGGGAAGGTCGCGAACTTCTGCATGAAGCGGCGGTCGATGCGGTCTTTCAAGCGCCAGAAGCGAGGGCCAGCGAGGGCGAGGCCCCATTTTTCCGCCAGCGCCGAGGTGCGGCCCAGCGAGACGAGCTTGAGATAGTCCTTCTGCGGGCGGAAGGGCCGCAAGGCGGTGCCGGTCAGCGTGGCGCGAAGGTTGTGGAACAGGATCGGCGCGGCTCGAACCGCAAAGACGCCAGCCTTTGGACGCGGGTCTGCTTGCCGCGTGGCGCAGTCGCCGGTGGCGAAGATCAGCGGGTCCTGGGTGCGCAAGGTGGCGTCGGTCGTGAGGAAGCCGTTCCTGTCCGCAAGCCCGGTTGCGGCCAGCCAAGGATGCGGGCGGGCGCCGGTCGCGGTCAGGGTGAAGTCGGAGCCGATCTCCTCGCCCGTCGTCAAGGTGACACTTACGGGGCCGATCCGGACTGCCGTGGCGCCAAGCTTGAGGGTGACGCCCTGCCCTGCGAGCTCACGCAAAAGGCGGCGGCGGGTGTTGGTGGAGAGCGTTGGCAGGAAGTCCGGCGATTGGTCGATCAGGGTGACCGCGACCCGTGCGCCGGTGGATCGCAACCGGTGGGCCGAGGCGAGGGCAAGCTCGACCCCGGCAAGGCCTGCGCCGAGGATGGTGACGCGGGGGAAGGCGAGATTGCGGGCAAGGAATGTCGCCCAGCGTTCGGCGTAATCCCCGAGGGGTTTGGCGGCGATGGCATGGTCGGCGGCTCCGGGCAGGCTGGGCAGGTCCGAGGTGATGCCGACGTCGATGGCGGCGAGGTCATAGGCGAGAGCGGGGCGGTTCGACAGGTGGATCAGGCGGTTCTCACGGTCGATGCCGGTCACCCGGTCCAGGATCAGCCGCGCCCCGGCGAAGCGGGCGAGGCGGACGAGGTCGATCATCAACTCCTCCCGCCGGTAATGCCCGGCGATCAGGCCGGGGAGCATGCCGGTATAGGGGGTGACCGGGTCGGGGGTGATCAGGGTCACCCGCGTGCCGGGCAAGGGGTCCATCGCCCACATCCGCAGGGCCAGCGCGTGGGCATGCCCGCCGCCGATCAGCACGAGGTCCTTGATCTGGGGGATGGGGGTCATGGGGGAAGGCATTGGGGGGGGCGTCCTTGGCTTGGCCCTGATGTAGCCGAGGGAGATGGGAATGGCGAGCCGTCTGCTCGGTGGAGCGGGTTTTCGCTGGGGTGGCGGGAGGGGGAGCCGTTCAGGGGTTTGACGGCCGGGTGGGGGGTGGTCAGGACACGCTCGGCCCCGGTGATCTTTCCCGCCCGCGCCTCGACCGGGCCGGGGGCTGGCGGGGGTGGTGCCGGGGCGGGTTCAGGGGCTGGCCGGTCTTTTGTCCACGCAGGACAGGCGGGGCAGAGTGTGGGGAATCAAGGGCTTGGCTGTGGGCGTTAGGGGACTGTTAGGGGTTTGGGGTGGGGTGGTTCGGGTTGGGAGGGGTGGGTTGGTTTGCGGAAGGAGCGGTGGGTTGGCACCCACCCTACAGCTCGCTAAGCTCGCTCTATGCGAAACAGTGCCGCTAGTGGTATCAACAGAAATTATTGCATAGGAATGCCGATGATTAGACTAATCCGTTGTGTTGCTCTTGCGCTAACATTGATGCCCGCTACTGGGGGGGCGCAAGACTATGACGTCGGGTTGGCCGCTGCCGAAGCGGGTGATTTTGCCACGGCTTTGCGCGAATGGATGCCCCTTGCCGAGCAGGGCAATGCGCTGGCGCAAGGCAACCTCGGCGTCATGTACTCCAACGGCCAAGGCGTGCCGCAGGACTATGCCGTCGCGGTCAAGTGGTACCGGATGGCAGCAGATCAGGGCAACGCGCTGGCGCAAGGCGACCTCGGCTACATGTACGACAAGGGCCAAGGTGTGCAGCAAGACGACGTCGAGGCGGTCAAGTGGTACCGGATGGCGGCAGATCAGGGCAACGCGCGAGCGCAATCCAACCTCGGCTACATGTACGGCACCGGCCAAGGTGTGCCGCAAGACGACGTCGAGGCGATCAAGTGGTACCGTTTGTCAGCCGAGCAGGGCTTCGCTTTGTCGCAAGAAAACCTCGGCATCATGTACAACTTCGGCCATGGCGTGCCGCAGGACTATGCCGAGGCAGTCAAGTGGTACCGTTTGTCAGCCGAGCAGGGCTATGCGCAGGCGCAATTCTCCCTCGGCAACATGTACGACTTCGGCCAAGGCGTGCCGCAGGACTACGCCGAGGCGATCAAGTGGTACCGACTGGCGGCAGATCAGGGCGACGCGGACGCGCAATACAACCTCGGCCAGATGTACAGCAACGGCCGGGGCGTGCCGCAGGACTTCATTTCAGCGCATATGTGGTTCAACATTGCGGCTGCGAATGGCGCAGAGCGCGGCCCAGGCAGTAGGGCTGACGTTGCCGCGAAGATGTCGCCAGCCGACATTTCCGAAGCACAGCGACGTGCCAATGTCTGCATTTTGTCCAACTATCTGGACTGCGGTTGAGGCGCGCGGCCAGCGGACTCCGCGCCGACAATGATGATAGCGAACTCGGCCTGCATCGGGGCCCTTCTGCCGTCAGTCGGTCCAGCCCGCTGCAGCGAGCTGCAGGGTGAGTGATTTCATGCACCAACCACCCTCACCCGTATGCGCAACGTCGGATCTTCCTATCACACCCGGAAAGCGCCTGCCGTTTCACCCATTGGCGCGTGAAATCATGCGTCCTACGGGCGATAACTTAGCCCAAGGTGGCGGGAATCGCGAGATGTCCGGTCCCGAATCGCCGCTCCACGCTTGCTTGCGGGCGCTTGTCGCTTGGGACGAAGCGAAGAGCGCCCGCAAGGGAGCGATGAGCGGGCCTTAGCCCGGTTTGCGCCAGCTGCGGAACCATGCGCCGATGCGGCCGAAGAAGCCTCGGGCTTCCTTCTTTGCCGTCACAGCGCTGTCGCCCACGGCATCCAGCGCCTGACCGGCCTTGCCGAAGACCGGGTCGATCATCCGTTCGCGGAATTGCAGCCACATCTTGCGGGCCATGAAGGCCGCGAAGGCGAGGAAGCTCAGGATCACCACGTTGACCCAAGGGAAGACCGAGGCGTCGGGGCCATCGACCGGGGTGATCTTTACCGCATTCGGGAAGACCGAGATGATCGGTAGACGCCAGCCGTAATGGGTGACGACGACCCACTGGTCAGGACTGCGCGAGGCATTCGTCGCCTCGGCCTGCAGGTTGGAGCTGTCCCATTTGAAATAGGGCGGCCAGACCCAGCCGGTATCTTCGTTGCGATAGACCATGACGCTGCCATCGGAATAGACCGCCTCGATATAGCGAATGTCGCGGCTGGTGGAGGTGGTTCCAACGCCGGTCCCGGTGTCCTCCATACTGTAGAACATCCAGTTCGCGCCGATGGTGGTGAGCCTGGTGTCAGTGTTGATGATCTTGACCACGTCATGCTGCGGCAGGGTGTAGTGCAGGAAGAGGCCAAGGATCAGGACCACAAGGATCCGGATACCCCATTTGATCTTGGTCCACATGGATCAGCCCTTTCAACCCCAGTTGATGACGTAAATGACCGCCATGAAACCGATGGTCGGCAGGATGTAGATAAGCCACAGAAGCCGCTTTTTCAGCCCCCGGTCGTAATGTTTCATGCCGTCCTCGATATAGGCGGTGCGTTCTGTGGCCGAGAGGCCTTCAGTTTCGGGGTCGGCGTCCCAGTGCTTCTCCAGCTTTTCGCGCCGGACGGATCGGGAATAGATCCCTGCGATAAAGTAGATGATCGTCAGGCCGATATAGAGGATGAAGGCAAGTCTTAGCCAACCCATCGGGGGGCCTCCTGTGTGGTCGGGGGGAAGGGGAGTGCCTTGGTCGTTTCGGTGGAGCGGGTTGGAGGGGCCGGGCTGGTGGAGAGCTTGGTCAGGCTTCGGACCATGTGGCGGTGGGTGATGGGTCGTTTCATGCGTTGGAGTCCGTCTTATTCCAAAATGCGACGGCCACGAGGAGCGCGAAAGCAAGAACTGCGGTAACTATCCAATGTGCGAAAAATGTCTCATGGACGGAGTTGCTGGCATAGGTGCAGTTTCTTGATGGATCAGCCAACATTTCTGCCAGAGCAAGTCCACATATATCGTAGGTTTGCGCCGCCGAGTTCACCACGAGGCAAAACATGGCCGCAGCAAGAACGCCCAACCTAGCAAGCGCGCTCAATGGTCGAACGAACGTTCTCGATGCGACTATCCCGATCCCGATAGGGATGACCAGCCACCAAACGATGAATAGGAAGCCACTCACCCCTACCCCTACCCTTCCACCATCTTCAACCCCACCCGCCGGTTCATCTCTTGTGCCCGGATCAACCAGACCAGCGCCAATAGCGACCCCCAGAGCATCGCGAACAGGGTTGAGCGGGCAAGGTACTGCAGGGCAAGGTCAAGAGGGGCTGACGCGCCCAAGCCGCCGTTCAACGAGGCGTGCAGAAGGGCGAGGATCAGCGCCCCGCTGCTCCAGGTGGTAAGGGCTGTAGCCAGGATCACCCCTGCCAGTCGGCGGTGTGACGTGCTGCTGCGGGGGAGGAGAAGCCAAGGCAGCAGGATGACCACCCCGCACAGGGTGGCAATCGGCAGGATCAAGGTCGAGAAGCTTGCCATCTGACCTTTGCCCAACCCCCTGCCCAACCGGGGCCATACCTGTCAGATCATGCGACCTGCCGCTGGTTTCAAGCCCCGTCCCGGTGAAACCTAGACCCATCATCCCGGCCCGCCAAGGGGAAAGCCCCCTCCCCTTGCGTCTGCGCTGCGTTGGCCTATGCTTGGTGTCACCTCGGGGAGCCCTGACCGGCTGAGATGCGCAAGCGAACCCGTCGAACCTGAACCGGATCATACCGGCGGAGGGAAGGTGCATGGGTTTCTCCATCCCCGACCAATCCGTCGCATCATGGAGAGACCTTATGAAGACCAGACTCCTTGCTGCGGGACTTGCCACCATTGCCACCCAAGGCATGGCGGACACGCCCGTTTTGACAGTGCTGACCTATGACAGCTTCGCCTCGGAATGGGGTCCCGGCCCCGGCGTCGAGGCGACGTTCGAGGCGACGTGCGGCTGCGATCTGCAGTTCGTGCCGGCGGGGGATGGGGCGGCGCTGCTGGCGCGGGTCCAGTTGGAGGGGGCGGGGTCGCAGGCGGATGTGGTGTTGGGGCTGGATACCAGCCTGACCGATGCGGCGGCGGCAACCGGGCTGTTCGCGCCGCACGGGGTTGCGGCCCCGACGGGCCTGCCAGTGCCCTATGACGACCCGCTGTTCCTGCCCTTTGACTGGGGCTGGTTCGCCTTTGTCTATGACAAGACCAAGCTTTCGTCCCCGCCCACGTCGTTCGAGGCGCTGGCGGCGTCCGATCTGAAGGTGGTGATCGAAGACCCCCGGTCGTCGACTCCCGGCCTTGGGCTTTTGCTGTGGGTCAAGGCGGCTTATGGCGACCGGGCTGACGAAATCTGGGCGGGGCTGGCCGACAATATCGTGACGGTGACCCCCGGCTGGTCGGAGGCCTATGGCCTGTTTCTGGAGGGGGAGGCGGATATGGTTTTGTCCTACACCACCTCGCCCGCCTATCACCTGATCGCGGAAGCCGATGACACAAAGGCGGCGGCGCTGTTTGACGAAGGGCATTATTTGCAGGTCGAAGTGGCGGGGAAACTGGCCGCAACCGATCAGCCCGAACTGGCGGATGCTTTCCTGCAGTTCACGCAAAGCGAGGCGTTTCAGTCGCTGATCCCGACAACGAACTGGATGTATCCGGCAGTGCCCTTGGCGGGCGGGCTGCCAGAGGGGTTCGATGCCTTCCATCCGGTGAAGTCCCTGCTGATGTCGCCCGCCGATGCGGCGGCGGCGCGGGGTCCGGCGCTGGACGAATGGCGCGCGGCGCTGGCGCAGTGAAGCGGGGTCTGGGCCAGTGAGCCGTCAGGGCGGGCACATGGCCCTTGGCCTGGCGCTGGCACTCTTGGCGCTGGTTCTGGCGTTGGTACTTGCCGTGGCGTGGCGCGGCACGGGGTTGGCGCTTGGCCCGGCAGACTGGGCGGCGGTGCGGTTTTCGCTGGTTCAGGCGGGGCTGTCGGCGCTGGTCTCGACCGTTCTGGCGATCCCGGTGGCGCGTGCCTTGGCGCGGCGCCGCTTTCCGGGGCGCGGGGCGCTGATCACGCTGATGGGCGCGCCGTTTCTGTTGCCTGCGGTGGTGGCGGTCCTGGGGCTGCTGGCGATTTTCGGGCGGTCGGGGCTTTTGAACCGGGGGCTGGAGGCGCTGGGGCTGCCCACGGTGTCGATCTATGGGCTGCACGGGGTGGTGCTGGCGCATGTGTTCCTGAACCTGCCCCTTGCGGTGCGGATGATCCTGCAGGGCTGGCTGGCGATCCCTTCGGAACGGCTGCGGCTGGCAGGGTCGCTGGGGTTCGGGCCGAGTGAGGTCTTTCGGCATCTGGAGGCGCCCATGCTGCGTGAGGTGCTGCCGGGGGCTTTGGTGGTGATCATGGTCGTCTGCCTGACCAGTTTTGCCGTGGTGCTGACCCTTGGCGGCGGGCCTGCGGCGACGACGATCGAACTCGCGATCTATCAGGCGGTGCGGTTCGACTTTGACCTTGGCCGCGCCGCAGGGCTGGCCGGGGTGCAACTGGCGATTGGCGGGGTTGCGGCACTGGCGGCTTGGGGACTGTATCGCCCGACCGGCTTTGGCGCGGGGCTGGACCGGCGGTTAGAGGTTGCAGCACCCGCCGGGTGGCGGCTTTGGGGGGATGGGTTGGTGCTGGGAGCGGTGACGCTGTTTCTGACCTTGCCGCTGCTGGCGGTGCTGCTGCGGGGGCTGCCGGGGTTGGCCGAGCTTCCCGCGCAGGTCCTGCCTGCGGCACTGCGGTCGGTGCTGGTGGCACTGGTCTCTACCGTGATCGCGACGGCGCTGGCCCTGACGCTGGCGCTGGAAAGCGCCCGTCGGCCGCGCGGGTTGATCGAGGCGGCGGTGACGCTGCCGCTGGCGACTTCGGGGCTGGTGTTGGGGACTGGGCTGTTCCTGCTGGTCCAGCCCTTGGCGACACCGATGGTGCTGGCTCTGCCGGTGACGGTGCTGGTCAATACCGCGCTGTCGCTGCCCTATCTGTACCGGGTGCTTCTGCCCGAAACCCGCGCCTTGCAGGCCGATTATGGGCGCTTGGCCGAGAGCCTGTCGTTGAGCGGCTGGTCCCGACTGCGTTGGCTGGTGCTGCCGCGCCTTGCCCGACCCTTGGGATTTGGCGCGGGGCTGGCGGCGGCGTTGTCGATGGGCGACCTTGGGGTGATCGCGCTGTTCGCGGGTGAGGGTCAGGCGACCCTGCCCTTGGTCGTAGGCCAGTTGGCCGGGGCTTACCGGATGGAGGCTGCTGCTGCCGCCGCCCTGCTTTTGGTCACGCTTTCCTTCGCCCTCTTCTGGGCTTTTGATGCAGGGGGCCGCCGTGCTGCAGCTTGATCATCTGACGCATGCCCAAGGAGATTTCCGCCTGACCGCCGACTGGTCGGCCAATCCCGGAGACCGGATCGCCGTCATCGGGCCATCGGGGGCGGGGAAATCCACCTTGCTGGCGGTGATTGCCGGGTTCCTTGCCCCCACGGGCGGGGCGGTGCGCTGGAAGGGGCACGACCTTGGCCCGGTGGCGCCGGGGCAAAGGCCGGTGACGATCCTGTTTCAGGATCAGAACCTGTTTCCGCATTTGACGGTCGCGCAGAACCTTGGGCTTGGCCTGCGCCCGGATTTGCGGTTGTCGCCTGCCGAACAGGCGCGGGTTGAAGAGGCTTTGGCCCGCGTCGGTCTCGCCGGTCTTGGACAGCGTAAGCCCGCTCAACTGTCTGGCGGGCAGGCGGGACGGGCAGCACTGGCGCGGGCGCTGCTGCGGGCGCGGCCGGTCCTGTTGCTGGATGAGCCCTTCGCCGCGCTTGGCCCCGCGTTGCGGGCCGAGATGCTGGCCTTGGTCCGTGAGGTCGCCGATCAGACCGGCGCGCTGGTGCTGATGGTGACGCATGACCCTGAAGACGCGCGGGCTTTGGGGGGGGAGACGGTTTTTGTCGGGGATGGCCGGGCCAATCCGCCGGTCGAGACGGGGACCCTGCTGGCCAATCCGCCGCAGGCATTGCAGGACTACCTTGGTCGCAAATGAAAAGCCCCGCCGGATCGGGCGGGGCTTTTGGTCGTTTGGGCTTTTAGCGTTCAGGCAGACGGATCAGGCGGTCTTCTTGCCCTTGATCCCGGCCCACAGACGCTTGTTGGTCAGGTACAGAAGCGTCGTCAGCAGGCCAAGCAAACCCACACCGACAAAGCCCGACCATTTGCGCGCCATCATCTGCGGTTCCGCCGCCCACATCAGGAACGAGGCGACATCTTCGGACATGTGGTGGGCCGAGGTGTCGTGGCCATCGGCATATTCGACCTGACCATCGGACAGCGGTGGGGACATCCTGATCCAAGAGCCCGGAACAATGCGCCCGACCTCCTTCTTTTCGATCTTTTCAACGGTTGTCCCATCGTCCTGCGTCACGACCGTCTTGGTCTCTTCAAAGATCTTGCAGCTGTCTGGATAGCCACCCGGACCAAAGGCTGTGTTGTAATAGAGCCCGTCCATCCCCTCAGGGGCGCATTCCGGGTTGTCGGCGTAGCCGTTGAGGATCGAAACGATGTATTCCGGTCCGCCCATGCCGTTGAAAAGCTGGCTGATCCCGGTGCCATAGGGCCCGTGGAAGCCGGCGCGGGCCTTGGCCATCAGCGACAGGTCCGGTGCGCCCATCGTGTTGTTGATCGGGAAGTTGTCGGAATCTTTGAGGGGGCGCATTTCGCTTTTGACGCTATCCCACAGGACAGCCCGGTTTGACTCTTCGTCATACACCGTAAAGGCTTTTGCATAGGCGCGAACCTGATCTTCCGGCAGGCCCGGTCCACCGGCATCCGACAGGCTGCGGATCGGAACGAACTTCAGACCGTGGCAGGCGGCGCAGACCTCGGTATAGACCTGCAACCCGCGCTGAAGCTGGAACTGGTCGAAGGTGCCGAACGGGCCTTCATGGGCGAAGGACACGTCCTCGATTTCCTGATGCGCGGTTTCGGCCAGAACGGGCGAGCCGAGAACCAGTGCCGATGCGGCAATGAGTGCGATTGTGCGGAACATGCTTGCTTTCCTCTCACTCGGCCGGATGGCTGTTGGGGCCGTAGTGGGCATTGAAGTCTTCCTCGATGGTCGCGGGCTGGGTCAGCGGCTTTTCGATCACACCCAGAAGCGGCAGGATGATCAGGAAGTAGGCGAACCAGTAGGCCGTGGCGATCAGCGAAATCGCCGGCATCCAGCCCATCAGAGCGTCGGGCGCCATGGACCCGGCCCACATCAGAACCACGAAGTCGATGCAAAGCAGCGCGAACCACCACTTGAACATCGGACGATAACGGCCAGAGCGCACCGACGAGGTGTCAAGCCACGGTGTCAGGGCAAGCACGGCAATGGCGCCGAACATGGCCAGAACACCGAAGAACTTGGCGTCGATGATCCCGAAGGAGAGCTTGTTGGCCGCGATCACGATCCAGACGTCGCTCGTGAAGGCGCGCAGGATGGCGTAGAACGGCAGCAAGTACCATTCCGGCACGATATGCGCAGGCGTCGCGAGGGCGTTCGCTTCGATGTAGTTGTCGGGGTGGCCAAGGTAGTTCGGCATGAAGCCGACGACCGCGAAGAACACCGTCAGAATCAGGGCAAGCGCGAAGAGGTCCTTGATCACGTAATAGGGCCAGAACGGGATGGTGTCGCGTTCGGCCTCTTCCTTGCTGCCACGGCGAACCTCAACCCCGGTCGGGTTGTTGTTGCCGCTAGTGTGGAAGGCCCAGATGTGGACGGCAACCAGCGCCGCGATCACGAAGGGCAGCAGGTAGTGCAGGCTGAAGAAGCGGTTCAACGTGGCGTTGTCGACGGCCGGGCCGCCCAGAAGCCAGGTCTGGATCGGCTCACCGATGCCGGGGATCGCGCCGATGATGCCGGTGATCACGGTGGCACCCCAGAACGACATCTGGCCCCAGGGCAGCACATAGCCCATGAAGGCAGTCACGATCATCAGGAAGTAGATGATCATGCCAATGATCCAGGTGACCTCACGCGGGGCTTTGTAGCTGCCGTAGTAAAGGCCGCGGAAGATGTGCAGGTAGACGGCGAAGAAGAACAGCGAGGCACCGTTCGCATGCAGATAGCGCAGCATGTGGCCGCCGTTCACGTCGCGCATGATATGTTCAACGGATGCGAAGGCCATGTCGATATGCGGGGTGTAATGCATCGCAAGGACGATGCCGGTGACAATCTGCAGCACAAGGCAGAACGTAAGGACAATGCCCCAGATCCACATCCAGTTCAGGTTCTTGGGCGTGGGGATCATCAAGGTGTCATAGAGCAGCCCGACGATCGGCAGGCGCTTGTACAGCCAGCGCGCAGCGTTGGACTTGGGTTCGTAATGATCGTGCGGGATTCCGGCCATGATGCTGATCCTTACCCAAGCTTGATGGTTTTATCGTCGGTGAAGACGGAGATCGGAACTTCCAGGTTCCGCGGTGCGGGCCCTTTGCGGATACGGCCAGCCGTGTCGTAGTGCGAGCCATGGCAGGGGCAGAACCAGCCACCGAAATCGCCCTGATTGCCCAGCGGCACACAACCAAGGTGGGTGCAAACCCCCATCGTCACCAGCCACTCACCGGCTTCGTCGAGGGTGCGGTTGGCGTCCGACGCGTCGGCGTCCGGCTTGTTCTTGTTCTCGCCATTCACGTCGACCAGCTCTTCCAGCTTGGTGTCGCGCGCGGCCTTGATCTCTTCGGCCGTGCGGCGGCGGATGAAAACCGGCTTGCCGCGCCATTTGACCGTGAGCTGGGTCCCGACTTCCACCGTCGAGATATCGACCATGATCGAGGCCAGCGACCGGACATCAGCTGACGGGTTCATCTGGTTGACCAGCGGCCAGACGGCAGCGCCGGTAGCCACCACCCCGGCACCTGCCGTCGCGTAATACAGGAAATCCCGCCGGGAGCCTTCCCCGGAGCCTGCGTGATTGTCTGCGTGGGACACGAGAACTTCTCCCCTTTCAGGCCAGCACCTGCCAACCCATGTGCCTTCAGGGGCATGGAAAACCCACCCCCGTTCGCCGCGTGTTTAGCCAAGCGATCACGCCTCGTCCAGCGGACAAAGGCGCACAGGGACGCAAATATTTGGAATGGGTGTGGGCGACACCGATTATCCGGGCCGGAAACCGTTACAAAGTCACCCGAACTGAAAGGGGCGGGAGCGAGATCGCCACGAATCTGTAGCAAAAACCCGATAGCCGGAAGCGCGTGGCGCGACACTTATCGGCGACCCGGGCGCATGGCTCCGTTTCGACCGGTTGTGTACTGGCAAAGGATTTACGGCATGCTTTTGGCACGGATGATCCGCATCTTTGGGCTGGCGCATTTGGTGCTTGGCGCTTTGGCTGCGACCCTGCTTTTGACCGAGCCATCTACGCGGCGCTACGGCGACAATCTGCAGATCATCCTTCCGGTGCTGGCCTGGGGCTGCGCTGCCACCAGCGGCAATGGTCGCGACTTTGCCTTGCGCTTTGCTTCGATGTTCACGGTTGCGCATGCTTCAAAATCCCTGCTTGGCGACATGGAGCTGAACCAACGTCCTTCGGGTGGAGGGCATGGCTTTCCTTCAGCCCATACCGGGGCAGCCGCGCTTGGGGCCAGCAGTCTGGTGCATGACTGCCTAAAGGGCAGCGCCGGGGCGCAGGCGGTGGTGGTCCTGGCGGCCGGTTTCGTGGGGGCATCGCGGATCGAGGTCGGGGCGCATGACATCTGGCAGGTCACGGCAGGAGCAATCCTTGGCTGGGCTGCGGACCGCGCCCTGCGCCGGGACAGCCGGGCTCGCCGTGGCGTTGTCGCATTACTTGGCTGGGCAGGGACACTGCTTTGGCGTGTCAGGTGCAGCGCGGCTCAGGTCGCCGTCCTGTTCGTCGCAGGCTTGGCCAAATTGCGCTCTGCCCGCATCGTTCCCTAACACTGGCAGCCTCGGGGTTTCCGGCGTTTCAGTTGGCTTTCATGCCGCGACGGGGTTCGTCGCACGCATAGCGGGGCGGTCCATGAAGCCCACGGCCCAAGCGGCCAACGCCGGGCGAACCTTGCGCCAGTCCCGCTCGGGGTGGCGGAAGTCCAGATAACCCAGAGCGCAGGCCAAGGCTATCTGGCCCATGTCCAAGGGGCCGGACAGGTGACCCATCCGGCGATCTTCCACCGCCGTCAGCGCGCGGTCGATCTTGTGCCACTGCCCCTCGGCCCAGTCGTGGGACCGTGAGCCCTCAGGCCGGATGTGAAATTCATAGCGGATCAGCACGGCGGCCTCGGTCATGCCGTCGGCAGTGGCTTCCAGTGTCAGCGTGTCCCAAAGCCGGGGCGCGGCAGGGTAGAGGCCCGCTTTCAGGGTTTCGTCCAGATAGCGGGTGATGACCCGGCTGTCATAGATGGCGGTGCCGTCATCGGTCTCCAAGGCCGGAATCTTGCCTAAGGGGTTGTGGTCAATCGGCATGGCATCGGGTTTGAGCGGGCTTACAGCCGCCGGGATCAGGGTGACCCGGTCCATGGCCCCAGCCTCGTGCAAAAGCACCATCACCTTGCGGACAAAGGGTGACGCTGCCGAGTGATAAAGCTTCATTCCTGCCCCCGCCGCAGCCGGAACCGGGCCATGAACCCGGCGTCGATTTCCAAAGTCTTGCCGCCAAAGCGGATCACCCGGCGCATCCGGGCGGTGGCGTTGGTCTGCTTATCCGCAAATCCGTCGGCGGCCCGGTCAGCGGGACGGTGCAGCGAGATGCCTTCGCCCAATTCGTCAAAGGCATCCTCGGCCCGCTGGTCGGTACGGCCGGGAAAGCTGTTGCGTCTGACAAAGCGCACCAGTGCAAGGCCGGTGGTCGCGACCATGCCAAGGCGCAGGGCCACGGGCAAAAGCGGGGCAAGCGGTAATGGCATGGGCGCCTCCATTGGTCGGGAGCCGAAGGATAGGACCGGGGTCAGGGCCTGTAAACGAAAACCGGGCCTAGTCGGACGGCAGCCCCCGGATCAGCGCGGCAATCCGCCGAGACGCCTCATCCCCCTGCGACAGCGCTGCTGCTGACCGGGCCCGGATTTCCGGGGTCTTGTTCTGATTCAGCTTCCATGTCCCCTCGACCGAGGTGACGTGGAACCGGAAGGGTAGAATCATCCGCATCATCCGGGGCATCGCCCCTTCGGTCATCTTGGCGCTGGTCCAAGGGGTCTTGCCGATGAATCGCCCCTCATGCTCGGCCGACAGCGCATCGACATGGTCGCGCAGTGCATCGTCCGGCAGGGGTTCAAGGGTGCCGCGCAGGTGGACCGCGACATAGTTCCAGGTCGGGACCTGATCGGGAACCTCCGAATGCGGGCCGTAGTAATCGGGCGAGACATAGGCATCCGGGCCGGAGACAGCGATCAGCGCAGGCAAGGGCAACCCGGCACGGGCGATGGGGTTCGACCGGGCAAGGTGAAGCTCGGCAAAGCTGGCGTCATCGTTCAGCAGGAAAGGCACATGCGCGGCCAAGGGGCCTTCCGGGCCGTTGACCGACAGGATGCCAAAGCCACGGGCACGGGCGAAGGCAAGGTTGCGGCCACGGGGGTCCTGACGGAAGGCGGGGTTCGGGTGCATGGGTGATTCTGCCTGCTGCGGGTTGGGAGGGCGAGAACAAAACCCTTCGAAGGGTTTTGCAAATCCTTTCGAAAAGATTTGGTCGGTCGCAAAGGTCACGATCAAACGAAAAAGGCCGCCCGGGTTTCCCCTGGGCGGCCCTTTGTCCGGTAAGCCGGAAGTGCCTCAGCCCTGACGGGCCTTGTAGCGCTTCTGCGTCTTGTTGATCACATAGACGCGGCCTTTACGGCGCACGACTTGGCAATCGCGGTGACGCGTCTTCAGCGAGCGGAGCGAGTTGGCGACTTTCATGTCGACCTTCCTTCTACGCGGCGCAAGTCGCGCCAGATGAAACCCATGCCTCCCGAAGGAAGCGGCGAATGGTGGGCGGTACTGGGATCGAACCAGTGGCCACTACGATGTCAACGTAGTGCTCTACCGCTGAGCTAACCGCCCACTTGTCCTGCACGATCCCGCTTGGCCCTTTCCGGTGAAACGAAAAGGACGCGGGCGATACCGCGTCGGTCAGGGCGGGTCTATAATGAACAGTGGCAGGGGCTGCAAGGGGTATGGCAACCGGAATTTCAGCGCTATACCAATTGCTGCAGGGGGTATCACTTTTGTTGAAGCTTGAGACCGAAGCCTTTGTCCTGACCCGGCCCGCAAGCCGGTCTGGCCCGGTCATCTTTGCCTCGCCCCATTCCGGGCGCGACTATTCGGCCAGTTTTCTGGCCCAGATTCTGCCAGATCAGCTGCTGATTCGATCCTCGGAAGATGCCTTTGTCGATCAGCTTTTCGACATGGCGCCCGGTCTTGGCGCGCCGCTTCTGGCGGCAAAGGTGCCGCGCGCCTTTGTCGATCTGAACCGCGCGGCGGATGAGCTTGACCCAAGTGTCATCGAAGGCATCACCCGCGCGCCGCACAACCCGCGTGTGGCCTCGGGTCTGGGGGTGATTCCCCGTGTCGTGGCGGGGAGTCGGGCAATCTATCGCGGCAAGCTGCCGCTGGCCGAGGTCGAGGCGCGGATCAAGCGCTTCTGGCATCCCTATCACCAAGCCCTCTCCGGGCTGATCGAGGAAACGCTTGCAGCGTTCGGTCAGGTCGTGCTGATCGATTGCCACTCCATGCCGCACGAGGCCATCGAGGCGCATTCCCGCCTTGGCCAGCCCCGGCCCGAGGTTGTGCTGGGCGACCGCTTTGGCGCGGCGGCAGGGCGCGATGTGGTGGAGCGGATCGAAGCCGCCTTTGCCGGAGCCGGTCTGCGGGTAGCGCGCAACACGCCTTTCGCCGGGGCACATGTGACGCAGGCCTATGGCCGCCCCTCACGCGGGGTGAATGTCGTGCAAGTGGAAATCGACCGGGCGCTTTACATGGATGAGGCGCGGGTTGAACCCCATGCCGGTTTCGCAGAGTTCCGGGCGCAAATCGCCGGGGTTGTGGCAGAGCTGATTGCCGGTGCACGCGAGCAGCAGCAGCTGGCGGCCGAATAGCAAATCGATTGACAGGTTTGGCCAAAGTGTCAGGTTCGAGCCGGAACACTGCTTTTGGAGATGACCATGCGCCAGACCATCGCTGCCCTTGCCTTCGCCGTTACCGGACTTGCCGGCTTGACCGCTGCCGCGCAGGCGGAAGATCGCTGGATGACGATCCCCAAGCCCCCTGCGATGCCCGAAGCTGCCTCGACTGGCATGGCCCCGGTCAACGGGATCCAGATGTATTACGCCACCTATGGCGCGGGTGACCCGGTCCTCTTGATTCACGGCGGGCTTGGCAACGCCGATATCTGGGCCAATCAGGTGATAGACCTGATGCAGGATCACCTTGTCATCGTCGCTGACAGCCGGGGCCATGGCCGGTCCACCCGGACCGAGGACCCCTATGGCTATGGGTTGATGGCGGCGGATTATCTTGCGCTTCTCGACTATCTGAAGGTCGACAAGGTCGATCTGGTCGGATGGTCGGATGGCGGGATCATCGGGCTGGAAATCGCAATGAACCACCCCGAGCGGCTGGATCACCTTTTCGCCCATGCCGCCAACATCACGACGGATGGGGTTGACCCGACGGTGGCCGACGACCCGGTCTTCATGGGCACCTATGTCAGCTGGATGGCCGAGGATTATGCCCGCCTGTCCCCGACACCGGACCAGTTCGACGCCTTTGTCACGCAGATTTCCGGCATGTGGGCCAGCGAGCCAAACTGGGCGGATGGGCAGGTCGCGGCGATCTTGGTGCCGACGGCCGTGGTGGTGGGCGACCATGACGAGGCGATCCTGCCCGCGCATACCGACAAGATCGCTGCGCTGATTCCGGGTGCAACGCGTGTCATCCTGCCCAAAGCGAGCCATTTCGCGATGCTGCAGGCACCCGAGGAGTATACGGCGGCGATCCGGGCGCTGATTGACGGGTGAGGGGTGTAACCCTGTGGGCAGAAAGCTCGGTCGTTTGAAATCAAGGACTTGGCTGCGGGCATTTACCGGGCGTTCACCACGCACGGGTTGCGACGGGAGCGAAATTGAGCGGCTTGCGCCGCGCGTCTTTGGTCTTGTCGTCGGGACTTCGCCCTCCTCCTCGGGGGGAGAGAAAGTTCTTGTAGCGGTGGGGGTGGTGAGGGAGCGCAACCTAGGATGACGGACACCGCGCGCGCCTGATCAGTGTGGAGCGATGCAGAACGTGAGCGAGGAGCGGGCCCTAGCGCAGGGCGCGGCCTTTGATGATCGCGTCCTTGCCGAACTTGGCGCGGATGGCGTCGGTGGCCCGTTCCGCTGCCGCACGGCGGCGGGCTTCGGGGTCGAGGAGGTCTTGGGAAAGGTCCGCCTGATCCTCGGGCGCAAGGTCCGAGATGCCGACGCCGATCAGGCGGAACGGGCCGGCGGTGCCTGCGTGGTCAAAGAGGTCGCGTGCGGCGCGGTAGATGCGGTCGGTCATTTGCGTCGGGTCGGTCAGGGCATGTCGGCGGCTGACCAGTTGGAAGTCGCCCTTCTTCAGCTTCAAGGTCACCGTGCGCCCGGCCAGCCCCTTGGCCTTGGCCCGATCCGCCACCTGTTCGGAAAGCCGCCAGAGATGGCCGTCCAGAAGATCGGGATCGGAGGTATCCTCAAAAAACGTTGTCTCTTTGGAAATTGACTTCAGTTTTTCATCCCGGTTCACCCGGCGGGTATCCAAGCCCCGCGCCAGATGCCAAAGCCGGTCGCCCATCGAGCCGAACCGCGCACCCAAGTCGGCGCGGTCCCAGCGCAACAGATCGGCGATCGTGCGGATGCCCGCCTTTTCAAGCGCGGTCTGGGTGGCCACCCCCACGCCCCAGATGATGCGGACGGGTTTCGGTTTCAGGAACGCCTCCGTCTCCCCTCTCCCGATCACCGAAAACCCGCGCGGTTTATCAAGGTCCGATGCGATCTTGGCGAGGAACTTGTTGTGGGAAAGGCCCATGGAGCCGCTCAAGCCAAGCTCCTCCTCCATCCGCTTGGCCAACCGGGCCAGCAAGACCGCAGGCGGCGCGCCATGCAGCCGTTCGGTGCCGGTCAGGTCAAGGAAGGCCTCATCCAAGGAGAGGGGTTCGATGGCGGGGGTCAGCCCCTCCATCATCGCCCGGATGGCGCGGGACACTTCGACATAGACAGACATGCGGGGCTTCACCACCACCGCGTCGGGGCACAGCTTCAAGGCCTGGAACATCGGCATGGCCGACCGCACGCCCTTGATCCGCGCGATGTAGCAGCAGGTCGAGACCACGCCGCGATGTCCGCCGCCCACGATCAGCGGCTGGTCCCGCAAGTCAGGATTGTCCCGCTTTTCCACCGAGGCATAAAAGGCGTCGCAGTCCATATGCGCGATGGAAAGCTGCGCCAATTCGGGGTGGGTCAGCACGCGCGGCGACCGGCAAACCGGGCAGCGCGCCGGGGAGGAATGATCCTCGGCATCGAAGGTCAGGCAATCGCGGCACAAGCGGGGCATGCCACATGCTAGTCGGCTTCCGGCACAAGGCCAAGAAATCCCGTATCCCGCGCAACCTGCGGTTTCATGTCACACTGGCAATCCGGTCCTGCCGGGCAGAAGCTTCCTTTCAGCGATCTCGTGTTAGGGGGCACCGATGCTGGCAGAAAACGACGCCTGGATCGAGTTCGAGGGTCAAACTTATCACCTTGCCAACGGAGAGCGTGCACTGGACGCAATGCTGCGCCGGGGCGCACCGGTCACCTTTTCTTGCCGCAAGGGCACCTGCCAGTCCTGCTTGATGCAGGTTGTCTCGGGCGAGCCGGGTGCCGATGCCGTTGCCAGACTTTCCGAAGATCAACGCCGGTTCGGTTTTTTCCTGCCCTGCTGCACGACGGCTCCGCACAGGCTGGTGGCGAAACGACCGGACTGGTCACTGATCACCTACGAAGCGCTGGTCATCGACAAGACCGAGCTTGCCCCCGGCATCTTTCGGCTGCGGCTGGAACCAGGCACCAGCTTTCCCTGGCGGGCAGGTCAGACGGTCGGGTTGATCGGGCCAGACGGAACCCTGCGCAACTATTCCATCGCCAGCCTTGGGGATGAGGATTACTACCTTGACCTTCACATCCGCCATTACCCCGGCGGCAAGATCAGCGACTGGGTGGCGAAGACCTTGGCCAAGGGGAATATCGTCCGTCTGCAGGGGTCTCGCGGAACCTTTCACTATGATCCCGACCTTGCCGAGATGCCGCTTACGCTGGTCGGCACCGGCAGCGGTCAGGGCGCCGTGCTAGCCGTGGCGCGGGATGCCTTGGCGCAGGGCCACCGCGCGGGCATCCATCTTGTCCTTGGTTCGCAAAAGGCCAGCGGGGTCTATATGGCGGACGAAGCCCAGGCGCTGGCCCTGCGGCACCCGTCGCTCCGTGTCTGCATGGCCGCGTCGCGTGAAGACGCCTTTGGCCTGCCGCCCACCCGCGCCACAGCGCTCGCCTTTCAGGGCGACATGACGGGTCAGGCCGCCTTCCTGTGCGGTTCGCCCGACATGGTGGAAACGGGACGTGTTGCTGCGCTTGCCCATGGTGTCGCGCTGAAGGCGATCTTCGCCGATCCCTTCGACCCGCCCGAACCCTATCAGACCACCGAGGCGGCCAAGTTCAACGCACTTGCCCCCCAGCCGGAGCTTTGGGCGGAACTTGGCAATGGCGAACGGCTGATGGTCATCCTTGCTGACTTCTATACCCAAGTTTACGCCGACCCCCGGCTTGCGCCGTTCTTCTATCGCACGACCAAACAGCGATCGATCGAAAAGCAGTTCAGCTTTCTGCGGGATGTGTTTTCCGGCACCAAGGATTTCTTTGGCGAGATGCCGTTCAATTCGCACCACTGGATGGTGATCTCGGAGGAGCTTTTCAACTATCGGGAAGAGCTGTTCTTTGCCACCGTCCGCCGCTACGGCATTCCCGAGCGGTTCCTGCGCCCTTGGGCCGCGCTGCACGAGCTTTTCCGGCGCGAGATCGTCAAATCCGAACCGCGCGGTCTGATCCTGTTCGGGGTCGAACGGTCACTTGAGGGCTATGTGACCGAAATTCTGGGCGTGGCCTCGGTCTGCGATGGTTGCGGCGGCGAAATCAATGAGGGCGAGACGGTGCAGATGCAAAAGCGCACCGGCGAAATTTTCTGCCAAAGCTGCGCGACGCGTTAATCCTGACGCGCCTTGGTGCCTTCCTCGCGCAACCGCTCCAGATAAGCGCGCAACAGGGGCACGCGGCTGGGACGAAAGCTTTCGTTTGCCAAACAGACATCCTGCATCTGGGCCAACTTGAAGCGGCGGAAATCCTGACGCAGGCAGCAGAAGGCAAGGCAGATGACTTCACGGTCCAGAAACACCGTGCCCAAGGGCCATATCCGCCGCTTGGTCTGCCGCCCCAACAAGTCGCGATAGCTAAGGTCAACTGCCTGCTCCTCCCATGCCGCTTCGCGCAGCAAATGCAGATGCGGCGGCGCAGGTTTGCGCGGCTCATAGCGATAAGATCGGCTGACCGCATGGATCGCTTGCCGCTGCACCCGGTCAGGCAGGGTGGCGATGATCTTCGCCTGCGCTGCTGTGGCGGCCTTGGCCAGCATCGGATCGCCCGACAGGGTCACCTCGGCCAGACCAAGCACCAGCGCCTCGACCTCCAGCCTTGTGAACATCTGCGGCGGCAGGGCCGGGTCTTCGGTCAGGGTATAGCCCAGACCGGCCTCACCATCGATCAGCGCACCACCCGCCCGCAGGGCCGCGATGTCGCGGTACATCGTGCGCGGCGAAACCTCGGTCTCTTCGGCCAGCCGTTCGGCAGTCACCGGCTGCGGCAGGGCGCGCAGGGCGGCAAGCAGGCGAAACAGGCGGTCGGCGCGGGGCATGTGTCGGGGTCCTTTGGGCCGTGGGCAGGGACACTATGGCAGCATCCTCCTGACAGGAACTGACAGGAGACCACCAGCATAAGCACCCCATCCGGCACAGCAAAGGAGAGAATGATGCTGAAACTGGTCCACGCCCCGATGTCGCGGTCTTCGCGGATCCTGTGGCTGATCGAAGAGATGGGGATCGCCGACAAGGTCGATCTTCAATGGGTGAACATCCGCCGTTTCGACGGCTCGGGCGCACGGGATGCGGCGAACCCGCACCCGGAAGGCAAAGTGCCGATGTTGTTTCACGAGGCCGCGGATGGAGCCTCGACTGTGATGGAAAGCGGGGCGGTGATGCTGTACCTGACCGCGCTTTTCCCCGACAGCGGCATGGCCCCCAAACCCGGTACGGCAAAGCGTGGCGAATTCCTGACTTGGCTTTTCTGGTATGGCTCGGTGATGGAACCGGTCCTGACGCTGGCCGCAGCGGGGATCGACCATCCCTACCTGACCGCAGGCATTCGCGGCGTCCCAGAAGTGAACGCGCGGCTGCATGCGGCCTTGGAAAAGGGCCCGTGGCTGCTGGGCGACCAGTTCAGCGCGGCGGATCTTTTGTGCTTTTCGCCCTACAATTGGTTCAAGGACGCCACGCCCGATGACCCCCTGATCCGCGACTGGGTGGCCCGCTGCCTTGCACGACCATCGGTGGCCAAGGTCACGCTGCAGGATCAGGCGATGCAGGCGGCGGCCTAAGCCGCGACATCTGCACGGCAAGGATACCTGCCATCGCGATCAGCACTCCGGCAATGTCGGTCTTGCTGATCGCTTCGCCCAGCAGCATCGCCGAGATTGTGACGCCAAAGAACGGGTTCATGAAGTGAAAGGTCGAGGCACGGACGGCCCCCACCCGTTTCACCAGCGCGAACCACAGGATCGTGGCGGTCAGGCCGGGGATGAAGATCTGATAGACGAACGCCAACAGCAGCGGCAGACTGGGCGTAACATGCCAAGGCTCGGTCACCAGCGCCGCCACGGCAAGCGCAGCTGAGCCGACCCACATCTGCAACCCCACGACCATCAGCAGGTTCCCTCCGGCGGAAACCGAGCGCACCGTTAGCGTGGCAACCGCCAGCGCAGTCGCGCCAATGACGCAAAGTGCGATCCCCATCGGATCAGCCCCCCCAGTCACCCGTGTTCCCATCACCAGCGCCACCCCAGCAAAGCCAAGGGCAAGGCCAAGCTGGCCCAAGGGCGGCACCCGGTCGCGCCCCAGAGCCCAGCCAAGTGCTGCGACGATCAGCGGCATCGACGAGGCGATGATCGAGGCGACTGAGGCTTCGACCCACTGCAGCGCGACGAAGTTCAGGCCCAGATACAGCGCGTTCTGGCAGAGGCCAAAGACCATGACCGACAGTGCGATGGGACGCGTCAGCCGCCAGCTTTGACCCAAAGCGCGCGCGACGATTACCGCGATCAGGCCGGAAATCGCAAAGCGGATCGTCAGTGCCCACAGGGGCGGCGCATAGGTCACGATCACCCGCGCCGTGGCGAAGGCCGAGGACCACATGACGGAAAAAGCCATCCCCATGCCAAGGGCTGCAAGATCAAGGCGTGGGGCGGATTGGCTGGACATGGCCCCTGTGTCGCAGGTCGCCCAGATCGGAGCAAGAGGGCGTCAGGCCGGCGGCTGCCACAACTCGATCGGCGTGCCTTCCGGGTCGTGGATGCGGGCGAAGACGCCATAGGACCCATCTCCGTCCCACTCCGCCCGCGTCTCGACCGCGATGCCAGCGGCCTGCAAGGCGGCGATCAAGCCGGGCAGATCATCGACCCGCAGGTTCAGCATCCAGTGCTTCTCTGCCGGAAAGTAATCGGTGTCGGCAGCGAACGGGGAAAACACTGTTGGCCCGGCTTCTTGCATCCAGACCGCGACATCCGGCTGGGTGATGCCAAGATGCCGCTGATACCAGTCAGCAGTCGCCGCCGGATCCCGCACCCGAAAAAAGATGCCGCCTATCCCCGTAACCTTGGCCATCCCAAACCTCCAATGCAAAAGGGCCGCCCCACGGGCGACCCTTTCACAAATTCAGGTCGTCGCGAAGGCTTAGCCGTTCACGACATCCTTCAGCGCCTTTGCGATGGCGAACTTGACTTGGCGGTCAGCGGGCTTTTTCATCTGCTCGCCCGTTGCCGGGTTGCGCACCATCCGCTCGGGGCGGGCCTTGCAGGCCACCTTGCCGAGGCCGGGCAGCGTGATCGAGCCACCGGCAGCCACTTCCTTTGCCACAACCGCAGCGATGCCATCCAAAGCGGCATTGGCGGTCTTCTTGTCAGAGCCCATGGCTTCGGCCAGAGCAGCGACGAGCTGGGTCTTGGTCATCGGTTTGGACATTGGTTCATCCCTTATGTTGTTCTTAGCAAGTAAACTGCCCACGAAAATCGGGCCAACTGTTTCGTAGAAACGAGTCCTCTCCCCAGACACACAGTTTTCTGCCGAAGATCAAGCACAGAACGGCGAAAAGGCCAAGAAACGGGCAGTTTTCGCCGATTCAAAGCGTGTCAGGCTTCGATGGAATCGAAAATCGCTGCCTCTCGCCTTCGCTCGACCGCGTTTTCCGATAGGTGCGTTTCAATCAAAACCGGACAGTCTCTAAAGGAACGCCGTCTCTTCAAAGCTGCGCAGTTTCCGGCTGTGAAGGCGCGATATCGGCGTCTCGCGCAGCCGTTCCATCGCGCGGATACCGATCTGAAGATGACGGCTGACCTGCGTCTTGTAAAAGTCGCTGGCCATGCCGGGCAGCTTCAACTCGCCATGCAAGGGCTTGTCGGACACGCACAATAGCGTCCCATATGGCACCCGGAACCGGAACCCGTTGGCGGCAATCGTGGCGCTTTCCATGTCCAGCGCCACCGCGCGGGACTGCGACAAGCGGCGCACGGGGCCGGACTGGTCGCGCAGTTCCCAGTTGCGGTTGTCGATGGTGGCAACCGTGCCCGTTCGCATGATCCGCTTCAGCTCATAGCCTTCCAGCTGCGTGACTTCCGCCACGGCCTTTTCCAGGGCGATCTGGATTTCCGCCAGCGCCGGGATCGGCACCCAGACCGGCAGGTCATCATCCAGCACATGGTCATCGCGCAGATAGGCGTGGGCAAGAACGAAATCGCCAAGGGATTGCGAGTTCCGCAGTCCCGCGCAATGCCCAACCATCAGCCAGGCATGTGGGCGCAAGACGGCGATATGGTCAGTCGCGGTCTTGGCGTTCGACGGCCCGACGCCGATGTTGACCAGCGTGATCCCCTGCCCGTCCGCCCGCTTCAGATGATAGGTCGGCATCTGCGGCAGTTTGGCCACCGGCTGCAGCGCCCCGTCAAGCGTGGTGATCAGCTGATTGCCGGTCGCGACAAAGGCCGTGTAGCCCGAAGCGGGGTCGCCCAGCATCGCCCGGGCATAGGTCTCGAACTCATCAACATAGAACTGGTAGTTGGTGAACAGAACGTGGTTCTGGAAATGCTCGGGGTCGGTCGCGGTGTAATGCGACAGCCGGGCAAGGCTGTAATCCACCCGCTGCGCCGTAAAGGGCGCCAAGGGGGCCGAGCCATCGGCGTAACGGGTCAAAGTGCCGTTCACGATATCGTCGTTCGTGGTGGCAAGGTCCGGCACGTCGAACACGTCACGCAGACTGAACTCCATCACCCCATCCTGTGGCACGGCCTGCCCGGCCATGGCGAAATGGATCGGGATCGGCGTATCCGACGGCCCGATATCCACCGAAACACCGTGGTTCTCGATCAAGAGCGAGATCTGCTGGATCAAGTAGTTGCGAAACAGGTCCGGCCTTGTGACCGTGGTTGCATAGGTGCCAGGGCTGGCCACATGGCCAAACGAAAGCCGCGAGTCGACCTTGTCGAAGCTGACGACCGTCAGCCGGATTTCCGGGTAATAGGCGCGGACCCGCTGGCCCGGATGACCCTTGGCAATCGTCCGGGCGAATTCCTGCGCCAGAAAGCCGGTGGCTTCGGCGTAAAGCACCTCCAGAAGATCAACCGCCGCCGTGGCATCGGTAAAGCTTTGATGCGGGCGGGCGGGCGGGCTAAGCGTGTCGGTCTGGGGCTCGTCTTGCATGGTCTCGTCCTGCGAATGATCCGGCATATAACCCGAAACCGCCTGCCCTTCGCAAGTGAAGCGATTGTGACAGGCCGCCTTAGTCCGCCCGGAAAACCGCAATTGCCGCCCGGTCGCCCGCATGGTCGGCATCAACCGAGGCGGCCGCCGCGCAAAAAACCTGAGCCTCGATCAGTTGCAGATCGTGGATCTTGCCCTTGTCGGCAAGGTCCTGCATCGCGCGGTCGAACCCGGCCCCGGTCCAGACCCGCAGGTTGATCGACAGCGCAAAGACCGCGCCGGGCAGCGCCACAGCCAGAAGGTTCGGAAGCGCCCCTGGCCCCACATGACCCGCCGTGAAAGTGCCGGAGCTGACGACGCCATGATATGCGCGGGGCAAGGCGATTGCCTTGGTCACATCCACCTGATGCAAGCCGCTGTAAATGCCCTTTTCCCGCTCCCGCCCAAGCATGTCAGGCGAGAAATCGGCGGCGTCGATGTCACCCTGAAACCCCATGTCGCGCAGTCGTTCCGCCAAAAGCCCGGTTCCAGCACCGACATCAAGCACCGGCCCCAGTTCTGGTCCCTGCCCCTTGGCTCCAAGAAAGGCTGCGGCGACATGCGCAGGTAGGCGATAATCCATGTCGGCGGCAAAGCCCCCGTCATAGGTCGCGGCCCAGGCGCGATAATAGGCAAGGCAGTCTTCCGGGCTGATCAGCCCCAAGGCACCCATCAATCCCTGTGACATTATGCAGCCCTTTTTTCTCAGCATGAGCCCCGCGCACCCCTACCGCAAGCCCTTGCACCCGACCGGCCCTGCCCCGATAACTCACCCATGTCCACACTTCTCTCTCTTGGCCATGGCTACTCCGCCCGCGCCTTTGCCCGCCTGCTGGTCCCCTTGGGCTGGCGGGTGATCGGCACCACCCGCAGTGCGACCAAGGCCGAAGCCTTCCGCGCCGAAGGGGTCGAGCCTCTCCTCTGGCCCGGCGACCTTGGCCCCGCCTTGGCCGATGCCACCCATATCCTCGCCTCCGCAGCCCCCGACGGGCAGGGTGACCCTTTCCTTCGCGCTGTTCCAGACCTCGCGCGGTCCAAGGCCGCGTGGGTCGGCTATCTCTCCACCACCGGCGTCTATGGCGACCATCAGGGGGGCTGGGTGGACGAAACCACCCCCCTCACCCCGGCCTCCGAGCGCGGCAGGCAAAGGGTCGTGGCCGAAAGCCAATGGCGTGCGACCGGCCTGCCCGTCCACATCTTCCGGCTGGCTGGCATCTATGGCCCCGGCCGCGGCCCCTTTGAAAAGGTCCGTGACGGCACCGCACGGCGCATCATCAAGCCCGGTCAGGTCTTTGGCCGCATCCATGTGGGTGACATCGCGCAGGTCCTGAATGCCTCGATCCGCCGCCCGAACCCCGGCGCGGCTTACAACGTCTGCGACGACAACCCCTGCCCGCCAGAAGAGGTGCTGTCCTACGCCGCCCAACTCCTCGGCCTGCCCGACCCACCCGCAATCGACTTCGACACCGCCGAAATGACCGAAATGGCCCGCAGCTTTTATGGCGAATCAAAGCGCACCCGGAACACCCTGATCAAGACCGAGCTTGGGGTGAAACTCCTCTACCCCGACTATCCCACCGGTCTGCAGGCGCTTCTGGCGGAAGAAACTGCTTCAGCCGCAGCGCCCCTTTCCGGCTCGGGCCGACACCGCTAGTCTGACCCCAATCCAACCCGAAGGACCTGCACATGAAACTTCTTCGCTATGGCCCGCAGGGTCAGGAAAAACCCGGCCTCATGGACGCCAAGGGCCAGATCCGTGACCTGTCGGCCCATATCGCCGACCTTGGCGGCGCGGTGCTGACCAACCTTGACGCCCTGCGCGCCATCGACCCCGAAAGCCTGCCCCTTGTGCAGGGCAACCCCCGCCTAGGCCCCTGCGTCTCTGACACGGGCAAGTTCGTCTGCATCGGCCTCAACTACGCCGACCACGCCGCCGAAAGCGGCTCCAAGGTCCCGCCCGAACCGATCATCTTCATGAAGGCCAGCTCGGCCATCTGCGGCCCCGACGACCCGATCCTGATCCCGCGCGGATCGGTCAAGACCGACTGGGAGGTCGAGCTTGGTATTGTCATCGGCAAACCGGGCAAATACATCCCCGAAGCCGAGGCGCTCTCCCACATCGCTGGCTACTGCGTGATCAACGACGTCTCGGAGCGCGCCTTCCAGACCGAACGCTCGGGCCAGTGGACCAAGGGCAAAAGCTGCGACAATTTCGGCCCGATCGGCCCCTGGCTTGTCACCCCGGACGAGGTGCCCGACCCGCAGAACCTGCCGATGTGGCTGAAGGTCAACGGCGAGATGATGCAGAACGGCTCGACCGCGACGATGGTCTATGGCGCGGCCTTCCTTGTCGCCTACCTCAGCCAATTCTTCACGCTCCATCCCGGCGACGTCATCTCGACCGGCACTCCGCCCGGAGTCGGCATGGGCATGAAACCGCCGCGCTTCTTGAAGGCGGGCGATGTCGTGGAACTGGGCATCGAAGGCCTGGGTAAACAGCGACAGCTCTGCCTGCAGGACTGACCTGCCAACCCCCTAAGATTTAAATCAAATTGCGCTTTCTCTTCCCCAAGTATCCCACGGGTAGACCGACGGTTGGACCATTGGTTCAAGCACCCGTCGGGCTGGCGAGGGGTGTGAAACCCCTCGCTGCTGCCAGCGCCGCAAAAGCCCGGCTGGCAAAACTATCCCTATTGCCCCGTCACCTGCGGCAAGCAGGTTTCCGGCGCGGCATTCGGATCGCGGCAGGGGCTTGACCGATAGGGGCTGGATGGCGGGGACAGGATCACCTCGGTCGCATTGCGCACCGACAAGGCGATCCCGGGCAGAAGGCCAACGCGCTTGCGGGCGTCATTCCGGAAGGCCTGGTCAATGCCGATGATCCCACCGAACAGCCTCAGAAGGGCCGGGTTCTCGCCCAGGTTCAAATGCCCGGTGCCTACGTTGAAGGCGGCAGTGTCCAGATAGGTGACCTCAAGGTCCGAAATCCGCTCCACGCTGGCCAGATTGCCCAACCGACCCTCGCCGCCCGCGATGGTTGACGACACCCCCAGCACCCGATCCCGCGAGCTGCCAAAAATCACGAAAGGCTGCGGCAGCGTGCCGATATCCTGCACCTCGGCCCGGAACACATCTACATCCAGATCCGGCGCGATCAGGACAACGCCTGCAATATGGTCCAACGCGTGCGGACCATCCCGCAGCACCATCTGGCGCAAAGCCTCCATCGTGACGAAAGCCCCCATCGAATGGGCGACGATCACGATGTCGCTGGCACCAGCGTCCTCGACCTCGTGCAGCAGTGCCTCGAACCCCGACCGCGCGAACAGCACCGAATCCCGGTCATGTACATAGCCCAGCGCCGACCCGCGTGAGGGCCAAGCGTAATGCACCGCCACCCCCGGCACCTCAAGGTCATGGTGCATCTGCGCCACCCGATAGACCCCTTCGGCCATCGTGTTGTTGAAGCCATGCACATAGACGACCGTATCGGTCTGGCCGCTGGCCTTCATCTCGTCCCGCAGCGCCGCACTGAACTCCAAGGCCGAGGCGAAGCGGGTTTCATCCAGCACCAAAAAGTCGCGCGCGGCATCAGGCTTTCGGGTCCGGGGCGGCCAATTCAGCTCTCCCGGGGTCCGTTCGGGCGGGATCGAGATGGCATAGCGCAGGAAATCCGCCTCGGGTGAGCGTTCGTAGCCATAGCCATCCGGCCCGGCAAGCCGTGTCGTGGCCACGAAAATGGCTTCCGGATCGCCGCCAGTTGCCGCCGGGGCCAGGGTGAAATCCCCACGCGCAGCGCAACCTGCGCAGAGAAAAAGAACCAGAACCAACCGCCGCACTGCTCACCTCTTCGGGTTTCCCCCAGACTCTGCCTTGTGGGAGTCGAGGTCAAGCGCTTGCTTGGCCTGCGGCGATCCACCGCCACAGAAACAACAGCGGCTTTCCCCCTTGGCCAACGCCGCAACGGGCCTTAGCGTGGACACGGTATAGGAAAGGCCCGACCCATGACCGACCCCAAGACTGGCCCAAAGATTGGCCCAAAGATTGGCCCCAAGATTGGCCCCAAGGCCGACCACGTCTCGACCCACCAGGCCGAAGAAGACGCCCGCAACGAACAGATCCTGATCTGGGTGGACGGCCACCTTAAACCCAAGGCCGAGGCGGTCGTGTCGGTCTATGACAGCGGCTTCATGCTGGGCGATGGGGTCTGGGAAGGCATCCGGCTTTACAACGGGCGCTGGTCCTTCATTCAGGAACATATCGACCGGTTGTTCGAGGCCGCCAAGGCCATCGATCTGGATATCGCCCGCACCAAGCAGCAGGTCATCGACGCCGTGCTGGAAACCCAAGCCGCGAATGGCATGACCAACGACGCCCATTGCCGGTTGATGGTCACGCGCGGGGTCAAGACCCGGCCCTTCCAGAACCCCCGCCTGTCGCAGCAAGGCCCGACAATGGTGATCATCATGGAACATAGCCGCCAAAAACTGCCGCGCCCGATCACCCTTGCCACCGTGCCGCACCTGCGGGGCCTGCCGATGACACAGGACCCGAAGCTCAACTCGCACAGCAAGCTGAACTGCATCCTGGCCTGCATCGCCGCCCAAAAGGCCGGGGCGGATGAGGCCTTGATGCTGGACGTGCATGGCTTTGTGAACACCACCAACGCCTGCAACTTCTTCATCGTCCGCAAGGGGCAGGTCTGGACCAGCACGGGCGACTATTGCATGAACGGGATCACCCGCCAAAAGGTCATCGACCTTTGCCGCGCCAACGACATCCCGGTCTTTGAACGCAACTTCTCGCTCGTCGACACCTATGGCGCGGATGAGGCGTTCCTGACCGGCACCTTCGGCGCACAGACCCCGGTGGGCAGCATCGACGGGCGGCAAATCGGCACCGGCCAGATCGGCCCGATGACCGAACGCCTGCGCGGGCTTTACAAGCAGATGGTGGGGGCGTGACGATGGAAAATTTCGACCGGTGGCGCACCTTGGTCAGCCGCACGTTCCTGCGGGCAGTGGATTGCAAGTTGGCCGATCTCGCTGACCTGTGTCAGGAAGAGACCGATAGCAGTCTATATCCGCTTGCCGCCGAGATTGCGAAGAACGTGCCGATCTACAATTGCCCGGAACTTCTGCCGCGCCTGTCGGACCCCGGCTTAGCGCAAAGCCTGATGGCCGAATGGGCCGATGCCTTCGAATTTGGCCCCGGCGTGGTCGTCCTGCAGGGGGCCGAGCCTGACCTTGCCATACTGGACCAAGCCTCCGACATCTTCCGCGACCTGATCGACCGGCAAAACCGCGCGGGCACTGGCGGCGGTGACCATTTCGCCAAGCCCGGCGCGAATGACCGGCTGTGGAACAGCCTTGAAAAGCACTGCCTGGCCGACCCCGCGAATTTCGCCCGCTACTACGCCAACCCCTTCTTGGCCCTCGTCAGTCAGGCCTGGCTTGGCCCCTACTACCAGATGACGGCCCAGCTGAACGTCGTGAACCCTGGCGGGGCCGCGCAAAGCCCGCACCGCGACTATCACCTTGGCTTTCAGTCCGCCGATGCCGTGGCCCGCTATCCCGCGCATGTCCACCACATGTCGCCCATGCTGACGCTGCAAGGCGCGATTGCCCATGTTGATGCTGAGGTCGAGGCGGGGCCGACGCTCCTCCTCCCCCAAAGCCAGAAATATGCCGCCGGGTATCTGGCCACCTCGCGCCCCGAGTTCCGCGACTATTTCCACGCAAATGCCGTGCAACTGCCGCTGAAGAAGGGCGACATGCTCTTCTTCTCGCCCGCCCTCTTCCATGCCGCCGGGACCAACCGAACCAAGAACGTCAAACGGATGGTGAACCTGTTCCAGGTCTCCTCCGCCTATGGCCGCGCTATGGAAAGCATCGACCGCACCGCCATGGTCAAGGCGCTTTACCCGGCCCTTCTGGCCGCCAAGGACCTGACCGAAGACCAGATCGCCAATGCCATCGCCGCCAGTGCCGAGGGCTACAGCTTCCCCACCAATCTTGACCGCGACCCGCCGCTGGGGGGACTTGCGCCCAAAAGCCAAGCCGCCCTCGTTCACGAAGCCCTCGCCGCCCGTTGGACGCCAGAAGCCCTGAACGCCGCCCTCGACACCCAAGCCGCAAAGCGTTTGCCATGAAAATAGCCCCCCTCCGGATCGCCATGTGGTCCGGCCCCCGGAACCTTTCCACCGCGATGCTGTATTCCTTTGCTGCGCGCGGCGATTGCGCCGTCTGGGACGAACCCTTCTACGCCGCCTATCTGCACGCCACCGGCATCGATCACCCGATGAAGGCCGAGGTCATCGCGGCCGGTGAACCCGACCCCGCCCACGTGGCCGCAGCCTGCCTTAGCCCAAACCCCAACGGCCAGCCCCTCTGGTACCAAAAGCACATGACCATGCACATGATCCCCGCCTTTGACCGGGGGTTCCTGAAAGGCCTGACCAACGCCTTCCTGATCCGCCACCCCGCACGCGTCATCGCCAGCTATGCGCAAAAGCGTGAAGCCCCGACGTTGGCCGACTTGGGCTTTCTGCAACAGGCCCAGCTCTTCGACCAGGTCGCCGACAGGGACGGCACCGCCCCCCCGGTCATCGCCGCCGAAACGATCCGAGCCAATCCCGAACGCGCGCTCTCTGCCCTTTGCAAAGCGCTGAATATCCCCTTCACCAAAGCCATGCTGAGCTGGCCTGAAGGCCCCAAACCTTATGACGGCGCCTGGGCCCCGCATTGGTACAACGCCGTCCACCGCTCCACCGGCTTTGGCGATCCCGAAGGGCCGCTGCCAGTGCTTTCCCCCGACGACCAACGTCTCGCCGATCAGGCGATGCCGTCCTATGAACGCCTCGCCCAGATCGCCCTTTGAAAGGCCCCCGCATGCGCCACGCCCTTGTTGCTCTTGGCCTTCTGGCAAGCCCCGGCTTAGCCCAGACCACGCAGGTTCCGCCAACGCCAACCACTGTCTCCTTGGCCGATGCCACAGCCGGGCTTGACCTTCAGCTTTGCGAGATGTCGTCGCTGTCCTGCGCCACCTTGGCCTTACCCCTGAACCCAAGGGCGAACGACCCCGACCAGACTATCGACATCTCTTTTGCCCTCTCCTTCGCCCATGTCGAAAGCCGGGGCATCCTGTTTTATGTCGTGGGCGGGCCGGGCGGATCCGGCCTTGCCTCAGCCGAGAATTATCTGTCGGCTTTCGACCCAAGCCTGACCGACTATATGGACATCGTCTTCATCGACCAGCGCGGCACCGGGCCGGATCACGGGCTGTCCTGCCCGGTGGCACAGGCGGTCTTCGACACCGCCCCCGCCTCGCTGGACGTTCCCGAGGCGGTGCTGGAAACCGCGAAAGCCTATGTCACCGACTGCATCGCCGAACTGGATGCTGACGCACTGCTGCCCTTTGTCGACAGCGACCACGCCATCGCCGATTTCGAGGCGTTTCGGCAGAGGATCGGCGCACCCAAGGTCTGGCTTTACGGCGAAAGCTATGGAACCCAATTCGTCCAAGCCTATGCCACCCAACACCCTGATGCCGTGCGCGGGGTGATTGTCGATGGCGTGGTCGACCTGACCCTTGACACCGAAGGCTTCTATCGCAGCTACACCCTTGCCGCCGAAAAGATCCTCGCCCGGACGTTCGACGCCTGCGCCAATATCCCCGACTGCGCCCACGACATGGGGGGCGATGCGGCAACGGTTTACGACGCGCTGGCCAAGCGGCTGCAGGAAGGGCCGGTCATGGTGCCCCTGACTTTAGGCGACGGCAGCCAGAAGGATCAGCCGCTGACCGGCGCCCTTCTGGAAACCAACGCCTTCTACGCGCTTTACTCCCCCGAAGGCCGGGCCGAGTTTCTGCGCGATCTTGCCTCCGCCGGGCGCGGCGACCTTGGGCCGATGCTGCAGCTTGGCTATTCCAACCTTTACATCGACCCCGAAACCGGCGTCGGAATGGAGGATCCCGGCTGGTTCGGGGCCGCCTATTATGCGATCACCTGTGCGGATTATGGCAGCGGCACCGGCACGCCAGACGAACGCGCCCGGCGCATTCTGGACGAAGCCCGGGCCTTTGCCCCCATGGCTCCGCGCCTCTTTCGGTCCTATTACCTTGAACGCATCGCCTGCGCCTATTGGCCCTATCAGGGCCCCGACAAAAGGCCCGAACCCTTTGCTGGCGGCGACTATCCCACCCTTGTCCTGAACGGCACGGCTGATCCGATCACGCCGATCCCGATGTCCTACTCCGTGCTGGATCACGCCCGGAATTCCTATGGCGTCTTCATGGAGGGCGGCCCACATGTGACTTGGGGCCGTGGACTAGATTGCCCAGACACGGTGGTTCAGGCGCTGCTTTACGACGGCATTTTGCCCAGCGCCCACGAACAGCGCTGCGAACAGGATTTCATCGCCGATTACCTGCCGCTGACCCTCACCGATCCGGCCCAGATGCAGGACGCCTTCATCGTGGCCCGCGCCGTCGAGACTGAACTTTACGCCTGGCTGCCCCTTGGAAACTGGGACGGCGAAAGCGTGACCAGCTTTGGCTGCCCCCAAGGCGGCACCGTCTCCCTCGCCGCGACCTCATCGGGGACAGCCTACGGGTTTGATGCCTGCCAATTTTGGCCGAACCTTTCGCTGACCGGCACTGGCGAAGAAATCTCCATGGACGCAATGGGCGACGGCCTGACCCTGACGCTGTCGGTCACCGGCAGCCAGACAGGCGAGATCACCTATCAGTCCAGCAATTGGGATGACAGCTACGCCCTCACCGGCACATGGAACGACCACCCCGCCGCCCTTTCGCGTGACTGGCCGTAACGGTCGGGAACCTCGCCATTCCACGGCCCGCCATGCCCGAACCAAAAGTTAAGGGGGCGTAAACGCCCCCTCGTAACCCATTGATTCCGTTAGGGTCGACAAATCTGTCCACGGTGGACGCTTACTTCTTGGCGACCCGGGCATTCCGGCTGGCGATCAGCCGCAGCCGCAGCGCGTTCAGCCGGATAAAGCCCTCGGCATCCTTCTGATCATAGGCCCCGGCATCGTCCTCGAAAGTGACGTGCCTTTCCGAATACAGCGAATGATCCGACCACCGCGCCACCGTCCGAGCTGAACCTTTGTAAAGCTTGACCCGGACAGTCCCGGTGACGTGCTCCTGGGTCTTGTCGATCAGGGCCTGCAGGGCCTCCCTCTCGGGCGAGAACCAGAACCCGTTGTAGATCAGCTCTGCATAGCGGGGCATGATGCTGTCCTTCAGATGGCCGGCCCCCGCATCCAGCGTGATCTGCTCGATTCCCCGGTGCGCCTCCAAAAGGATCGTGCCGCCGGGGGTCTCATAAAGGCCCCGCGATTTCATCCCCACGAACCGGTTTTCCACCAGGTCCAGAAGGCCAACCCCATGCTTGCCGCCGATATCGTTCAGGCGGGCAAGGATCGTGGCGGCCGACAGCGCCTCGCCGTTGATCGACACCGCATCGCCGCGTTCAAAGCCGATCTCGACATATTCGGCCACATCGGGGGCCTTTTCCACCGGCGTCACGCGCTGATAGACGAATTCCGGAGCTTCTTCGGCCGGGTTCTCCAGCACTTTCCCCTCGGACGAGGTGTGCAGCAGGTTCGCATCGACGCTGAAAGGCGCCTCTCCGCGCTTGTCCTTGGCAATCGGAATCTGGTGGATTTCGGCGAATTCCAAGAGCTTCGTCCGGCTGGTCAGGTCCCACAGCCGCCACGGCGCGATGACCCTGATCGCCGGGTCCAAAGCTGCCGCAGACAGCTCGAAACGCACCTGATCGTTGCCCTTGCCGGTCGCCCCATGCGCCACGGCATCGGCCCCGGTTTCATGTGCGATCCGCACCAGATGCTGGCTGATCAGCGGGCGGGCAATCGATGTGCCCAGAAGATACAACCCCTCATATAAAGCATTGGCCCGGAACATCGGGAACACGAAGTCGCGGACGAATTCCTCGCGCACATCGACGATGTGGATATTCTTCGGGTCGATCCCCATCAGGACTGCCTTGGCCCGCGCCGGTTCCAGCTCTTCGCCCTGGCCAAGGTCGGCAGTAAAGGTCACCACCTCGCAGCCATATTCCGTTTGCAGCCACTTGAGGATGATCGAGGTATCAAGGCCCCCGGAATAGGCGAGGACGACTTTCTTGGGCTTTTGCATGGCATGGCTCCGGCAGGGGTCTGCGAGGCGATTAG
Organism: Paracoccaceae bacterium; assembly: GCA_947504705.1. Classification (GTDB taxonomy): domain Bacteria; phylum Pseudomonadota; class Alphaproteobacteria; order Rhodobacterales; family Rhodobacteraceae; genus Tabrizicola. The sequence continues at coordinate 75,559 of CANNIA010000012.1, forward strand.
AACGAATGCGCCCAAAGGGCAAGAAGGCGGCGTGTTTGCGTTGACAGCGCGCGGAACCTGCGGGAAGGTCACGAGGTAGAACGGGATTTGAACATGGCCGATTTTTCCTTTGTCTGGCGACTGATTGCCGATACTTTCCTTGCGATTGCCCGCAACTGGACAGTTGTGTTGCGGATCACCCTGATCCCGCTGCTCTTGCCCTTAGGCATCCTTGTCGGTTGGTTCACCTGGGCGCTGAAATCGGCCTATCTGGTGCATTACATGCCAAAGCAGGTCGGCGGCGGGAATGAAGTTCCGGTCCTTGCCCTGTCCCTTGTTCTGATCGCTGCCATCGGAACCCTACCGGTTGCGGTTGCCTGGCACCGGTTTGATCTTCTGGGAGAGCGCCCACGCGCACTTTTGCCCCGGCTTCATCCTGGAGCATCGTTCGGCTATTTCGGGCGCAGTCTGCTGCTGGTTTTGATTGCGATCCTGTTCGGAATAGTGCTGCTGTTGCCACTATATCCCTTTATCGAGAAAGCCTCGACTGGCGGTTTTTCTTTCACTTACGGAGGCTTGCCCGAACCCCGGACCACCAGGAATTTTGTGCTGAGTGCGGTCTATTTCGCGGCCCTTGTCAGCCTGCTCATGCGGTGGTCTCTGATCCTTCCGGCCCGCGCGCTTGGGCGCAGCATGACGCTGAAGCAATCGAATGAGGCGGCACTCACCTGTCTGTCGCTGAAAGGCTACTTCCTTTTGGCACTGTTGCTGCACCTGTTTTCGATCTTGCTGACTTTTCTGCTTGCCGAGCTTGCCACCGGCTACATCGGCCTTCTTCTGGTGCTGCCTTGCGTTCGTCTGTTCCAGTTCATGTTCAACATCGCCCTTCTGACCCGGCTATATGACCATTGCGTCAAACCGCTGGCCCTGTGATGATCCTTGCGGGATAGTGAAGACCAACAACAGGAGAAGAACATGAAGGGTGTGCAGATATTTGTGCATTCGCTGAAGCAGGTGCTGGGCAACCTGCCGGGCGCAATAAAGGTTTCGGCGCTGCCCTATGGGGTGCAGTTCGTCGTCACCTTCCTATTGACACGGCCGGACCGGATGGCCGCGATGATGAGTGACCCGATGGCGATGATGCAGGGAGGACCGTCGATGATTGCCCGGTTGCTGAGCCTTGTCGTCGTGATCGTGACCTCGGTCTGGATGGCGGTTGCGTGGCACCGGTTCGTCCTGAAGAACGAGATACCTGCGGGCTTTGTCCCGGCTTTCGACCAAAACCGGCTGATCGCCTATTTCGTGCGGGCGTTGCTGATTGGCCTGGTCTGCATGGGGCTTGGGATCGTGCTGGGTTTCATCGCCGGGCTTGTTGCCTTCGCTGTAGCCTATGTCACGGGGGCCTACATCATCAGCTTGCTGATCTTCATGGTGCTGGTCTATTTCCCGATCTTCGTCGTGGGCTATCGGCTTGCCACGGCGTTGCCCGCAATGGCCGTGGATCAGGCGGCATCCTTCACGGCTGGGTGGGACGCCACGCGGGGCCAGATTGAGACCTTCATCGGGCTTGGCCTGATCTCGGTCGCGGCAATGTTCGCAAGCGCGATTGTCGGGTTGTACATCCTTGGCGGGATCATGCCGCTGTTCATCCTGTGGACCCTTGCTTTCAACTGGTTTGCAACCATGGTCGGCCTGTCGATCCTGACCACGCTTTACGGCCACTTCATCGAAAAGCGTCCGCTGGTCTGATCTTGCGGTTTGGGGCGGGATCGGCCATGCCAAAGGGCATGAGTGATTTTCCCGCCTCTGCCCGATCCGCCACCCTTGCGCTGCGAGAGCTGTTTTCCGAAACGCCCTTGCAGCGCAACGACCATCTTTCGGCCCGGTATGGGGCCGAGGTTTACCTGAAACGCGAAGACCTGACCCCGGTGCGCAGCTACAAGCTGCGGGGGGCGTTCAACGCAATGCGCAAGATGCGGGCGTCGCAGCCGGATCAGGCGCATTTTGTCTGCGCGAGTGCCGGGAACCATGCCCAGGGCGTGGCCTTTGCCTGCCGTCATTTCGGGGTGCATGGCACGATCTTCATGCCGGTGACGACGCCGCAGCAAAAGATCGACAAGACCCGGATGTTTGGTGGTTCGGATGTGACCATCGAACTGGTGGGCGACTATTTCGACCAGACTTTGTCCTCGGCCCAGGCCTATTGCGTGGCCGAAAGGGCGCATTTCCTGTCGCCCTTTGACGATGCGGATGTGATCGAAGGCCAAGCCTCGGTCGCGGTGGAGTTGCTGGACCAGCTGGGCCGCGCGCCGGATCTGGTGATCCTGCCGGTGGGGGGCGGGGGGCTGGCCTCGGGCGTGACGCGGTTCCTGTGCGAGGTGGCCACGGCGAGTGATTTCCGGTTTGTCGAACCGGCGGGCGGGGCAAGCCTTGCCGCGGCATTGGAGGCGGGGGGGCCGGTCAAGCTGAACCGGATCAACTCTTTCGTCGATGGCGCGGCGGTGGCGCGGGTTGGGGATACGACGTTCGGAATGTTGTCCTGGGTAGACCGCAAAAATGTTCTGCTGGCGCCCGAAGACCGGATCTGCGTGACGATGCTGGAGATGCTGAACGTCGAGGGCATCGTGCTGGAACCCGCAGGGGCGCTGTCGGTCGATGTGCTGCCGGAGCTGGCGGATGTGATCCGGGGCAAGACGGTGGTCTGCGTAACCTCGGGCGGGAATTTCGACTTTGAACGCCTGCCGGAAGTGAAGGAACGCGCCCAGCGCTATTCCGGGCTGAAGAAGTATTTCATCCTGCGGATGCCGCAGCGCCCCGGTGCCTTGCGTGAGTTTCTGGCCATGCTGGGGCCGGGCGACGATATCAGCCGGTTTGAATACCTGAAGAAGTCGGCCCGCAACTTCGGCTCGGTCCTGATCGGGATCGAGACGCGCGAGGCGGGCGGCTTTGCCCGGTTCACCGCCAGCATGGATGCGGCGGGTCTGGCTTTCCGCGACATCACCCATGACGAGGCGCTGTCGGAATTCCTGATCTAGGCCGCGTTGCCCTGGGCCAGCCCGCCCATCAGCTGGGCGCGTGAGTGATGGTAGACATTGGCGACCCTTTCAGTGTCGACATCGGCACCCTGGCCTGCCGCTGCCATACGCTCTCCCTCCTGGCAAAGGGCCGCCAGTTCGGCGAGGCCGAGGTTCAGCGCGCTGCCTTTTAGGAAATGCAGCTGCGCCTCGACAGCATCGGCTGTCAGACCCTGAACCATCGTCTGTACCGCCTGATCCGCCTCTTCCAGGAACATGTCGGCGACTTCGGCAAAGCCGTCGAGGCCGATTTCATCCTGCAATTCCTTTACCCGTTTCCAGTCGATCATTGCCCCACGCCCCTTGCTACCCGACCGGCACAATGGCTCCGGCAGACTTAACAAATCGTAGGCGCGGCCCTGCAAAACACATTCAATTTTAGCGTTCACGCGCCGTTAAGGGGCCGGGGTCAAGGTGGGCGGACCGGAGCTAGGAATGCCGACGTGCTTGCCAGCCAGATGATCGAGGAAACCCCCATGCCCGCGCCTGCAAAGCCGCGTCACGTGCTGGTGGTCGATGACAGCCGGGCACAGCGGCATGTGGTTTCGATGCAGCTGCGCCGCTGGGGCTATGAGGTTTCTGAGTCCGAAGACGCCGCCGCCGCCCTGCGGGTCTGCGCTGGCGCGGAGGTTGATATCATCATCAGCGACTGGATGATGCCGGGGATGACCGGTCTGGAATTCTGCCGCAAGTTCAGGGCTTTGGGGCATGAACGATACGGGTATTTCGTCCTTCTCACGTCGAAGTCGGAAAAGACCGAAGTGGCCGATGGGCTGGAAGCCGGGGCCGATGATTTTTTGACCAAGCCGGTCTCAAGTGGTGAACTGCGCGCCCGGCTGCGGGCCGGGGAACGGATGCTGGCCATGCAGGCCGAACTTTTGGCCAAGAACCAGCTGATTGCCCACACGCTGGGCGAATTGCAGGCTTTGTATGATTCGCTGGACCGCGACCTGATCGAGGCGCGAAAGTTGCAGCAGACCCTGATCCGCGACCGGGAACGCGACTACGGCTGGGCCAAGGTCGCGCTGATGCTGCGCAATTCGGGGCGGGTCGGGGGTGATCTTGTCGGCAGCTTTCAGGCCGATGACCGCCGGGTCGTGGCCTATTCGATTGACGTGTCGGGCCACGGCGTCGCTTCGGCGATGATGACGGCCCGGCTGGCGGGGTTTCTAACCGGGTCCTCCCCGGATCAGAACCTTGCCTTTGGCAAGATGACCGACGGGTCACAGGCTTTGCTGCCGCCCGATCAGGTCGCCGAACGGTTCAATCGGCTGATGCTGGAGGAGATACAGGCCGAACAGTATTTCACCATGGCCTTCGCCAGTTTCGACCGTGAAACCGGCATGCTTAGCCTGGTGCAGGCCGGCCACCCGCACCCCGTTCTAATCCGCAGCGATGGCGAACAGATCAACCTTGGCAATGGCGGCTTGCCCATCGGTCTGATCCCGGATGCACCCTATGAATGCGTTCAGGTCAAGGTCGAACCGGGCGACAGGCTCGTGCTTGTTTCGGACGGGCTGACCGAATGCCCGATGCCCGATGGCAGCGATTTTGGGAATGAGGGGCTTTTTGACAGCCTAGCCCGCTCATCCGGGCTTTCCGGGTCGGAGGTGCTGGAAGCGTTGGTCTGGGATCTGGGCCGATCTTCGCAGTTGGACGGTTTCCCCGATGATGTCTCGGGCGTGGTCTTCGACCTAGTTCGACAGGAAGCGGGCCAGCATGCTCCGGTCGCCGGGATTGCCCAGCCGGGCAAGCGCCTCTTCGACTGGTAGCCACACTGCCGCATGCCCCGCTTCGGTCGGCGGACCCAGACGGCGCACGGGGCGGGCGAGGAAGACAGTGCACAGCTTCTCCGCCCAAAGGTCATATTCCGGCATGTAGGTGAACCGCCGGAACACCCCAAGCTGACGGGTGACAGCGATGCGCCAGCCGGTTTCCTCCATCACTTCGCGATGCAGCGCGGGGATCGGCTGTTCCCCCTTGTCGATGCCGCCGCCGGGCAGTTGAAACTCGGGCACCGGGGCGGATTGAAGCGTCACCAGCACATGATCGCCAAGTGCCAGGATCGCATAGACCCCCGGGCGTCGGGTATAGTTTTGGCCGGTTTTCACCGCTTCGCCATAGCGTCGGATCATTTTCACCCCTTGGACCAGCGGTTGCTCTGACTATATAGCCGCGATATGCCAATAATGGCAGCATCAGGAAAATCCATGACCATCGCCACGAAACTCGCCTGGGACGATACCGTCCTGCCCTTCCAGCTTGACGCCTCGGGCATCCGTGGCCGCGTGGCACGTCTTGATGGCGTGCTGGATCAGGTCTTGAAGCAGCATGCCTATCCGTCGGTGATCGAGGCATTGGTGGCCGAGATGGCGGTTCTGACTGCGCTCATTGGCCAGACGATCAAACTGCGCTGGAAACTGTCGCTGCAGGTGCGCGGCAAGGGTGCGGCGCGGCTGATCGCGACGGATTACTATGGCCCGACAGATGATGGCCAGCCCGCCCGCATCCGGGGCTATGCCAGCTATGATGCCGAACGGCTGGACCTGAACGCCAGCCCGTTCAGCCAGATCGGCGAGGGGTATTTCGCCGTCATGCTGGATCAGGGCGAAGGCATGGTGCCCTATCAGGGGTTCACGCCCATCGCCGGGGGCAGCCTGTCGTCTTGCGCCGAAACCTATTTTGCCCAGTCCGAGCAGATCCCGACCCGCTTCCAGCTGGCCTTTGGCGAAAGCGCGGAACCCGGTCGCCCGATGCGGTGGCGCGCCGGGGGCGTTATGCTGCAACATATGCCTGCCGTGGGTGGGGTGGCGGCTGATCAGGGCAGCGGTGAAGGTGGCCTCTTGACCCATGCCGATATTCTGGGCGGGGCGGAGTCGGAAGACTGGAACCGGGTGAATATTCTTTTGGACACGGTGGAGGAGCTGGAGATGATCGGGCCCTCGGTCACGCCCGCCGACCTGCTGGTGCGGCTGTTCCATGAGGAAAGCCCGCGCGTCTTTGACGCACAGCCAGTGCGGTTCGGCTGCTCTTGTTCGGAAGACAAGGTGCGGCAAACGATGTCGATCTACAGCCAGAAGGACATCGCCACGATGACGACCGAGGCTGGGATCGTCACCGCCGACTGCCAGTTCTGCGGCGCGCATTACGAGATGGACCCCAAGACCCTGGGCTTCGAAGGGAAACCGACAGAATGACCGACCCGGTCGAGGCGAGGCTGCGCCGCGCGCTCGACCGGCCCTCGGGGCCATCGTCGGACTTCGATCTGAACCCGGCGATCCGGCCGGCGGCGGGTAAACCTTTGCGTCCAGCGGCGGTGCTGGTGCCGGTCTGGCTGCGGCCGGAAGGGGCGGTTCTGGTCCTGACCAAACGCGCCTCGCATCTCAAGCACCACCCCGGCCAGATAGCCTTTCCCGGCGGCAAGGTCGATGCATCGGACGCCAGCCCGATGGATGCCGCGCTGCGCGAGGCACAGGAGGAGATCGGGCTTGATCCCGCACGCGTGCAGGTGATCGGCACCTTGCCCGTCCATGAAACCGTGACCGGTTTCGCGATGACCCCGTTCGTCGGCCTGATGCGGGGACCGTTCACTCCGGTGCCAGAGGCGGGCGAGGTGGAAGAGGTCTTCACTGTGCCCATGTCTCACGTCCTGACCCCGGCCCGTTTTGCCATCGAAGGCCGGGTCTGGATGGGCACAAGGCGGCGCTATTATGCTGTGCCCTATGGCCCCTATTACATCTGGGGAGCGACCGCGCGCATTCTGCGGGGGTTGGCGGAAAGGGCGGCGGAATGAGGGTGGGGGGCGACTGGCTGACGCATCCCGGCACGCAGGCGCTTTGCACGGCGCTGGTGGCGGCGAGCTATCGCGCGCTGTTCGTCGGCGGCTGCGTGCGCAATGCCATTCTGGGCGAACCGGTGGCGGATGTGGACCTTACGACCGATGCCCGGCCCGAAGCGGTGACGAAACTTGCCGAAGCGGCGGGGTTCAAGGTGGTGCCCACCGGCATTGATCATGGCACGGTCACGGTGATCGCCGGGGGCAAGCCGCATGAGGTGACGACCTTTCGCCGCGATGTCGAAACCGATGGGCGGCGGGCGGTGGTGGCGTTCTCGACCCTGATCGAGGAGGACGCCCAGCGCCGCGACCTGACGATGAACGCGCTTTATGCCGATGCTGACGGTCAGGTGATCGACCCCTTGGGCGGCCTGCCCGATACGCTGGCCCGCCGGGTGCGGTTCGTCGGCGACCCCGAAACCCGCATCCGCGAGGATTACCTTCGCATCCTGCGGTTCTTCCGGTTTCACGCGGCCTATGGCGATCCGACAGGCGGGCTTGATGCCGAAGGTCTTGCCGCCTGTGCCGCGCTGGCCGATGGCATGACCCATGTCTCGCGCGAAAGGATCGGGGCCGAGATGCGCAAGCTTCTGACCGCCCCCGACCCGGCCCCTGCCGTCGCCGCCATGGCACAATCGGGCGTGCTGGCGCATGTCCTGCCGGGGGCGGATACCCGCGCTTTGGCCCCGCTGGTGCATCTGGAGGGCGACCTACCGCCCAAATGGCTGCGTCGTCTGGCGGTGTTGGGGGGCGAGGTCGAAGGCTTGCGCTTGTCCCGTCAGGAAGACGCCGACCTTGGCCGCATCCGCGACCTTCTTGGCGCGCCCCATGGTTCCGCGCCTTTGGGGTGGCTTCTGGGGGCAGAGCTTTCCGAAGACACGCTTCTCGCCCGCGCGGCCACTCTGGAAACCCCGCTGCCCCCGCATTGGCGGGCCGAAGTCACACGCGGGGCGGCGGCAAGCTTTCCGGTCACCGCTGCCGACCTGATGCCCGCCCTGCAAGGCCCCGCCCTTGGGGCGCGGCTGAAAGCCTTGCAGGACCGTTGGTTGCGGTCCGATTTGCGGCTGGACAAGCCCGGTTTGCTGCAGGGCAGCGACGATTGAGGGGTGACAATTCCGCGACCTTCAGCTAACACACTGTCACGAGCAATCGAGGAGCGCGGCATGGAACACGGGATCACCTTCAGTCTGGCCTGAGCCGACCGATCCCGTCCGGGCGGTCCGCAAGGGACCCGCCTTCACCCATCCCCGCACTAGTTTTCGCAGGCTTCCTCTCATGCTTCGTTTCTTTGAAAACCTCGTCGATCCCTATCAGTCCTATGCCGTCACCGACACGCCGCCGCGCAAGCTTTGGCCGTTCCTGAAGGATTACATCCGCCCGTTCAAAAGGGTATTCTGGGCCACGGGCCTGTTCTCGGTTGGCAATGCGGTCTTCGACACCGCGCTGATCTGGTATGTGGGCCAGGTGGTCGATTACCTTGGCACCGGCACCCCTGCCGAGGTCTGGGCCAATTACGGCACCGAAATCCTGTTGGTCGCCGCCGCGATCCTGTTTCTGCGGCCCTTGGTGGCGGTGGCGCATGTGGCGCTTTTGCACAACACGATCCTTGTCAATTTCGGCACCATGATGCGCTGGCGGGCGCATAGCCATGTGCTGCGCCAGCCCGTCGGCTGGTTTGAAAGCGATTTCGCGGGGCGGATTGCCAACCGGATCATGCAGACCCCTCCGGCGGCGGGCGAAGCGGTGTTTCAGGTCTTCGACGCCTCGGCCTTTGCGCTGGTCATGCTGGCTGGCGCCGGGGTTGTGCTGTTCGAGGCGGACGGGCGCCTGCTTCTGCCGCTTCTGGTCTGGTTCGTGGGCTATCTGATCCTGATGCGCTGGACCATCAGCCGGATTGTCCCGGCATCGAAAGACGCCTCTGACGCGCGGTCAGCCGTCACCGGCCGGGTGGTCGATGCCTATACCAACATCCACGCCGTCAAGCTTTCCGCGCAGTATGACCGTGAGCGCGACTATGCCAAAGAGGCAATCGAGCGCGCCCGTCAGACCATCGCCCGCGAAATGCGGATCATCACCAAGATGGACCTGACGCTGACGCTGCTGAACGTGCTGCTGATCCTTGCCGTCACCGGCTGGGCACTTTTGCTTTGGTATCAGGGCGAGGCCTCGGTCGGCATGGTCACGGTGGCGACGACGCTGGTGCTGCGGCTGTCGTCGATGACCTACTGGATCATGTGGTCGACGACGAACCTCTTTGAAAACCTTGGCGTCGTGCAAGAGGGGATGGAGACGATCACCCATCCCGTCACCCTGACCGATGCTCTGCAAGCGCCAGTGCTGCAATTCCACGCAGGCAAGGTCGAGATTGACCACGTCAGCCACCATTACGGGCGCGGGTTCGGGGGCCTTCGCGATGTCAGCCTGACGATCAAACCGGGCGAGAAGGTCGGCGTTGTGGGGCGGTCGGGGGCGGGTAAATCCTCGCTGGTGAAACTGATGCTGCGTTTTTACGACACCGAATCCGGGGCGATCCGGATTGATGGTCAGAACATCGCCGATGTCACACAGGAAAGCCTTCGCCGGGTGATCGGCATGGTGCAGCAGGATTCAGCCCTTTTGCACCGGTCGATCCGCGACAACATCCTGTACGCCCGCCCGGACGCGACCGAAGCCGACGTGGTCGCAGCGGCGAAAAAGGCCGACGCGCATGACTTCATCCTGACCTTGCAGGATCAAGAGGGGCGCACCGGCTATGACGCCCATGTTGGCGAACGGGGGGTGAAACTCTCGGGCGGTCAGCGGCAAAGGGTGGCGATTGCACGGGTGATCCTGAAGGACGCGCCGATCCTGATCCTGGACGAAGCGACCAGCGCTTTGGACAGCGAGGCGGAAGCCGCGATTCAGGACGCGCTGTTCCGGATCATGGCGGGCAAGACCGTCATCGCAATTGCCCACCGTCTTTCGACGATTGCAGCCATGGACCGCATCATCGTTCTGGAGGATGGTGCAGTGGCCGAGGAAGGCTCCCATCACGACCTTTTGCGCCAGAATGGGCTTTACGCCCGCTTCTGGGCGCGGCAATCGGGGGGCTTCATCGGTCTGGAGGAAGCATGAACCCGATCCTCGGCCCCGAAATCCCGCCGTTCGCGCAGGCGGACTCTGCGCCGCCGCCGAAGCTTGGGGCGTTTCTGCGTTGGGCGCTGAAGGGCGCTTGGCGCGGGATCATCTGGGCCAGCTTCTGGTCGGCGCTGGCGGGCAGTCTTGAAGCGGTCTCGGCCACCATTCTTGGCCATATCGTCGATGTAGCTGCCAACGTCGGGTCTGCGGCCAAGGCCTTTGCCGACCATTGGTGGCTGATGGCGGTGTTCCTTGGCTTCTACCTTGTCGTGCGCCCGGCTGTCCTTGGCCTGAACACCGCTGCCTCATCGGTCCGGCTGGAGCCGAACCTTTTCCCGCTGATCCTGTCGCGGCTGCATCGGTTCACCATCGGGCAGGCGGTCACCTTCTTTGACAACGACTTTGCCGGACGGATCGCCCAAAAGCAGATGCAGACCGCACGGGCCGCGACCGATGCCGTTTCAGGCACCATCGAAACGGTGGCTTTCGCGCTGTCGTCGGTCCTGGGCTCGGTTTTGCTTCTGGGCGCGATCAACGCTTGGGTCTCGGTCCTGCTGGTCCTGTGGGTGACAGCCTACATCCTCTTCATCCGGGCGTTCCTAAGCCGCATCCGCGCGGCCTCGGCCAGACGTGCCGCGTCACGGGCGATGGTGACCGGGCAGATCGTCGACACCGTGACCAACATGAAGACGGTCAAGCTTTTCGCCCATTCCGCCCATGAAGACGCCGTGGCACTAGAGGCGATGGGCAGCTACCGCGAGGCGGCGATCACCTATGGCATGCTGTCCAGCTGGTTCCGCTTTGGCCTGACGCTGCTGGCCGGGGTCCTGCCGGTGCTGCTGGTTGGTGCCACGGTTTGGCTATGGCAATCGGGCAAGGCCAGCGCGGGCGACATCACGGCAGCGGGGGCGATTTCGTTCCGCCTGTCACAGATGACCGGCTGGGTGTCCTTCAGCCTGATGTCGATCTTTGGCAATATCGGCGAGGTCGAGGATGGCATCCGCACCTTGGCCCGACCCTATACCCTGCTGGACGCGCCCAACGCCGGGGAAATGCCCCGGTCAAAGGGTGAAATCCGGATGGAGGCCGTCTCCTTCGCCTATGGCGCCCCGCGTGAGGATGGCAAGGGCGGGGTGAATGCCCTGTCGCTGACCGTGATGCCCGGTGAAAAGATCGGCGTGGTCGGGGCATCCGGCGCCGGGAAATCAACGCTGGTGTCACTGATCCTGCGGCTTTACGACCCCGAACAGGGCCGCGTGCTGATCGACGGGATCGACCTGCGGTCCGTGACGCAGGAAAGTCTGCGCCGTCAGATCGGCATGGTCACGCAAGAAACCGCCATGTTCAACCGCACCGCGCGCGAGAACATCCTTTACGGCAGCCCCGATGCCAGCGAGGCTGCCGTGATCGCCGCCGCCAAGGCCGCCGAAGCGCATGATTTCATCCTGACCATGCGCGACCACGAAGGCCGCACCGGCTATGACGCTTTCCTAGGCGAGCGTGGGGTCAAGCTGTCCGGCGGCCAGCGCCAGCGCATCGCCCTGGCCCGCGCCTTCCTGAAAGACGCGCCAATTCTGGTGCTGGACGAAGCGACAAGCGCCCTTGATTCCGAAGTTGAAGCGTCAATTCAGACCGCGCTGAACCGGGTGATGGAGGGTAAGACCGTGCTGGCCATCGCGCACCGCCTTTCGACCATTGCCGCCATGGACCGAATCATCGTGATGGATCAGGGCCGCATCGTCGAAGACGGCAGCCATGCCCAACTGCTGGTAAAAGGCGGCCTTTACGCCCGCTATTGGAACCGGCAATCGGGTGGCTTCATCGGCACCGACGAAGAAATGGACGCGGCAGAGTGAGTTACAGGATCGACCGGCTTGGCCATCTGGGCGACGGGGTGGCGCAAGGCCCCGACGGCCCCATTTTCGCGACCGGAGTCCTGCCGGGCGAGGACGTCGACGGCACCCTGACCGGCGACCGGCTGAGCGATATCCGCATCGTCACCCCCTCGACCGACCGGGTGAAACCGCCATGCCGCCATGCCCGCAGCTGTGGCGGTTGCCAGCTTCAACACGCTGCCGACCCCTTCGTTGCCCGCTGGAAGGCTGAGGTCGTCCGCACCGCCCTTGCCGGTCAAGGCCTGACCGCCCCCTTCCGACCCATGGCGATTTCGCAACCCAACAGCCGCCGCCGCGCCACCTTGTCGGCCCGCCGCACCAAGGGCGGGGCTCTCTTGGGCTTTCACGCCAAAGGTTCCGACACGATTACCCCGATCCCCGATTGCCAACTCCTCCACCCCGCGCTGATCGCCGCCTTTCCGGGGCTGGAGGCGCTGGTGGCCCTTGGCGGATCGCGTACGGTGGAACTCCAACTGATGGTCACCGTCACCCGGGGCGGGGTGGATGTCGTCGTCACGGGCGGCAAGCCCCTTGACGGTAACTTCCGGCTAGAGCTGTCGCGGATCGTCGAGGCCCACACCTTCTCGCGCCTCACTTGGGACGGCGAGACGGTGGCCCTGCGCGACCGTCCCGCCCAGACCATTGGCCGGGCGACGGTGGTTCCCCCAGCGGGTGCCTTCCTGCAAGCCACAGCCGAAGGCGAAGCCGCCCTGCTGGCCGGGGTGCGCGAAGCGCTTGGCCCCCAGCGCCGTGTGGTAGACCTGTTTGCTGGCGTCGGCACCTTTGCCCTGCCGCTTGCCGAAACCATGGAGGTTCACGCCGTCGAAGGCGACCGCGAGATGATCGCGGCCCTCGACCTTGCTGCCCGCCACACCCAGCACCTGCACCGCCTTTCCACCGAGACGCGCGACCTGTTCCGTCGCCCTCTCGAACCCGACGACCTGAAGGGCTTTACCGCCGCTGTCATCGACCCGCCCCGCGCCGGGGCCGAGGCGCAAAGCGCGTGTCTTGCGCGGTCTGCCGTGTCGGTCATTGCCGCCGTGTCCTGCAACCCCGTGACCTTTGCCCGCGACGCCAAGGTCTTGACCGGCGCGGGCTACGGTCTGCATTGGGTTCAGGTCGTCGACCAGTTCCGCTGGTCCACCCATGTCGAGCTGGTCGCCCGCTTCAGCCGGTCGGGCTGACGTTTCCGTGAGTTTCTACGGCGACCCAAGGCTAGGAACGCCGGGGCTTTTCGGCTAATGATCAGAAAAAGAACCTTCGAGGCAGGCATGCGTTTTCTTCGTCACCTAGCGATCATCGCTTTGGCACTGGGCCTTTCGGCCTGCGCCCACAACAAGTTCCGCTCGTACAACGGGCCGGAAGTGACCTTGATCCAGGTCGATAAGTCCGAGCGGAAGATGTATCTCTTCCACAACCATGATCTCTTGAAGACCTACGACATAGCCCTTGGCTTTGCGCCGGTCGGTCACAAGGAATTTGAAGGCGACGGCAAGACGCCCGAGGGGGTCTATTACATCAGTCACAGGAACCCGGAGTCGACCTATCACCTGTCGTTGCGGATTTCCTATCCCAATGATGCTGACCGCGCCCATGCCAAGGCGGAAGGAAAGCCGCCCGGCGGGGATATCTTCATCCATGGCGGGCCGGTGAAACCCACCACACGGCGCGACTGGACCTGGGGCTGCATCTCGGTGACCGACCGCGAGATCGAGCAGATCTACGCGATGGTCAAACCCGGGACACCGATCAACATCCTGCCTTAAACGGGCAGCAAACCGAGGCCTCAGGTCCCGGTCACCATCGTCCACCAGATCTTGCCGGGCTCTTCCTGGAACCAGGCAAAGCCCATGCGCAGCGCCAGCGGATCCATGATCACGGCGCGCGTATCGGCCTGACCCATCCAGCTGGACAGGGTCTCAAGCTCGGTCTCGTAGGTTTCCGAGATCAGTTCCCCCAGAAGCCGCCCGGTATATCCTGCCCGTTGCACCCGGACCAAAGGCGAAGACCCGTCCGAACCAAAATGCCAGGGCCGGTTCTGCACCGACATGTCATGCGAATGGGTGGCAGCGGCAGCGGTCAGCTGGGAATCAAGGCTTAGCATCGGCAGCGCTTTGGCCTGGCGCAGCGTGTTGACTGCGTCAAGGAGGCGATAGGTGATGTCCTGCTCATCGCCCGGACGGATCGGATAGACCTTCGGCAAGGGCCGGCCATCCGCTCCGACAGTCGGCGCGGCGGACATGCAGCCCGAAAGCGCGAGGCTCAGCCCAAGGCCATTCAGAAGAAACAGGCGTCTATCCATTCGGTCCACCGATTCATGATCCAGATTGGCCGCAGATCGCGGCGTTCCGCCCCCTAATAGCGAAAGCGCGCGGCATGTTCAAACGGGCTTCTGCCGATCGGCGAAAGCGCACGGGGGTTTGAATTGCAGCGGTCGGGCAACTGGGCTATAGCCCCGCCAAAGCGATGACCTTGGAGTTAACGATGGCGAACGACGTGATCAGCCGACGCGGTATTCTGGGCGCAGCCGTCGGCGTTGCCGGCTTGGCGGCCCTTCCTGCCTTGGCCCAAGATGCCACGACCGAGTTTCAGCCCGCTGTTTCGGATGCGACCCGCCACAACATCTCCAGCTTCCGGATGCTGCAGTGGCAGGACTATTTCGAAAACACCCGCAAGGGCGCGGTCCTTGTCGACATCACCTCGCGCGCGCTGCACTACTGGTCCGAGGATCAGTCGATCTACCGGCTCTATCCGACCTCGGTGCCGATTTCAGACGAACTGACCCGCCGCGGCAAGACCGAAGTGGTCGACAAGGTGGTCAACCCGCCATGGACCCCGACCGCCGCGATGAAAGAGCGTTATCCCGACTGGCCCGACCACATCGAGGGCGGCGACAAGGCCAACCCGCTGGGCACCCGGGCGATGTATCTGTCGTGGCAATATTACCGGATCCACGGCACCCACGACACCCGCAAGATCGGCCGTCGGTCGTCGAACGGCTGCATCGGGCTGTACAACGAGCATATCCAAGACCTGTACGATATGTGCACGATTGGCACTCAGGTGCTGCTGATCTAACGCTGCGCACCAGCCAGATTGATGGACAACGACCAAAGGCGAGAGTCCCCTCTCGCCTTTGGTTCATTTATGGGTGTCTGCAGGATCAATGCACCACGGCCTCGGCCGGTCGCTCGCGGCGGCTTTGAACCACGCGGTCGCCGATGATCAATCCCTCCGGCCCTGCCGTGACATGCAGGGTCGTCCCATCCAGCACTTCACCCGCCAGCAGCATCTCGGACAGGGGGTCCTGCAACTGGCGCTGGATCACCCGCTTCAAAGGACGCGCACCGAACACCGGGTCGTAGCCTTCATCGGCCAGCCATGCCTTGGCGGCGGCGTTCAGGTCCAGAGTGATCTTGCGCAGGGCAAGCCGGGCCTCCAGCCGCTTCAGTTGAATCTCGACGATGCCCGACATATCCGCCCGGTTCAGCCGGTCAAAGATGATCTGCTCGTCCAGACGGTTCAGGAACTCGGGGCGGAAATGCTGCCGCACCGCTTCCATCACCTCGGCCTTGGCCTTCCCGGCATCCGCACCCTCCGGCAATTCGGACAAGGCCCGCGCCCCAAGGTTCGAGGTCAGGATGATCAGCGTCTGCTTGAAGTCCACCGTCCGGCCCTGACCATCGGTCAACCGGCCATCATCCAGCACTTGCAGTAGCACGTTGAACACATCCGGATGCGCCTTTTCGACCTCGTCGAACAGCACCACCTGATAGGGCCGCCGTCGCACCGCCTCGGTCAGCACCCCGCCTTCGTCATAGCCGACATAGCCGGGCGGCGCGCCGATCAGGCGGGAAACCGAGTGCTTCTCCATGAACTCCGACATATCGACGCGGACCATCGCCGAGTCGTCGTCAAAAAGGTAAGCGGCCAGGGCCTTGGTTAGTTCCGTCTTGCCCACACCGGTCGGCCCAAGGAATAGAAAGCTGCCAAGCGGCCGGTTTTCATCCGACAGACCGGCGCGAGACCGCCGAACCGCACGGCTTACGGCTTCCACCGCCGCCCGCTGGCCAACCACGCGTTTGCCAAGCTCCTCTTCCATCTTCAGAAGCTTTTCCTTCTCGCCTTCCAGCATCTTCGTCGTCGGAATCCCGGTCCAACGCTCGACAACCTCGGCGATCTGCTCGGGGCGCACTGCTTCGGCGACCAAGGCCTCGCCTTCGCGGCCCTCAGCCTCACCCAGCTTTTTCTCCAGCTCGGGAATGCGCCCGTATTGCAGCTCTCCGGCCTTGGCAAAGTTGCCTTCGCGCTTGGCCCCTTCCAACTCGGCCCGGGCCACGTCCAGCTCTTCCTTCAGCCCGCGCGCGGCGTCCAGGCTGGCGCGTTCCGCCTGCCATTTCGCCGTCAAGCCTGCGGATTTCTGCTGCAGGTCGGCCAGTTCCTTCTCCAGCTTCTCCAGCCGGTCCTTCGAGGCCGCGTCGTCTTCCTTCTTCAACGCCTCGGATTCGATCTGGAACTGCAGGATCTGCCGGTCCAGCGCGTCCAGTTCTTCAGGCTTGCTATCCACCTCCATCCGCAACCGGCTGGCGGCTTCGTCCATCAGGTCGATCGCCTTGTCCGGCAGGAAGCGGTCGGTGATATAGCGATGCGACAGGGTCGCCGCCGCCACCAAAGCCGAGTCGGTGATCCGCACCCCGTGATGAAGTTCGTACTTCTCCTTGATCCCGCGCAGGATCGAAATTGTATCCTCGACCGTCGGCTCAGACACAAAGACCGGCTGGAAGCGACGCGCCAAAGCCGCGTCCTTTTCCACATGCTTGCGGTATTCATCCAGCGTGGTCGCGCCGATGCAGTGCAACTCGCCCCGCGCCAAGGCCGGCTTGATCAGGTTCGCAGCATCCATCGCCCCTTCGGATTTGCCCGCGCCAACCAGCGTGTGCATCTCGTCGATGAAAAGGATCACCTCACCAGCGGCAGATTCGATTTCCTTGAGGATCGCCTTCAGCCGCTCCTCGAACTCACCCCGATACTTCGCCCCAGCGATCAAGGATCCCATGTCCAAAGCCATCAGCCGCTTGTTGCGAAGGCTTTCGGGCACGTCGCCATTCACGATCCGCAGGGCAAGGCCCTCGGCAATCGCCGTCTTGCCCACACCGGGTTCGCCAATCAGCACCGGGTTGTTCTTGGTCCGCCGCGACAGCACCTGCATCGCGCGGCGGATTTCCTCGTCCCGGCCGATGATCGGGTCGATCTTGCCGTCCCGCGCGGCCTGAGTCAGGTCGCGCGCGTATTTGTTCAGCGCCTCCATCGTGTCTTCCGATGAAGCCGAATCCGCCGTCCGCCCCTTGCGGACCTCATTGATCGCGCCGTTCAAGCCCTGGGCCGTCACCGCCCCCGCCGTGAGCGCATCCTTGGCCCGCGTGTTGACCAGCGCCATCGCGGTCAGCAGGCGTTCGACCGGAACAAAGCTGTCGCCAGCCTTCTTGGCCACGGTTTCCGCCTCGTCCAGCACCCGGACAAGCGAAGGGTCGATATAGGTTTGCGCATCGCCGCCCGTGACCTTGGGCAGCTTGGCAATTGACGCGTTGATTGCCACATTGACCTGTTCTGGCGAGCCGCCCGCCTTGCGGATCAGGTTCGCGGCCAGACCCTGGTCATCATCCATCAACGCCTTCAAAAGGTGATCGGGCAGCACACGCTGGTGGCTTTCCCGCATCGCGATGGTCTGTGCGGCCTGAAGAAAACCGCGCGACCGTTCCGTGAATTTCTCCAAATTCATCGGTATTCTCCTTTGCTAAAGCACCCCGAAAGCGCCGCCCAGATTTCCGGCACGAACGCAAAGGGCCTTGACCAAAATCTGGGAAGCCGCCCGCAGCTTTGCAATCCCCCCGCCTGCAATTTTGCTCCTCGGCGAAAGCCCGCCACCCCGCCGGTCTAGGCGTTCTTCCGCCGACCGCAGGGCCGCTTTTGGGCGGGTTATCCCGTTGCCTTTTCGGCGCGTTCAACCAAGGCTTGCGCTCGCGCCCCACAGGTCCGCATGCTTTCCCCTGAACCCGAAAGGCACCTGATGAGTGACGCGAAACTTCCCCTTCTCCACAAGGCCCCGGTCGAGGAACTGCGGGTCCATGTGGCACGCTCGGGGATGGCCATTGGCGACACCGCGCGGATCGAGCGTCTGGCCGATGGTCGGGTCGGTATCTTTGCCAGAATCCGGCAACCGATCCTTGGCCTGGTCCCCCGCTGGCGCGAGGGGCTGATCGGCCATCTTGGCCCCTTGGCGGAAGAGGTTGTCAGCCCCTCGCTTGACCACGGCGATGCCCTTCGGGTGCGGATCGTGGCATTGGTGCCGGAATACCTAGCCAATGGCTATCCGCCCGAAGTGCATGTCTCGGTCTGGGGCGACCCAAGGCACCTGTCGCCGATGATCGCTGCACTTGTCCCAAATTCCGGGCTTGAGCTGCCGCCGCGCCCCCAAGGTCGGCTTTCGCGGCTTGAAATGATCTGATCGCCGTCAGGACAGTGCCGCCTTGAGCGCCCGCACTGCGGCGACTGAGGTCTGGCGCATTTCCGGCGGCGCAAATCCAAACGCCGCAAGTCTGGCAGGACCCTCTGCTGGAACCAAGCATGAGGCGTGAACTTCGCGGACGTGAAGGCCCTTCAACCGCGCCACAGTGCCGAGGTTGACCCCCGACCCCGGCATAATGGAAATCCGCCCCGCCGATTGGGCGACAAGGGTCGCGATCCGCCCCGCCCCTTGAGTGACCGTCACCTCTCCGCCCGAGGTCAACACCCGGCGAAAGCCCAATACAATCGCCTCCTCCAGCGCCTCGCCCATGTCCGGCACCAGATCAAAACAGCGGTGCAGCGTCAGGTCCATGCCCCCTGCCGCCGCCACCAGCCTTTGCAGGACAGAAACATCCAGCCGCCCATCGTCAAGCGATGCCCCAAGCACTACCCCCGCCAGCCCGACCGAACGGGCGGCGGCGATCTCGATCTCCATCATCGCGATTTCAGCCTCGGACCAGACGAAATCCCCGGCGCTCGGACGGATCATCGCCATGACCGGCACCCCGGCCCGACCCGCCATATCCATCAGCCCCGCCGAAGGCGTCAGCCCACCAACCGCCAGTGCCGCGCATAGCTCGATCCGGTCGGCCCCGCCTGCAACCGCTGCGGCAAGCCCTGCCGCGCTGTCGACGCAGACCTCCAGCGTCACGCCCATTCCGCCGCCCCCGCCATAGCCGCCCCCAAAAGCCCCGCATCCGCCCCGCATTCTGCTGGCACAACCAACGCGGCGCTCGCCGTCCGCAGCACAGAAGCCCGCACCGCCTGATCCAGATAAGCCACCAGCCCCGGCGCGCGGCTAAGCCCGCCGCCAACCGGCACAACGCCCGCTCCCACGACATTCAGCACCATCGCCAGCGGCCCCGCCACGAGCTCGCGCCACAATGCCACAGTCGCCGTGGCTTCGGCCTGGCCCGCCTGCCAGCGCTCGACAATCACCTCCGACGCCAACGCCTCACCCACCCGCGCCTGATGCAACCGCTCCACCCCCCGCGCGCCGCCCACGGTGTCGATGCAGCCCACCTGCCCGCAACCGCAAGGAAAGCTGTATTCCCCACGGATCACCGGCCCATGCCCCCATTCCCCGGCAAATCCGCCCTCACCGGTCACCACGCGGCCCCCGATCACCAGCCCTCCACCGACGCCTGACCCAAGGATCACCCCGAAAACCGAAGGGTGCCCCCGCCCCGCGCCTTGCGTGGCCTCAGCCAGCGCAAAGCAATCGGCGTCGTTCAGCACCAGCACCGGCAGCCCTGTCTTCGCCTGCAACGCAGGTCCCAGCGCCAGTCCATCAATCGCCGGAATATTCGCGACTTTGCCGATGCCCGTGGCCGGATCAACCACCCCGGCAACCGAGATCGCAATGCCCTTCAGCGCCCTGGCCTTGGCAAAGCCCGCAATAGCCTGCAAAAACCCCGCCCGATCCGCCGCAGGTGTTGCCACCTCGCCCAGTGCCTGCAATTCGGCCCCGTCCCAAAGTGCCGCCCGTATCCGGCTGCCGCCGATGTCGAATGCCAGGATCATGCCGTCCCCTTTCGTCCCGGCCAGTCAGACCCGAAAGGCGAAAGCTTGTCAAAGCAGCAGACCGGGGCCGCACGGCTCCTCCCCTCCTGGGGAAGGCGGAGGTCTTCCGAAACCTCTACCGCGCCCGCATCCGGTTGCCGCGCGCATTGTGTTCAACTTCGGCAAGCCCCAGCAATTCCATCACCGGCGGCACATAGTTCCCGAACCGACCGCGATAGCCCTTCCGCACCCCGTAATACCCCGCCACCGGATTCGCGTCATCCCGCGCCCAGGCCTCGACACTGCCGTCCTGCACCGGCTTGCCCTCATCGGCATTGCCCAGTGCCACCCAATCCCCCCGCGCTTTCAACATTGCCGCCAAATCCTCGATGCAGCGCAGCTGATAGCCAAGCTTGGTCGAGCCGACCTGCACCACCAGTTCGCCCTTCACCAAATCGCGCCAGGCCTGAAAGTCCGAAGCCAGGGACGGTGTCTTCAAAAGCCAGGGATCCTGGGCTGTTCCGCTGCCATAGGTGATCATGTTCATGCCCGCACCTTTCGCTTGTTGACCGAATCAACCGTTACCCGCTCAATCACGGCATCTTCTGTCCGGTATGCCATGCGCGCCTCGCGACTTCTGCACATTCTTCTCCTCCTGCAGAACCGGGGCCGGATGACCGCCCCGGCCCTTGCGGCTGAACTTGAGGTCCACCCCCGCACGATCCAGCGCGACATCGACGCCCTGACCGAGGCGGGCTTGCCCATCCTCACCCACCGCGGCGCCGCCGGAGGGGTTGAGCTTGGCTTCAACTACCGCAGCCGCCTGACCGGTCTGGCCGAGGATGAGGCCGAAGCCCTCGCGCTCTGGCTTTCGATCCTCCCAGCAGAGCTGACGACCCTTGGCCTTGGCACTGCCGCCAAGCGGGCGCGGGCCAAATTCCTTGAAAGCCTGCCGGACCGCAGCCGCGCCATTGCCCACACCTCGTTGGCACGCTTTCCCCTTGCTGCCGAAACACCCCCCATCCCCGACCCCCGAATCGCCGCGGTTGCAGAAGCGATCCGTCAGGGCCGGACCCTTACCCTTGCGGCCCGCTCGGCCACGCCCCTCCGGCTGCGACCCGAAACCCTTGGCTGCGGCCCGCAGGGCTGGACGGTCTTCGGCCCACCCCTCGCCGAGCCCGTCCCCCTTGTCGACTGGGGCGACATCAACATCTCCCGCGCAGCCGTAGACATCGTGGGCCACCCGGCCTAAGAGGCCCAAGGCCAAAACGGAGGATGCGATGGATGACCGCCTGATCGTGGCGCTGGATGTGCCAAACGTGGTGCAGGGCCTCGACCTTGTCGCCCGGATCGGCGATGCCGCCAGCTTTTACAAGATCGGCCTTGGCATGCTGACCGGCGGCGGCCTCGCTCTGGCCAATGAGCTGAAGCACGAACATGGCAAGCGTATCTTCCTCGACATGAAACTTTTCGACATCGGCGCCACCATCGAAGCCGCCGTTCGGGGCCTTGCGCAATACGACCTTGATTTCCTGACCGTCCACGGTGACCCGCAGGTCGTGGCGGCCGCGGCGACGGGCAAAGGGGCCACAAACCTCAAGATCCTTGCCGTGACCATCCTCACCTCGCTTGACCGCGCCGACCTTGACGCAAACCTGATCAAGCCCGGCGACATCCACGAGATCACGCTGGAACGCGCCCAACGTGCCCTGCAGGCCGGTGCCGATGGTGTCATCGCCTCCCCGCAAGAGGCCTCGATGATCCGCGCCCTGCCCGAAGCTGCAGGCAAGCTGATCGTCACGCCGGGAGTTCGCCCCGCAGGCACCGCAACCGGTGACCAGAAGCGCATCGCCACCCCGCATCAGGCGATTGCTGACGGGGCCGACCACATCGTCGTTGGCCGCCCGATCTGGCAAGCAAAAGACCCCGCCGCCGCCGCCCGCGC
>CANNIA010000013.1 GCA_947504705.1 Paracoccaceae bacterium
AAATCGGCCTGGACCCCGCTCAGCTTGCGAGCAGGACCTTTGCTTCATGCGCCTTCAGTGACAGCCGGGCCGAAGCAAAGCCATCCGCGTCTACCCGCAGTTCTGGGAAGAGCGTCAGGATTTCTTCACGCACGGCATCGTCCAGCGCATTCAGAGACCGTTCGGCAGGCTGGAAACTTTCGGTCCAGATTCCGTCTGATAGGATGACCTCATGCTGAGCGAAGAGCAGGTGGATGTAGGTCACGCCTTCCGCAGGAAGCGCACGGGTTACATCCAGCATGTCGACAAGGTACTTAGCCGGAACCAGAACCTCAGCCTCGCCAAACAGCATTTCCGAGCGCGGCCCTTCGAACAGGACGCGGTGCTGCGGAGAGACCAGCATCGTGCGATCCGGTCCCTGACCCTTCAGTGCGTCTTTGGCGATGCGAACCGGCTGCAGGTCGGGGCTGGCAATCAGCTCGACCGCAGACAGCTTGCGCGAACCAGTCCAACGCAGCGGTTGCAGACCGTTGTCGCGGGTCATCACCAGATCACCTGCCCGAAGATCCTCGACCGCGACACGTCCCTTGTCGGTTTCGATCATCGTCCCAGGGGTAAAGCAGATGATCACCTTCTCGATTTCCGAGAAGTCGATCCGGCCCTGCTCAACCGTCTTCGTCGCGTCGGTGTAGATGATCACCGTACCGGCCAAGTTCAGCGGGTCGGTGCTGGTATAGTTTACCGTGACGCGATTGGCCCCGATACCCTGCAGGTCGATGGTATCAAAGTCAGTCGCAGTCGTTTGACCCGCGCCGGTACCGCCTTCGCCCGTACCGCCGCCGCCAAGGATCACATCGTTGCCAGCGGCGTCGACTTCACCCGGAAGGATGACAAACGTGTCGTTGCCAGCAGCGCCACTCATCGTGTCGGTGCCGGTGCCACCGATCAGACTGTCGTTGCCGACACCACCATTCACCGAGTCATTGTCGGCACCACCGTCAACGACGTCATTGCCGATCCCACCAAGAACGGTGTCGTTCCCGGCATCGCCATTGACCGTATCGTTGCCATCGCCACCGTCGACCGAGTCATTCCCCGTGCCGCCGCTGACCGAGTCGTCGCCCGTGCCGCCAAGGACAGTGTCGTTGCCCGCATCGCCGGAAACCGTGTCATTGTCGGCACCGCCATCGACCGAGTCATTGTCGGCCCCACCGGAAACCGAGTCGTTGCCAGCACCGCCAAGGACGGTATCATTCCCGGCATCCCCGGACACCGTGTCATTGTCGGCACCGCCGTCAATCGAGTCGTTGCCGACCCCGCCATTGATCGAGTCATTGCCGAGACTGCCAAGAAGCGTGTCGTCGCCCCAACCACCGCCGATGATATCGTTCCCGATACCGCCATCAACCGAGTCAGCGTCAGTCGTGGTCTGGATCGCATTGAACTGGATGTCCGAGACGTAGATATACTGGGTCGTCGTGCCCAAATTGTCATAAGTGATCTGGATCCGCGACACCGGTCCTGCGATGTTGATCAAGACCGAGCTGAACACCAGGTCCGGCGATGACCCCCCGCCGCTGGCAGTTATTGTGTCGCCGGAAACCGCAATGCCGGTCGAAGTCTCGGTGTAATTAATTGTTACCGGATTGCCATTTGCATCCCAGGCTTTGATTATGACACGGTCAACAAAGGTGCCCGTATCAATGTCCGAGATGCGAAACGCAACGTCTTCGACGTTGTTGGACATGCCCGAACCGGACACACCCGCAAAGGTGATGTCGGTAACCGTTGCAGCGCCGTTGCTGCCGCGGGCCAGCCAACCCGAGGAGTTGGGATCGAAGGTTTCACCGGCGACTGTGTCAACATAAATCGCATCGGCGGTGTCAGCTTGGAACGACGTGAAGTTGGCACCCGGCGTCGTCAGTGCGACGTTGACGTTAACCCCGCCGGTGTCCTGCGTGACGTTGGTAATGTTGGTCCCGTCGCCAAGCGCGCTCCAATTAAAGTCCAGCGGCACTGACGTTGTACCGCCACCGGTGGCCGGGCCAGCCGTGATGGTATCATCGCCTGCGCCACCAAGGACCGTGTCGTTTCCATCCCCGGCCGAGATCGAATCCGACCCGTCAGCGCCGTCAATCGAATTGGCCCCGCTGTCCCCGACCAGCGTGTCACCGTTGCTGGAACCTGTCAGGTTTTCGATACCGGTCAGGGTGTCCCCCGCCGCGTCGCCACCAACCCCGGCTGCGCCGTTGATGGTGACGTTCACGCCTGCGCCGGAACCGACATAGCTTGCCGTATCGGTTCCCGCACCACCGCTGATAACATCGGCACCTGCGCCACCAACCAGGATGTCGTTGCCAGCATCGCCCGTCAGGCTGTCAGCACCGGACCCGCCGCTAAGTTGGTCATCATCCGCGCCACCGGCAAGTGTGTCGCTGTCGGCACCGCCATCAAGCGTGTCGTTGCCCGCACCACCGACCAGCGAGTCATTGCCCGCCGCACCGCCAAGCGAATCCGCCCCGGCACCGCCATCAATTGTCTCGTTGCCAGTGCTGCCAAAGATCGTGTCGGCATTGCCGGTACCGATGACATTCTCGACCGCCGTCAGCGTATCGCCCTGGGCATCCCCACCCGAACCGGCACCACCGTCAATGGTGATATTGATCCCGGCAGCGGAAGCCGAATAGTTAACGGTATCAACGCCCGCACCGCCGTCGATCGAGTCGTTGCCAGCCCCACCAACCAGAGAATCCGCGTCGTTTCCACCCAGCAGCGTATCGTCGCCAGCGCCGCCGGACAGGGTATCCGCACCCGCCCCACCGGCAAGGTAGTTGCCGACCGTGTCGCCGGTGATGTTGTCAGCAAGGCCGGTCCCGACAATCCCTTCGATCCCGGACAGGACATCGGTATTGTTTGGGCCCGACTGGTTGACGTTGGCGTTGCCAGCAGTCAGCGTGACGGTCACGCCCGAGCCAACCTCGGAAAAGTCGACGATGTCAAAGTCGGCACCACCACTGATGACGTCGTTGTCACCGTTGCCCGCAGCGCCCGCAAAGAAATAGTCGTTGCCCGCACCACCGACCATAGAGTCGTTGTTAAGACCGCCAACCAGGGTATCGTTCCCGGTGCCCCCATCAAGCGTATCAGCCCCGGCACCGCCGATCAGCGAGTCATTGCCGCCCGCGGCGGTGATGGTATCTGCCCCAGCCGCGCCATCGATGGTTTCGTCGGCTGCGCTGCCGCCCAGCGTATCACCGCTGCCCGAACCAATCAGATATTCGACGTTCGAAATCGTATCGCCGGCAGCATCCGAACCCGTTCCGGCACCGCCGCCGATTGTGATGTTGATTGCACCAGAAGCCGAATAATCAACCGTATCAATGCCGCTTCCGCCATCGATCGAGTCGCCCCCGGTGCCGCCAATCAGCGAATCCGCCCCATCGCCACCAAGTAGCGTGTCGACACCAGCCCCACCAGACAGCGTATCGTTGCCGACACCGCCGGAAAGATAGTTGTTGTTGGCGTCGCCAGTGATGCTGTCGTTGAAGCCGGAACCGACGATGGCTTCGATCCCGACCAGCGTATCGGAGCTTGCCGCAACAACAGTCGCGGCCCCTGCGTTTAGCGTAACAGTAATACCCGTGGTGGCCTGGGAAAAATCGACCGTGTCAACACCCGTGCCACCGTCAAGGCTGTCCGCGTCGCCTGCCGCACCGGTACCCGCGTAAAGGTAGTCGTCGTTCGCGCCGCCAAACAGCCGGTCGTTACCCGCACCACCGTCAAGTGCGTCATTGCCAGCATCGCCGTTGACCGTGTCATTGCCTGCACCAGCAAAGACCGTGTCGTTGCCGTTGCCCATGTTATAGACATCGGACGTACCAACGGTGTCGTTAGAGGTGTCGTTGCCTATGGTGCCAGTAACTGTAGCCATTTACTCGTTCCCCAATCTCAATGCCTCATATTAAACCGCTAGATCATGGCCATTTCCGGTCACGGCTGCGATAGAATCGGGCATTTTTCCGAAATTCTGCAGTTTTTTGGGCCATTTTCAACTATGCCCCGCACGTTTCCTATCTTCTTCCACCATGGGTTGCAAAACTGCATCACCCTCTTCGCGTCTTGAACGAGCAGCGAACTGCCCAACGACCCTGGCCAAAACTGGCATCCGCAAGGGTCACACCCAATTCCCAAAATCAGCAAGGCAAATGAATTTTGGTGCCCGAGGCGAGACTCGAACTCGCAAGCCTTGCGGCGGAGGATTTTGAGTCCCCTGCGTCTACCATTCCACCACTCGGGCCACCGGAGCGCGGTTTAAAGCCTGGGCGCTGGCGCGTCAATCCGGCAAAAGGCGTCAAAGGGCCTTGGCGCCGAACGTATCGCAGTCTTCCAGCTTGCCCGATTGCATGCCCACCGAAAACCAATGCGACCGCTGTTTCGAGGTGCCATGGGTAAAGCTGTCCGGCATCGGCCGCATGCCCGCATTACGCTGCAAGGTGTCATCGCCGATCTGGGCAGCGGCGTTCAGGGCCTCTTCCAAATCGCCCTTTTCTACCACACCCAGCGTGTCCGCCGCCTCGCGCGCCCAGATGCCGGCAAGGCAATCGGCTTGCAACTCGATCCGGACAGAGATGGCGTTGGATTCGGTCTCGCTGACCCGGGAGCGCGTCTCGTTGGCCTGGCCAAGAATGCCAAGTTCATCCTGCACATGGTGGCCGATTTCATGCGCCACGACATAGGCCGCCGCAAAATCGCCGCCCGCGCCAAGCCGGTCGCGCATGGTGGTGAAAAACCCGGTGTCGAGGTAGACCTTCTTGTCGCTGGGGCAGTAGAATGGGCCGGTTGCTTCGGACGCGCCGCCACAAGGAGAACGAGTTGCATCCTTGAACAGAACCAGCACCGCGGGATGGTATCTTTCACCCAGCTGGCTCTTGAAAAGACGGGTCCAGATTTCCTCGGTATCCGCTAGAACGACCGAGGCGAACTGCCCTTCGGCCTCATCCTTGGCGGTCAACTCGGCGGGCTGGCTGGAGCCACTGCTGCCGCCAAGACCGCCCGGCCCAAGGATCTGGCTGGGGTCGACCCCAAGAAACATCGCCAGAAGCACGACGATGATGGCCCCTGCCCCACCGATCCCGCCTGCCCGCGCGGCGCCACCGCCCATACGGCGGCGGTCTTCGATGTTGCTGCTTTCCCGCCGACCACGCCACTGCATGCGCCACCCCTTGACTGCGAGGCCCTGTCCACGGTGGACAGCAACCTGACTCTCTAAGAAATCAATGCCTTGGCCGTGGGGATTCACTAATCCTTGGGATTCGGCACCAAGCTCAATAGAACCCTACCCACTCCTTTGCCGCACTGGAAGTGTGAAAGACTGCGACCAAAGGGTGACTTCCCTTGTCCGCCGCCTTTGCCTATGGTGCGCGCGAAACGTTTTCCCGGAGTTCGCAATGTCCCCGAACCGCCCCATGCTGACTCTGATCGCCACGCTTGGATCAGCAGCCCTTCTGGGCGGGGCCTTCGCGTTCCAGTACATCGGTGGCCTAGCACCCTGCCAGCTGTGCCTGTGGCAGCGTTGGCCCCATGCGGCGGCGATCCTGATCGGGATCATCGCGCTGACCACCGGCTGGCGCGGGCTAGCCTGGCTGGGCGCGCTTTCCGCGCTGGCGACCGCGGGGATTGGCATGTTCCATGTGGGCGTCGAGCAGCATTGGTGGGAAGGTCTTGCCACCTGCACCGCCGGGTCGATCGCGGGCATCTCGACTGCCGACCTTTTGAACCCGTCAGTCGATGTCGCCCCCGTGGTGCGCTGTGACGAGATTGCGTGGGCTATGCTGGGGATATCGATGGCAGGGTGGAACGTGCTGATTTCGCTAGGGCTGGCGGTGGTCTGGGCCAAGGCAGCCCGGTCAAACGGTTAACAGGGAGCCAAATTTCTTGCTTAAGGAATTAGTCTCCCCTCGGTCCCCGTCGCGCCACCGACCAGCCGCGCATGTTCCTGAATGGCAAAGCGGTCGGTCATCCCGGCGACGTAATCGGCCACGACCCTTGCCAGCTGCGCTTCACCCTTCGCCACCTGCACATCGGCCTGCCATTCAGGAGGCAGAAGTGCTGGGTCCTTCAAAAACAGCGGGAAGAGGTCATCCACCATCCGCGTGACTTCGGCCCTGACCGCCATCACGCTGGGTGCCCGATACATGCGATGGAACAGGAAGCTGCGCACCGCCTTCAGCTCCTGAAACAGCGGCTTTGAGAACCGGATCACAGTTGTGCCCAACTGGCGGATGTCATCGACCGACTTTGGCTGCGCCGAGGTCAGCCGGTTCTGAGCCACGGCAATCACATCCTCGACCATGCGGCCAAAGACCCGGCGCAGGGCTTCATGGCGACGGCGCATCTTGTCGAGGCCAGGATAGGTGCGGTCGACATCCTCAAACGCGGGGCCGGTGACCGGCAGGTCCATCAGGTCGGCTTCGGTGAACAGGCCCGAGCGCAAACCGTCATGCAGGTCGTGGTGCGAATAGGCTACGTCATCGGCAATCGCCGCCACCTGCGCCTCGGCGGATGCATGGGTGTCGAGATCAAGGTCCCACTGGGCGTTTACCTCGGCCAAAGCGTAGGGGAGCGGGCCCCCCTCTTCGGACTGGGCGTGTTTCTTGTCGGCATTCGGACCGGTCACCGGGCCGTTGTGCTTGGCGATGCCTTCCAGCGTCTCCCATGTCAGGTTCAGCCCGTCGAAATCGGCGTAATGCCGTTCCAGCCGCGTGACGATCCGCAGGGCTTGGGCGTTGTGGTCAAAGCCGCCAAAGGGCGCCATCAACCGCTCCATCGCGTCTTCGCCGGTATGGCCAAAGGGTGTGTGGCCAAGGTCGTGCGCCAAGGCGACGGCTTCGGCGAGGTCGGTGTTCAGGCCCAAGACTCCGGCAATGGTGCGGGCAACCTGTGCCACTTCGATCGTGTGGGTCAGGCGGGTGCGGTAGTAATCGCCCTCATGTTCGACAAAGACCTGCGTCTTGTGCTTCAGCCGCCGGAAGGCACTGGAATGGATGATCCGGTCGCGATCCCGCTGGAAGGGTGAGCGGAAGGATGACAGGCGTTCCGGCCACAATCGTCCACGGGAAGCATCGGGTTGGCAGGCATAGGGGGCAAGCATCAGGGGTTCACTTGTTCCGGGCGCATTCCCCCCATATATTCGCTGCACAGGCCAAAGGATACGTGAACGAAATGGAACTGACGCTTCCCCCCAAAGTCACCGACCGCGCCTTTGCGCGCTTGGCCGAGATTGCCGAAGCGATGGGCGAGGTGAAACCCCTGCGCGTCGCGGTCGATGGCGGCGGCTGTTCCGGTTTTCAGTATTCGATCACGCTGGATGCCCCGGCTGCGGATGATCTGGTGCTGGAAAAACAGGGCCAGCAGGTGCTTATCGACCAGATCAGCCTGCCCTTCCTGTCGAACGCCGTGATCGATTTCACCGATGAGCTGATCGGCGCGCGGTTCGTCGTGCAGAACCCGAACGCCAAGTCGAGCTGCGGCTGCGGCACCAGCTTTTCGATGTAGGATCGGCACGGCGGGATGGGCGTGGTTCTTCTTCTTGGGTCCGCGCCGATGGCCGCCGAGGCGACGGGTTGGCCGCGCGCGCCCTTTGACCAGATCGCCGCGATCAACAACGCCTGGCGGATCCGGCCGGACTGGACCCACGCGATCTATCCATGGGATTTCCCGCCCGACCGCCATCCGGTTGCAGGGCCTGGTCAGTCTTTGGTGACGGAAGACGATTTTGTCCCGGCGCAGAACGCCTTTGGCGGTTTTGTCTATGCCGGGGCGACCATGGCCTTTACGGCGGGTTATTGGGTGCTGCACGCGCTCCGCCCCAAGGTCATCGCCGTTTTCGGCTGCGACATGCAGTATCCCGCGACTGGCCAGACTCATTTCTACGGCACCGGCAGCCCAGACCCCTTGCGCGCCGACATCACGCTCCGCTCGCTTGCGGCAAAGTCGGCACGACTGATGGTGCTGGCCGCCCATCAGGGCTGCGCCATGGTGAACCTCTCGACCGGTCCCTCGCGGTTGGTCTTCCCACGTTGCGCGCCAGATCAGGTGGGTTTGGCGCAGCCGCATGCTTTTCCGGAGGGGCCGAGTGCCAAGGCCCTGACCCGCGAGGCGGAACTGGCCTACACTACCCCCTCGGGCCGGTACTGGGAGGAGTTGCACCGCTTTGATCCGGATCAGATCGATCGGCTGGATGCGCTGTGGCTGGAAGCTGGCCAACCCATGACGGCTTGAACCGATGGGCCGGTCAGGCCTAGAACAGGGCAACCGAAGGGGATGCCCATGAAACTCGCCAGCTTCAACATCAACGGGATCAAGGCGCGGATGGAGGCTTTGACCGCCTGGCTGACCGAGGCCGCGCCCGATGTTGTGGTCCTGCAGGAAATCAAGTCGGTGGACGAGAACTTCCCGCGCGCGCATTTCGAGGCGATGGGCTACCGCGTCGAAACCCACGGGCAGAAGGCGTTCAACGGCGTTGCGATCCTGTCGAAGCTTCCGCTTTCTGATATCCGCCGGGGTCTGCCGGGCGATGAGCGCGACGAACAGGCGCGCTGGATCGAGGCGGTGGTGGATGCTGGCCGACCGATCCGCGTCTGCGGGCTTTACCTGCCAAACGGCAACCCCGCTCCCGGCCCGAAGTATGACTACAAGCTGGCGTGGATGGACCGGATGGAGGCGCGGGTGCGCGACCTTCTGGCCATTGAGGAACCCTTCGTCTGCCTTGGCGATTACAATGTGATCCCGCAGGCGGTCGATGCGGCCAAGCCCGAGAATTGGCTCACCGATGCGCTCTACCTACCCCAAAGCCGCGAAGCCCTGCGCCGGATGGAGAATCTTGGCCTGACCGAAGCGATCCGCGCCCGCCTGCCCGGGCCAGGTGTCTATACGTTCTGGGACTTTCAGGCCGGCGCATGGGAGCGCAACAACGGTATCCGCATCGACCATGTGATGCTGTCGCCGCAAGCTGCCGACCGGCTGGAGGATGCGGGGATCGACAAGGCCGCGCGCGGGGGCGACAAGCCGTCCGATCACGTGCCGGTCTGGGTAAGGCTGGCGGCCTGATCTGATGACAAGACCTGAAGGCTGGCCCGATACCTGGTATGCCCGCACGGCTGTGGATCAACACGCCCGTACCGCGCTTAAAGGCCCGACTGAGGCCGATGTCATCATCGTCGGCGCAGGGCTTGCTGGCCTGACCACTGCCCTGCACCTTGCCCGCGCCGGGCTGAAGCCGCTGGTCCTTGAAGCGAGATCCATCGGCTTCGGCGCCTCGGGCCGGAACGGTGGGCTAGTCAGCCCGGCCTTTGCGGGCGGAGATGATGCGATCCGCAAGCGGGTGGGCGAGGATCAGGCCAAGGCCCTGCACCGCCTTTCCATCGAAGGCGTGGAACGGTTGCGCGACACGATCCGCGATCTGGGGATTGCCGGGGCCGATCCGCTTCCCGGATTGCTGTCCCTGCGCCGCTTTGATCAAGCTCAGGACCTGAAGGACCACGTCGAGGATTTCGCCCGGACCTATGGCTATGAGATGACCTATCTCGACCGTCGCGCACTGGCGAACCACATGACAAGCCCGCGCTATTTCCACGCCATCCACGACCCGAACGCCTTTCACATCCATCCGCTGAACACCTTGCGCGCCATTGCGGCCGAGGTGGAACGGCTGGGTGGCGTGATCCATGACGCCTCGCCGGCCATCACGGCTGACTTCACCGCCGCGACCAAGCAGGTGACCACGCCCGAGGGCCGCGCTGAAGCCCCGCGCATCATCTTTGCAACCGGCGGTTATACCGGCCCCTTGGTACCGCGCCTGCACCGGGCCGTGCTGCCGATTGCCACCTACATGATGATCTCGGAAGCCGCGCCCGACCTGATCGCCAACGCGATCCAGACCCGCGCCTGCATGTATGACGACCGCCGCGCCGGGGATTACTACCGCCTTGTCGAAGGTGGTGCGCGGCTTTTGTGGGGCGGTCGCATCACCACCCGGGCCGCCGATCCGGCGGGGATTGCGCACGAGCTTCGCCGCGAGATGCTGACGGCCTATCCGCAACTTGCAAGCCTCAAAACCGAAATTAGCTGGTCCGGCCTGATGGGCTATTCCCGCCACCTTATGCCGCAGTTGGGGCAAATGGCACCCAACACCTGGCACATCACCGCTTTTGGCGGCCACGGGCTGAACACGACGGCGATTGCCGGGAAAGTGCTGGCCGAGGCGATCTTGGGCGAGACTGACCGGATCAAGCTTTTCACCCCTTTTGGCCTCGACTGGGCGGGCGGCGAAGTTGGGCTTCTGGCCGCACAGCTGACCTATTGGAAGCTGCAACTGCAAGACTGGTGGCGCGAGCGGGGCTAGACCCCACCTTGTGTCACGTCATGGCCGTAAAGCCAGTCGAACCGGTTCAGCATGGCCGCAGGCGCGAACCGGCCCAGAAGTCGCAGGCCGGTATGACCGACCGCACGCGGCAGGCCCTTCAAATGATAGGCGCGCGCATTGGCATTCGCTGCCGCGACGATCCGAGTGCAGCGCGGTTTGCGCGCAGCCTGATAGGCCAGCACTGCCGCCGCGACCGTGTCATGCCCGGCCAGCGCTTCGGCAAGGACCCAGGCATCCTCCAGCCCCATGCTGGCACCCTGCGCCAGAAAGGGCAGCGTCGGGTGGGCGGCATCGCCAAGGATCATCGCCGCGCCTTCGGGCAGGGATTTGGCCAAATTCCGCGCCACCTCATGCCGGAACAGGCCCCAAAGCCAAGGATCCTCGACCTGCTCCAGCCAGCCGCGCACGCGGGGGGAGAAGCCCCCGAAAGCCAGGCGCAGGTCTATGCTGTCATCGCGAAGGGTCCAGCTTTCCTCGGCCCACCGCTTCCGCTCCTCGACCGCGACGATGTTGCGCAAGGTTCCCCCGCGCATCGGATAGCTGACCAGATGCCGGCCCGGCCCCATATGGACCTCAGCCACTGGCTGGGCACCGGGTTCCGCCGGGATCACGGCGCGCCAGGCGACCTGACCGGTGAAGAAGGGCTTTTCCGCCCCGTTCATCGCCTTGCGCAGGTGCGAATGCAGGCCGTCTGCCCCAACCAGCAGCCCGGTCTCGATCCGTTCGCCGGTTTCCAGCGTGACAGCAGGCTGGAGGCCGGACAGGTCCACCGCCTCAACCCGCGACAAAAGCCGCAAGGTGACCCCGGCCTCGATAGCGCCCTTCAAAAGCAAGTCGATCAGATCCGCGCGGTGCAGGAAGTGATAGCCCTGCCCCGGCCGCAGCCGCGCGAGGTCGAGCCGCGTGACCCCGTCGCCGGAAGCCCCGTCGATCAGTTCCACCGCCTCGGCCCGCAACGACGCCGCTTCCAGCGCGTCCTGAAGACCCAACCCCCGAAGAACAGCCGCGCCGTTGGGAGAAATCTGCAGCCCTGCGCCCACTTCGCGGATCGCATCGGCCTGTTCCAGCACCGTGACCGAGGCCCCGCGCAGGGCCAGTGCCCGCGCCACGGCAAGGCCCGCGACGCCCGCGCCAAGGACAGAGACGGATTGGCCGATCAGGCTCATGGCAGCCCCCTGAAATGACAACGCCGGACCATCATGGCCCGGCGCGCTAAAAGAAGAACGCCGGGCGGGCGTCAGTCGTCGCGGTGCACTTTCTCGCGGCGTTCGTGTTTTTCCTGCGCTTCCAGCGTCATCGTGGCAATCGGGCGCGCGTCCAGCCGTTTCAGGCTGATCGGTTCACCCGACACTTCGCAATAGCCGAATTCACCATTCTCGATCCGCCGCAAGGCCGCGTCGATCTTGGACACCAGCTTGCGTTGACGGTCACGGGTCCGCAGTTCCAGCGCGCGATCAGTTTCCTCGGACGCACGGTCGGCAATGTCGGGAACGTTGCGCGCGCTTTCCTGCAGGCTGTCGATGGTTTCGGCGGACTGGTCCAGAAGTTCCTGCTTCCAGATCAGAAGCTTGCGGCGGAAATATTCAAGCTGACGCTCGTTCATGAAGGGCTCGTCCTCGGCGGGACGATAGTCATCAGCCAGAAAAACCTCGGCCTTCATCGCAACTCTCTCCTTCGCGTCGGATCGCTCCGACAGGTGGGCTTCTGTCATGATGCGCTCCTGCTGGCGCGCCATTTACCGCAAGGTCAAAGGATTGTCACTAGCGGTTGCGCAGAAATCCTAGCGCCGGTAGGGTCTGTCGTCCAACTGTCACAGCCTGTTGAAAGCACGATGAAATTCGCAACGACCGAAAGCTATGTGGCCACCGATGATCTGACCCAGGCCGTCAATGCCGCCGTGCTTCTGCAGCGCCCGCTACTGGTCAAGGGCGAACCCGGCACTGGCAAGACCGAACTGGCCCGGCAGGTTGCAACCGCGCTTGGAATGCCCCTGATCGAATGGCATGTGAAATCGACGACAAAGGCGCAGCAGGGGCTTTACGAATATGACGCCGTCAGCCGCTTGCGCGACAGCCAGCTGGGCCCCGAACTTGGTGGCGCGCGGGTGCATGAGGTGCGCAACTATATCCGCAAGGGCAAGCTTTGGCAGGCCTTCGACGCCGAGGCGCGGGTCGTGCTGTTGATCGACGAGATCGACAAGGCCGATATCGAGTTTCCCAATGACCTTCTGCAAGAACTCGACCGGATGGAGTTTCACGTCTACGAGACGGGTGAGACCGTCCGGGCCAAGCATCGCCCGGTGGTCATCATCACCTCGAACAACGAAAAGGAACTGCCCGACGCCTTTCTGCGCCGGTGCTTCTTCCACTACATTCGCTTTCCCGACCCCGAGAACTTGGCCGCCATCGTCCGCATACACTTTCCCGGGATCAAAGACGCGCTTCTGGCCGAGGCTTTGACCCGTTTCTTTGACATCCGCGAGGTTCCGGGGCTGAAGAAAAGGCCCTCGACCTCCGAAGTTCTGGACTGGCTGCGCCTGCTGCTGGCCGAGGATCTGGCCCCTGAAGACTTGCGCAAGGATGCCAAGAACAGCCTGCCCCGTCTGCACGGCGCGCTGTTGAAGAACGAACAGGATGTGCAGCTTTTCGAACGCCTCGCCTTCATGTCGCGCGGCCAAAGATAGCGAATCGGTTTCCGGTCTTACACGTAAGATCACAGGCGCATCCGGCAAGGCTGTAACATTCCGTGAAGCCTGTGGATAAATCCTGCGCCTTTATCCACATCAACCGCGAGGGGTAGTGTTCGGAGATTTCGTCATTTTTCCCGAATTGACTCCTGATTGACCTTGGTCCGAGACTGACAGAGCCCCAGCTGCCGGGGCAGTTCGGGATCGGCTTGACCATGCGTCTCCCCCTTATCCTTGCCGCGTTTGCCGCGCTTTCAGCCTGTGCGCCGCCGGCCCAAGTCTCGATGGACCAGCCGCAAAGCGGCGTCGGCTTTGGCACGCTTGGAACGGCACCTGTCGCAACTGCGCCTCTCGGTTTGGCCTCGCTGGCGCGCAACTTCATGGACCTGACCTTCGCGATGGAAAGCGGCTACGCCCTTTCGACCTTCACCCGGTTCGAAGGCCCAATCACTGTGGCGATGATTGGTGATGTGCCCCCGACCGCCGCCCGTGACTTGGGCGATCTTCTGACCCGGCTGCAAACCGAGGCCGGGATCGACATTCGTCCCGTCTCTGGCGCGGGCAGGATCACGATCGAGTTCACCAGCCGGGCCGAACTGCGCCGCCTGGCCCCGACGGCAGCCTGCTTTGTCGTGCCGAATGTCAGCTCACTTGCGCAATACCGCCAATTGCACGGGACAGCGGCTGTCGACTGGGCACAGGTCACCGAACGCAAAAGTGCCGCGATCTTCATTCCCGCCGACACCAGCCCACAGGAAGTGCGCGATTGTCTGCATGAGGAGTTGGCGCAGGCCATCGGCCCCTTGAACGACCTTTACCTGTTGGCCGACAGCATCTTCAACGATGACAATTTCCATTCGGTCCTGACCGGCACCGACATGGACATTCTGCGTCTGACCTATTCGCCGGATCTGCATAACGGGATGAGCCGGGCTGAAGTCGCCGCGCATCTTGGAGTTTCGCCCAACATCGCAGCCGCAGCTTTGCCAGATTGGGAACGCGCGATTGAAACGGCACTGGGAAAGACCGGCTCGCTTAGCGCACGGCAAGCCGCAGCCGAACGGGCGCTGTCGATGGCGCAGAATGCGGGCTGGCAAGACAGTCGCACCGCCTTCAGCTATTTCGCCTTGGGTCGGCTTTTGGCCGGAACCGACCCGGAACGTGCCTTTGACGCCTTCAAGGCTGCATCCTCGATCTATGCCCACCTACCCGAGGGTGAATTACAGGTTGCCCATGTCGACATGCAGCTTGCCGCCATGGCGCTGGCCAGTGGGCTTTCCGATCAGGCGATCATGCTTGCTGATCGTGCCATGCCTGTGGTCAAGCGCTATGAAAACTATGCACTCCTTGCCACGCTGATGCTGATCAAGGCCGAGGCACTGGAACAACTGGGCGATGCGACAGCGGCGGCGGCCTTGCGGCTCGACTCTCAACCTTACGCAAGTTATGGCTTCGGACCTGACAGCGTGATCCAGGACCGGATGCGGGATATTGCGTCTGTGGCCAATCGCGCGACAACGGGCTGAGGGGCCGAACGGCCTCTGGAGATGAGGCGACATGTTCGTAATCGGCTATTATTTTCTTGGCGCATTCCTTCTTGGCGCAATCGGCGGCGGCCTGCGGGCGCGCTCCATGGGCGGAAAGCCTGCTGACATCGCGCAATATGCCGCTGTCTTCGGCATCATCTTTGGCCTGATCGGGCTTTTCATCACCGTCTACCTTGACCGTATGCTTCGGGGCTAAACCCCATGTTCCTCCCGTTCTTCCAGACCTTGCGGGAAGAGGGGGTGCCGGTTTCCCTGCGCGAATTTCTGTCGTTTCTTGAGGCGATGGCGGCGGGCATCGTGATCTACGACCCCGAGGGGTTCTATAACCTTGCCCGCATGTGCATGGTCAAGGACGAACGCCACATCGACCGCTTTGACCGCGCCTTTGCCCGCGCCTTTTCGGGTCTGGAGCGGATCAGCGTCGATCAGGTGCTAAAGGCGATGGACCTGCCCGTCGAATGGCTGACAAAACTGGCTGAACGCCATCTGTCCGCAGAGGAACGCGCGGCTATTCAAGCCCTGGGCGGGTTTGAGGCGCTGATGGAAACCCTGCGTCAGCGGCTGGAGGAACAGAAGGGCCGCCATCAGGGTGGGTCGAAATGGATCGGCACGGCGGGGACTTCTCCCTTTGGCGCCTATGGCTATAACCCCGAAGGCGTGCGGATCGGCCAGGATCAAAGCCGCCACCAGCGCGCGGTCAAGGTCTGGGACAAGCGCGAGTTTCGCAATCTGGACGGCGACGCCGAAATCGGCACCCGGACGATCAAACTGGCATTGCGCCGGCTGCGCCGCTGGGCCCGCGAAGGGGCTGCGGATGAGTTGGACCTTGACGGCACGATCCGCGCGACGGCAGCGCAGGGGTGGCTGGATGTGCAGACCCGACCGGAACGCCGGAATGCTGTGAAGGTGCTGCTGCTTCTGGATATCGGCGGCTCGATGGACCCGCATGTCAAGGTGATGGAGGAGCTTTTCACCGCCGCCAAGGCCGAGTTCCGGCACCTTGAGGTCCTTTACTTCCACAACTGCGTCTACGAGGGCCTTTGGCGTGACAACCGCCGCCGCTGGGACGCGCAGACCCCGACCTGGGACATGATCCGCACCTATGGCCCGGACTGGCGGTTGATCCTTGTCGGTGATGCCGCAATGTCGCCTTATGAAGTCACCCATCCCGGCGGGGCCAACGAACATTGGAACCGCGAGGCAGGTCAGGTCTGGCTAGAACGGCTGCGGTCGCAATGGCCGCACCACCTTTGGATCAATCCGGTCGCGGAAAAGGACTGGGCCTATACCATCTCCACCGCCGTTATCCGCGCGATATTCGAAGACCGGATGGTGCCGATGACGCTGGATGGCCTTTCGCGCGGGATCAGAGAGTTGCGATAAGCCCGTTCCCGGCCTAGCCTTCACTGGAACAAGGAGGCCCCGATGCCCGAAGATGCTCTCCAGACCACGCAATACCTGAACCTCGACCCCGCGCTCTATGTGCGTGAGGATGTCTGGCAGGAAGAACGCCGCCGGATCTTTGCCCGGACCTGGCAGTTCATGGGTCCGGTAAGCCAAGTGGCCGAACCCGGCCAATATCTTGCCATCGACATCGCGGGCACGCCGGTCTTTGCGATCCGGGGCAAGGACGCGGCCTTGCGCGGCTTCAAGAATGTCTGCCGCCACCGGGGCGCCAAGCTTTTGGCCGATGGGAGCGGCAGCTGCGGCCTTGTCGTCTGCCCCTATCACAAATGGTCCTATGCCGACACCGGGCGGCTGGTGCAGGCCCCGTGGTATGGCAAAGACCCTGCCATCATTCCCGAGGACTGGCCGCTGGAACCCGTGCATCTGGCCGAATGGCGCGGGCTTTTGTTTGCGGCGCTTGACCCTGAGACATCGCTCCTCGACCAGTTGGGTGAGTTACCCGCCGAACTCGCCGATGAACCAATAGAAAGCTACACGACCACGGACAGCGACTCGGTCAGTTTCGATGCGAACTGGAAGGTCTACACCGACAATTTCGTCGAGGGCTATCATATTCCCGGCACCCACCCCAGCTTCTACGCCGCCATTGATTTCGAGGCGTTCGAGACCACTGCGCATCCCGGTTACGTCAAAATGACCGCCCCTCCGAAGGCCGACCTCTTCTACCGGGGCAAATGGCTGTGGATGTGGCCGAACTGGACGCTGTCACTGTTTGACGGCGGGATGAACGTCAGCCGGATCAACCCGACCAGCGCCCACCACACCGACCAGCACTATCACTTCTTCTTCGCCGACACCTCCGAAGCCGGGGCCGAGACGCGCGCGAAATCGGTGCAAGGCACGCTTGCCGTGGTGCGCGAGGATTATCAGGTCTGCACCGAGACCCATCGCAACTATGCCGCCGGGGTCTATTCCTCGGGTCCGCTGTCGGGGCGGCATGAAAAGGGTGTGCGCTATTTTCAGGAACGGGTTGCAGGGGCCTTGGGGCTTTGATCGGCCCGCGACCCGGCCTATATCGAGGGGATGAGCAAGCTTCTCCTCCCCCTGCTGCTGACCCTTGGCTATGCCTTCATCATGCTGCGATTCTCGATCGCGCGCACGAAGAAGATGCTTGATGAAAAGTCAGTGCATTTGACCGATCCGCAGCTCACCCAGCTTGCTGACAAGATGGCCAAGGCGCTTGACCTGCCCAAGATCGAGGTTCGGGTCTTCGAGGTCGACCCGGTGAATGGCCTCGCCTCGCCCGATGGGCGGATTTACCTGACCCGTGGCTTCATGGACCGAAAGGCGCGGGGCGAGGTGACGGCCGAAGAGCTGGCGTCGGTCATCGCCCACGAAATGGGTCACGTCGCCCTGGGCCACATGCGGCGGCGGATGATCGACTTTACCGGCCAGAATGCCGTCTTCGTCATGCTTTCGGCCCTTCTAAGCCGATTCCTGCCCTTTATAGGCATCTGGATCGCCAGTTTTCTGTCAAGCGTGCTGATGGCCCGCATGTCACGCCGCGATGAATTCGAGGCCGACGCCTATGCCTCGGCCCTGCTTCTGAAGTCGGGCATCGGGACCGGGCCGCAGAAATCGCTGTTTCGCAAGCTTGGGGCGCTGACCCAGCAGCGCGCAGAAGGGATCCCGGCCTGGCTGATGAGCCACCCCAAAACGACCGAACGCATTGCAGCGATCGAAGCCAATGAGGCGCGGTGGCTGGCATGAAGGCTTCTTCCATCTTGGCAAAGGGCGCAGAAAAGCCATGACCACATCCCTTGCGGAAATGGCCGTCGAGGTCCTGACCACCGCTGACGGGCGCACCAAGGCGGCCCTTTCCTTGCGTCACGCCGCAAGCTGGTTTGCCGCGCGCGAAACCGGTGCGCCCTTTCCCATCGGCCATGCGAAACCGCCCGCGCGCCCCGCGCGGCCCAAAAAACCGGACCTTCTGGACCCAAGGGACGTTCCCCGCCGCCGCCCCGGCTCGCCCCTCGGGCGGACAGCACTTTTGCATGCGGTGGCGCATATTGAGCTGAACGCCGTCGACCTGCATTGGGACATCATCGCCCGCTTCACGGGTCACCCGATGCCGGTCGGCT
This sequence comes from Paracoccaceae bacterium, assembly GCA_947504705.1. Lineage (GTDB taxonomy): Bacteria > Pseudomonadota > Alphaproteobacteria > Rhodobacterales > Rhodobacteraceae > Tabrizicola. The sequence goes on from CANNIA010000013.1 coordinate 18,184, forward strand.
TTTATGACGACTGGGTCAAGGCGGCAGCCGAGGAAGCCAAGCACTTCACCCTGATCTGCGACTGCCTTGAGGCGATGGGCAGCCATTATGGCGCGTTGCCAGCCCATGCCGGCATGTGGCGCGCAGCGGAAGATACCGCCGACGACTTGCACGGGCGTCTGGCGGTCGTGCCCATGGTGCTGGAAGCCCGCGGCCTTGATGTGACCCCCGGCATGATCGAGATATTCCGCAAGGCGGGCGAGGCGCAGGCCATTGCGGCCCTTGAGGTGATCTATGCCGAAGAGGTTGCCCATGTCGCTTATGGCTCGAAATGGTTCAACTGGCTTTGCGGGCGCGACGGGACTGATCCGAAAGAGGTGTTCCACACCCTTGTCCGCCGCTACTTTCACGGCGCGCTGAAGCCCCCCTTCAACGAAGCAAAACGCGCTGACGCAGGCCTGCCGCCCGACTTTTACTGGCCTCTGGCAGAAAGCCACAACCGATAGGCGAAATTCTGCCGATGAACAGATTTGCCTGGGCGGAAACCACCTGAGTTTGGTCAAATTTGTTGCAGTATAGAAACAGGCTGACTAAGCAGACCAAGCCCCGCTTTGCCGGTGTGCCGAAAGCCGGGGGACGGCCAGAAATCGGGTGATCGGAACGTGCTCAACCGCTACCTCTACCGGTTTCACGTCGCGCTGGAGCGGCGTTTTCCCGAGCAGCGGCTTTTTCTGAAATCCGACACCGAAACCCGCTTCATCCGCCTGCGCCCGGCCACTCAGGTCATCGCCATGGCTGGGGGCACGCTTGCCCTTGCCTGGACGATCGTCGCCACGGCGCTGATCATGATGGACAGCATCGGTGCAGGTTCGGCACGCGAACAGTCAGTGCGCCAGCAGGCCCTTTATGAGGAACGCTTGAACGCGCTTTCGACTGACCGCGACCTGCGGGTGGAAGAGGCTGCCCGCGCACAAGAACGCTTTAACGTGGCCCTTGCCCAAGTATCGGCTATGCAGGAACGCCTGCTCGCCTCGGAAGACCGACGGCGCGAGCTTGAAACAGGGATCGAGGCGATCCAGGACACATTGCGCATCGCGATCAAGGAACGCGACGAAGCCCGCGGCGAAGCCGATGAAGCCAACCTGGCGCTGAACGAACAATCCGGCGGGGCCAGCGATGTCAGCCGCGCCAAGGATGCGATGGCCACGCTTGAGATCATGACCGACGCGCTTGGCTCGACCGCCAAGGAACGCGACACCGAACTGGCCGAAGCGAATGCCGCGCGCGAAGATGCGCAAAAGGTTACCGACGAAAAGCGCGATCTGGAACTGCGCAGTGACGCGATCTTCGCCAAGCTGGAAGAAGCCGTCACCGTATCGATGGAGCCACTAGACAAGATGTTCCGCGACGCGGGCATGGAACCCGAAGACCTGCTTGAATCGATCCGCGCGGGCTATTCCGGCCAGGGTGGCCCCTTGACCCCTATCAGCGTGTCAACCTCGGGCCTGCCGCTATCGCCCGATGAAATCCGCGCCAACACGATCCTCGCCGGGCTTGACCAGATGAACACCTACAAGATGGCAGCCTTCAAACTGCCGTTCTCGATGCCGGTGCTTGATCGGTTCCGCTTTACCTCGGGCTTTGGTTCGCGCGAAGATCCGCTTGGTGCGGGGACCCGGATGCACAAGGGTCTGGATTTTGCGGGCTCCTATGGTACGCCGATCTATGCCTCGGCAGACGGTGTCGTCACCAAGGCAGGCTGGGGAAATGGCTATGGTCAGCAGGTCACGATCAAGCACGAATACGGGATCGAAACCGTCTACGGACATCTCAGCGAAATCCGGGTCGAGGTCGGCCAAAGGGTATCGCGCGGGGACCGGATCGGTGATATGGGCAGTACTGGCCGTTCCACCGGGACGCACCTTCACTACGAAATCCACCTAGGCGGAACGCCGGTGAATCCAATGACCTTCATCAAGGCAGGGAAGAATGTTTTCTAAGAGCCGCATCAACGAGCCTGGCCTCAAGGCCGATACCGAAACCCCGAAGGCAGCCGATGCTCCGGCAGCGAAACCGGTGATGGAATTCAGCCCGGTCGCGCCCAAGGGCAAGACCTCGGCTTCGGTCCTGTCTTCGGACCTGACGGTTGTGGGCAACCTTCGCACCACTGGCGACATTCAGGTTGAAGGCACGGTCGAAGGCGACATCCGCGCGCATCTTCTGACCGTCGGCGAAAGCGCCACGATCCGGGGCGAAATCGTTGCCGATGATATCGTTGTCAATGGCCGCGTCATCGGCCGTGTGCGTGGCCTGAAGGTCCGCCTGACCTCGACCGCGCGGGTCGAAGGCGACATCATCCACAAAACCATCGCCATCGAATCCGGCGCCCATTTCGAAGGCTCGGTGCAACGGCAGGACGATCCCCTGTCCGCCGGCCGCCCGGCCCCAGCGGGCATGCGGATGGAAGCTCCCGCCGCGGCCCCGGTCGAGCCGAAAAGCGAAGACTGATCCTTTCGGATTAAGTTTCAAGGGCATCGGGTCCTTCCCGGTGCCTTTTTCTTTGCGCTGACGACAGGGCTTAGCTGATCGCCCGGCGGTAAAGATGCCAGCTTGCATGGCCAAACAGCGGCAGGATCACGAACAACCCCAAAAACGCCGGGATCATCGCCGCAAACAGGCTGATCGCGATCAACGCACCCCAGCCCAACATGACGGCGGGGTTTTCCCGGACCAGCGAAAAGCTTGTCAGCATTGCCGTGACGAAATCGACCTCGCGGTCCAGAAGCATCGGCAGGCTGACGACGGTCAGGCAGAACAGCAGCGTCGCGAATGCCGCCCCGACCAGCGTGCCAAAACCCAGCATCACCAGCCCCTGCCCCGACAGGAACACGGCCAGCGAGCTTGACACATTGGTCATCACCGCATTGCCCAGAAACAGCGCAAAGATCATGTGCGACAGGAAGCTCCAGAACAGGAAATAGACCACGATCATCGCCGCAATCGCCGGGATCTGGCGATCCTTTTGCCGGAAGATCACGCCAAAGATTTCCCCCGCGACCAAAGGCTCGCCCCCCTCCAACCGACGCGAGATTTCGTAGAAACCGCAGGCGATAAAGGGGCCAAGGATCGGAAACCCGGCACTTGCGGGCAGGGTCCACCAAAGCTGCCCCTTGGCCATCGTCGCCCAGACCAAAAGCCAGCCGCCCAGCACATAGATCAGCGAAAACGCCAGCCCGAGCAGCGGCGCGCGGCGAAAGTCCTGCCAGCCAAGCGCAAGGCTTGCTTTCAGGTCGCTGACATCGACCTCATTGACTTCTGGGACATTGGGCGGTGCGGGTTCGGCCATTCCGCAAGGCTAAGCGGCCAATCTCGCGTTCGGCTTTGACTTCGATCAATCCACGTCCGCGAAATCGCCGCGCTTCTTGCCGCTTGCGTTCAAGGCCAGCGTCGCGGCCATGAACCCATCAAGGTCGCCGTTCAGAACCCCCTGCGTGTCCGAGGTCTCATGTCCCGTCCGCAGGTCCTTCACCATCTGATAGGGCTGCAGCACATAGGACCGGATCTGGTTGCCCCAGCCCGCATCGCCCTTGTTTTCATGCGCTTCGTTGATCGAGGCGCTGCGCCTGTCCAGCTCCATCTGGTAAAGTCGGGACTTCAACGCCTTCATCGCGATGTCGCGGTTCTGATGCTGCGACTTCAAGCTGGAGGTCACCACGATCCCCGATGGGAAGTGCGTGATCCGCACTGCCGAGTCAGTCTTGTTGACGTGCTGGCCACCCGCACCCGACGACCGATAGGTGTCGATGCGGATGTCCTTGTCCTGCACCTCGATCTCGATGTTGTCATCCACAACCGGATAGACCCAGACGGAACAGAACGACGTGTGCCGCCGGGCCGCACTATCATAGGGGCTGATCCGCACCAAACGATGCACCCCCGCTTCGGTCTTCAGCCAGCCATAGGCATTCTTGCCGGAAATCTTGTAGGCAGCCGACTTGATCCCGGCCCCGTCGCCATCGGATTCCGACTGCAACTCCACCGTAAGCCCATGCGCTTCGGCCCAGCGGACATACATCCGCGCCAGAATCGAGGCCCAGTCACAGCTTTCCGTACCACCGGCCCCTGCGTTGATTTCCAGGAACGTATCGTTCCCATCCGCCTCGCCGTCCAGCAACGCCTCAAGCTCTCGGGCTTCGGCCACCTTCACCAACGCGCCAAGCGCCGTCTCGGCCTCGGTCACGATCTCGGTGTCACCCTCCATCTCGCCCAGCTCGATCAGCTCGACATTGTCTTTCAGCCCCCCGGCCAAAACCTTGTAGCCGTTCACCGCATCCAGCAAGGCCTGCCGGTCGCGCATCAGTATCTGCGCGCGGCCTGGGTCGTTCCACAGATCCGGCGCCTCGATCATGGCGTCGAATTCTTCCAACCGGTGCGGGGCCGTTTCCCAATCCATCCGCTGCGCCAGAAGCTTCAGCGTCTTTTCGATCGCCTCGATATTGTCTTGGGTTTCGGCGCGCATCTCTTTTGGTCCTGACGTTTGGTCTCGCGGGCGGTCATACGGAATTGACCGCGCCCCGACAAGGCCCGGTCCGTCCAATCGAAAAGGTCAGTAAAGCCCACCCGAAGATACGGTGCCGAAATCCGCATTGTCGGGCACGACCACGGTTTCTCCGTCCGCATTGATCACTTCGGTGCCCTGGCCCGCATCGCTTTCGCCATAGGAAAAGAGCGGCAGGTTAGACCCCATCGCAAAGCCGCCGTCGATCATCCCGCTTAACCCGAAGATCGGGCTTTCGCCTTGACGGAAATACTCGGACACCACGAAATCCCCGGTTGAGTCATCTGGAAGTTGCGCCCCGGTGAACCGGTCGATCCTCAGGAAATAGCCACCCGGAGGCACCTTGAACCTGGCACCACCGAATTTTTTGACCGCAACCTCCATGAAATCATCGAAGACGGGGCCACAGAAATGCCCGCCCGAAGCCCCCGGCATGGTGCGCGGCTGGTCATAGCCGATGTAGCAGCCGGCCACGATGTTCGAGGTATAGCCGATGAACCACACGTCCTTGCCGTCGTTCGTCGTCCCGGTCTTTCCTGCCACCGGAACCGGAAGATGGATCATTCCCGCCGCAGTACCGCGTTGAACCACACCTTCCAGCATCGAGGTCAACTGATAAGCAGTAATCGGGTCCAAGACCTGCTCGCGATGCGAGGTGATGTCGACGCCCTTACCGGCGTCCAGATCCGGCGCGCCGCAATTTTCGCAGACCCGCTGGTCGTGCAAATAGATCGTGCGGCCAAAGCGGTCCTGAACCCGGTCAACCAGCGTCGGTTCAACCCGCTCGCCGCCATTGGCAAACATCGCATAGGCGGCAACCATCTTGAACAGTGTGGTCTCTTGCGCGCCAAGCGCATTGGCCAGGTAGGGGCCAAGGTGGTCATAGACCCCGAACCGTTCGGCATAGCTTGCGACCACATCCATGCCGATTTCCTGCGCGACCCGAACCGTCATCAGGTTCCGGCTCTGCTCGACCCCGGTGCGCAGTGGCGTCGGGCCATAGAACTTGTTCGAGGCATTCTTTGGCGTCCAAAGGCCCTGAGGCGTGTCCACTTCGATCGGCGCGTCGATCACGATTGTGGCCGGGGTAAAGCCCGAATCCAGCGCCGCCGCATAGACAAAGGGCTTGAAGCTGGATCCCGGCTGCCGCGTCGCTTGGGTCGCACGGTTGAACACCGAATACTGATAGCTGAACCCACCCTGCATCGCCAGAACGCGACCGGTGTTCACATCCATCGCCATGAAGGCGCCCTGCACTTCCGGCACCTGGCGCAGCGACCAGCGCTTGAACGTGCCATCGTCATTCGTCAACGCGCGGACCAGTACCACATCGCCGACCGCCACCAGATCGCCGACGACCTTGGCCTTGCGCCCCAACTCACCATCAGCAAGCTGCTTGCGCGCCCAGGTCACATCCTCCGAGGGAATGAAATGGCCTTCGCCATCTTCAGCCACACCTTCAATGCCGATGCGGGCATCCGACTCACCAACCTCCAGCACAACGGCGGGGAACCAGGTCGCGATATCACGGGGAATCTCAACATCAGCCAGCGCCGCGCGCCAGCTTTCCTCGGACCCCAGAACGTCCGAAGACAGGGTCGTGCCGGTGCCACGCCAGACACCCTGATCACGGTCATACTTCTCCAACCCCTTGCGCAGCGCCGCTGCTGCGGCTTCCTGCAGTTCGGCATCGACGGTCGCGCGGATCGTCAGGCCACCGGTGAAGAATGCATCCTCGCCAAACGTGCCGGACAGCTGGCGGCGAATTTCATCGGTGAAATAGTCGCGCAGCGGCAGGGATTCGCGAAACGCCTCGTAATCGCCGTTCTGCACCGTCAGCAACGGTTCAGCCAGCGCCGCGTCCAGCATTGCCTGATCAATAAAGCCATTCTCCCGCATCTGTCCTAGAACGTAGTTCCGGCGGTCAATCGCCGCGTCATGCTCTTCGACCGGACGCAGCCCTTTTCCGGGCGACTTCGGCAAACCGGCCAGATAGGCTGCTTCCGCGACCGACAACTGGTCGAGCGACTTATTGAAATAGGTCTGCGCCGCCGCCGCCACCCCAAAGCTGCGATAGCCAAGATCGATCTCGTTCATGTAGAGTTCAAGGATCTTCTCTTTGCTCAGAACCGCTTCCAGCCGCGAGGCAAGGATGATCTCCTTGATCTTGCGCTCGGCTGTGCGATCCGCGGACAAAAGCAGGTTTTTGGCGACCTGCTGCGTGATGGTCGAGGCACCCCGCACATTCGCGCCGCGCGACTTGATTGCTTCGACCAGTGCCGCGACCATCGCGCGAGGATCATATCCCGCGTGGGTGTAGAAGTTCTTGTCCTCGGCGCTGATGAAAGCCTGTTTCACCAGATCGGGAATATCCTCGATCGGAACGAACAATCGGCGTTCCTGGGCAAATTCATCGATGATCCGACCTTCCCCGGAATAGATCCGGCTGATCGTCGCGGGGCTGTATTGCGCCAGGTTGTCGACGCTTGGCAGGTCGCGGGAATACATGACCACGATGCCGCCCACGACCAAGGAACCAAAAAACAAGCCCATGGTCAGCGTGGTGAAAATCCCGCCCAGAACATTACCGATGAATCTGAGCACCTGTCGTCCCCTTGCCTGCGCAGTCTTCCCTATACCAGACGCACCCCAAGGTCAAAAGCTTGGGTCATCACGATTGCAGGTTACGGCGGGGATTCGCAGCCTTCAGGGGTTCGCCACCGCGCGCAGGGCGTCCTCACCAGCGGCCCAGCTTACCAGAGCCTGCTGTATCGCCCCAGCAAGCTTTGCGCGCCAGTCCGGGTCGATCAGCCGGTTCAGGTCGCGCTCTGACGAGAGGAACCCCAGTTCCAAAAGGATCGACGGAATATCCGGCGATTTCAGCACGGAAAACCCTGCTGTCTGATGCGGCTTGCGGTGCATGCGAATTTCAGCCGCCTTGATTGCGGCGACCAGCGCATCGGCCAGCCTTGCTGTGCGCGGCTCGGTCTCGGTCCGGGCCATGTCCATCAGCACATCGGCCACCACGTCATCTTGTTCCGACAAGTCCACCCCCGCCAGCAGATCGTCACGGTCGTGCCGTTCGGCCAGCGCATCCGAAGCCGCATCTGTGGCCTCTTCGGCCAGCGTATAGACCGTCGCTCCCTGCGCCTCACCCTCGGCCAAGGCATCGGCATGCAGCGACAGGAACAGGTCCGCCTCCGCCTCGCGCGCAATCGAGGTGCGGGTTTCCAGCGGTACGAAGATATCGTCATCCCGGGTCAGGATCACAGAGAACCGACCATCGCGCAGCAGCACTTCTTTCAGTTCCCGCGCGAAGGTCAGCGTCAACTCCGCCTCGGTCGTGCCATCCCGCTCGGCCCCCGGGTCGATGCCACCATGGCCGGGATCAAGCACAATGACCAAAGGCCCCGACCCTTCCGGCAAAGGTGCCATCAGCTCGGCTTCCTCGGGTGCGGCCCAGTCTGGCAGGTCAGGCTTTGCCGCCTCGATCGCAAAAGCCTCGGGGTCACTCGGCTCCAGGCTGATCCGGATTACCGCCCGCTCACCCCCTGTCGCCATTTCCGCCGTGCCAAGCTTGACCGGACCGGCAAGTTCAATCACCAGCCGCGACCAACCCGTCCGAAAGCTTCCCGCCCGCAAGGCCAGAACCTGCGTCGGAAGCTCCAACCCCGATGATCCCGTCCAATCCACCTCACGCGTGTCGATGACCAACCTCGGCGGCGCGTCCAGAAACCGCAGCCGCCATGGCACCGGCTGGCTGATGTCGAAGCTTACCTCCAACCCGCCATTCGCCCGCCCCTCAACCGACGACGACGCCACATCCAGCCGCGCCAGCGCCGAAAGCCCCTCGGCCCCGGCAGGCAGGGCCAGACACAGAATAACGCCGCCGATCGCGGCAAGGTTGTGGAAAATCCTCATACCCACCTTATCCCCGCTTGACCTGCAAAAGGCAATTCCGCATCCCCCATCACAAAGCAGAGAGCGCCTTGATCTTGGCGCCCCACTCCCCCTATCCTGCGTCAACCGTTGCGCAATTGCCCGGCCCACCCGCCGGACCGCTGAAGGAGCCCCCATGTCCCGCCCTGCCCTTGGCATCTTCCTTGGCCTTGCCCTTGGCCTGTCATCCCTGCCCCTTCAGGCGGAAGAGTTGACCGATGCCCAACGCGATGCCCTGGGCGAAGAGATCCGCGCCTACATCCTTGCTCATCCCGAAGTGCTGGTCGAAGCCATGAACATCCTGCAAGAGCGCGAGGATGCCGCCGCGCAGGAACGCGACCTGTCTTTGGTCGTCAGCCAATCCGACGCGCTTTTCGTTAATGAAAGCGACTGGGTCGGCGGCAATCCCGAAGGCGACGTCACCCTTGTCGAATTCATGGACTACCGCTGCAGCTATTGCCGCAAGGCCTATGAAGAGGTTGCAAAGCTGGTCGAAGCCGACGGCAACATCCGTTTTGTCGTCAAGGAATTCCCGATCCTTGGCGAAGCGTCGATGGTATCGTCGCAATTCGCCATTGCCGTCCTGCAACTCCATGGGGATGAGGCTTACGCCAAGGTGCATGACGGGCTGATCACGCTCCGCGGTGAGCCTACGCCCGAAACCCTGTCGCGCTTTGCCACCGAGATGGGCCTTGACCCCAAGCCGATCATGGACCGGATGAATACGCCCGAAGTGATGGACATCATCAAGGCCAACCGCGCGCTGGCTGAAACGATGGACGTCACGGGCACCCCGGCCTTTATCACCCTCGCCGGTGTGATGCGCGGCTATGCCCCGCTTGAGACGATGCAGGACTTCGTCGCCGCCGCCCGCGAAGGCGGCTGAGGCGTTTAGCCGCCGACTTCACCCCGACGCTGGTCGGTCACCCCGTCATGTCCACCCAACGGCCTTTCCGGTGCATCGCCCCACCAATCGACGCGAATGGCCTTCCGTTCGGGATTGACCGGATAGACAATGCGGTTGGCCGCAATGTCCGCATTGCCGACGACCAGCAGCGTGACCTCAGCCTCGGTATTGTTCAGAAACGAATGCGCCATGCCGGTCCCGGCGGGAAACCCCACGGATTCCCCCGGACCAAGCCGATGCAGCACGCCATCCAGCCAGACATCCGGTGTCCCGGCCAGGACATGGACGAACTCTTCCTCATGGCTTTCCGCATGGGGAAGCGAGGTTCTGCGTCCCGGCAACAGCCGCATGTGATGGATGCCGATGGTCTTCAACCCAAGGCTTTCCCCCACCGCCGCGCCAAAGCTCATCGGCTCAACGGTCCCTTGAAAATTCCCCGGTTCCGTATCCTCAACCGCCCGCCAATGCAGGATCGCCGGATGCCGCGCGGTCATTCCGCCGCCCCAACCGCCTCTGCCTCAGCCGCCGCCCGGTCAATCTCGGCAGCCTTCTTTTCCACCAGCCCGACGATGTGGTCGATCATCTTGTCGTTGCCCAACGTATGGTCCTGCTTGCCCGCCAGATAGACCATCCCTTTGCCCGCCCCGCCGCCGGTAAAGCCGATGTCGGTCATCAGGGCCTCACCCGGGCCATTCACCACGCAACCGATGATCGACAGGCTAAGCGGAGTGGTAATATGCGCCAACCGCTCTTCCAGCACCGAGACGGTCTTGATCACGTCAAACCCCTGCCGCGCGCAAGAGGGGCACGAGATGATCGTGACCCCCCGATGCCGCAACCCCAGCGATTTCAGGATTTCAAAGCCGACCTTCACTTCCTCCACTGGGTCCGCCGAAAGCGACACCCGGATCGTGTCGCCGATCCCGAACCATAGAAGGCTGCCAAGACCAATCGCCGATTTCACCGTGCCCGAAACCAGCCCACCGGCCTCGGTGATCCCCAGATGGATCGGCGCGTCGGTGACTGTCGCCAGCTGCTGATAAGCCGCCGCCGCCATGAACACATCGGACGCCTTCACCGAAATCTTGAATTCGTGAAAGTCATTGTCCTGCAACAGCTTGATATGGTCGAGGCCACTTTCCACCATCGCATCCGGGCAAGGCTCGCCATACTTGTCCAGCAGGTGCTTTTCCAACGACCCCGCATTCACCCCGATCCGGATAGAACAGCCATGGTCCTTGGCCGCCCGCACCACCTCGGCCACGCGCCTAGCGTCACCGATATTTCCGGGGTTGATCCGCAGACAAGCCGCCCCAGCCTCCGCCGCCTCGATCGCACGCTTATAGTGGAAATGGATGTCCGCCACGATCGGAACCGGGCTTTCCGCCACAATCTCGCGCAGGGCGCGGGTGCTGGCCTCGTCCGGGGTTGAGACACGCACGATATCAACCCCCGCGACCGCCGCCCGCTGGATCTGCTCGATGGTTGCCGCCACATCGGTGGTCAGCGTGTTGGTCATGGTCTGCACCGAGATCGGCGCGTCGCCCCCGACAAGGACCTTGCCCACCCGAATCTGGCGGCTTACCCGCCGGTCAATGTTGCGCCAGGGACGGATGGGATTGTGGGTCATGGCCTGCCTATCGGGTTTTGCCGGAACATAGCAAAAGCCCGGTCAGCGGCAATGCAGATCAGGGGGAAAGCAACGCCTGCCTCAGGGGCAGAGCAGCACTTCGTTCAGATCAGTGTCCAGCGCCGCAAGTTCGGTATCCGCGCTGCAATCTGCCAAGGCGATGTTTTGCGCCAAGGCCTCCGGGGCAAGCGAGATGTCTTTCACCACATTGGCACCGGGGGCAGCCGGCCCATAGGTCTGACCGTTGACCAAGAAATAGACAGCCCCCGAATTGCCGGTGCGAAAGATCGCAGCCGTCTCCATCGGGGCAACCTGATAGCGCTCGCCAGCGTCCAGGATCTTTTCGAACAGCACCGTGCCATCGGCGGCATCGATCTGCACCCAAGCCGGACGCACTGCCAGAATTTCCACCCCTGCGTCGGCGGCGGCGACAACCTGCACATCCGCGCCCAAGGCTTCGTCAATGGCCGCATCGATGGCCGAATCTCCGGCTCCGGCCAGCACCCCGGCCTGATTGGGGTCGATGGCTGCAATGGGACCGTCACGCGCCGTCAGAACGGGCACTTCCAGCGCCTCAGGACGATACAGCCGATCAAGCGGGTCCGCTACCTCACCCTCGGCACTGGCCAGTTCCTCGGAGCCGGCATCTGCGCCCTGACCGGTCAGCGGAACGCCACCCGGTTGCAGCGGATCAATCTCGGTAAGAACATTTGGCGCTTCATCGACCGGGGCAAGCTGGACCCGCTGCACTTCCTGCAGAATCGACCAGCCACCATAGCCGATTGCCCCCAAAAGCGCGACCAGAACCGCAACAGACCCCAAGGCACCAGGTTCGACCCGCGACATGAATGTCTCGCTGCGCGGGATGTACATCGCATGCGGATTGGCCAAAGGGTCAGAATATTCCACGCCGGCGCGGGCACGGGCAGGCTGCGTCGTTGCAGCACCCGCCGAAAGCCCATGCGAAACGGTATAGCCTGCCTCACGGCAGAAACGCTCAAAGGCCCATTCAGGGTCCATGCCCAGATAGCGCGCATAGGAGCGCAGATAGCCCGCGACAAACCCGGGGGTCTCAAAGGCGGAAAGATCGGCGTTTTCGATCGCTGAGATATAGGTGGCTTTGATCTTAAGTTCGCGCTGGACATCAAGCAGCGATTTCCCAAGCGTGGCACGTTCGCCCCGCATGAGATCGCCCAGTCGCAATTCGAAGTCGTCAAAGCCTTTCGGCTTGTCTTCTTCGATTGTCGAAGGTTTTGCCCTCCAACCGAACATTATTGCCCTGTCCCCTTCGATCTGCCTGCGTGCCCGGTCGCCTTCCCCGACGACTCGTGCCTTCTTCGTATTAGCTAGAACTTAACACAGAACAAGGGGTTTTCCACAGCCCAAACTGCTTATGCGACGGCCTCAGCGCGATTCAGCGCACAATGGATCCACAAGGAATCCATCGCCTTGACCAGCCGGTCGATCTCCTCTGCCCCATGCACGGGCGAAGGCGTAAAGCGCAGCCGTTCGGTTCCACGCGGAACGGTCGGGAAATTGATCGGCTGGACATAGATTCCATGATCTTCCAGCAATAAATCCGACAGCATCTTGCAATGCACAGGGTTGCCGACATGGACCGGCACGATATGGCTGCCGTGGTCGATCAACGGCAGCCCAAGCGCCTTCAAACGCATCTTCAGCGCCCGCGCCTGCGCCTGATGTTTTGCCCGCAACGCATTGTCTGTCTTCAGAAAACGGACCGAGGCCGCAGCCCCCGCAGCCACGGCAGGTGGCAACGAGGTCGTGAAGATGAACCCCGGCGCATAGGACCGGATCGCATCGACCATCTTGGCCGACGCCGCGATGTAACCGCCAAAGACGCCGTAAGCCTTGGCCAGCGTGCCGTTGATGATGTCGACCCGGTGCATCTGCCCGTCGCGCTCTGCAATCCCTGCGCCGCGTGGGCCGTACATGCCGACGGCATGAACCTCGTCCAGATAGGTCAATGCGCCGAATTCCGCCGCCAGATCGCAAATTGCGCTGATCGGCCCGAAATCCCCATCCATCGAATAGATCGACTCAAACGCGATCAGCTTCGGTGCGGCCGAATCATCTGCAGCCAACAACTCGCGCAGATGCGCCACATCATTGTGCCGGAATATCCGCTTTTCCCCGCCCCCGCGCCGCACGCCTTCGATCATCGAGGCATGGTTCAGGGCGTCGGAATAAATGATCAGCCCCGGAAATATCGCCCGCAGCGTCGACAAGGTCGCATCATTCGCCACATAGGCCGAGGTAAAGACCAGCGCCGCATCCTTGCCATGCAAATCCGCCAGCTCGGCCTCCAGCGCCTTGTGCCAGCGCGTCGTGCCCGAGATGTTCCGCGTGCCTCCAGACCCGGCCCCCGCCTCATCCAGCGCCTGATGCATCGCCTCCAGCACCACGGGATGTTGCCCCATGCCAAGGTAGTCGTTGCCGCACCAGACAGTGATGTCCTTCTGGCTGCCATCCGGCCTGGTCCAGACCGCATGCGGGAACCGCCCCTGATCGCGCGCGATGTCGATAAAGGTGCGATAGCGCCCCTCGTCGTGCAACCGCTGCAGGCTTGCGTCCAGTGCTGCTTCGTAATCCATGGTCATCCCGGGCTTCCTTTGCGCCAGCCTTCGCAGGAACGGCGCATCAAGGCCTTGATTTCGGTCAAGTCGCGGCAAGTTCCAAGACGGCGAAATGTCGCCCCCAACGGGTGCCTGCGCCAAAGCTTACCCAAATCCGCGCGCTATAGACAGAACCAAGCCGCCTGCTAACCTGTCAGCCAATCACATTCCGGAGAGTGCCATGTCCCTCGACGCCGTCCTTTCGCACATCGACGCCACCTTGCCCGAAGCCATCGACCGCCTGATCGCGCTTCTGCGCATCCCCTCGATCTCAACCGACCCTGCCTACAAGGACGATTGCGCCCGCGCCGCCGACTGGCTGACCGAAGACCTGAAGACGCTGGGTTTTGACGCCCGCTCTGCCCCAACTCCCGGGCACCCGATGGTCGTGGGCCATGGCGGTACCGGCAACCGCCACATCCTTTTCTACGGCCACTATGACGTGCAACCCGTTGATCCACTTTCCCTTTGGCACAGTGACCCGTTCGACCCCCAACTGGAAGACACCCCCAAAGGCCGCGTGATCCGCGCCCGTGGCGCCTCGGACGACAAGGGCCAGCTGATGACCTTCATCGAGGCCTGCCGCGCATGGAAAGCCGTCCACGGCACGCTGCCCGGCAAGCTGACGATCTTTCTGGAAGGCGAAGAGGAATCGGGCTCTCCCTCGCTCATCCCTTTCATGGAAGCCAACCGCGCCGAACTCACGGCCAGCCTTGCCCTCATCTGCGACACCGGACTGTACGAAGACCGCCTTCCCGCCATCTCCACCCAACTCCGCGGCCTTGCGAAATCCGAATTCACCATCCACGCCGCCAGCCGCGATCTGCATTCCGGCGCTTACGGCGGCCTTGCCCGCAATCCGCTGCATGTCATGGCGCAGCTTTTGGCCGACCTTCACGATGCCGAAGGCCGCGTCATGGTTCCCCGCTTCTATGATGATGTCGAGGAACTCTCAGACAAGCTTCGCCAGCAATGGCAGGGCCTTGCCTTCAACCATGCCGCCTATCTGGGCGATGTCGGCCTTTCCATTCCGGCAGGCGAACAGGACCGCACACCCTTGGAAATGCTCTGGTCGCGGCCAACGGCCGAGGTCAACGGCATGTGGGGCGGCTACAACGGTGCGGGCTTCAAGACCGTACTTCCGGCCGAGGTCCACGCCAAGGTCAGCTTCCGCCTTGTCTCGCGCCAGGACCCCGCGAAGGTTCTGCAATCCTTCCGCACCTGGGCCGAAGCCCGCATCCCCGCCGATTGCCGCATCGCCTGGCACGATGAAATCGAAGGCTCACCCGCCTCGGTCATGTCGATCGCCGATCCTGCGTTCGAGGCTGCCCGCGCCGCATTGACCGAAGAATGGGGCCGCCCCGCTGTCTTCATTGGCGAAGGTGGCTCGATTCCGATTGCCGGCTACTTCAAATCCATCCTTGGCATGGACGCGATGCTGGTCGGTTTTGCCAAGGACGATGACCAGATCCACTCACCCAACGAAAAATACGATGTCGAAAGTTTCCACAAAGGCATCCGCTCCTGGGCCCGCATCTTGGAACGAATCGCATGACAATCGAAATCCGCAATGCACACTCTGCAGACCGCGACGCATTCCTGTTGCTTTGGAAGCGCTTCATTGATGGCTACAGAATTGTACTGAAAGACGGGGTCAGCGATTTTACTTGGCACCGCCTGATGGACCCGGCCAGCAAGCTTACCGCGCGCATTGCTTGCCTGGATGGCAAGCCGGTAGGCTTTGCAATTCACCAGCACCATCCATCAACCTGGGTCATGGGGGATGATTGCTATCTCGAAGATCTCTTCGTCGCTCCGGAAGCCCGGGGCAAGGGTCTTGGTCGTGCCCTGATCGAAGACTTGATTGCGTTGGCCCGTTCAAGGGGTTGGAAGCGGCTTTACTGGATGACCGAAATCGAGAACGACATCGCCCGTCAACTTTACGACCAGTTCTGCAAGGACGACGGTCACATACGCTATCGAATGAACCTTTCCTCCGGTACCGAATGAACCTCTAAGGTACATGGGGAAAGTGGCGCGGTGGACGGGACTCGAACCCGCGACCCCCGGCGTGACAGGCCGGTACTCTAACCAACTGAGCTACCACCGCGCGATTGGGGCGGGATAATGGGTTGGCCGGGGGGCGTCAAGCGGGAAAAGACAGTGGGATGGCGACAAATACTCCGGGCTTTGCGCAGCGCCTCTTACCACGCTATGCCGAAGGTGCGTCCGCGCAAGGATCGTCAAGGACCCTGGAAAATGCGGAATTTCAAAGTCCAAATTTTCCGTAAACGTTCACGCGTAAGCATTTGATATAAATCAGCAATCACCAAAGTGTCCACCGTGGACAGTTTTGACGATTCCGGGGCTGAAAGGAAAGACTGGCGCGGTGGACGGGGCTCGAACCCGCGACCCCCGGCGTGACAGGCCGGTACTCTAACCAACTGAGCTACCACCGCGCGTAGAGGCCGAAATAGACGCATCCTTCGGGGCCGTCAATGGGGCCGCTGGGGTTTTTCAACGCTCCGGAGCGGGGATCCATTCCCCCTCATCCCCCGGCGGCAGTTTGAACCGCCCATGCTGCCAGTCCCCAGCCCGCCAAGCCTCCCGCGCCGCATCCAGCCGATCGCGGGACGAGGCGACGAAGTTCCACCAGATATACCGGGGTCCGTCCATCGTGGCCCCACCCAGAACCATCATCCGCGCGCCCTGCTCGCCAGCTTTGACCGAGATCCGGTCACCAGGCCGGAAAACCAGCATCCGGCCGGCCTCGAACTCCTGCCCGGCGCAGCTGATGCTGCCTTCCAGCACGAAGATCCCCCGATCCTCATGATTGTCCGGCAAAGGCAGCGCCGCGCCGGGCTGAAGCAGCGCGTCGGCATAGAAGACCTCCGAGGGCATCTTCAGCGGCACCTCCTCTCCCCAGGCATTGCCAAGGATCAGCCGGACCTGCTTGCCCTCCCCCTCCAACTCGGGCAGATTGGCGCGGGGAAGGTGGGCGAAATCCGCCGCATCATCCTCGCGGTCGCGCGGCAGGGCCAGCCATGTCTGCAGCCCATACAGCGACAGCGGGGCCTGCCGCGCCGGGCCATCCGTCCGCTCGGAATGGGTGATCCCCTGCCCCGCCAGCATCCAGTTGATCGCCCCCGGCTCGATCCACATGTCGTTGCCGATGCTGTCGCGGTGATGGATCCGGCCCTTCAGAAGGTAGGTCACGGTCCCAAGCCCGATATGGGGATGGGGCCGGACGTCCAGACCTTGACCGGTCAGAAACTCGGCCGGGCCGAACTGGTCGAAAAAGATGAAAGGCCCGACCATCTGCCGCTCGGCCGAGGGCAGTGCGCGGCGGACTTCGAACCCACCCAAGTCTCGGGCGCGGGGGACGATCACGGTTTCAATCGCATCCACGGCATCGCCGATCGGGATCGTGGGGTCAAGCAGAGGGTTCCACATGATCGGTCTCCTTTGCAGACAAGCTAGCCAGTGGCCGGGAAAAAAACACCCCTTTGCGAAGCGCGAGGGCTGTGCGGGAATGAACAGGGGGGATGTCCACGGTGGACATTCCTTAGCTTTCGATTTGTATTCAAATGGTTGGCTGCGGGCGTTGACGACTTGTGAACTTTGTTTCTTTTAGAAAGCGCGCCGCCTAGGAAATGGTGGGTCGTGACGGGCTCGAACCGCCGACATTCTCGGTGTAAACGAGACGCTCTACCAACTGAGCTAACGACCCGGCACCTTCCGGTTCTGAATGCGCGGTCTAGCTGCGGTCGGAGTGTTTTGCAAGCCGGGTCTGAGCGTGCCGCAGCACAAGTTCCTGTCCGTCAAGGATGCGGTAGACGACGCCCTGCTCGCAGGTCAACCTTGCCGTATCCAAGTGCGAAAGGCCCAGAAGCTGGCCGCGCAGGTGGCAAGCGGTCACGCCATGGGTGACCAGAATGACGGGACGACTGACCTCGGCCAGCAGGTCAGCCACACGGGCGGCAACCGCAAGATGCCCTTCCCCGCCGGGGGCGTTGTCCATCCACCAGAAACTGTCATCGTCAAGGATACTTGTTCCAAAGATGTCCTCGCGACAAATCCCCTCCTACTGACCGATCGAGATTTCGCGCAGCCTTGCCTCGGGCTGCTCCACGCGACCCAATTCCGCAAGGGACAGAACAGCGGTGCGGGCCGCTCTGGGCTGTGGGCTGGTTAGAACCTGATAGTCCAGCGGATCAACGATATGGGACGCAAGACTGCGTCCCTGTGCTTCGGCTTGCTGCACCCCAAGCGGGGTCAGCGGCGCATCCATGGCCGCCTGATAGCGTTGCGCGAGGCTCCACACGGTCTGACCGTGGCGCAGGATCAAGACTTCTGACATGGGGTTCCGCAAACAGCTGCCACGGGCATCAGGGGCAAAATGGTGGGCGATAACGGATTTGAACCGCTGACATCTTCGATGTGAACGAAGCGCTCTACCGCTGAGCTAATCGCCCGAAATCTGCATTCGGTATCTGCATTCGGTGCGGCGGCTTTTAGCTATCCTCGTCTTCATCCGCAAGAGCCAATCCAGCGGCGCGTGGACCGTCTGCAAGGCGCAGCTTCAGCGTCATGACCGGCGGCTGGTTCTTGGCCACACGGAGCTTGCCAAGGGGCGGGACGTTCAGGTCGTTGCCGGTCGCAAGGGCTATGCCGATTGCCTCCAGCACGGCCTCGACGGTCTTTTTGAGGTCGTTCTTGTTGCCACCGATGGCTGACGCGACCGTATCGACAAGGTCCTTGACCTTCAGACCCTCGCCCTTTTGTCCGACCGCGGGGAAGCCACCGGAGTCCCCCTGAACCAGCTTTAGCACAGGCTTGACCTCTTTGCCTTTCGTCAGCCGGTCAGCCCGCTTTTCAGCGCGCGCGCGCCGCTTGGAACCGTCGAAGTCATCTGCTGCCATAGTGCCATTCACTCCAGTGTTTGCCAGAGGATAGCCTGCCCCGTGCCATCCGGCCAGCCGTTTCGGCGCCCCTAAATTCGTTGATTGACCGGGCCAAAGGTGGTTAGCTTCTTTCCGTGAAATCGCGAAAGGAAAGCCAAAATGCGCAAACTGCTCTTGTTGTCGACGGCCCTGACGCTTGGGGCGATCAACCCGGTTCTGGCGGGCGGGCCGGCGGTTGTCGTCGAAGAAGAAACCCCTGTCGTCGCGGCACAACCCGCGTCGTCGGGCGGGATGCTGATTCCGCTGCTTCTGATCGGGGTGGTCATTGCGGTTGCGGTATCGGGGGACGATTCCACGACCACACTCAGCGACATCCGTCTGAAGGAAGATATCCGCCGGGTCGGCACCAACCGCCTGGGGCTTGGGGTCTATCAATACCGCTACAAAGGCTTTGAAGGCATCTATGAGGGCGTGATGGCGCAAGAGGTCGAGATCATGCACCCCGGCGCGATCCGCGCGCTGCCTGAGGGCTATAAGGGCGTGGATTACGTGAAGCTGGGTCTTGAACTGCGGCGGGTCGCCTGAGGCATTGGATAAAGGAAAGGAAACCACATGCGGAAACTGTTTTTGTTGTCGACGGCCCTGACGCTTGGGGCGATCAACCCGGTTCTGGCTGGCGGGCCGGCGGTTGTCGTCGAAGAAGAAACCCCTGTCGTAGAGGCGAAACCCACGTCGTCGGGTGGGATGCTCCTGCCTTTGCTCCTGATTGGAGTGGTGATCGCGGTGGCCGTATCGGGTGGGAACGATTCTCCGCCGATAGCAAGTGATATCCGCCTGAAGGAAGATATCCGCAGGGTGGGCACCAACCGCCTGGGGCTTGGGGTCTATCAATACCGCTACAAAGGCTTTGAAGGCATCTATGAGGGCGTGATGGCGCAAGAGGTCGAGATCATGCACCCCGGCGCGATCCGCGCGCTGCCTGAGGGCTATAAGGGCGTTGATTATGGCAAGCTTGGACTGGAGCTGCGCCGCGTCGCCTGAATATCGGACTGAAAGAACGAAAGACGGCGCGCGAGGAGATCGCGCGCCGTTTCTTTATCGAAGGCTCAATGTGCCGTCTGCGCCGGAGCCGGACTTCCCAGCGCCCGTGCAGCAGCGGCGGCTTCTTCGGCGGCTTCATCCCATTCGACCGGCTCGGGCTGGCGGGTCAGAACCTGGGCCAGCACTTCGCGGACGTGGCTGACCGGGATGATCTTCAGGCCTTCCTTCACATTGTCCGGAATCTCTGCCAGATCCTTGGCGTTTTCTTCCGGGATGAAGACGGTCGTGATCCCCCCGCGCAGGGCGGCGAGCAGCTTTTCCTTAAGTCCCCCGATCGGCATCGCATTGCCGCGCAGGGAAACCTCACCCGTCATGGCGATGTCCTTGCGCACCGGAATCCCGGTCAGGACCGAGACGATGGAGGTGACCATCGCCAGACCAGCCGAGGGCCCGTCTTTCGGCGTCGCGCCGTCGGGAACGTGGACGTGGATGTCCATCGTCTCAAACTTGGGCGGCTTGACCCCGATCTGCGGGCTGATCGAGCGGACATAGCTTGCCGCCGCTTCGATCGACTCCTTCATCACGTCGCCCAGCTTGCCGGTGGTCTTCATCCGTCCCTTGCCCGGCAGGCGCAAAGCTTCGATCTGCAGAAGGTCGCCACCGACGCTGGTCCAGGCCAGACCGGTCACCACACCGACCTGATCCTCTTTCTCGGCCAAGCCATAGCGGTGGCGCTGCACGCCAAGGTATTCCTCGACCTTGGCGATATCGACATCAACCTTCTCGGTCTTGCCTTTCAGGATTTCGGTCACGGCCTTGCGCGCCAGTTTGGCAATTTCGCGCTCCAGGCTCCGCACGCCGGCTTCGCGGGTATAGTAGCGGATGACATGGGTCAGTGCGGCGTCCGAGATGCTGAACTCGCCCTTCTTCAGACCGTTCGCGGTGATCTGCTTTTGCAGCAGATGACCCTTGGCGATCTCGCGCTTTTCATCCTCGGTATAGCCGGCCAGCGGGATGATCTCCATCCGGTCCATCAAGGGGCCCGGCATATTGTAGCTGTTGGCCGTGGTGATGAACATGACGTTCGAGAGGTCATATTCGACCTCAAGATAGTGGTCCGAGAAGGTGGAGTTCTGTTCCGGGTCCAGCACCTCAAGCAGGGCAGACGCAGGGTCGCCGCGGAAATCCTGGCCCATCTTGTCGATTTCATCCAACAGGATCAGCGGGTTGGTCGTCTTGGCCTTCTTCAGGCTTTGGATGATCTTGCCCGGCATCGAGCCGATATAGGTGCGCCGGTGACCGCGGATTTCGGATTCGTCGCGCACGCCGCCAAGGCTGATGCGGATGAATTCACGCCCGGTGGCCTTGGCGACCGACCGGCCAAGCGAGGTCTTGCCCACGCCCGGAGGGCCGACGAGGCAGAGGATCGGGCCTTTCAGCTTGGTCGAGCGGGCCTGCACCGCCAGATATTCGACGATGCGTTCCTTGACCTTTTCAAGCGCGTAATGGTCAGCGTCCAGCACCTTTTGCGCCGCGCCCAGATCCTTTTTCACACGGGATTTAACACCCCACGGCACGCCCAGAAGCCAGTCAAGGTAGTTGCGGACCACTGTGGCCTCGGCCGACATCGGGGACATCGTCTTCAGCTTCTTCAGCTCGGCATCGGCCTTTTCGCGCGCTTCTTTGGAAAGTGCGGTCTTTCGGATCCGCTCTTCCAACTCGGTGATCTCGTTCTGGCCTTCCTCACCGTCGCCCAACTCTCTCTGAATGGCCTTCATCTGCTCGTTCAGATAGTATTCGCGCTGGGTCTTCTCCATCTGGGTTTTCACCCGGGATTTGATCTTCTTTTCCACCTGCAGGACGGACAATTCCCCCTGCATGTGGCCATAGATCTTTTCCAGACGCTCAGCGACATCCAGCGTTTCCAGGATCGCCTGCTTCTGCACCACGTCGATACCAAGATGCCCGGCCACAAGGTCAGCCAGACGCGCGGGTTCGCGGGTGTCGGAAACTGCGGCAAGGGCCTCTTCCGGGATGTTCTTCTTGACCTTGGAATAGCGTTCGAATTCTTCGCTGACCGCGCGGACCAGCGCCTCGACCGAGGTTTCATCCCCGTCGGTTTCCTCCAAAGGCTCAACCGTCGCTTCAAAGAACGAGGGGTTCTCGATGAAACCGGTGATCCGGACGCGGGCCTTGCCTTCGACCAGCACTTTCACCGTACCGTCGGGCAGTTTCAGCAATTGCAGCACATTGGCCAGAACCCCGGTGCGGAAAATGCCATCGGCGTCCGGGTCATCGGCGGTGGGGTCCTTTTGCGAGGAAAGAAGGATCTGCTTGTCGTCCTGCATCACCTCTTCAAGCGCGCGAACCGATTTCTCGCGGCCGACGAACAGCGGCACGATCATGTGGGGGAACACCACGATGTCGCGCAGGGGCAGGACAGGATAGCTTTGCGTGTTCATGTGTCTACTTTCGCTTGCAGCAACGTGGCTGGGCCCCGACCATCGGCAACCCTGCCCGCTCCGCCTTCAGATGTGTTAACTTGTGGTGTCCCGGCTGGAGATTCAAGTTCCTGCTTGGTTCGGCAGAATGAACCCACGCGTGCGCGGCTGCAAGGTCGGAATATGCCCGGCCGAGCAGCCCAAGTGAGGCTAGATAGGCTCTAGATCGCCTTCGGCCCGCTTGGCGTGGAAGGCAGTGACGAAGACGGTCAATTGCTTGGCTGCAATCGCGTCGCGCAGGCCCTGCATCAGTACCTGATAGTAGTGCAGGTTGTGCCAGGTCAGCAGCATCGAGCCGATGATCTCGTCCGATTTCACCACATGGTGCAGATATGCCCGCGAATAGCTGCGGCAGGCCGGGCAGGTGCAGGTTTCGTCCAGCGGGCGGGGGTCGTCCTTGTGGCGGGCATTTCGCAGGTTGACCTGGCCGCGCGGAGTCCAGGCCTGGCCGGTGCGGCCTGACCGAGAGGGCAACACGCAGTCCATCATGTCGATCCCGCGTTCGACCGCACCGACAATGTCGTCTGGCTTGCCGACGCCCATCAGATAGCGCGGCTTGTCTTCGGGCAGAAAGCCAGTGGCGTAGTCGAGGACGGAGAACATCGCCTGTTGCCCCTCGCCCACTGCAAGGCCGCCGACGGCATAGCCGTCAAAGCCGATACCGGTCAAAGCTTTGGCAGATACCTCGCGTAGATCCCGGGTGACGCCGCCCTGCATGATGCCAAACAGCGCATGTCCGGGACGGTCGCCAAAGGCATCGCGGCTGCGCTGTGCCCACCGCATCGAAAGGCGCATGGATTTGGCCACCGTCGCGTCATCGGCGGGCAAGGCCGGGCATTCGTCAAAGCACATGACAATGTCGGACCCCAGCAGCCGCTGGATCTCCATGCTGCGTTCAGGGGTCAACATGTGTTTGGAGCCGTCGAGGTGGGAAGAGAACCGCACGCCTTCCTCGGTCAGCTTGCGCAAGGGGCCAAGCGACATGACCTGAAAGCCGCCAGAGTCAGTCAGGATCGGGCGGTCCCAGTTCATGAACTTGTGCAACCCGCCCAAGGCGGCCACCCGTTCAGCGGTCGGGCGCAGCATCAGGTGATAGGTGTTGCCCAAAAGGATATCGGCCCCGGTCGCGCGCACGCTTTCGGGCAGCATCGCCTTGACCGTCGCCGCCGTGCCCACCGGCATGAAGGCCGGGGTGCGAATCTCGCCGCGCGGAGTCTTGATCACCCCGGTCCGGGCTTTGCCGTCGGTCGCTGAGAGGGTGAAGTTAATTCCTGTGGCCATGGGGCACCTGTAGCCTGTTTCCTGCCCCTTTGGGCCAATCCGGGGGAAAAGCCAAGCACCCGTGCCAGAGATGGTTGCCTCTTGACGGCGGCAGGCCATTGGATATTGGAGTGAATGAACGTTCATTCTCATCCAACCGAGTCGCCCATGTCCGCCCCTCACGCCCTTGCCGCTGAAGAGCGTAGTCAGGAAATTCTGGCTTCGATCCGACAGGTCTTTGCCGAAAAGGGCTTTGATGGTGCCTCTATGCAGGACCTCGCGCGAGCTGCAGGGATGAGCGTCGGCAACTTTTATCGCTATTTCCCGTCGAAAGCCGCAATCGTGCAGGCAATGTGCGGGCTGGATATGGCCGATATCCAAAGGGACTTTGCCGATGTGCAGGCCTCGGACGCACCCATGCAGTGCCTACGGGGGCGCATTCTGGGCCACTTCACCGAAGAGGCGCTGAAGGATGGCCAGCTTTGGGCGGAAGTCACCGCCGCCTCGATCCGAAAGCCCGAGATCGGCGAGGTTGCCCGCCAGATGGAAGAGGGTATCACCGCCTTTCTTGCCACGGTCTTTGCCCGGATCACCCGGCGCAGCTTTGACGACGCCCGGCAGCGGTACGAGGGGCAGTGTCAGATCCTGATCCTTCTGGTGAAGGGTCTTGCGACACGCACGGCACAATTCGGCCCGGCCAGCCCTGCGCTGACCGATCAGGCCATGGGGATCGTCGATGCGATTCTGAATGAAATTTCCAACGACAGTGCGGAAGGCTAAGCTATGAAGCGTCAGTATCTTGCCCTTGGGTTTGTATCTTTGGTTGCCTTAACCCTGCAGGCCCAACCCGGCCTTGCCGATGAGGCTGCCGCAGCCGAGGCGACCGAAACGCCCGAGGCCTCCACCCTGCCCGCGATCAGCGTGGTCACGGTGGGCAAGCAGATGCTTTCCGACCGGATCATCGCTTCGGGGCTGATTGCCGCCGTCGAAGAGGTGCAGGTTGTGCCCCTGATCGAGGGCCAACCGATTGAGACGCTGTTGACCGATGTCGGCGACCGGGTTGAGGCAGGGGCGGTGCTGGCCCGCCTTTCCACCTCGACGCTGGAGTTGCAGACGGCCGAGGCTGTGGCAGGTGTCGCTTCGGCCGAGGCCGCGATTGCGCAGGTCAATGCCCAGATGGTCGAAGCCGAAGCCGGTGCCGCACAGGCCGAGCGGGAAATGACACGGGCGACCACGTTGAAGGAACAGGGATCCGCGCCGCAGTCGATCTTGGACGCCGCCAATTCGGCCAAGATCGCCGCCGATGCCCGGGTGCTGCAGGCGACCGAGGGGCTGAAAGCCGCCGAAGCCCAGCTTGCGTTGGCCAAGGCGCGCCTTGAGACGGCCAAACTTTACCTTGGCCGGACCGAGGTAAAAGCCCCCGTCGCGGGCGAAGTTGTGGCCCGGAATGCCAAAGTTGGCGCCCTTGCCTCGGCCGCAGGTCAGCCGATGTTCACGATCACCCGCGACGGTGCGCTGGAACTGCGCGTCGATGTGGCCGAGGGTGATGTGACGCGGCTTGCCCCGGGCATGAAGGTGCGCATCCGTTCGGTCGGGATGACCGAACCGACCATGGGCACGGTTCGGCTGGTTGAACCTGTTATCGACCCGGTCACTCGCCTTGGCCGTGCCAGGATCAGCCTGGATGAGCCGGGTGCCTTGCGGTCAGGCATGTTCGCCGAAGCCGAGATTCTGATTGTCGAACGTCAGGGGCTTGCCGTGCCGGTCACCGCCATAGGGCGGTTGGACGGAGAAACCACGGTCATGCGGGTGCGCGACGGTGTGGTAGAGGTCGCCCTCGTGACGGTTGGCATCCGCGACGGCGGGTCTGTCGAGATCACCGAAGGTCTGGCCGAGGGCGATCTGGTGGTTGCCAAGTCCGGGGCCTTTGTCCGTAGTGGCGACCGGGTCAATCCGGTAGCCCTTGCTCAGCCCGCAAACTAAGGGGCCGCGCGATGAATTTCTCGGCTTGGTCGATCCGCAATCCCGTAGCACCCCTGCTGGCGTTCTTCCTTCTCGTGCTTCTGGGATGGCAAAGCTTTTACAGCCTGCCCATCACCAAATTCCCCAACATCGACGTGCCGATTGCTGCCGTAACGGTGGTGCAATCCGGCGCAGCCCCGGCGGAAATGGAAACGCAGATCACCAAAGAGATCGAGGATGCCGTCGCCGGGATCACCGGGGCCAAGCGGATCACCTCGACCGTGACCGACGGGCTTTCGACGACGATCATCGAATTCCGCATGGAAGTGCCGACCGAAAAGGCGGTGCAAGACACCAAGGATGCCATCGACCGCATTCGGGGCGACTTGCCCGCTGGGATCGAAGCCCCCATCGTTACGCGCATCGATGTCGAAAACGGCGCGATCATGACCTTTCGGGTCACCGCCCCCGGCATGACGCTGGAAGAGCTGAGCTGGTTTGTCGACGACACCGTCATCCGCGCCTTGCAAGGCAAGCCGGGGGTTGGCCGGGTTGACCGCATGGGCGGGGCGATGCGCGAAATCCGCATCGAGCTGGATCCGGTGCGGCTGGACAGTTTCGGCGTCACCGCCCAAGCCGTCAGCGCACAGCTTTCCGCGACCAACACCAATCTTGGTGCCGGCAAGTTCGAGCTTGGGACCGGCGAGCAGGTGATCCGCACCTTGGGCGACACCGGCACGGTCGAAGCGCTTGCCGCCACCACCATCGCGCTGCCGTCAGGTCGGTTCGTCAAGCTTGCCGAACTGGGCGACGTCATCGACGGCTATGAAAAACCGCGCAGCTTTGCCCGCGTTGATGGCGAAGAGGCGGTTGCTTTCCAGATATTCCGCACGAAGGGGGCGTCCGAAGTCAGCGTCGCGGAAGTCGCGAATGCCGTGATTGATGATCTGCGCAAGGTGCATCCCGACGTCACCCTGACCAAGATCGACGACACGGTGTTCTATACCTACGGCAACTACACATCCGCGTTGAACACGCTGGTCGAAGGCTCGCTTCTTGCGGTATTCGTCGTGCTTTTGTTCCTGAAGAACTGGCGCGCTACGCTGATTTCGGCGATTGCATTGCCGTTGTCGGCAGTTCCGACCTTTTACATCATGGAGCTTTTGGGCTTTTCGCTGAACCTTGTCAGCTTTCTTGCCCTGACCTTGGCCACCGGCATCCTTGTCGACGACGCCATTGTGGAAATCGAAAATATCGCGCGGCACATCCGCATGGGAAAAACCCCCTATCGCGCGGCTATCGAGGCGGCGGATGAAATCGGCCTTGCCGTCATCGCGACCACCTTCACCATCGTTGCGGTCTTCATTCCGGTCAGCTTCATGCCCGGCATTCCGGGGCAGTATTTCATTCAGTTCGGCCTGACCGTCGCGGTGGCCGTCCTTTTCTCGCTGATGGTCGCGCGTCTGATCACGCCGATGATGGCCGCCTATTTCATGCGGGCGACTGAGATTACCCTGCCCCGCTGGCTGTCGCTGACCCTGCGCCTAGCTGTCGCCGGGATCGTCGGGTTTCTGACGCTTGGCTACGGGGTGATGGTGGCGGCGGGTGCGACGCTGGTGGCCTATCTTCTGTGGCCCTACCTGGTGCGGTTCCTGACCCAACCGCTTCAAGACGAACATGCCGACGGCGCGATCACACGGGGTTATATGTGGATCGTCAGGCATACGGCTGGCGGCAAGGTTCCGCTGATCCGCCTTCCGGGGCGCTACGCTACGCTGATCGTCGCGATCATGGTGGTCTATGGCTCGATCCTGGCGATGGTCCAGATCCCCGGCAGCCTTTTCCCGCCCGAGGATGAAAGCAAGATCAAGGTCTCGGTCGAACTTCCGCCCGGCTCCTCGCTTGCCGACACTGCTACGACCACGGACGCGATGGCCGATGCAATCAAGGATATCGACGGGGTCAAATCGGTCGTGGTCATTGGCGGCACGACCCCGCTTGGCGAGCTTGACATCCGCCGCGCCAGCTTTTCCATCATTCTGGACCGGCTGGACAACGGGCTGGAGCGCAAGCTGATCGATCTTGGCCACCATCTGCCGCTGATCGGCAGCCTGATCCCCGACATCCCCTCAGAAGGTCGCCTGCGCCCGCAAGTCGAGATCGAGGCCGATGTTCTGGCCGCGCTGAAACCGATCCCGGATGTGCGGGCCTACAAGCTGCCCGGCGGCGGCGGTCCCGGCGCACGGCCCTTCAGTTTTGACATCCTGTCCGGCAGTGAAACGGATCTTGCCATCGCCGTGCGCAAGATCGAGGCGGCCTTACAGAATGAACCCTCGCTGCAGAACGTCTGGGCCGAAACCGCCCTGCCCCGGCCGGAAATCCTGATCACCCCGCGCGCGGATGAGGCGGCACGACTGGGCGTTACGGCGCAGCAGATCGCGGCTGCCGTCAGGGTGGCGACGATTGGCGATGTTCCGGCGGCGCTGGCCAAGCTGTCCATCGACGACCGGCTGATCCCGATCCGGGTTGAGTTCGCCGAAAGCGCGCGCGACGATCTGGCCCGGATTTCGGCGATGAAACTGATGACGGCGGCTGGCCCAGTGCCGCTGTCGGCTGTGGCGACGGTTGAACTGGCCGAGGGCCCTTCGGTCGTCAAACGCCTGAACCGGCTGCGCGTTGCGACCTTGGGCGGTGACATCGCGCCGGGCTTTGTGCTGGATCAGGCGACCGCACGGTTTTACGAAATCCTGCCAACACTCGGCCTACCAGCTTCGGTCACGGTCACACCTTCCGGCGATGCCGAAGTCCAGGCAGAACTGCAGTCGAGCTTTGGCAACGCGATGGTCATGGGCGTCCTTCTGATGATGTTCGTGCTGATCCTTCTGTTCCACTCGGTCCTGCAACCCCTGACCATCGTCTTCTCGCTCCTCCTGTCGGTCGGCGGGGTCGCGGCGGCGCTGATCATCACGCAGAACCCGCTGTCGATGCCGGTCCTGATCGGAATTCTGATGTTGATGGGGATCGTCGCAAAGAACGCGATCCTGCTGATAGATTTCGCCATCGAGATGCGAGTGCGCGGCATGGACCGGATCGCCGCTGTCATCGAAGCTGGGCACAAGCGGGCACGGCCCATCGTGATGACATCCATCGCCATGTCGGCGGGGATGCTGCCCTCGGCCCTTGGTGTCGGCGAGGGCGGGTCGTTCCGTGCGCCAATGGCGATTGCGGTGATGGGCGGGATTATCGTCTCGACCGGGCTGAGCCTGATCGTGGTGCCTGCGGCCTATCTGGTGATGGACGACGTGTCGCGCTCTTTCATGTGGATCTTCGGCCACATCTTCGCCGAAAAGGAACCCGAACCAGAAGCGCCCCCCGCGGCGGAACTGGCGGGAAGGATCGACGGCTTGCGCCAAAACCTTGTGCTGATCAACGGCAGGCTTGGCGCTGTTGAAAGCCGGGCCAAGGCCTAAACCTTAAGTCGGCGGCAGAACCCCGGGCCAGAGCCGTTCCGCTTCGGCCCGGGAATAGCGCCCCAGCGCCACGTCACGGGCAAGGCTTGCCGGATCGCGTCTTGCCGGGTCGCCATAACCCCCGCCACCCGGTGTGCGGACCCGCACCCGGTCGCCCGGCTTTAGCGCAATGTCCTGCGCCTTGGACAGATGCTCGGGCACCATGACCACGCTATCACGTGTCACCTCCACCCGGTTCACCGCCCCATCACCGCCCCCCAACGCGCCCTGAGGCCCGGTGCGGCCATGGTCCATCACGAAACTCGCCCGCGCTTCGCCGCGCAGAAGCTCGATTTCGTAGTCGAGGCCCAACCCACCCCGATACTCCCCCGCCCCGCCCGACCCTTCGTGCAGGGCATAATGGCAGTAAAGCACCGGATATGTCTGCTCCATGATTTCGACCGGCGGAGCCTTGGAAATGCCAATTGTCGAACACCCGTTCGCAATCCCGTCGCCGCCCGCAAAGCCGCCATAGCCGCCGCCAGAAATCTGGTACATGACAAAATCACGGCCCTTCTCCGGGTCATTGCCGCCAAGGCCAAAGTTGCCCGAGGTGCCAGCCGGAGCCGCAGTCACCCGATCCGGCACCGCCTGCACCAAAGCGGCAAACACAGCTTCGGCGATCCGCTGGCTGACTTCCGCCGCGCAGCCCGAAACCGGGCGCGGATAGGCGGCGTCGAGGAAGGTGCCTTCGATCCCGGTGACATGCAGGGGTTCAAAAGCGCCCGCAGAAATCGGGACATCGGGGAAGATGTGCCGCATCGCAAGGTAGACCGATGACAGGGTCGTCGCCCGGACCGAGTTCATCGGACCCCGGCAAGGGTCCGAGGAGCCAGAAAAATCGAAGGTCAGGTCGTCGTCTTTGCGCGTGACGGTCAGGGCGATGGTCAGGGGTTCGTTCACCACCCCGTCGCTGTCGATATAGGCGCGGGCCTGATAGGCACCTGCGGGAATAAGCCCAATCATCGCCCGCATCTGCCGGGCGGCAAGGCGGCGCATTTCGGCGATGGCCTCGGTCACCGTGGCATCGCCATAGCGGTCCAGAAGCCCCGCCAACCGGTCTGCGCCCACCATCAGGGCCGAGGCCTGCGCCTTAACATCGCCGATCCGTTGTTCGGATACCCGGATGTTGGAACAGATGATCTGGTAGATTTCCTGATCCAGCACGCCCTTCTTGAACAGCTTGACCGGCGGCAGGCGCAGGCCCTCCTGTTCGGCGCTGATCGCGGATGCCGAAAACCCCCCCGGCACCGCACCCCCGGTGTCGGGCCAATGGCCGGTGTTGGAAAGCCAGCAGAAGATCTCGCCACAGCGCCAGACGGGCATGGCGAAGCGCACGTCCATCAGATGCGTGCCTCCCAGATAGGGGTCGTTGACGATGTAGATATCGCCCGGTTCCGGTGCGGCAGTTATCCCGTCGCGGATACGTTCCAGAATCGTCCGAGTGGAAAACTGCATGACACCGACAAAGACCGGCAGGCCTTTAGCGCCTTGCGCGATCAGGCTGCCATCCGTGGCAGAGTAAATGCCGTCCGACCGGTCGTCGGCCTCGGCGATCACGGGGGAGAAAGCGGCGCGCGAAAAGGTCAGGTCCATCTCGTCGCAGACCTGCTGCAGGCCCGCTTGGATGACAGCAAGGGTGACGGGGTCGATCATGCGGGTCTCCTCCAGCCGCTCGGCGCGGCGCGGGTGCTTGCTTCTCGCTGGGGCGCGTCAGCGATGAGCGCCCGCACGGGAGCGAAGAGCGACCCGGTCATGCTGTCACCTCCACGATCAGGTTGCCATCGCTGTCCGAAGTAACCCTTGTTCCGGGGTCGATGACAATGGTCGTGTCCATCTGCTCGATGATCACGGGGCCACGCAGGTCCAGATTCAAGGGCAAGTGGTCGCGCCAGTAGACCGGGGTGTCGTGCCAGGTGTCGAACCAGACTTTGCGGATCGAGGCGGGTTCGGCGCTGGGCTTCCGTCCGTCCGGATCGATCAGCCGCGAGAGGTCCAGCGCCGGGCGTTCACCGATGACCGAGCAGTTGAGGTTCACAAGATTCGCCCGGATCGTTGGCAGGTCGACCCGGAAGCGGGCGTGGTAAGCGACCTCAAACAGGCGCTGCAACTCATCTCGGCTGGGGGTGGACGAGGGCAGAGCCACGCGCAGAAGATGGGTTTGGCCGACGAATTGCATATCGGCAGAGAATTCAGCGCGGACTTGGGTCAGGGCGATTTTCTCAAGGCCGATCAGGCGGCGGCCTTCGGCCTCTTGAGCGGCGAGGACGCCGTGGACATCCCCCATATCCACCACGTCCAGCGGGCGGTTCAGTGTGCGCACGAAGTCATGTCGCAGGTCTGCCACCACGCAGCCAAGCGCGTTGGTGATGCCGGGGCGGGCGGGGATCAGGACTTTTGGAACGTTCAGTTCACGCGCCAAGGCCACCGCATGCAGCGGCCCCGCACCGCCAAAGGCAAACAGCGCAAAGTCGCGTGGGTCAGCACCGAGAGAGATGGAGACCATCCGGATCGCCCCCGCCATATGTGTGTTTGCGATACGGATCACCGCTTCGGCGGCCTGTTCGACGGATAGGCCAAGGGGCTTGGCGATCTGGTCGTGCATCGCCTGATGGGCCGCCTCAGCCGCCTGACCAAAGCGGCTGGCGGGAAGGCGTCCAAGGATCAGGTTCGCGTCCGAAATCGTGACCCTCGTGCCGCCCCGGCCATAGCAGACCGGGCCGGGGGTGGAGCCCGCGCTTTCCGGCCCCACCCGCAGCATGCCACCGGCATCGATCCTTGCGATACTGCCTCCGCCCGCTCCCACGGTCCGCACATCGACCATCGGCACATGGATCGGCATGGCATATTCCACCTCGATCTCGTTCGAGACCGGGGCGATGCCCGCCTTGATCATCGCCACGTCCGTGCTGGTCCCGCCCATGTCATAGGTCAGCAAGTTCGCAATCCCCGCCCGCCGCCCGGTGGCAACAGCCGCCATGACACCCGAGGCGGGACCGGACATCACGGTCTTGACCGCCTCTTTCGCCACATCGCGGGCCGCGACCATGCCGCCGTTGCCGTTCATCACCAGAAGGTCGCGGGCATAGCCCTTGGCGGCCAACTCGTCGGCCAGCCGTGCAACATAGCGCTCCAGGAG
Organism: Paracoccaceae bacterium; assembly: GCA_947504705.1. Taxonomy (GTDB): domain Bacteria; phylum Pseudomonadota; class Alphaproteobacteria; order Rhodobacterales; family Rhodobacteraceae; genus Tabrizicola. The sequence goes on from CANNIA010000013.1 coordinate 50,149, forward strand.
GGGCTGGACCGAGGCGTTCACAGCCGCAGTCACCCCGCGTTCGTATTCGCGGCTTTCCGACAAAAGCGCATGGCCAAGCGTCACATAGGAGTTCGGCCAAAGGCTTCGCGCAATCTCACCCGCCCGCAACTCATGCGCCGGGTTGGCATAGGCATGCAGGAAATGGATCACCAGACTTTCGCAGCCCTGATCCCGCAGCTGGATCACCGCCGCGCGCAAAGCGTCTTCGTCCAGCGTGATCAGCACCCTGCCCCTCGCGTCCATCCGTTCCGGCACCTCAAGCCTAAGGTCGCGGGGGATGACCGGGGTGAAGGAGCCGTACATGCCATAGGCCTGCGGACGGGTGCGGCGGCCAAGCTCTAAGACGTCGCGAAAGCCCCGCGTGGTGATCATGCCAGTTTTCGACAACTGGCGTTCCAGCACGGCATTGGTGGTCGTGGTTGTTCCATGAACAATTAGGTCGATGGTCGAAAGCTCCGTCCCGGCAGCCGCGAAAGCCTCCAGCACCCCGCCCGACTGGTTCGGCAAGGTCGTCGGCACCTTGGCCAGCCGGACTGCGCCCGTGGCCGGGTCAAAGATCACCAGATCGGTGAAGGTGCCACCCACATCGACGCCTGCGACAAGACCCGCCATTCACACCCCCACATAGGTTCGGAAGACCGGGTCAACCGCTACCAGCCCTACGACATCTCGTATCTCCTCGACCCTACCCGCCCGCATGAAACCCACGCGGTCGGCAAGCTTCAACACGGCATCGACCCGCTGTTCGACCAAGACCACGGCCACGCCTTGCGCTTTCAGGGTCAGCACCGCCTCCTGGATCAGCGTGATCATCGACGGCTGCAGACCTTCGGTCGGTTCATCCAGCAAAAGAACCTTCGGGTTCAGACACAGCGCGCGGGCAATGGCCAGCATCTGCTGCTCGCCCCCCGACAGCGTTTGCGCGGTTTGGGTCAGACGTTCGCGCAGGCGGGGGAACAGCGTCAGCACCCGGTGAAGGGTGTTTTCGTCATTGCCCTGCACCAAGCCGCCGATAGCAAGGTTTTCAGCCACCGTCAACGGCCCGAACAGGCGGCGGCCCTGGGGGACATAGGCAAGGCCTCGCTTTGGCACCTGATGCGCGGGCAGGCCTTGCAGCGCAATGCCGTTCAGCTGGATCGTCCCGGAGGTCGCAGGCAACAGGCCCATCAGGCATTTCAGGAAGGTTGATTTCCCCACCCCGTTGCGGCCCATCAGGCAGGTTATCTGCCCCGGCTCGGCCCGGAAATCGACGCCGCGCAGCACGGTGAACGGGCCATAACCTGCGGTGATGCCCGAAACCTCAAGCGCCAAGATAGGCCTCCTGCACGGCGCGATTGGCGCGGATCGCCTCGGGCGTGCCAGTAGCAAGCACCTGACCAAAGTTCAGGACGGTGATATTGGTGGCAAGATCCATCACCACCTCCATATTGTGTTCGATCAAGAGGACTGTAGTTTCCGGCACCAGACCTTCCACCAACGCTTTGAAGCCTTCGATCTCGCTGGCCGCAAGGCCCTGGGTCGGCTCATCCAGGATCAGCAGCCGGGGGTGGAGGGCCAGCCCCATCGCCAGTTCCAACAGGCGCTGATGGCCGTAGGAAAGGGTCTGCGCCTCTTGGCTTTCAAGCCCCGCTAGGCCGACACGCGCCAGCGCCGCGCGGGTCTGGGCGGCAAGGTCTCGGGTGCCACGGGATTGCACGGCAAGGGCGACGTTGTCGAAGACCGTCAGGCGCGGGAAGATCGAGGTGATCTGGAACGTATAGGCAATCCCCTTGCGCACCCGCAGATGGGCGGGAAGGCGGGTGATGTCTTCGCCTTCCAGAAGAACGCTGCCCGACTGCGGCAGGCGGCGACCTGACAGCAGGCTGACAAAGGTGGTCTTGCCCGCCCCATTGGGGCCGATCAGGGCATGGATCTCCCCGGCGTTCAGGATGAAATCGACGCCATCCACCGCGCGAAGTCCGCCGAAATGAAGGGTAAGGTCGCGGGTTTCGATCAAGGGAGCCATTTCAGCCCCCTTTCCCGCAACGTGCCCAAAATGCCCCGTGGCGCGAAGAGGACCAGCACGACCAGCGCGGCACCGATCACGAAGTAATCCATCCCCTCCAGCACCGGCCAAAGCCGCGCCAGCCTAGACGTGCCTTCGATCAGCACGAACATCAACAACGCGCCAAGGAAGGGGCCGATCGTGGTGCCCGCCCCGCCAAGAAGCACGTAAAGCATCGGCAGGATCGAATACTGGATCGTCGCAAAATTCGCGCCCGCATAGCCGAAAAGAAGCGCATAAGCCGCCCCCGCCGCCCCGGCATAAAGGCCTGAGATCACAAGGGCTGCCAGCTTCACCGTAAAGGGGTTGATCCCCAGCATGCGTGAGCGTTCCTCGTTCTCACGCATCGCAACCATGCTGCGGCCAAAGGGCGAGCGGACAAGGGCTAGGCTGACCAGAAGGCCAATCGCGAAGAGGAAAAGGGCCGCAACGAAGCGGGGGGTGTCGGTCGACATGTCAAAGCCAAGGATCACCCGGCTGGCGGCGGGCAGGGTAAAGCCCTCGTCGCCGCCGGTGATGGGTCCAAAGTACAGGATGGTCAGGTACCCCGCCTGCGCGAACATCAGCGTCACGATCATGAAACTGACCCCCGCCGTGCGCAGTGCTAGAAGACCGACAGCCGCCGCCATACCCCCCCCGGCCAGCACGCCAAGCAGCAGCGCAGGGCCTGCGGAAAGCCCCCAGAATTGGGCGGAAAGGCCAGCGGCAAAGACTCCAGCCGCCAGAAACAGCGCGTGGCCAAGGCTCAGAAGACCGGTGTATCCGTAGGCCAGATTGTAACCCATGGCAAAGACCGCCAGCACAAGGATCCGTGCCAACATCGTCGCCGGATAGGGTGGCAGCACCGCCAGTGCCACGGCCAAGGCAAGGATCAGCGCCAGATGCAGGGCGAAGGGCTTTACGCTTTCGCCCATCACGCTTTCGCTCCGAACAGGCCTTGCGGGCGGAAGACCAGCACCATGGCGACCAGAAGGGTGGCGATGATCTTGGCAAGGGTGGGCGAGAAGAACATCGAGATCACCCCATCCGACAGCCCGATGATCAGCGCCGCGACAATCGTGCCGCGCAGGCTCCCCAACCCGCCGATGATCACCACGATGAACGACAGAAGCAGGGGATCGCCCCCCATCAGATAATGCGCCTGCTGGATCGGCACGATAAGCACTCCGGCCAGCGCGGCCAGTGCCGCCCCCAGCGCAAAGGTGCCCATATAGACCCGGTCGACATTGATCCCGAAAGCCCTCGCCATGGTGCGGTCAACCTGCGTCGCCCGCATGATCAGCCCGGCCTTGGTGCGGGTCATGAAGGCCCAAAGCGCAAGGAGGACAAGGGCGGCAGCGACAACGACGAAAAGCTTGTAGCCAGAATAGCCGAACCACGGGAACTGCAGGCGAAGCTCGAAAGGCGCTGTCACCGGGTTCGCATTGGGCCCGTAAAGCGCAAGGGTTGCCTGCTGGATCATGTAGAGAAGCCCGATGGTCGCGACGATGGTCGCCTCGGGATCGTAGTTCAGCCGCTTCAGGATCAATCCATCCGCAACGGCGGCAAGGCTTGCGACAAGCAGCGGCGCTATCACCAGCGCCGCAAGAAACGCCAAGGCCGGGGGGGCCGGAACCACAGAATCGACGGCCCAGGCAAGCACCGCCCCCAGCATGAAGAAGGCTCCATGCGCCACGTTCACCACCCGCATGACCCCAAAGAGAAGGCTAAGCCCAGAGGCCGCCAATGCCAGGACGGCGGCGGTCACAAGGCCCTCCATCAGGGCAAGAAGCAGGAAGGGTCCGAAGGCCAATCAGGGCTCACAAGGGTTGGGAGGGTGGGCAGATTGCCCACCCTACGGGGGTGGAATTGCAGGGTGGGCGATCCGCCCACCCCATCACCTTCAGAAGGACATCGTCGTATAGTCGACCGCATCCGGATAGGCGCCATCTTCCATCAACGTCTGATGCACCCGGACCAGCTTGCCGCCCTGAACTTGGCTGATGTTCTGGGAACCGAAGACTTGGTGTGTCTTGCCGTTAAACACCTTCGCGCCCTGCGGGCGTTCGATCCCGTAAGGCATGTCGGTCATCGCCTCCATCGCTTCGACGAACTTCTGCCGGTCGGCGGGGCCTGCATAACCCGAAGCCTCCATCCCCGCCTTGATCGCGAACAATGTCTCCCAGGTGGAAAACATGTGGGAATAGGTTGCCACATCCGCCGCATCCGACACGCTTGCGCCGTTGTCATCAACCCCGACAGCCGCGCGATAGGCCGCCTCATGTTCGCCTGCATCCGCCGGTTTCACCCGGTTATGCGCCTCCCAGAAATGGGTGCCTTCCAGGAATTCGAGGCCCGGCGTTGCGGTATCCACCGCCTCTAGGCTGTCGATAAAGCCGAACATCTGCGGCTTGGCACCCGAGCCATAGAATTCACCCAACTCCTTGACAAAGGTCAGAACGCCCGGGCCCACCATGACGTGGTAAAGCACCTCGGTTTCCGCCGGGATCTGCGCGAAATACTTGGTAAAGCTGGTTTCGGTCGGCGGAACAGCGATCTGGGCGATCACCTCACCCCCTTGCGCCACCATCGCGGCGGTAAAGAAATCGCGGTGGTCATAGCCGAAGGCAAAGTCCGGGAAGATCATCGCGACCTTTTTGCCAAGGTTCGCCGAAACCCAAGGCGCCATCGCCGAAATCTGGCTGCGCACATCGGTGATCCCCGGCTGCAGCGTCCAGCGGTTCAGCATGCCACTGGCCACATGATAGCCCTCGGAACACACCAGATAGGGCACCTTCAACTCCGCCGCGCGGGGGGCCGAGCCGATGACGACATGGGAAAACAGCGTCCCCATCACCACTTCGCAGCCGTCCGACTGGGTCAGTTTGTCCACCACTTCCGCGCCACGCGCCGGGTCGGTTGCATCATCATCGAACAGGATCTCGACCGGGCGGCCATTGATGCCACCGCCATCGTTGATCAGCTTCAGTGCCGCCTGCGCGGTGCGCTCATACCAACGACCATAGGAGGCCCCGATCCCGGTCCGGTGCAGTTGGAACCCGATCTTGATCGGAGCCCCTTGCGCCGCCACATAGCTCGGCAAGGCCGCCGTCAAAAGCCCGGCACCCCCGGCCATCAGAAGGCCGCGGCGGGTAGGATTGAATGTCGTTTTCGTCATTTCCGTCTCTCCACTGTTGCGGCCTCTGAGGGGGCCATTGCCATCATCCGGGCGAAATGCCCGCTGTCCAACCTCTTATCCGGTCCGGGCTGTGGACAACAACCAAAGACCAAGCACTGTATAAAGCACCATCAGACCCGTCATCGGCAGGTGCGCCAAGGGCCTTGTGCCCTGCATTGCCAATTTCAGCCCCAAAACCACGGCCAGCAAGTGCGCTCCAAGGATAGAAGCGAATTGGGCGGCATAGATCAACGGCATCACCCGCGGGTCGGTCAGGAAGCCGAAGGACACGAAGTAGGGCGGCAGACCCAGCCAGCTATCGCCCTGCAGGAACGGATCATTCAGCGCGGCCAGCGTGTATTGGCCAGCGGTCAGCAGCATCACAAGGTAATGTGCCGCATGATAGCCCGCCGCGATGGCGAGGAACGGCAACACAATCTTGCCAGTCGGTAACCGCCCGCTGATCTTGCGCCCCAGCATGACCATTGCAAGGATCAGGCCAAGCGTCAGCCACCACACACCCAGCAGGCCAGCCGTATTCTCGGCCATAACCGCGCTGCGGCCAACGGGCTCCAGCGGGTTTTGCCCGATCAGCGCTTGCCACCAGAAGGTTTCCGAAAGCCCGTCAAAGGTCACTGCCGCCAATGCCAAGCTGACAAAGACCACGGCCGAGGCGGAAAGCCCCGGCATCGCCACCACCTGCGCTCCGGGCCAGCCACGCATCAGCCTCGAGCGCCCCGCAGCCACCTGAAGCCAAAAGGGCGACACCCGCGCGATCATGCCGAAAAGAACAGTGAGAAACTCACCCCTTTCCAGCCAACCCTCGCCCTCCAGAACGGCAAGGACGAAAATCACCAGCCAATAGCCAAGCCCGACCTTTGCCAGCACCGCTGGATCGTCGGGGTAAAGCGAGACCATCTGGAACCAGGCAAACCCGAAATAGAACAGAACCGCTGGCCAATGATCCAGCCGACTAAGCCCGATACCTTTGGTCCGTCCCAGCAGAGTGCGCGCAATCCGCACCGGCCCGGTCCAGGGGTTGATGATCCGCCAAATATTGCCGAGGGCCATCGACCCCAGCGGAACGGCAATCCACACCACGGTCCAGAAGACCAGCGTCATAAGATTGTGCATCGGGTCACGTTCGCCATAAAATCCGACAAAGACGAGGCCGAGAAACACAAGGAAGGCTAGGTAAGAGGTCAGCGCCTCGGGCAGGATTACCCGGTGCTCCCACATCAGATGTGGGGCCATGACCGGCAGACGATGCACAATGGCACCTAGCACGCCGGTCAGTGCAACTGTCAGCGCGGCGGCGGCGATGTAAAGTCCGGTCGGCAGGGTCAGGATAACCGAAGGCGGCAAGGCACAGGCAAAGGCAACCCCGGGCATCAAGAGCAGGCCCACGAGAACCAGCCCCAGAATTTTTGAAAATTCCGGCCAAAATTCTTCGAAGAATTTTGCTCTTGGCCCCAAGGTCACCGCAACCCGTCCTCCCCCTTGACCTGATCCATCTCCAGTCCGCCCATGCGGCTATGCACCCGCCCCCCGCGTGCCATGGCCAGCGCGAAAAGCACCTCATTCGCCCGCGGCCCGTCCGCGCAAGCCAAGGTGATTACGTCAAACCGAGACCGCACGTAGGCCGCGTTCAGATGCCCCATCGGCACGTCCAGCGAGGCCCCCATGCCCCCCACCTTCATCGCGCTTGGCACAATGGCCCGGCATTCCCCCAGCCGCTCGCGCATCCCGTAACCGCCCGCGACATGCCAAAGCGCGCCATGTTCGGCTTCGCCATTCTCGCCCACCAAGGCTCCTTTGCCATAGGCATCAATCCCCTCACGCCCGCCCAAAGCCGCAACAAGACGGTTAGTCAACTCCAGCGCCAAGGGCTTCAAAGCCTCCATGGCGGGCTGCAGATCGGGTTCATAGCACCCCGCAAACGGGTTCGCGCAGATCGCATAGATCGCCCCCCGAACCGGCGGCGGCATGACCAAAGGCCCACCCTCATGCCGGATCTCCTCCAGCTGAACCACCACCTTACGTACTGCAAAATCAGTCACTTGCCCATCTCCCCTGCAGCGCCATCGCGCCGGTCATCATTGCCTCACCCTGAAGGAAAAGTGCGGCCCCTTCAATCAATCCGCGCTGGCGGTAGCCCTCGGCCACGGCAAAACCTGCAATCAACGCCTGAGAACGTTCCTCTGTCGATAGAAGCGGCACGGCCACGGTTACCAGCTGCGCCCCAAGGTCATTGTCGGGCTGCAGCTCCCGCGCCGGACGCCGCAGGATACCCGGATGATCCAGCACCACCGCATTCGCCACCATCGTCGCCGCCGCATCCGCCATCGCCGCCGTCCGCGCCAGCACCGTCACCGCATCCGCAATACCCAGCGAAAAGCTCCGCCCCCGCCATCCCGATGTCGCAATACCCCTGACCGGATCGGCCTCGCCAACCGTCACCCGATCCGCCCCCTCGCTTGCGGCAAGGGCACAGGTGAGACTCTCCCCTTCGCCAAGCCACAAAGCTATATCTCCGCCATTGTTCGCATAGGCGCGGGCAATCCCCGGCCCGATCAGCGCCGCCAGAACCTCCTCGGCAACCGCCCCGGCAACCGCCGCCATAGGAGTAATAAAGGCAGGACGGAACGGCGCCACCGCCGCCGCCATCCGCCGCGCAATTCGCCCTTCGACAGGCCTGCCTTCCGACCGAAGCGCAGGCAGTTCAGCAACCAGCTCCTCCAACACCGAAGCAAACCGCCCCGCCGCCTGCATATATCCCGCCTGCACCGCCGCAGGGTTACCAAAGGCCTCGGCCACGATATCAATCGGCCCATGCTGCAGATGTAGCCGCCTGCCTGGCAGAATGGCCGCCATCGCGCCTGTCGAATTCCCCTGGCCAAAAAATCCCCGCCGGAGGCGGCCCCCCGAGCCGGTTGGCCGCAGGCCAGAGGCGAGATAAAAGCCTTGCGGCTGCGCGCGCCTGCGCGGCTGCTCAATTTGAAAAGCGTCCCTCACCCCTTGGGCCATGGCTCGACCCTCGCTTCGGTGGGGTATTCCCCTCCCTCGGCCATGGATTGATCCAGCGTGCGGATCATCTCCTCATGCCCTCCCATCGCGAGATAAGCCTCGCGCAGGAGCGTAAACTCCAGCGGGGCCACCAAAGCAGGCGTCGGCACGTAACCGAAAGCCCCCTTCGGCAGCCGCTTCACATCGACCATGAAGGTGATCCCGCCGCCCGGCCAGACATAGGTCTCCGCGCCTCCCGAGGTGAGCCGTGTCACCCCACCCTGCACCGACCGGGTCAGCCGCACCGGGTTCTTGGTCACTCCGGCCCGCAAGCTGCCCCCCGCGCCGCCCATGAAGAGCACGGTGCAAAGCGAGGGCTCGCAATTTTCGTCGATCAGTCCGACCGTCTTCTTCAAGGCATCAGGCAGGTCCCGCTCAACGGGCTGCAACGCATCATCCAGCACATAATAGGCAAACTGCTCGCCCGTGGTTGACACCATCAGCAGCCGCAGGCCGGGCCGTGCACCCTTCTTCGGGTTCCATTCGCCCAAGATCTCCAACGGATTGGTCAGCCGGGTTCCGCCCCAGCCCTGACCGGCCTCGGACACCCGGAAGTACCGCCCTGGGGTCGAGCGGTGGCCCTTGATCTTGATCCCCGTCGGCGCCCAGTCAATGACCTTGCCCGCCTGATGTTCGCTGACGACCCCGGTGATATGGTCATCAACCACCACCACCTCATCCACCAGCCCCTGCCATTGCACCGCGAACATGCCGATAGTCGCGGACCCGCAGCCGACCCGCATCCGCCGCTCGCGCACCCCATCGACAATGGGGGCCTGCCCGGCCTGCACAGTGACGTGAGAGCCGCCCTCGATCTCCATCTCGACCGCTTCGCCATTGCAAAGCGCCAGCATCGCCGCACAGGTCACCCGGCCTTCGGCCTTGCCCCCCCCGGTCAGGTGGTGAACGCCGCCCAGCGACAGCATCTGAGACCCATATTCCGCCGTCGTCACATGGCCAATCGGTTCCCCCTGCACCCGGATCACCGCCCCTTCCGGACCAAGGAACCGGTCGGTGTCGATCTTCACCTTGACCCCGCAATAGGAAAAGATCGCCTCTGTCACCACCGTAACCATATCCGCGCCGTCCACCTGCGAAGACACGATAAACGGCGCGGGTTTGTAGTCCGGGTAGGTCGTCCCCGAGCCGATCCCCGTTACAAAGGCATCCGCCGGAACGGGCGAGCCATCCCAATCCCGAGCTGCGAAAGGCACGACGCGGCCCCCAGCCTCGACCGTGTTCGACAGCAGGATCACCGGGTCCGTCCGCACGATCCGCCCGGCCGCATTGGCATAACGGTCACAAGCCCCGGTCATCCCCGGCGCGATGTAGCACATCACCGGACAGGCATCGCAACGGATTTTTTCGGGGGCTTCCGTCATGGGATGGCCCTCTTGTCCAAGGTCGGACCGGGGGTTTCACACCCCCGGACCCCCGTGGGATATTTGGAGAAGAGAAAACACTTAAGGATCATGATTTGTCCTCTAGTGCCAAATGCAAACGATGTGGCAGGGCCGGAACGCGGGTGATTTCAGCCCCGGTGGCATGCCGGATGGCGTTCAGGATCGCGGGGGCAGTCGGGATCAGGACATGTTCGCCAAGGCCCTTGGCACCAAACGGTCCTTCGGGGTCGGGGACCTCGATGATCAGGCTTTCAATCAGGGGAACGTCGCCCATGGTCGGGATCAGATAGTCATGCAGGTTTTCGGTCCGCCCCGGGAGATATTCCTCCATCAGCGCCATGCCGATGCCTTGGGCGATGCCGCCCTCGATCTGGCCACGCACCAGCATCGGGTTGATCGCGCGGCCCACATCGTGTGCTGCAATGATCTTCAGAAGTTTGACGGTTCCAAGCGCGCGGTCGACCTCAAGCTCTACCATCTGCGCACCGTAACCATAGACCGCATAGGGCGCGCCCTGACCGTTCTGGTCCAGGGGCTTGGTCGGCGGGTCATAGCTGGCCTCGGCAGACAGCGCATGGCCATGGACATCGGGCACAAGGCCCGCAAGGTCGATCCGGGTTGTGTGGCCCCGGTCGGCGACAACCACCGTGCACGGTTCCAGCCTGAGGATCGCACCTTCACCCGCATTGGCGCGGCGCAGCACTTCGGCCCGGAGCTTCTCGGCAGCACCCTTGGCGGCGCGACCTGTGACATAGGTCTGGCGGCTGGCCGAAGTCTTGCCTGCATCCGGTGTCAGTCCGGTGTCGGGTCCAATCAAGCGAAAAGTCGAAAGCGGCAGGCCCAAAGCCTCACTCGCGATCTGGGCGATGACAGTGTTGGACCCTTGGCCGATGTCGGTTGCGCCCTGATGCAGCACCACCTCTCCCGCAGGCGACAGGCCAATGCGGATGGTCGAGGGGTTCGGCAAGGCCGTATTGCCGCAGCCATACCAGCAAGAGGCAACGCCCACGCCTCGCCCAGGCTTGTCCTTGGCCTCAGCCACCGCGCGCTGCCAATGCAGGCGCAGTGCCAGAAGGCAATCGTGGATTCCGACCGCCTGCAGGACATGCCCCGTGGCCGAAGCATCCCCGTCACGGAGAGCATTCAGGATGCGGAACTCCAGCCGGTCGATCCCAGCTTTGTCGGCCAGTCGGTCGTAAAGCGTTTCCTGCCACAAGGCCCCTTGCGGCACGCCAAAGCCCCGGAACGCCCCCGAAACTGGCCCATGCGTATGGATCGCCCGGGCTTTTGCCGAGATAGCGGGCGTGAAGTATGGCCCCGACACATGCACCGGCACCCGGTTCGCCACCGTCGGCCCCCAGCTGGAATAGGCCCCGGTGTTGAACCGGCCCTCAAACTCCATCCCGGTGATCCGGCCCGCAGCGTCACAACCGATCCGCCCCCGCATTTCTGCCGGATGCCGTTTGGTGGTCGAGGTCATGCTTTCGTGGCGGCTATAGACCATCCGGCAGGGCCGCCCGGTTTTCAGCGTGACCAGCCCGATCAGGGGTTGCAGCGAAATATCCAGTTTCGAGCCAAACCCCCCACCCACCGCCGAAGGGATGATCCTGACCCGCTCCATCGACAAACCAAGGATCGCCGCCGTATCCTCACGGTCCATGCCGGGGGCCTGCGTGCAGGCGCGGATGACAAGGGTGTCGCCGTCCATCCAGGCCGCACCGGCCTCGGGCTCGATATAGGCGTGTTCGACGAAGGCGGTGGTCATCTCGCCTTCGACAACATGGGCCGATCCGGCCAGCGCGGCAGCAACATCGCCCTTGATCACCCGGCCCTCGATCAAAAGGTTGCCTGCGCGGTTCGGGTGCAAAGGTTCGCCGACTTCCGCCTGTTCCGGCGTGGCAAGTGCGGGAAGAGGTGCCCAAGCGATTGGAAAGTCAGAAAGCTCGGGTTCAGCCCCCGGCTCAAACGCCACCAACGCCACGCATTCGCCGCGGAACTTGGCCGGAGAGGCGGCGATGGCGGGTTGGTCAGCAAAGGGCGGGATGACGGAAAAGGCGTTGCGGCCGGGGATATCCTCGACGGTGAAGATGGCGGCAACACCCGGCTTGGCGCGGAAGGCAGCAAGGTCGCCGATCCTGAATTCAGCATGCGGATGGGGCGAGCGGATGGCCTTTACTATTAGCGACCCCTCGGGCCATTCATCCGCGCCGAAACTGTCGCCTGCGACCTTCGCGGTCCCATCAACGCGGGCGATTGCCGCCCCGACCGCCCCCTGAACCAAAGGTGCAATGGCACCCTGCCCTGCGGCCACCACAGCGGCGATGATGCTGCGATAGCCGGTGCAGCGGCACAGAACGCCACCAAGCGCCGTCTCGACCTCGGCCTCAGTGGGCTTGGCATTCCGCTTCAAAAGCCCCGCCGCCGTCAAAAGCATTCCCGGCGTGCAGATCCCACATTGCGCAGCGCCGTGGGTGTGAAAACTGGCGCGCAACCGCGTCAGTTCCGGTGTTTCACCCTCGATGGTCGTAACGGCCCGCCCCGCCACCCGCGCAGCAGGTGTCAGGCAAGCGCAAACCGCCGCCCCGTCGATCAGCACCGTGCAGGCCCCGCAATCACCGGCATCACAGCCGATCTTGGTGCCGGTCTTGCCCAAGCGTTCGCGAAGGGTCTCGGACAGCCGTTCGGTTGGCGGGGCCTCCACCTCGACAACCTTGTCGTTCAGCGTAAAGCGGATCATGCCAAGGCCTCCGCCAGGGCCCGGCGGACAAGTTCCACCGCCGCCGCGCGCCGGTAGGCCGCCGTCGCCCGCACATCATCGATGGGGGAAAGCGCGGCCTGAACGTCATGCGGCGTTACCCGCCCAATGGCGTCCGCCACCGAAGCGCCCTGTAAGGCCGTCTCAACCAGTGGCAACCGTACGGCGACCGGGGAGCAGGACCCGACCGCGACAGCCGCCTCAACCACCCGACCCTTATCGACAACCACCCGCGCAGCGACCATGGCGATCGAGATCACCAGATGCAACCGCGCGCCCAATTTCACAAAGGCCGACCTGCCGGAGAGGCCCGCCTCGGGGATCACGACCGCCGCCATAACCTCACCCGGCAAAAGGGCCGTCCGACGCGGGCCAAGCAGGAACTCCTGCAAGGGAAGCCGCCTTGAGCCCTTTGCTGAGACCAGTTCAACCCCTGCCCCCAAGGCCAGCAGCGGCGGCACACTGTCCGCCGCAGGCGAGGCGTTGCAAAGGTTTCCGCCGATGGTCCCGGCATTCTGCACTTGCCGCCCGCCGATCTGCCGCGCCGCCTGCTGCAGGGCGTTCAAAGCGGGGGGCAACCGGGCCTCGGCAATCGAAGTCCAGGACACTGCAGCACCAATCCGCAGCCCCTGCCCCGACACGATCCGAGAAAACTCCGGCAGGCCGGTCACATCCAGCACCGGCCCCGCCAACCCGCTGCCTGCCCCCGGATACAGGTCCGTCCCCCCGGCCAGCACCCGCCAGTCACCCGCAGCCATCAGCCGCGAGGCCTCATCTACCGTCGATGGTCGGGCATAGTCCGGCACGGCAAACCCAAAGTTCATATGTATAGAAACAGTATTGCGACCCGGCCCCCGAGTCTGTCAACAGCCTTGCACGGATCACCCTCACGTCGTATCGCGTTGGAATGACGGATGCAAAAGACTATCGCCTGGATGACCAGATCGGCTATGTCCTGCGCCGGGTGACGCAACGGCATCTGGCGATCTTTGCCGCAGCAATCCCCGAGGTCACCACCACCCAGTTCGCCGTGATGGCCCGGTTGGCCGAGGTTGGCCCCCTGTCGCAAAACCACCTTGGCCGGGCAACCGCGATGGATGCGGCGACGATCAAGGGCGTGGTGGACCGGCTGGCAAAGCTTGACTTTGTCGAAACCGCCGCCGACCCCGAGGATCGCCGCCGCCTGACCGTCTCGCTGACCAAAGCCGGCTCGGCAATTGTCGCCGCCAAGGTCGCGACGGCGCTTCAGGTCTCAGGCAAAACGCTTGCCCCGCTGACGGCTGACGAATCCCGAACGCTTATGGCGCTGCTCCTGCGGCTGACCTGACGGTGTGGCGCTTCCGATAGGCGGCGACTTCCGCAACGCTGGGGGCTACCCCCGAGAACGTCAGCACATAGGCCGGGATGCGCTCCATCCGGGTATCGAAATTCTCGTTTGATCTCAGCGTGATATAGCCCACTTGCGTCAGATACAGTGTCCGCGCCCGAGCATCGGCCTCTGTCGCGCCGTAGCCAAAGCGGCAGAACACCGCCGTAATCGCGGCGATCCGGGTCTCATCCGCACGGGTCATCGCGACGGCGACGGCTGGATCGGTCAGCGACCATGTCCGCATCGCGAATTCCAGACGGCTGTCGAACAGCGTCAGATCGACCCAGCAGTCGAACAGGTTCAGCATCGCTTCGGACACCGTCGCCGCCTCGGCCTCACACCGCGCCACCAGATTGCCGGTATTCTTGGCCTGCCAGCGATCGACCAGCCCGGCCAGCAACGCCTCCCGATCCGCGAAATGCCAATAGAAGGACGTGCGCGACAAGCCCAGCTTTTCGGCCAGCGGCATGACCTTGACGGCCTCGACCCCGCCGTCGACCAGCAAACCATAGGCCGCTTCAAGCCAAAGTTCAGGCGTGCCGCGCCAACCGCGTTCTGGGGTTTCCTTGTTCATGTCCCGACCCTAATCGACCCAACCGCCACTGCAAGCCGACAAACTCGACACATGTGTCGATTTTCTTGTTGAGCGGGCGTCCAAGCGCCCCTAATCTTCTGCCAAAGTCCAGACAGAGAGGCCCGCCGATGTCGACCGACCCGCTTTTGCAGCCCTATCAGCTGAAGCACCTGACGCTGCGCAACCGGATCATGACCACCAGTCACGAACCGGCCTATGGCGACGATGGCATGCCGAAGGACCGCTATCGGCTGTACCATCTTGAACGGGCGAAGGCCGGTGTGGCGATGGTGATGACGGCCGGTTCCGCCAGCGTCAGCCGCGACAGCCCGCCAGTATTTTCCAACCTTCTGGTCTGGAAGGACGAGGTGGTTCCATGGATGAAACGCCTGACCGATGACTGCCATGAGGCGGGGGCGGCGGTGATGATCCAGCTTTCCCATCTTGGCCGACGGACCCGCTGGGACAAGGGCGATTGGCTGCCCGTGCTTTCCCCCACCTCTGAGCGTGAACCCGCCCACCGGGCTTTCCCGAAGCTGATGGAAGATTGGGATATTCCCCGCGTAATCAGTGACTTCTCTGACGCAGCTGAGAGGATGCATGCTGCCGGAGTCGATGGGGTCGAGATCATGACCCATGGGCATCTCTTGGACCAGGTGATCTCGCCCCTCACCAACCACATGGAGGGGCCCTATGGGGGTGCTACCATGGAAACCCGGATGCGCTTGACGCTGGAGATTCTGGCCGAGGTTCGCAAACGGGTGGGGGAAAAGTTCGTGCTAGGTGTCCGCTATGCCCCGGATGAGGCGGAAAAGGGCGGGATTACCGAGGAAATCGGGATCGCGATGGGTCATGCCTTCAAGGCATCGGGTCTGGTCGATTACCTGAACATCAACCGGGGCCGGATTCACACCGACCCGGCGATGACCGACATGATCCCGGTGCAAGGCATGCGTGCCTCACCCCATCTGGACCTTGCGGGGCGCTTGCGGGCCGAAGTGGGCCTGCCGACCTTCCACGCCGCCCGGATCGCCGATGTGGCGACGGCGCGGTTTGCGGTGTCCTCGGGTCAACTGGACATGGTGGGCATGACCCGCGCCCATATGGCGGACCCGCATATCGTGCGGAAAATTGTCGAGGGTCGCGAGGCTGATATCCGGCCATGTGTCGGCGCAACCTATTGTCTTGACAGGATTTATCAGGGCGGTATGGCGCTTTGCATCCATAACCCCTCCACCGGGCGGGAGGAAACCCAGCCACATCAGATCGCGCCTGCGCCGGTGAAGAAGAAGGTCGTCGTGGTCGGTGCCGGACCTGCGGGATTGGAGGCGGCAAGGGTTGCGGCAGAGCGGGGGCATCAGGTGGTGTTGTTTGAAGCCGCGGGTGAGGCTGGGGGGCAGATTCTGCTGACCGCCCGTACCAAACGGCGGCGCGAGATGATCGGGATCATCGATTGGCGCGTGGCGCAATGCACGGCGTTGGGGGTGGATCTTCGGTTCAATTCATGGGCGGAAGCTACTGATATCACGTCAGAAATTCCAGACCTTGTGATCATTGCCACGGGGGGTTTGCCGCAAAAGGACATCTTGCAGTTTGGCAATGACCTGACCGTGTCCGGCTGGGATATCCTGTCGGGCGATGTGAAACCGGGGACCAACGTCCTTTTGTTCGATGATGCGGGCGACCATACCGCCCTGCAGGCCGCGCAGTTTCTGGCCGAAAGCGGAGCATCGGTTGAAGTGATGACCCCCGACCGCAGCTTTGCGCCGGAAGTTATGGGGATGAACCTTGTGCCCTATATGCGGGCACTGCAGGACAGACGCGTCACCTTTACAGTGACTTACCGGCTAAGCGGCGTTCAGCGCGACGGCAATCAGCTGAAAGCGGTGATCGGGTCGGACTATATGGATCTGGGGATCGAGCGGCATTTCGATCAGGTGGTGGTGAACCACGGGACCCTGCCCAATGCCGACCTTTACCACGCGCTGCGGCCTCTGTCGGCGAACCGGGGGGCGGTCGATTATGACGCCCTGATCGACGGGAGGCCTCAGCCGGATACCGGCGAGGGCTTCCAGCTTTACCGCATCGGCGACGCGATTGAGGCAAAGAACACCCACGCCGCGATCTATGACGCGCTGCGGTTGCTGCGGACCTGCTGAGGGTGGTCAGAAAGCGATGAAGGGTGGTTGACGCAGAGGATCAGGATCGCTGCGCAACCCCTTCTCAACGCTGCGTTAATCCGGGATCAGGGTAGGCAAGCGAACGTCTTGCCTGCGTCTTGCCCGCGTCTTGCTTGCGTCTTGCCTGAATCCCCGGCCCAAGCACGTTAACTTTGGCCCCGAATCGGCCTAGCGCTGCTTGCGGCAGTAAAGTTCCATCCGATGGTGGATGATCTCGTAGCCGAGCTCGGCAGCGATTTCGCGTTGGAGCTGTTCGATCTTTTCGGACCGGAATTCGGTGATCAGACCGCTATCCAGGTCAACGATGTGGTCGTGATGCGGGGCATCGGCGACCTCAAACCTTGCCCCGCCGTTTTCGAGGGCGAGGCGCAGGACGACGCCTTCGCGTTCGAGGACCGAGAGGGTGCGGTAGACGGTGGCGAGCGACAGGCTGTCGTCGAGGGTTCTTGCCCGGCGGTGGAGTTCGGCGGCGTCGGGGTGGTCGTCAGCCTGGGTCAGGACCTTGAGGAGGGCCTCCCGCTGGCGGGTCACACGAACTCCGGTCGAGCGGAGGGCCTGGGTGGGGTCGGGTTTCATGGGGGGATGGTAGCGGCTGGGGGGGGCCGGGTCAAATGGCGCTGCGCTGGTGGCTGGCCTGACCGGGGGTTTCACACCCCCGGACCCCCGTGGGATATTTGGGGAGGGAAATCGAAATTTTACATAAAGTTTAGGGGCCACGCTTTTGGAAGCTACTGTTTCTCAGAAGCCCGCTCATTCCCTTGGTCTTTTGGGCGGGTGTACTTCTGCACCGCAAGGCTGATTTCGGCGAGCGTGCCCAAGATCAACGCAACCAATATGTAGAGCGATCCACGGTCAATAGATGCGCCAGTCGAACTCTCGCCGGTTCCGAGATATTGCTCAACGGCGACCTTCCGTGCCTCAAGGTCGTCAATGAATGCAATGCTGAGCGCCATGACGACCTTCGCAGCGCCTGCAAGGAAAATGAGCCAAGCGACAGTCTTGGCGGACTTGGTGAAGAACATGGATATCTCCAAGTTGATGATTCAAAAACCTTAAGAGGATTGCGCAACGGTTGCGGGCAAGCAAGCAGCATGTGCCACATAGAGAAACGGCGGGCGCTTGGCCCGCCGTTTCTGCGTTATGGGTTGCAGTTAACTTAGCTACACCCAGTCGTCGCGCCGCAGCTGTTGCACTTCAGGCAGGACCCATTCCGAACCATCGTGTAGTTGCCGCACTCGGAGCATGAGTCGCCGGTATAGCCTTGCAGCTTCGCCTTGCTCCGCGCGTCGGTCGAGGTGACGGCGGCCATGGCGTAGGTGCTGGTGGTTTCGGAGAAGCCCGACACCCGGGTTTCGGGCATCAGCATGTTCAGCGTCGCCACCGGGTCGGTGCCGTTGGCAAGGGCTGTCGCCCCCATGCCGCCTTGCAGGACGATGAGTTCCTGCGGCAGGCGTTTCCGGAGATAACCGGTGGAGGAGATCTGCTTCAGCACCTCCAGCCCCCGGGTCGCGGCGGCGTCGGTGACTTCGGAGATGTTGCGCTTGCCCTCTTCCTCACCACGGCCAAGGTCATCGAAGGAGGCCCCTTTGGGGGCGACATGGGCGAGATCGGTGCGGTCAAGGTAGCTGACGGCCAGTTCGCGGAAGATGTAGTCAAGGATCGAGGTCGCGTTCTTGATGCTGTCATTGCCTTGGACCATGCCTGCCGGTTCAAAGCGGGTGAAGGTGAAGGCCTCGACAAATTCGTCCAAGGGCACGCCGTATTGCAGGCCGACCGAGATCGCGATGGCGAAGTTGTTCATCATCGCGCGGAAGCCGGCACCTTCCTTGTGCATGTCGATGAAGATCTCGCCCAGCGTGCCGTCCTGGTATTCTCCGGTGCGCAGATAGACCTTGTGGCCGCCGACGATTGCCTTCTGGGTATAGCCCTTGCGACGCTCGGGGAGTTTCTCGCGATTGCTACGGACGATTTCCTTGATGATCACCTTTTCGATGATCTTCTCGGCGATGACGGCGGCCTTTTCCATCGTGGAGCCGTTGGTCAGAATTTCTTCGGCCTCTTCGTCATCCTCGATCAGGGCCGACGCGAGCGGCTGGCTGAGTTTGGAGCCGTCGCGGTAAAGCGCGTTGGCCTTGATGCCAAGCGAGTGGCTGAGGTCATAGGCCGCCAGCGTTTCGGCGATGGTCGCGTTGTTCGGCATGTTGATCGTCTTCGAGATAGCACCCGAGATGAAGGACTGGGCCGCAGCCATCATGGTGATGTGGCTGTTGACCGACAGGAACCGCTTGCCCGTCTTGCCGCAGGGGTTGGCGCAGTCGAAGACCGAGTAGTGTTCGGGCTTGAGATGCGGGGCGTTTTCCAGTGTCATCGTGCCGCAGACATGGTCGTTGGCGGCGTCGATCTGGGCGCGTGAGAAGCCAAGGTGGCGCAGGAGGTCGAAGGTCGGGTCGTTCAGCTTGTCCTCGGGGATGCCGAGGGTGCCTTTGCAGAAGTCGACGCCGAGCGTCCACTGGTTGAAGACGAACTTGATGTCGAAGGCGGATGGCAGGGCGGCTTCGACCTTCTCGATCTCGCGCGGGCCAAAGCCGTGGCCGATGAGCGAGGTGTGGTTGATCGCGGGGGCTTGGCCAAGCGAGCCGTGGCCGACAGCATGGGCGACGATTTCCGCCGATTGCGCGGTGGAGTAGCCGAGGGTTTCAAGGGCCGCGGGGACCGACTGGTTGATGATCTTGAAGTAGCCGCCGCCAGCCAGTTTCTTGAATTTGACGAGGGCGAAGTCGGGCTCGATCCCGGTGGTGTCGCAGTCCATCACCAGACCGATGGTGCCGGTGGGGGCGATGACGGTGGTTTGCGCGTTGCGAAAGCCGTGGGCTTCGCCAAGGCGGAGCGCCTCATCCCAAGCGGATTTCGCGAGGGCAACGAGCGACTGGTCGGGGACGTTGGCGTGGTCGAGCGCCACAGCGGGGACGTTCAGGCCTTCATAAGCCAGCCCGTGGGCCGCAGCGCGGTGGTTGCGGATAACGCGGAGCATGTGCTTGGCGTTGCGCTGGTAGCCGGAGAAGGGGCCAAGTTCCTTGGCCATCTCGGCGCTGGTCGCATAGGACACACCGGTCATGATCGCGGTGAGCGCCCCGCAAAGGGCGCGGCCTTCGTCGCTGTCATAGCCGAGGCCCATGTTCATGAGGAGCCCGCCGATGTTGGCGTAGCCAAGGCCAAGGGTGCGGAAGTCGTAGCTGAGCTGGGCGATTTCCTTGGACGGGAACTGCGCCATCATGACGGAGATTTCGAGGGTCACGGTCCAGAGCCGGGTGGCGTGGACATAAGCCTCGGCGTCGAACTTGGCGTTGTGCTGGAAGGTCAGCAGGTTCATCGACGCCAGATTGCAGGCGGTGTCGTCAAGGAACATGTATTCCGAGCAGGGGTTCGAGCCCCGGATCGCGCCGTCTTCCGGGCAGGTGTGCCAGGCGTTGACGGTGTCGTGGAACTGGATGCCGGGGTCGGCGCAGGCCCAGGCGGCGTGGCCGATCTGGTCCCAAAGGTCGCGGGCCTTCGGGCTGCGGGCGACCTTGCCGTTCGTGCGATTGATCAGGTCCCAGTTCTGATCATTCTTGACGGCCTGAAGGAAGGCATCGGTGACGCGGACCGAGTTGTTGGAGTTCTGGCCGGAGACGGAGATATAGGCCTCGCTGTCCCAATCGGTGTCGTAGGTCGGGAATTCGATGCTGGTGAAACCCTGCCGCGCGTATTGCAGGATGCGGTTGGTGTAGGTGTCGGGGATCATCGCCTTCTTGGCCGATTTGATCGCGGCCTTGAGCGCAGGGTTCTTCGCCGGGTCAACCGAGTCTTCCGCCGAGCCGTCCCAGGTGCGGATGGCAGTGAAGATCTCGTTCAGTTTGAGTTCGTGGATCTTGGAGCCAGCCACCAGCGAGGCGACCTTTTGTTCCTCGATGACCTTCCAGTTGATGAAGGCCTCCACGTCCGGGTGATCCATGTCGATGATCACCATCTTGGCGGCACGGCGGGTGGTGCCGCCGGATTTGATGGCCCCTGCCGCGCGGTCGCCGATTTTCAGAAAGCCCATCAGGCCGGAGGATTTGCCGCCGCCTGACAGTTTCTCGCCTGCACCGCGCAAGCTGGAGAAGTTGGTGCCGGTGCCGGAACCGTATTTGAAAAGCCGCGCCTCGCGGACCCAGAGGTCCATGATGCCGCCGTCGCCGACAAGGTCATCCTTGACCGACTGGATGAAGCAGGCGTGGGGCTGCGGGTGTTCGTAGGCGCTGGCCGATTTGGTCAGGGTCCCGGTCTTGTGGTCGACGTAGAAATGACCCTGCGACGGGCCGTCGATGCCGTAAGCCCAGTGCAGGCCGGTGTTGAACCACTGGGGCGAGTTCGGCGCGGCCATCTGGCGGGCCAGCATGAAGCGCATCTCGTCGTAATAGGCAGAGGCGTCGGCTTCGGTGGTGAAATAGCCGCCCTTCCAGCCCCAATAGGCCCAAGCGCCGGCAAGGCGGTCGAAGACCTGCTTGGCCGAAGTTTCACCAAGGTTCCGCTGATCGGCGGGAAGCTGGGCCAGAGCGTCCTCATCGGGGATCGAACGCCACAGGAATTCGGGTACGCCCTTTTCCTTGACGCGTTTAAGGACGGCCGGAACCCCTGCCTTGCGGAAATACTTCTGGGCGAGCACGTCGGAGGCGACCTGGCTCCAGCCGTCGGGCACTTCGACGGCGTCGTTGTGGAAGACGACGGTGCCGTCAGGATTGCGGATTTCGGAAACGGTAATGTTGAACCCCATGGCCCCATAGGCGCCGGTGGATTCACTGGTAAACTTGCGCTCGATCTTCATGCCCCTGGTCCCTTTTCTTGCGGCCAAAACGGCCGACGATTTTACAAAATCATGAGGGCCCTCTTCTGGTCGCGGCGGTACGGAAACTGCCCATCCATCCTGCCGCCAATAGCGCGCAAGAGGGTCGCATCCATTTGGGATGCACTTTGCTGTGGGTCGTCTTGCCTGTCCGCCGCGGCACTAGATTTAGTGGTGTCCCTCGCCGCTTGATCAAGGTGAAGTAAAGCTTAGCGCCAAGCAACGACAATATTTCGCCTCAATGCAGATTTTCGACTTGACGGTTTTGTGACAGTTTCGCAGCGGTCTTCAGGTTTGCGCCTACTGGTTGTGGACTGCGCCCGGTACAGTCTTCGCGCAGTTTGTGAAGAGCAGCAGATTTGCGTGATTTGCTGCCTGCTTGCCCCGGTTGGCTGAGAATCGTCGCTAACCTGCCACGACGCGCAGAGCGATTCCTTTTGACCCACCGCGACCGGGGTCAGGCCTTGGGGCCGGAAGGTCGATTGATCAGGATGATGCCGATCGCAACCAGAACCACCGCACCAAGAATCGCCCCGTTCAACGTTTCGCCAAAGAACGTTGCCCCTAGAAAGAGCGCCAGAACCGGTGTCAGAAACGAGAAGGAAGCCACGGTCGAGGATGGATAGACCGACATCAACCAGAGCCAGGTGATGAAACCGCCCGCAGCAACAACCGAAGACTGCAGCAGCAGCAAGACGAGGTGAATATCTTGCAGATCGCGGATCAGGGGACCGAAGAACAAGGATGCGAGCAGAAGGATCGGGCCCGAGACGAGGACCATCCAGAAAAGCTGCATCTCGGGGCCTTCGGCGCGCATCACCGGGCGACGGGCGACAAAGGCGGTCAGCGCCCAGCCCCAGGCGGCCCCAAGGGCGCAAAGATCGCCGACGAGACTTGCCTCACCCGTCGAGGGACGGGAAAGGAGCGCCCAGGCGCAGCCGGAAAATGCAAGAGCGAGGCCCAAGGCCTTGAGGGGGGTGGTTTTTTCGCCAAGGCCGAAATGGGCAAGGAAGGCGTACCAGACTGGCATCGAATACATGATGACCGAGGCGCGACCGACCGAGGTGAGGTCGATGGCGAGGAAAAGGAACAGAAACTCCCCGGCGAACAGCGCCCCCATCAAGAGGCCCGGGCCGATGGATGCCGGTTTGATGCGCGGCGGGCGGCCCTTGTAGACCAGCCAGCCCCAGACGAAGAAGACCGCGAGGGCCGAGCGAAGCCCGGCATAGAACACAGGCTGGAGGCCTGCATTGACGATTTTGACGCCGATCTGATTCAGCGCCAGAAGCAGAGAGACGCCAAGAAGCACCGAGCCGCCGAAGACATCCAGCTGATCCTTGCGCAATTCCGTGCCCTCCATTGGCTGCAGGATCAATGCATCTGTTGTGGGGGAAGGGCAAGCGGCGCTCCGCGCCTTTCCATTCCGCCGGACGCGGCCTAGAAGGTGCGGATGACCGAGCGCCAGCCCCGCAGCGAGAACCTGACCGGCATCCTTCTGATGCTGGCAGCTATGGCGCTGTTCGCGGTCGAGGATCTGTTTCTGAAGCTCGCGGCTGCCGACCTGCCGATTGGCCAGGTCATCCTGATCTCGGCGGGGCTCGGGCTGCCGGTCTTTGTCGTGATGGCCTGGCGGCAGGGGCAGCGGGTTCTTGTGAAGGATGCGCTGCAACCGGCTGTGATTGCGCGTAATATCGGCGAGGTGGTAGCGGCCGCAAGTTACGTCGCGGCTTTGGCGGTGGTACCTTTGGGCACGGTGGCCGCCGTCCTGCAGGCTTTGCCGTTGTTCATGACCATGGGGGCAGCGCTGATCTTGGGCGAGGCGGTCGGCTGGCGGCGCTGGACGGCGATCCTTGTCGGCTTTCTGGGCGTGCTTTTGGTCATTCAGCCGGGGGCGGACGGGTTCCGGCTTGAGGCTATGTTGGTCCTGATCTCGGTCGCGGGAATCGTGCTGCGCGATCTGGCGTCGCGGGCGATCCCGAAGCGGGTCACGACGGCGCAGGTTTCGGCCTGGGGGCTGATGTCGGTGACGGCGCTGGGGCTGGGCATGATCGCGGTTTCGGGCGATGTGCGGGCGATGACGGGGTGGGAGACGTTGATCCTTGCCGGTGCGGTCCTCTTCGGGACTGCGGGTTATTGGGCCATCACGGCGGCTACGCGGACGGGCGAGGTTTCGGTTGTCGCCCCCTTCCGCTATTCGCGGCTGGTGTTCTCGATGGGGATCGGGGTGGTCATTCTGGGCGAACGGCCCGATCTTCTGACCCTGATCGGCGCGGCAATCATCGTGGGATCGGGGCTTTACGCCTTTGCCCGCGAGCGGGCGTGGAAACGCGCTTCCCAAGGGGCCTGAGCCGGGGTAAAGCGGCGGGCGAGAGCATCCTTTCGGCCAAAGGGACCCCCCATGAGCACGATCATCGACATTCACGCCCGCGAAATCCTGGACAGCCGGGGCAACCCGACGGTCGAAGTTGACGTATACCTTGAAAGCGGCGCGATGGGCCGGGCGGCGGTGCCCTCGGGCGCATCGACCGGCGCACACGAAGCCAACGAAAAGCGCGACGGCGACGCGGCGCGCTACAAGGGCAAAGGCGTCTTGGAGGCGG
Organism: Paracoccaceae bacterium; assembly: GCA_947504705.1. Classification (GTDB taxonomy): domain Bacteria; phylum Pseudomonadota; class Alphaproteobacteria; order Rhodobacterales; family Rhodobacteraceae; genus Tabrizicola. The sequence goes on from CANNIA010000013.1 coordinate 74,179, forward strand.
TTGCGGCCGTGAATGGCGAGATTGCCGAGGAAATCGTCGGCTATGACGCGACCGAGCAGGTTGGCATCGACCGCACGATGATCGAGATGGACGGCACACCGAACAAGTCACGGCTGGGGGCGAATGCGATCCTTGGCGTCAGCCTTGCGGTGGCGAAGGCGGCGGCGGAATTCAGCGGACAGCCGCTGTATCGCTATGTGGGTGGGACTTCGGCGCGGATGTTGCCGGTGCCGATGATGAACATCATCAACGGCGGCGAACATGCCGACAACCCGATCGACATCCAGGAATTCATGATCATGCCGGTTGGCGCGGAGAGTATCCGCGAAGCGATCCGCATGGGGTCGGAAGTGTTCCATACACTGAAGAAAGAGTTGCAGGCGGCAGGCCACAACACCGGGATCGGCGATGAGGGTGGCTTTGCGCCGAACTTGAACTCTTCCCGCGATGCGCTTGATTTCATTCTGAAATCCATCGAGAAGGCCGGGTATCGCCCGGGTGAGGATATCTATCTGGCCCTCGACTGCGCCGCGACCGAGTATTTCAAGGGTGGCAAGTATGAGATGAAGGGTGAAGGAAAATCTTTAAGCATCGAGGAAAACGTCGATTTCCTTGCCGGGCTGGCGGCAGATTACCCGATCATCTCGATCGAAGACGGCTGTTCCGAGGATGATTGGGCGGGCTGGAAGCTGCTGACCGACAAGCTGGGATCGAAAATCCAGCTGGTGGGCGATGATCTGTTCGTCACAAACCCGAAGCGGTTGGCCGAAGGCATCAAGGCGGGCTGCGCGAATTCGATGCTGGTGAAGGTCAACCAGATCGGCACCCTGACCGAGACGTTGCAGGCGGTCGAGATGGCGCACCGCGCGCGCTATACCAATGTGATGAGCCACCGCTCGGGCGAGACCGAGGATGCGACGATTGCCGACCTCGCGGTCGCGACGAACTGCGGGCAGATCAAGACCGGGTCCTTGTCGCGGTCGGACCGGTTGGCGAAATACAACCAGCTGATCCGCATCGAGGAGATGCTGGGCGAGACGGCGGAATATGCCGGGCGGTCGGTGCTGAAAGGGTAAGAACGATGCGCGCAGGGCTGGCAGGATCGTTGGTGATGCTGGTGGCCCTGCTGCCCCTTCGGGGGATGGCGCTGGAATGCAGCGATTATTCGATCCGCGCCAGCTACTGGTCTTTCAAAGCTTTGCCGGACACTTACCAGCTTGTCTTGGGAGAATTCTCCAATCTACGGAAAGTTGTTGAGCAAGAGGCGGTCGTTGAAACCGGCGGGGGTATAAAAGACGGTTTTGAGATCTGGGAAGGTAAGATCAAAGGCTTCACCGCGTCGCGCAGCGCCTTTGACCAACCCTTCGAAGCAATAGTCACACTCGAGTTTCCAGAGGAATATCTCATGGGCGGTTCATTGCCCAGTTCGGGCGAACTGGAGTCGCTGCGAGACGTTACTGGCCTCGTTTGGCTGAAGGAGACTGAGGCTGGATACAGTCTGACATCCGGGCTTTGCTGGCCCATGATTGACCCCGATCCTGCGAGCGTCAAGAAGGTGCTGCGCTGCATGAATGGCGGCTATTGCCCGAAGTCTTGACGCTGCGATACAGTGCCAATCAAAGTTGCGCGTCTAAGGTCGGGAACCGGAGTTTTCGAAAACTCCGGACCGATTTCTTCGAAGAAATCGACGGGCGCCGGTGGCGCCCGTTTCAGTTGGAAGCGGTTCGTTAGAACCTTCCGGGGCGGAAACTGGCCAGAAGTGGGCTTTCACTGCCCTCGGTCATCTCGGCAGCAAGAAGTTCCGCCACGACCGGCGCAAGGGTCGCGCCGGAATGCATCACCGCGACCCAAAGGCCCTGGATTGGGCCCTGCCCCACGACTGGCAGGCCGTCTTCAGGCACGGGGCGGAGCGCCATGACTTGGTGGGCGAAGTGGATCTCGTGGCCGGGGAAAAGGGCGCGCAGGCGGACAAGGGTTGCGTTCACCACCACAGGGAACGAGCCAAGGGTTTCGGCATGGTCGCCCTGATGGCCAGCCGAGGCCGGGGCGTGCAGACGACCTTCGGCATCTTGGCGGACCTCTTGTTCCGGGGCAGCAAGGATCACCGGGCAAATCGGCGGCAATGGATTGGTCGCGATCATCAGGCCGGGGCGTTTCAGCATCGGCAGATTTTGCCCCAGAGGTTCAAGCAGCGCGGGCGTGCCGGTTCCCGTGGCGAGGATCACGCGGTCGGCGGTCAGCGGGCCAAGGTCGGTAACGGCTCCGGTCGCGCGGCCCTTGTCGTGGGTCAAGGTCTGAACCGTGGCGCGGATCACCTTGGCACCGGACGCCTGGATCAACGCGCGGGCAAGGGTGGCGGGGTCGGACTGACCTTCCTCGGGGAAGTGAAGCGCGGTTTCTGGCACCGGGCCAAGGGCGGGAAGGCGGTCGGCGATCTGGGCTTTGGTCAGACGGTCGACCCTATAGCCAAGCGCGATCAGGTCGGCAGCGGTGTCGTCTTGGGCAGCCCCCGCAGCCTCATACCAGATGCAGCCTTGCCATGTGGTCGGCAGGCTGGTCAGGCGTTCGGTCAGGCGGCGATGCGCGGCCATGCCTTCGTGACGCAGGTGGTAATGGGCCTGCGAGAGATAAAAGGATGCGTTCAGCCAGCCGAAGCTGGCCGCCGATGCGAGGCCACCCTCGGCATGGGTGGAGACGATTGTTACGTCCTCGCCCCGCTGGGTAAGGTTCCATGCGATGGCGGCTCCGGTGATGCCGGCCCCGATGATAAGGGTGTGGGTCATGCGGTAAGGCTGGCATGAGGCAGGCGGTTTGGCAACGGCTTACCCAAGGACGCGGCTTAGGGTAGGTCTTGGGGATGCTGATCCTTCTGAACAAACCCTATGACGTTCTGTGCCAGTTTTCTCGCGAGGGGGAGCGGGCGGTGTTGGCGGATTTTGTGCCGGTAAAGGGGGTCTATCCGGCGGGGCGGCTGGATCGGGATTCCGAGGGGCTGTTGGTCCTGACCGATGACGGCAAGTTGCAGGCGCGGATTGCGGACCCGAAGTTCAAGCTTGAGAAGACCTACTTTGCGCAGGTTGAAGGGGTGGTGTCCGAGGAGGCTTTGGAGCGGTTGCGGGCGGGGGTGGACTTGAACGACGGGCCGACGCTTCCCGCGAAGGCTCGTGCGGTGGCGGAACCGGAGTGGCTTTGGCCACGGGTGCCACCGATCCGGGTGCGGAAGTTGGTGCCGGATGGGTGGATTGAACTTGTCATCCGCGAGGGGCGGAACCGGCAGGTGCGGCGGATGTGCGCGGCGGTGGGGTTGCCTTGCCTGCGGCTGATCCGCTGGCGGGTGGGGGACTGGACGCTGGACGGCTTGGCCCCCGGGGAATGGATGGAAGGATGAGCGCGGAAAGCATTATCGCGAAGCTGGGTCTGCAGCCGCATCCCGAGGGCGGGTGGTACCGGCAGACTTGGGTCGGGCCGGAGGTGAACGGCCGGGCGAGTGGGACGGCGATCCTGTTTCTGTTGAAGGCCGGGGAGCGGAGCCATTGGCATCGGGTCGATGCGGATGAGATCTGGCTTTGGCATGCAGGGGCGCCGTTGATCCTGTCGATGGGGAAGGACGCGGCGCGGGAGCATCGGCTGGGGCCGGATGTGCTGGGGGATGATCTGGTGCAGGCGGTGGTGCCTGCTGGGTGGTGGCAGGCGGCGCGATCCACGGGGGAGTGGACTCTGGTGTCTTGCACCGTGTCTCCGGGGTTCCGGTTTGAAGGGTTTGAACTCGCGCCGCCGGGGTGGGAGCTGTGAGGGGCTTTGGCATCTGGTGCTGCATTTCGGGTTGATCCTTGGGGTGGGCGCGCTGGTCGGGCTGCAGGTGCCGGGCTGGTGGCTGCTCATCCCGGTGCAGGGGGTGCTTATCGTGTTCCTGTTCACGCTGGAGCACGAGGCGACGCATCGGACGCCCTTTGCCAATGCGCGGCTGAATGATGAAGTTGGGCGGGTGGCGGGGTTCTTGCTGTTGCTGCCGTTCGAGTGGTTCCGATACTTCCATCTGGCGCATCACCGCTGGACCAATATCGAGGGCAAGGACCCGGAACTGGCGGGGGGCAAGCCGGAGACAAAGCTGGGCTGGGCTTGGCACGTGTCGGGTCTGCCCTACTGGTGGTCGGAGATCAGGCTGATGGCGGCGCTGGTCTGGGGGCGGACCGAGGGGGATTATTTGCCCGAGGGAGCGAAGAAGCGGGTGGTGTTCGAGGCGCGGGGGATGGCGGTGGGGTATCTCATGGTCGCGATCAATCCGGTGCTGTGGCCCCTGTTCTGGTGGGTCTGGATCCTGCCGGTGTTGCTGGGGCAACCGTTTCTGCGGCTGTACTTGCTGGCCGAGCATGAGGACTGCCCGCGCGTGGCCAACATGTTTGAGAATACTCGGACGACCTTCACCAACCGGATCGTGCGGTTTCTGGCCTGGAACATGCCCTATCATGTCGAGCATCATGTCTGGCCTGCGGTGCCGTTTCATCGGCTGCCGGAGGTGCATGAGATGATGCGGGGGGATCTCAAGGTGACGGCGGATGGGTATGTGGCCTTCACCAAGGAGTATTTGGCCCGGAGATAGGGGGTTTGTCCACGCGGGACAGCGCCTTCGGATTCCATGAAATCAACGGGTTGCTTGTGGGCGTTAGGGAATTCGTAAGAATTTTCGGGGATGGTAAGGGTGCCTGCGAGGGTGGGATTCTGGCGAAGGCGGGCTTGACCGATGCACCTACGCTTGTTTCGCTCCCGGGACAGATCGAAGCTTTGCTGGGGCAGGCAGGCTGGGGCTTGGATTTGGCGCGGCGACTAGTAGAACGGCGTGCTTTTCGTCAGTGAAAGGGCGGAGTGGTGGTCGGGTTAAGGTTGTTGTTCGGGTGTTCTGCTGTTAGATCGGTGCCGCTGACGCTCGCATATACTTATTTGACCGAGGCAAAAGGATGACCTGGGAGAGAGTCTTACTTGGCTTCCTATCAGGGTGCGCCTTGATAACATTGGCGTTCGCGCGGCAATATGGTTATGACATTCTAAGCATTGATTTTTATAGTAATTTTTCATTTTCAACGCTGAAACTAAGCGAGTTTAACAGCGGAATTCTCTTTGCGGGGGGCATTACCCTATTCCTGTTCGTTTTTCTGCCCCTTATTGTCACCCGAGGTTCGACCGATGATATGCTTGAAGAATGGTCCAGAAGAACCAGTCTTCCACCGGATATGAACCCGCTCGAATTTTTCATCATACGGAAGAGAAAGTGAATCTAGCGCTCCGTAGGGCGCTGTGATTCTCCCACCAGCACAAGCAACATTCGCGCTGCCTTTCAAATTCTGTGCATCGGGAAATCACCTACCCCTTCAACGCATGGCGCGTGAAATCACGCACCCTTGGGGTCTTGGCTGTGGGCATTTACCCGGGGTTAAGGGTTCGAGTGAGGGTACCAGGGCTTGCATTGGCAGTGGCTTTGGCAGCCGGGGGAGCCTCCGGCGGGGATATTTGGGCCAGTATGAAAGGCGGGGCGGGAAGAATGGGGGCGCGGTGGGGCGATTGTAAGGGGCACAAGATTGGCATGGTCGCGGTGCGCGGGATTGGGTAGGGGTGGGGGATGAGCGATAACTCCCCCCTGCCCCATCCGGTTCCCCCCTCGGCTTCCCAGTCTGGTGACAGCCCTGCGGGGTTTCTTTATGCGCTGGCGGCTTATCTGCTTTGGGGGTTCCTGCCGCTTTACATGAAGGCGCTGGGGCATATTCCGCCAGCAGAAGTGGTTGCGCATCGCGTGCTTTGGTCGGTGCCGATCGCGCTTTTGGTCCTTTGGGGGACGGGCCGGTGGCAGGACCTGCGGGCGGCCTTGACCTCGGTCCGGATGCTGGGGATGGGGCTGATGACGGCGGCGCTGATCAGTGTGAACTGGGGGATCTATGTCTGGGCCATCGGGTCGGGGCATGCGCTGGATGCGGCGCTGGGGTATTATATCAACCCGTTGTTTTCCATCTTCCTTGGCGCAGTTCTGCTTCGGGAAAAGCTGGGGCGGACCCAGATGGGGGCGATCCTGCTGGCAGCGGTCGCGGTCGGCATTCTGACCTGGGACGCGGGGCGGTTGCCGGTGGTGGCGTTGTCGCTGACGCTGACCTGGGGGTTTTATGCGTTCCTGAAGCGGCGGCTGCCGATCGGGCCGAACCAGGCTTTCACGCTGGAAGTGCTGATCCTGTTGGCACCGGCGGTTGGTTTTATCATCTATCTGGGAACCACTGGTACAGGGCATTTCCAGGTTGGGGTGGCAAACGATGACCTGCTGCTGATCGGCTGCGGGATCGTCACAGCCGGGCCCTTGATGATCTATGCCAATGGCGCCAAGCGGCTGACGCTGTCGACCATCGCGATCATGCAATATATCGCGCCGACGATGATCTTCCTGACTGCGGTCTTTGTCTTTGGCGAGCCCTTCAGCCAAGTCAAACTGATGGCCTTTGGGCTGATCTGGGCGGCGCTTGTGATCTATTCGCTGCCGATGCTGGTAGGGCGCTTGAGGGCGAAGACCTAAGCGTCCGGCCGGCTGACCTGGCCACCACCAACAAGGGTCGGCGCGCCGGTCGTGTCGGGGCCTGAGGTTGCCATCTTGCGCATGACGCGCACCGCGAGGAAGGCGAAGGCCTGCGCCTCCAGCATGTCGCCATCAAGACCCACGCTTTCAACCGGATCGATCTGCACGGGGATGCGGTTGCGGAGTTCACCCATCAGGGTTGCATTCAGGCGCCCGCCACCCGTCACAAGGATGCGCGTGACCGGGGCCGGAAAATGCTTTTGCGCGGCAGCAACCGAGGCCGCAGCGATTGCGGTCAGTGTGGCGCCGGCGTCTTCGTCCGACAGCAGTTCTAGCCGCTCGATCAGCCCGTGGAAATCATTGCGGTCCAGCGATTTCGGCGGTGGGTGATCGAACCACGGGTCGGTCAGGACTTTGGTGACGAAGCCTTCATCCGCCTGACCTCTGGCTGCCAAAGCTCCGTTTGCGTCATGGGCCAAACCAAGGCGGGACATCATCAAATCGTTCAGCGGCGCATTGGCCGGACCGGTGTCGAAGGCCAAAAGCGCGCCGGGGCTTTCAGGGCTGGGGGCGGTGGGGTCGATCCAGGTCAGGTTGCCGATGCCGCCGAGGTTGAGGAAAGCGAGGGGTTCAGTCGCGCCGATAAAGCGGGCGAGTGCGAAGTGGTAGAACGGGGCCAAGGGCGCGCCCTGCCCGCCCATCGTCACATCGGCGGAGCGAAAATCCCAGACCACGGGCAACCCTAGGGCCTGCGCAAGGAAAGCGCCGTTGCCGCATTGATGGGTTCCAAGACCAGCGGGATCATGGGCGAGGGTCTGGCCGTGAAAGCCCAAGAGTTCAGCGCCGGAAAAGCGGCTGAGAAGCTCGGCATGGGCGGTTTCAATGATTTCGGCGGCGGCGGCGACATCCGAGCCACCCGGCCACTGTCCCAGGGCTGCGCGCAAGGTCGCCTGTTCATCCGGGCTGTAGGGGCGATAGGCGGCGGGGCCGAAGGCATAGATCGCGTGACCGTCGGTCTTGATCATCGCCGCATCGACACCGTCCAGCGATGTGCCGGACATTGTGCCAAGCGCCCAAAGCTCGCCTTCCTTCCGCATCTTCCCTTGGCCGTCCTGCAAAGCTATACCGCCGCGACATCCTAGACCGAGGCCGCCATGAACTACCATCCGAAATCTGATTTCATGCGTGTGATGATCCAGCGCGGCTTTCTGGCCGATTGCACGGATTATCAGGCGTTGGACGAAGCCTTCGTCAAGGGCGTGGTGCCGGGCTATATCGGGTTTGATGCGACGGCGACCTCTCTGCATGTGGGCAGCCTGATCCAGATCATGATGCTGCGCTGGCTGCAGAAATGTGGCGGCAAGCCGATCGTGCTGATGGGCGGGGGGACGACCAAGATTGGCGATCCGTCGTTCCGGGCGGAAGAGCGGCCCTTGCTGACCGACCGCCAGATCAACTCAAACATCGAGGGGATCAAGCGGGCGTTTGCGCCTTATGTCCAGTTTGGCGATGGGGCCACGGATGCGGTGATGGTCAACAACGCCGAGTGGCTGGATGCGTTGAACTATATCGGCTTCCTGCGCGACATCGGGCGGCATTTTTCGGTGAACCGGATGCTTTCGTTCGAAAGCGTGAAATCGCGGCTGGATCGGGAGCAGTCGCTGAGCTTTCTGGAATTCAACTACATGATCCTGCAGGCCTATGACTTTCTGGAGCTGCACCGCCGCTATGGCTGCCTGTTGCAGATGGGCGGCAGCGACCAGTGGGGGAATATCGTCAACGGTGTGGACCTGACACGGCGGGTGGTTGAGGGTGAGGTTTATGGGCTGACCTCTCCGCTGCTGACCACGAGCGACGGCAAGAAGATGGGCAAAAGCATGTCGGGCGCGGTCTGGCTGAATGGGGATTTGTTCAGCGCTTACGAGTTCTGGCAGTTCTGGCGGAACACGACTGATGCCGATGTGGGGCGGTTCCTGAAGCTTTACACCGAGCTGCCGGTGGAAGAATGCGACCGGCTGGGCAAGCTGGGCGGGTCAGAGATCAACCAGGCGAAGATCGTTCTGGCCAATGCGGTGACCGGGCTGTTGCACGGGGCCGAGGCGGCGGCGGCGGCGGAAGCTACGGCGCGGGACGTGTTCGAGAAGGGCGGCATTGGCGAGGAACTTCCGACCGTCACGCTGGAGGCCAGCGAGTTGGCGGATGGCGTCGGGATCGTGCAGTTGTTCGTGCGCGCGGGTCTGGCGGCAAGTGGCAAGGACGCCAAGCGGCTGATCATCGAAGGTGGGGCGAAGGTGAATGACGAGATCATCACCGATGTGGGCCTGCGCTATGGGGCGAGCCATCTGGTGGAGCCGATGAAGCTGACGGCGGGCAAGAAGCGGCACGCGCTGGTCGTGCTGGGGTAAAAGGTAGGATGGGCAATATTGCCCATCCTACGTTCTCGTCACTCTTGAACGGTGACCTTGACCATCACGTCGGGCGTTTCCGGGGGTTCGCCGCGCTGGATCGCGTCGACGACTTCCATGCCGGAGATCACGTTGCCGACCACGGTGTACTGGCCTTTCAGCACGTTATCATAGGGGTGAACGACGCCGTCCACGGTCACGCTGTCGGTGAACATGATGAAGAACTGCGAGTTGGCCGAGTTCGGATCGTTCGACCGCGCCATGCCGACTGTGCCGCGCACATAAGAGAGATCGGAGAACTCTGCTGGCAGGTCGGGCATATCCGAGCCTCCCATGCCGGCCATCGACAGATCGCCACCGGCCTTGCCATAGCCCACGTCGCCGGTCTGGGCCATGAAGTCCTGAATGACGCGGTGGAAGACCACGTTGTCATAGGCTCCTGCCTTGGCGAGGGCAACAATCTGGGCAACGTGCTGGGGGGCGACATCGGGCAGAAGGTCGATCACGACCGTGCCGTTGGCGGCACCGGCGACTTCGATCACCAGGTTCGGGCCGGGGCCGTCGACACCTTCGGCATGGGCCGAGGCGGCGAAGCCCACGAAGAGTGCGGAGAGAAGAAGATTACGCAACATCGGCAGCCACCCTTACTGAAATCATGCGGTCGGGGTTGGCCGGAGGCTCGCCCTTGGCGATCTTGTCAACGAATTCCATGCCCGAGAGCACGCGACCGTAAACGGTATACTGTCCGTTCAGGAAGCTGTTGTCCTTGAAGTTGATGAAGAACTGGCTGTTGGCCGAGTTCGGGCTTTGCGAGCGGGCAGCACCGATCGTGCCCCGGTCATGCGGCAGCTTGGAAAACTCGGCCGGCAGGTCCGGGTATTGCGACCCACCCGTGCCCGCGCGGCGCGGGTTGTAGTTCGGGCTGGCCATGTTGGCGTTTTCCACGTCGCCGGTCTGCGCCATGAAGCCGTCGATGACGCGGTGGAAGGCCACGTTGTCATAGGCCTTGTCGCGGGCAAGCTGTTTCATCCGCTCGGCATGCTTGGGGGCCACATCGGCAAGAAGCTGGATCACCACTTCGCCGTCTTTCAGCGTCACGATGATGGTATTCTCGGGGTCCTTGATGTCGGACATCGGGGTCTCCTGGGTCTTGATCGGGGGTTTCAGTCGGGCGCGACCCTAATGGCGGGGGCCGCCGATGGGAAGGGCAAAGCGTCCAAAGCGGTTGACGGCGGCGTGATATGGGGGCCAAAAGCGAAGTGGTTCGATGATGGAGATGACGATGCCCTGGAAGACATTGGATGACATGGATCTGGCTGGGAAGGTCGTGCTGACCCGGGTCGACATCAACGTGCCGATGGATGGGGATCGGGTCACCGATACGACACGGATCGACAAGATCGTGCCGACGGTCAAGGATATTCTGGCCAAGGGCGGCAAGGTGGTGCTGCTGGCGCATTTCGGACGACCCAAGGGCAAGGTCGTGCCGGAGATGAGCCTGAAGCTGGTGCAACCGGCACTTGAGGCGGCGCTTGGGCGCGCGGTTAGCTTCATGGAACGGCCAAGCCGCGCCTTGATCGATGCGCTGCCTGCCGATGCAGTGGTGCTGGTGGAAAACACCCGCTTTACGCCGATGGAAGAGGCGAATGATCCGCAGATGGCGGGGTTTCTTGCCTCGCTTGGCGATGTGTTCTGCAATGACGCGTTTTCGGCGGCGCACCGGGCGCATGCCTCGACGACGGGTGTGGCGCAGTTGCTGCCAAATTGCGCCGGGCGGTTGATGGAGGAAGAGCTGCGCGCGCTGGAGGCGGCTTTGGGCGCGCCGAAGCGGCCTGTGGTGGCCGTTGTGGGCGGGGCGAAGGTTTCGTCCAAGATCGAGCTGTTGGCCAATCTGGTAACCAAGGTCGACCATCTGGTGATCGGCGGCGGGATGGCAAATACCTTCCTGGTGGCGGAGGGGATCGAGGTCGGGAAGTCTTTGGCCGAGCGGGACATGGCCGAGACGGCGCGGGAAATCCGGCACCGGGCGCAGAAAGCCGGGTGTCAGATTCACCTGCCGGTCGACGTCGTGGTGGCACGTGAGTTCAAGGCCGGGGCTGCTTCGCAGACCGTTGGCGTGCGCGACTGCCCGCCGGATGCGATGATTCTGGATGCGGGGCCGAAGACGGTGGCCCATCTGGAAGGGGTGTTTGCCGCAGCCAAGACGCTGATCTGGAACGGGCCTTTGGGGGCGTTCGAGATCGAGCCGTTCAATGCCGCGACCAATGCGGCGGCACGGGCGGCGGCGCGGTTGACCAAGGCGGGTGGGCTGATTTCGGTCGCCGGGGGCGGTGATACGGTCGCGGCCCTGAACGCGGCGGGGGCGGCTGACGATTTCACCTTTATCTCGACCGCTGGCGGCGCGTTCCTGGAATGGATGGAAGGCAAGGAATTGCCCGGCGTCGCTGCGCTGATGGGTTGAGTGGTCGCGTCCAAGGGGCTATGCCGAAGTGAAGCAAGGAGAGACGCGATGACCAATCAGAAGATGCTGGAACAGGTGAAGAACGGTCGGGGCTTTATCGCGGCGCTGGATCAGTCGGGCGGGTCCACCCCCAAGGCGCTGAAGCTTTATGGCGTGGCCGAGACGGAATACTCGGGCGAAGAGCAGATGTTTGACATGATCCACGCGATGCGGGCGCGGATCATCAAGTCTCCGGCGTTCACGGGCGACAAGGTGGTGGGCGCGATCCTGTTTGAGCAGACGATGGACCGGGTGATTGATGGGGTGCCGACCGCGACGTACCTGTGGGACAAGCGCGGCGTGGTGCCGTTCCTGAAGATCGACAAGGGGCTGGAGGCGGAAGCCGATGGCGTGCAGCTGATGAAGCCGATTGCGGGCCTTGATGATCTGCTGGCCCGAGCGGCGAAGGCGGGGATTTTCGGGACCAAGGAACGGTCGGTCATCAATGCCGCAAATGCTGCCGGGATTGCGGCGGTTGTGGCGCAGCAGTTCGCCTTGGGCGCTCAGGTGGCCAGCCATGGGCTGATGCCGATCCTGGAGCCGGAGGTCACGATTTCGATATCAGACAAGGCCGAGGCCGAGGCGATGTTGCAGGAGGAAATCCTGAAGGCGCTGGAGGGGGTCAAGGGTCAGGTGATGCTGAAGTTGAGCCTGCCGACGGTGGTGGATTTCTATCAGCCGCTGGTCAAGCATCCGAAGGTCTTGAAGGTTGTGGCATTGTCGGGCGGGCATAGCCGTGACAAGGCCAATCAGATACTGGCGCAGAACCATGGGATCATCGCCAGCTTCAGCCGCGCGCTGAGCGAAGGCTTGTCAGCGCAGCAGCTGGAGGCAGAGTTCGACACGGTCCTGAAGGGTGCGATTGACGGCATCCATGCGGCCTCGATCACCTGAAAACCTTACCTTGTGTGGCCCGCTTGGCCGCGCCAATGTTGATGCGTCCCCGGGATCCATTCCCGGGACGTTTTCATGGAGATTGCCTTGCTGCGCCCTGCCCTGCTTGCCCTTTTGATCCTTGCCAGCCCTGCCCTTGCGCAAGAGGTGGTCGTGGCCGAACCCAATATGCCCGAAGGCTATCCACCCAAGATGGGCGATGTCTGGGGCGCTTTGGGTGACAAGGGTGTGGCTTGGGAGACGTTCGATTTCTCGATCGGGGCCTTTGATGCCTCGGCCTGGGTCGGGGCGGGGTATGATGAGCCGCTGATGACGCTGCACATCATGGCCTATCCGCCGGGCGAGCCGGATACGATGGCTGGGCGGGTCTATGCCGAAGCGGAGTTTGGTGAGGCGCTTCATGTCGGAGAAGGCAGTAAGGTCGCTGTGTCGATCATGAAGGCCGACGATATCGACGCGGCACGATTGTCATCCGAAGGGCAGACGGCGTTTCTGTTGATCGAAAGCATCGGACCTGAGCGTGAAGAAAGCTATTCGCGTCGGGTCAGCGGCACCATCGAAGCGCGGCTCTGCCCGATCGACTGGGACGGGCAGGAGTGTCAGGACCTGAGCCTCGCCTTTGACAGCGATGTGCAGATGGAAAGCACGGTCGTGATTCGCGACTAGGACAAGTCTCTGACTCTGGTGCATTTTCGGGATTCACAAGTGATTCGGTATATGCCATGATTCGCCCCGAGGCCCCCCGGTGAAGACGGGGCCATTGGGGCAAGTTGTATGTCGGCAGTGCAAAGATCGGGCGGGTTTGGCGGGTTGGTGTTTCTGGCTCTGGCAGGAATGCTGGGAACCTATTTCACCCTTGCGGCCGTTCAGGGCGAATTCGGAGTATTTTCGCGGGTAGAGATCGAGGCCGAAGTCGCGACTCTGACCCAAGAACGCGACCAGTTGCAGATTGAATTGGCCGGGATGGAGAACCTGACGCATCGGCTGTCGGACGACTATCTGGACCTTGATCTGCTGGACCAACAGGCCCGCGACGTTCTGGGCTATATGCGCGCTGACGAAATCGCGATCCGCTAAGGCGTTTCGCGTAAAACCAAGCCCTTCCCTGACTGCATGGGTGCCATGTCTCTGGCGTGATGCTTGATATCGAAATTGTTTTGACCCAATAAACACCGATACTGTAGAGATGGTTTAAGACTAAACTATCTTATAGACCGATTCCGACGCTCTGGGAGGAGCCCGATGGCCAAGAAGCCTGACGCTAGACCGAATGTCCAAAAGGACGAATTGCTGAAATATTACCGCGAGATGCTGTTGATCCGCCGTTTCGAGGAGAAAGCTGGCCAGCTTTACGGCATGGGGCTGATCGGGGGCTTTTGCCACCTGTATATCGGGCAGGAAGCCGTGGTCGTGGGTCTTGAGGCCGCGTCCAAGGACGGCGACAAGCGGATCACCAGCTACCGCGACCACGGGCATATGCTGGCCTGCGGCATGGATCCCAAGGGCGTGATGGCAGAACTGACTGGGCGTGAGGGCGGCTATTCCAAGGGGAAGGGCGGCTCGATGCACATGTTCTCCAAGGAAAAGCATTTCTACGGCGGCCACGGGATCGTGGGCGCGCAAGTGCCGTTGGGGGCCGGTTTGGCCTTTGCCGACAAGTATTTGGGCAATGACAACGTGACCTTCACCTATTTCGGCGACGGCGCGGCGAACCAGGGGCAGGTCTATGAGACCTACAACATGGCCGAGCTTTGGCAATTGCCGGTGATTTTCGTCATTGAAAACAACGGCTATGCGATGGGGACCTCGGTAAAGCGGTCGACCAAATCGACGACCTATTTCGGCCGCGGGCTGGCTTACGGCATCCCGGGCGAGCAGGTCGACGGGATGGACGTGCTGGCGGTGAAAGCCGCGGGCGAAAAGGCTGTGGCGCATTGCCGAGCCGGGAACGGGCCGTACATTCTGGAGATGATGACCTATCGCTATCGCGGGCATTCGATGTCGGACCCGGCGAAGTACCGCACGCGGGAAGAGGTCGAGAAGATCAAGACCGAGAAGGACTGCATCGAGCATGTTCGCGACCTGCTGTTGCAGGCCGGTCTTGCCAGCGATGAAGAGTTGAAGGCGATCGACAAGGACATCAAGGCGATCGTGAACGAGAGCGCCGAGTTCGCCAAGGAAAGCCCGGAGCCCGCGCTGAGCGAGCTTTGGACCGACATTTACGCCTGAGGGAGGGATATCATGGCAACTCAAGTACTTATGCCCGCACTGTCCCCCACGATGGAGGAAGGTACGCTGGCCAAATGGCTGGTGAAAGTTGGCGACAAGGTGAAATCGGGCCAGATCCTGGCCGAGATCGAGACCGACAAGGCCACGATGGAATTCGAGGCGGTCGATGAAGGTGTAGTCGGCGCGCTGCTGGTCGCCGAAGGAACCGCAGGCGTGAAAGTGAACACGCCGATTGCGGTGATGGTCGAGGAAGGTGAAGACGCCTCTTCGGTCGCTTCGCAGCCCTCATCGGCTGCGCCCGCCCCAGCGATAAGCGCGGTAAGGCCGAGCGATGAGCGACCGGTCGCTGCTGCGGTAGCTGCGGCCCCTGCCCCGGTAGTGGCGGCGAAGGGCTGGCCGCATTCGGACCTGCCGGAAGGTGTGCCGACGAAGACGATGACGGTGCGGGAAGCGCTGCGCGAGGCGATGGCCGAAGAGATGCGCGCTGATCCGACCGTGTTCCTGATGGGCGAGGAAGTGGGCGAATATCAGGGAGCCTACAAGATCTCGCAGGGCTTGCTGGGCGAATTCGGCCCGAAGCGCGTGGTCGATACGCCGATCACCGAGATGGGCTTTGCAGGCATCGCCACGGGCGCAAGCTGGGGCGGGCTGAAGCCGATTGTCGAGTTCATGACCTTCAACTTCGCGATGCAGGCGATTGACCACATCCTGAACTCGGCGGCGAAGACGCTGTATATGTCGGGGGGGCAGATGGGTTCGCCCATGGTGTTCCGCGGAACCAACGGTGCTGCGGCGCGGGTTGGGGCACAGCATTCTCAGGACTATGCGGCATGGTATGCAGCGATCCCCGGCTTGCGGGTCTGCATGCCCTATTCGGCGGCGGATGCGAAAGGGCTCTTGAAGTCTGCTATCCGCGATCCGAACCCGGTCGTGTTCCTGGAAAACGAGATCCTGTATGGTCGGTCCTTCGAGGTTCCGGCGGAGGGGGATTTCACTATTCCCTTCGGCAAGGCGTCGATCATGCGGGCGGGGTCGGATGTGACGCTGGTGTCCTTTGGCATTGGCGTGGCGCATGCGCTGGCGGCGGCGGAAGAGTTGGCCAAGGATGGGATCAGCGCCGAGGTGATCAACCTGCGGACCCTGCGGCCCATCGACTATGACACGGTGCTGGCGTCGGTGATGAAGACCAACCGCTGTGTGACGGTGGAAGAGGGCTTCCCGGTGGGGTCGATTGGCGACCACCTAGCCAGCACAATCATGCAGCGGGCGTTCGATTATCTGGATGCTCCGGTCATGACCTGCACGGGCAAGGATGTGCCGATGCCCTATGCCGCGAACCTGGAAAAATTCGCGCTGATCACGCCGGCGGAGGTTGTTACCGCCGTCAAATCCGTCTGCTACCGGTAGGAGGGGACCATGGCTGTTGAAATTCTGATGCCCGCACTGTCCCCGACGATGGAAGAGGGGACCCTTGCCAAGTGGCTGGTCAAGGAGGGTCAGGCGGTGAAATCCGGCATGATCATCGCCGAGATCGAGACCGACAAGGCGACGATGGAGTTCGAGGCGGTTGACGAGGGGGTGATCGGCAAGCTGCTGATCGCCGAAGGGACAGCCGGTGTGAAGGTAAACACGCCTATCGCACTGCTTTTGGAAGACGGCGATGATGCTTCGGCTGCTGCGCCGAAGGCTGCTCCTGCCCCAGTTGCGGCTCCGGTGGCGGCGGCTACGGCTGTGGCGGCGGCGGTTTTGGCCCCTGCCCCGACAGCGCCGGTTGTGGCAGGTGCCCGGGTCTTTGCCTCGCCCTTGGCGCGGCGGATTGCCAAGGACAAGGGGTTGGACCTGACCAAGGTCGCAGGCTCTGGCCCGCATGGGCGGATCGTGCGGGCGGATGTCGAAGGGGCGGCTCCGGTCGCGGCAGTAGCTGCGGCTCCGGCTTCGGCTTCGGTTGCTGCGGCCCCAAAGGCGGCACCGGCGGCGACTGGGATGCCGACGGGCATGTCGGCTGAGACCGTGATGAAGATGTATGCCGACCGTCCTTACGAAGAAGTGGCGCTGGACGGGATGCGGCGGGTGATTGCGGCGCGGCTGACCGAAGCCAAGCAGACGATCCCGCATTTCTATCTGCGCCGCGAGGTGCGGCTGGATGCACTGATGGCGTTCCGCGAAGAAATCAACAAGGGTCTGGAAGCGCGGGGCGTCAAGCTTTCGGTCAACGACTTCATCATCAAAGCCTGCGCAATGGCGCTGCAAGCTGTACCCAACGCGAATGCCGTCTGGGCCGGTGACCGGATCCTGCGGCTGAAGCCGTCGGATGTGGCAGTGGCTGTGGCAGTCGAGGGTGGCTTGTTCACTCCGGTCCTGCGCGATGCGGACAAGAAGTCACTGTCGACGTTGTCGGCCGAGATGAAGGATCTTGCTGGACGGGCCAAGACCAAGAAGCTGGCACCGCATGAATATCAGGGCGGCAGCTTTGCGATTTCGAACCTTGGGATGATGGGGGTCGAGAATTTCGACGCCGTGATCAACCCGCCGCATGGCTCGATCCTTGCGGTAGGTGCTGGGATCAAGAAGCCGGTGGTGCTGGCGGATGGAACGATTGGCGTAGCGACCGTGATGTCGATGACGCTGTCGGTCGATCACCGGGTCATCGACGGGGCCTTGGGGGCGGAGTTCATGAAGGCCGTGGTCGAAGGGCTGGAAAAACCGCTGTCGATGCTGGCTTAACCTTTAAAGCGGGGGATTTCGTGTCCCCCGCTCTTCCGGCGGGGTATTTCGCCAAGAGGAACCCTGGGACAATTGGGGGCCAGTTTACTTTGCCTTCAGCGCAGAAATCAGCCGCACCGAGCGCGACAGGATCGTGACGGCTGTCCCGGCAGCGATGATCCAGAGCATGATGCCCATGGTCCACTCCCCGCCGTAAAAGGCAGCAACCACACTACCGATGGTCAGTGCTGCCATGCGGTGCTGTTTGGCCATGGGGCCGGAGAAATCGGGGGCAAAGCCCTCGGCCCGGCCAAGTTCGCGGATATAGGCGGCGGCGATAGCAAGGGTTGCGGCAAAGAGGCCAAGCGACAGGTTTCCAGCGGCAATCCCTGCCCCTGCAAGGAAGAGAAAGTCGGAGAGACGGTCCGGCACTTCATTCCAGAAGGGGCCGTCATTGGCGCCCTGCCCGCCTTCGACCGCGACCAAGCCGTCAATCAGGTTGCAGACCAGCCGCGCCTGGGCCGTAGAAGCTGCAAGGATCAGCCAGATGAATTGCAGGAAGCCCGGCCCGAGCGGCGAAAGGACGTAGAAGATCGCGCCAAGGGCGGCAAAGCCGATGGCCAGACGCGAAATCTGGTTCGGGGTTATGCCCATCTTTACGGCACGCTCGGCCAAGGCCTTCGCCCAGGCAGTATTGCGTGAGGTCAGGGCGCGGCGGTTCGCGATCGGATCTTCGTTTGGTTCGGCTTGTTCGGCGGTGTTCATGTTGTGGACCAGAAGAAGCGGGTGACATGGAAGAAGATGGGGGCAGCAAAGATCACTGAGTCAAGCCGATCGATGAACCCGCCGTGCCCGGCGATCAGGTGGCCCCAGTCTTTGACCCCACGGTCGCGTTTGATGGCTGACATGACCAGCCCGCCGAAAAAGCCCAAGGTCGTGATCATCAAGCACATGGCGGCGGCCAGCAGTGGAGAGAACGGCGTCATCCAGAAAAGCGCCGTGCCGACGGCCGAGGCGCTGAGGGCACCGCCAATCAACCCCTCCCATGTCTTGGAGGGGGACAGGTTAGGGGCGACCTTGGTGCGCCCGACAAGCTTGCCCCAGACATATTGCAGCACGTCAGAGAGCTGCACAATGAAGATAAGGTAGGCGATGAGGATGACGTTGCGCCCTTCGAACCCCGGGATCTGCAAGTAAAGGAGCGCAGGCACATGGCTGGTGCAATAGACGCAGATCATTAGCGCCCATTGCGTCTGCGAAACCCGGATCAGGAAATCCTTCGTGCTGCCGCGTAGGGCCGAGGCGATGGGCAGAAGGAGAAAGGCGTAGACCGGGACGAAGATCGAATACATTCCGTACCAGTCGGTGGCTAGGAAGGCATATTGCAAGGGCAGGATCAGGAAGAAGCAGGCGACCAAGGACCAATGGTCGGCGCGGTCATGCGTCGTGAGGGTCAGGAATTCGCGTAGTGCCGCAAAAGAGCAGAGCGCGAAGAGAAGGATCACCCCGGTTCGCCCAGCCAGGAAGGCAAGGCCCAGCATGATCACCATCACCCACCACGAAGTGATGCGGGCACTCAGGTTCTCGATGACAGGGTTTTCGCCATTGGGCGAGAGCTTTTGGCGCAGGATGCCGCCGATCAATGAGGCGAAGACGAGGATCGCCCCTGCACCCGCGATCAGCCAAAGAAGGTCGGGGCTTGTCATTCCCGGCCCTCGGCATCTGGTCTGCCGGCAAGCAGAGCTTTGGTCGCGCGGGCAAGGAAGGCGTCTTTGACCTCGCCACCCGAAAGGTGGATCGGTGCGCCAAAGGTCAGAGTGCAGATCAGCGGCACGGGAATGACTTCGCCCTTGGGCATAACGCGGTTGAGGTTGGCAATCCAGACCGGGACAAGGTCAACCTCTGGGCGTGCCTTCGCAAGGTGGTAAAGCCCGGACTTGAAGGGGAGAAGAGCTGTGTCCGAGCTGTTGCGCTGACCTTCGGGGAAAATGATCAGCGACGAGCCCTGATCCAGAGCTGTGACCATCTGGGTCACAGGGTCTTCAGTCCGGGCCTCGGGGCGGCGATCGATCAGGACCGCGTTGAAGACCTCGCGCCCGATGAAGGCCCGGAGGGAGGACTTGAGCCAGTAATCAAGCGCCGCAACGGGTCGGGTCTGGCGGCGCAGGGAGGCGGGAAGCACCGTCCACAGCAGGACGAAATCGCCGTTCGACGTATGGTTGGCAAAATATACGCGCTGACGGGGGACCGGCTCGATCCCCTGCCAGATGGCGCGAGGTGCGGTCATGAACCGAGCGAAGACCGAGATCGCTTGGCCTGCCACGCGGGCAGCGAAGGCGTGCAACGCTGGGTTCATCTGGCGCTGATCATTCCGATTTCAGGATCTGATCCATGGTCAGCGCCGGCTGTGCGCAACCGGCCTTCCCGACAACCCGAGCAGGCACCCCCGCGACGGTTGAATTCGGTGGAACTTCCTCAAGCACGACCGATCCAGCAGCAATCCGCGAGCAGTGGCCGACGCGGATGTTGCCCAGAACTTTTGCCCCAGCCCCGATCAGGACTCCGTCCTCGATCTTCGGATGACGGTCGCCATCTTCCTTGCCGGTGCCGCCCAAGGTAACCGAATGTAGCATCGAGACATTGTCACCAACGATGGCCGTCTCGCCGATGACGATGGAATGGGCATGGTCGATCATGATGCCCTTTCCTACGCGGGCAGCTGGATGGATGTCGACGCCGAAAACTTCTGAGACCCGCATCTGGACGAAATAGGACAGATCCTTCCGGCCAATCTGCCAAAGCCAGTGGCCGACACGATATGCTTGGACAGCCTGAAACCCCTTGAAAAACAAGATCGGCTGCAAAAAGCGATGGCAGGCGGGGTCCCGTTCGTAGACCGCCATAAGGTCGGATCGAGCGGCTGCACCGATTTCAGGTGCGCAATCATAGGCTTCATCAGCGATTTCACGCAGAATCTGTTCACTCATCTCGCCCGAGGCGAGTTTAAGCGAAAACCGATAGGCCAACGCACGTTCAAGCGAAGCGTGGTGGAGAAGGCCGGAGTGTATCAAACCACCAAGCAGCGGTTCGCTGCGGATCGCCTCGTCCGCTTCTTCGCAAACGCGCCGCCAGACCGGATCGACGGTGCTTAGTTTGGCTTTGGTCTCAAACATGGTGACGCCTCCTGTCGGGACTTTCTACCACATTATGGAACCAAGACGACACGCAAAACTGTTTTGCAGGCCTTCACATTTTAGAATGATCAAAGAGCGCTTTGCATGAAACGATCAAAGATGCCAGAAACGCCTCATCATCGGCAAATGGCTCCGCTCGGGGGGAAAGAGTAAGGCAGCGCGACATAAGACTGCCATCGCCGAATTCAGGATGTGAGCGACCATTCTCGAGGAGGTGATTTGCTGCAATGCCGACTTCGGAAAGAATTCTCTTTGCGATCTGCCTACGTTTAGCGGCAGGTGCCGGCGAAAGAACCCGCGCAAGAAGCGCGAGTTCAAATAGACTTATGGCCCGCATATCAAGCCGGAATTTCTATGACTCGGACTGGGCCAGGACCGACGTGAGCTGAGATTTGGGCCACTTCGACCCGATAGGCCCCGACAATTCCGGCAGAAGACCGCATCGTGGGGGTATGGGTGAATGTCAACTCAGCTACGCTGTATTCAGCCTTGATTTCCGGGCCTTGGATGACCCGAACTACAAAGGACTGGGTTTCCTCTCCAAGGGGAACATCCGGCGCTAGCCAACTGTCACCCCCAATTCGGGTCCTGCGTTTCCAGCTGAACTGGTGGTCACCCGACATGACAACCACTGACCGCAAATGCGCGACCGGATACGGACGAAGCCCTGCGCCGCCGAATGCCTCGACCCGGTGCGATGCATTCAGATCGTCATTGCCGCGGGCCGCCGCTCCGATCCGGTAGTGCCGGGAAAGACCCAACGCCGAAAGAGGCAAGTCAAGTTGCTGAAGCGCAAGATCTAGAAGCACGACCGTGCTTCCAGCAGGCCAGACTGCAGGCATCAGACCATCTGTACCAAGCTGCCCGCGCAGACGAGTCGCAAGCTCATAGGTCATCGGGGCGACAAGCTGGGCCTCTGCAAACTGGAATATTTCCCAGTTCTCGCTGCTGCCATCACCGATCGCCATGACATTCGCACCGTTCAGGACCCCCAGTTGATCGACCGAAGCAAGCTCTCCATCGCTCAGCCTTATCCGCAAGGGCGCACCCCGATCCCAGATGCCTGGGCTTGCCATAGAAAGAGCCGTCTCCGTGATGCCAATAGTTGCAGAAGCAGATATCAGACGGTTCAATTCACAGCCAGAATCCTGACTTGCCGCCCAAACCCCGACGGTGCCGGGCCAGGGCGATGCTGTAACCGCCACGTGAGGAGCATGCGGAACCTCTTCACCCGTCAAAAGCGGCAAGTCGAGGAAGACGGGGAAGACTGGGCCCTGCCGGGAAAAGCTACGGGTGACGATCACTTCGCTATCCGCGCTTGCCGGCAGGTAGACCCCTCGCTCTACGCGCACGGCCTCCAGAACCTGCGCTTCAGCCAATTCCACTCTATCAATGCGATAGCGTTGACCATGGGCTCGGACAACATCACCCGCTCCAAGCAAAAGCCTAGACTTTGGCAGGGCAAACCGCGCTCCGTCCCGTGCGACCCGCGCCTCGGCAAGCCAGCGTTCTACGGTGGCAAGTGCCTCATTGCGGGTCAGGGCCAAAGGCAGATCGGTCTGCGAAACGCCGCGTGCCTCTTCGTCGGGAAAGCGCACTTCGGCTGAACGGACTTCATAACTTGCCTGCGACTCGACAAAGCCGATCCGAACCTGACCGGTCATCTCGGCATCCGGTGCACGGGTCGTCTCGAAATCGCCGTCGATATCCGGTGCGATTGCAAAATCATCTGCCGTTAGTTCGGCTTCAATCCGAGCGTTCCGATTGCGGAATCGAATTTTCCCATCGCGTTCGGTCGAGTCAAAGCCATAGGCCAACATCAGTGGCTGCAAGGCCGCTCGCCCGGTGGTCAAATCGGGCTGCTGGAAACCCCTGACCAACCCATAAAGCTGCTCGGTGTCGATTGATTCGACTCCGGAGCCTTGGCAGAGTTCAGCCACAACGGCTCCAAGCGGCTGGTTTGTCGCTCGACCGTTTACCCAATGACCGCGTGAATAGTTGTCACCATCATTCCAGACGTCGATCAGGCCGGGAAACTCTGGAAAAGGCCGCGCATCCCAAGCCCAGACATGGGCATGGTCAAGATCGACCATCGGCCCTTGGTAATGTCCCGAGATCGGATTGTTCGCCGGAATAGACCAATATGCGTTCACTGCCAAAAGATATTGCATCTGGATCAGGTCGTCTCGGTGACCGTTGGACCGCGCGGGAAGCCCGGATTCCGAGGATTTGACGTCGACGAACCGGTTCGGCTGGTTCGTCCCCTTGTCAATCGCTGGGCAGCCGTATTCAGTGAACCAGATTGGCTTGGATCCCGGCACCCAACTCGTTGGTATCGTCGCTCGCAGGACTCCAATCCGGTCATGATGCAGTGTTGATTTTCACCCAGAACTGAGCCGGGTTTTTCACCGAGAAGTGAGCCACCTCTGATTATGGATTTCGGTTCATGCCGGGGTCAAGCTGTGTGTTGTCTCCTTCTTTTTCTTTGCGGCGGATGCGGCAGCTGAGCTTGCCTTGAAG